>JBGAUO010000234.1:0-3602 GCA_044228605.1 Nannocystis sp. | reverse complement strand
GCCTCGAGGCCCGAGCGAAGCTGCCGAAATCGGCGCGACGATACCAGGGGGGCCTGCGGGGGGTCAACAAGACTGCCGGAAGGCCCCCGATAAGCTCCGCGGCGGTTCGCGGCGGTCCACGGCGCTCCGTGGCGGGGCTGTGTGGGCCAGTGCCGGCACGATCGCGGCCAACAATGGCGGCAGGGCTGGCTTTCACGGCCGTAGACCTGCCCGCAGTGGGCAATAGAGCGGTGGCGCGCCCGTGCAAATGCAGCTGCAACGCTCTACCGCCTGGCTGATACCCTGCTGGGCATGCTGTGCCGCAGCCACGCGACCCGCCGCGCTGGTGCTCCCGGAGGGCCTCGCACGGCGAGATCCACGATCGCCGCGGCCACGATCGCCGCGATGTTCGCGGGGATCGCTCCCTCGGCCTGCACGCGGGTCAGCGAGACGCAGCGCTTTCCGGTGATCAGCGAACGACTCACGATCGCCCGCACGGTCCCCGAGCAGGGGGCGGTGATCGCCCGCGACGCCCAGCTCGACTTCTGCTTCTCCGGCCGCGTCGACCCGCGCGCCCTCGACGACTTCGACGCCACCCTGTCCTCGGGTCTGGTCAGCTTCGACGCCCAGCTCGAGCTGCAGCTGTTCGCCTGGCGGCCGCCCGGCGCCAGCGTCGGCGACTCCGACGAGGCCTGGTGTCCCGGCAGCGTGCTGTCGGTCCGCCCGAAGTCCCTCCTGCGTCCCGGCGTCCTCTACCACCTCCGCCTCCAGCCCTCCGCCGTCGGCTGGGCCGGCGAGCAGCTCGAGGTCAGCGGTCCCGGGTGGGTCCACAACGACGACGGCTCCGCCTTCCTGCTCGAGTTCACCGTCGACCCCGAGGCTCTCGACACGGACACCGACGGCGACACCGACGGCGACACCGACACCAGCACCGACACGGACGGCCCCGAAGCCCCGACCCTGCGCGACCTGTTCGCCGCCGGCCAGGTGTTCGCCAGCGACAACCCGGCTTGCAGCTGTCACCGCGACGGCGATGACCTGGCGCGCGCCCGCCTCGACCTGCGCGACCCGGACCGCGCCTTCGCCGACCTCGTGCTGGCGACCGGGCTGCAGGCCACCGGCTACCCGATGGTCGCGCCGCGACGACCCGCCGAGAGCTACCTCGTGCAGACGCTGCTGCGCGACCCCGACGGCACCGCCCTGTACGGCGTGCTCGGCGAGCCGATGCCCCCCGACGAGCCGCTCGCGCATCCACAGATGGTCGCGCTGGTCCGCTGGATCGAAGGCGGCGCGCTGCCCTGATCGACCGGCCTTGTCGCCGCTCACGGCGGCAGCAGGGCCTTGAACGCGCGGCTCGCCGACCAGCCCCCCTCCTTCCCGATCTCGTCGCCGCTCACGGCGGCAGCGGGGCCTTGTACTCCGGGCGCTCCATCTCGCGGACCATCTTCAGCATGCCCTCGAGACGCTGGACCCGACCGCGGGCCTGCTCGTGCGCCTGCACGAAGTCGGCGTCCTTGAGCCCCAGCGCGGCCGCCCGATCGTAGAGCGCCAGCGCCTCAGATTGCATGTGAAGGCACTGCTGCACCTGGTCTCCAGTCAACAGCGCCGCGCCGATCTCCTTGTCGTGGACCAGCTTGCAGGGCCCGCGCTCCGCGTCGCCCTCGACCTTCATCCCCTCCATGTACAGCGCCTGCCGCGACTCGCCGCAACCCGACACGATCGCCACGACACACAACCCAAACACGAGCCCCGCACGCACCATCCTTCGACCATACACCGCCCCCGTCGCCCGGCCAACCGTGTGAGCCAGTCCGCTGCCGCCCGCCTCCTCGCCCCTCGCCGCCCCCGTGATAGCTTCCCCCGCGCCATGCAGGTCCTGCGGCAGCCCGTCCCCCTCCAGCCAGGCACCGCCGCCTGCGTCGGTGCCTTCGACGGCCTGCACCTCGGCCACCAGGCCCTCCTCCGCCGCGCCCGCGAGCTCGCCCCCCACGTCGCACTGGTCACCTTCGACCCGCACCCCGCCCGCGTCCTCGCCCCCGAGCGCGCCCCTCGGCTGCTGCAGTCGCCCGGTCAACGCGCCCGCGTGTGCGCCAGCCTCGGCGTCGACGCGCTGGTCCTCCTCGGCTTCGACCGCGCCCTCGCCGACACCAGCCCCGAGGGCTTCGCCCAGCGCCTCCTGATCCACGGCCTGCGCCCCGCCGCGGTGGTTGTCGGCGCCGACTTCCGCTTCGGCGCCAACCGCCGCGGCGACGCCGAGCTGCTCGCCGAGCTGCTGCGCCCAGCCGGCATCCACGTCGCCGCGATCGAGGCCGTACCTGTCCCCGGAGACATGTCCCTTCACACAGGTCTTCGCACCGGCAAGCTCAGCAGCTCGGGCATCCGCGCCGCCGTGCTCGCCGGCGAGCTCCCCCACGCCGCCGCGATGCTCGGCCGCTGGTACAGCGTCGAGGGCGTGGTCGTGCCCGGAGCCGGCCGCGGTCGCGAGCTCGGCGTACGCACCGCCAACATCGACGCCGCGGCCGCCCTGCTCCCGCGCCCCGGCATCTACGCCGGCGCCCTCGGCCTCCCCGGCGACCCCCACAGCAGCTGGCCCGCGGCGATCTCCCTCGGCCGCAACCCAACCTTCGTGGCCGACCCCGACGCCCCGCTCGTGCTCGAGGTCCACGCCCTGGACCAGCACCTCGGCGACGACCTCTACGGCCGCAGCGTCGAGGTCGCCTTCGCCGCCCGCCTCCGCGACGAGCAGCGCTTCGCCGACGCCACGTCCCTCCGCGCACAGATCGACCGCGACCTCGCCGCGGTCCGCCCCGCCCTCGACCCCGCCGCGTTCGCATCCTTCACTCGCAACCTGTCCTTCGCGACATGACCCAAAAGCCATCCGCACCCGCGCTCGTCAGCGCCACGCTCGCGCAGGTGTACATCCAGCAGGACCACCTCGAGCAGGCCCGCCGCATGCTCGCACGCGTGCTCCAGGCCGACCCCGACCACGGCCACGCCCTGGCCCTGGTGGCCCGCCTGCAGGCCCGCTCGCGCACCCGCCTCTACGCCGGCTACCGCCCCGGCCGCGGCCTCGCCGTCCGCTGGCACGACGCCCCCGAGCTGCCCGACCTCCACCTCGTCGTCGCCGTGTTCCGCCCGAGCTCCGCGGCGGGCACCACCCTTTATGTCACCTCGGTCGCCTGCCCCAGCCCCGCCGGCGAGCACGCCTTCGTGTTCCCGGGCGAGGCGCGGGGGCCCGCGACCGCGACCCTGTGCCTGGCCCGCTGGGACGGCGCCCGCCTGCGCCCGGTCGCCGTGCACGAGCCGCTCTCGTGGTAAGGTCGCCGCCGCCCATGTTCCGCGGAGCCTACACCGCCCTCGTCACCCCCCTGCACCACGACCGCCTCGACGAGCCCGCGATCTCCCGCCTCGTCGAGCAGCAGATCGCCGCCGGCATCCATGGCCTGGTCCCCTGCGGCACCACCGGCGAGGCCTCCACCCTCTCCACCAGCGAACACCTCCGCGTCGTCGAACTCACCGTCCAGGCCACCGCCGGCCGCGTCCCGGTGCTCGCCGGCGCCGCCAGCAACAACACCCGCCACGCCATCGAGCTCGCCCGCGCCTGCAAACAACTCGGCGCCGCC
>JBGAUO010000233.1:0-3650 GCA_044228605.1 Nannocystis sp. | reverse complement strand
GCCCGCTGCTCCCGCCGCCCAGCACGATCACCCGCGACGCCCGCGGCAGCCGCAGCACGCCGAGGTTCTCCGGCGCCTCGGGGTTGTCGTAGTGGATCGTCAGCGCCTTGATCTTGCCGAGCTGCAGGCGCACCCGCTTCGGCAGCGCGTCGGGCACCACCACGTGCAGCGAGCGCAGCCGCGTCGGCCCCGGGCTGCGCAGCAGGCGGATCAGCGGCAGCATGTCCTCGCGGAAGTTGAGCACCACCAGGTGCTCGTGCGTGCGCCTCCACAGCCGCGTCTGGTCCTGGGCGAAGATGTTGGTCAGCGCCGCCGTGAACCACGCCAGCAGCCCGAGCCCGAGGATCGTCGCCCCCGCGCCGATCAGCCGCGCCCCCGAGGTCTTCAGCGCCTCCGCGCTGAAGTTCCCGGTGGCAAACGTGTTCATCTCCCAGAACGAGTCGTTCAGCGTCCGCAGCCGCGTGTTCGAGTCGTGCTCGAGCCACCACACCACGTAGGTCGAACACACCACCACCAGCACGAAGGCCGCGAAGGGCACCAGCGGGTTCGACAGCTGACCCTCGAAGCCGAAGCCCGTGGCGATGCCGCGTCGCCGCAGCGTCCGCCGCAGATACCACAGCAGCAGCCCGAGCCCGAACAGCCCCACCGCCGCCTCCGCCGCCCCGGTCCACTGGGCCCGCTGCTCGCGCTGCGCCGCCGCGTGGTGCAGCGAGATCGGCTCCTTCTCGGCGAAGTCCCGGAAGCGCAGCTCGAGCCCCAGCGCGCGCTGCTGCGGGTCCGCGGCCACCCGCCCGAGCGCGTCGAGCAGCTGCCCCACCGCGACGTCCTGGGCCGCCTCGGCCCGCGCCTCCCCGACCTTCGCCCGCGGCATCGCCGTCAACAGCACCGCGCTCACGCACACGGTCGGCAGGCTGTACTCGAGCCCCCCGCGGTAGTGCTTCGGCTCGATCGGACAGACCCGGTAGTACGGGTAGCCATCGATCAGCCGGTTGATCACGTCCTCTGGCAGGGGGTTGAGCGCCGCCAGCCCCGAGTCGAGCACGTCCTGCACGTCGGCGTGACCGCGGCCGGTGGTGCGCATCATCATCAGCAGCTCGCGCTTGCCCATCGCCTCCAGCGCCTCGTCGGCGCTGCCCGTGAACAGCTGCAGGTGCTCGAGCGGGTGCCCGCTCGCCCCGAGGATCACCCGCGCCGTCTCGAAGCTCCCCGAACCGTCCTTGCCGATGAAGATCGGATCGTCGTGGATCTGGTCGAGGTCGGCCAGACGCACCGGTCGCCGCACCAGCATGTGCACCGCGCTGTCGCTGACCGCCGAGATCAGCCGCAGCTCCGCCCCCCGGGCCACCTGCGGCGAGATCTTGCACATCCACCCGCCCAGCTGCGGATCGCCCTCGGGCCCCTGCGCCTGACCCGCGCGGTACGCCTCCGCCGCCACGTCGTACTGCACCAGCGCGAAGTCCAGCGTGCCCTCGAGCAGCCGCCGGATGTTCTCACACGACCCCTTCGTCGTCTCCGTCGCCAGCGCCAACTCGGCGCCCTGCGCCGCCAGATCGGCCGTCAGCGCCGCACCCAGACGGTCGTAGTCCCCCCCCTTGCTGCCCGTCCCGAACCGCACCGGCGCGCCCGCCCACGCCGCCCCGCTCACCGTCAACACCAGCGCCGCCGCGCAAGCGCCTCGCAACCTGTCCGTGAAGACATGTCGTGAAAGCCATGTCGTGGTCCGCCTCATGTGTCCTGCCCCGTCAGCACCAGGAGCCCGGTCGCGCCCGCCAGCGAGCGCCCCGGCCCGGGGTTGACCACCATCGTCCGGTCCGCGTCGAACAGCCCGAGCAGCGTCACCGGCCGGCCCTCGGCGTCGGCCTCGACGGCGAGGCACGCGTCGCGGAAGCTCTGCCCCTGCAACGCGGCCGGCACCGGCCAGCTC
The DNA here is from genome assembly GCA_044228605.1 of Nannocystis sp. Taxonomy (GTDB): domain Bacteria; phylum Myxococcota_A; class Polyangia; order Nannocystales; family Nannocystaceae; genus Nannocystis. The sequence goes on along the minus strand of JBGAUO010000233.1, from coordinate 1,726 downwards.
TGCACCCGCAGCCCGCCGCGCAGCAGCGCCAGCATGAAGCGAAGCACCCCGAGGTCGATGCACGCGTGCGCCAGCAGGGCCGCGCGCAAGAACCCCGGGTAGAAGATCGTCGTCACCCCGAGCCCCGCGAACTCGTGGGTCGCCTCCGGGTCCTCGACCGCCACCACGATCCGCGGCGGCGCCCCGCGACACGCCCGGTGGATCGCCGTGCAGGTCAGCCGCGAGAACGCGTCCGTCTCCCCGCGCCCGCGGTGCGGCAGCACGATCGCCGAGCTCGCCGACGCCACCTCGGCCACGCGCCCGAGGTACTCCGCGAACACCTCCACGCCCGCCTCCACCGACGCCGACAAATAACCCACCGGCCCGCGCTCCCGCGCCCCGGCCAGCACCGCGTCCGCCGCCTCCACCGTGTGCGTCCCGATCAACGTCAGCGACCCGGCCCCCAGCCCCTGCAGCGCCCGCACCAGGCCGATCGCCTCCGGCGCCCAGTTCACCACCACCAGGCGGCCGAGCCCCTCGCCCGGTGTCGCTGCGAGCTCTGCCATCGGCAGCGCGACGATGCCGCCCGGCCCGCCCCGGTGTCAAGGACGCCACGAGGAGCCGCAGCCGCGCGTGTTAGTGTCCCGCCCGCGCCCGCCCGCGCGAGCCCAGCGTGACCGCCGACCCGTACCTCCTGGCCCTCATCGCCCTCGTCTCGCTGCTGCTTAGCTACATCGGCGCGACCGTCGGCCTCGTGCTCGGCCAACTCCGCGTCGCCCTCCTCACCTACGCCCTCGGCGGCCCCGCCGTCGGCACCGCCACCAGCCTGGCGATCTCCACCGCCGGCACCCTCGTCGGCACCCTGCGCCACGCCGTCGACGGCCGCGTGCAGCCGCTGCTCCTGCTCACCGTCGGCGCCCCCTCGGCCGCCGCCGCCTTTCTCACCGCCCGCTACGCCCACCTCGCCGACGCCCGCCTCCTCAAGCTCGCGATCGCCGTCGTCCTGATCCTCACCGGCGCCTCGATGCTGATCCGCCGCCCCCCGCCCACGCCCACGGCCCCGCCCCGCGTCCCGCCGATGCTCGCCGAGGTCATCGTCGGCACCGTGCTCGGCGCCATCTCCGGCCTCGTGGGCCTGCTGCTCGGCTCCCTGCGCCTGCCCGCGATGATCCGCTACGCCCGCGTGCCCACCCCCACCGCGATCGGCACCAACATGGCGATCGGCACCCTCACCGGCCTCTCCGCCGGCGTCGCCACCTTCCTCGAGGGCCAGGTCGACCTCGTCGCCTTCGCCGTCGTCGCCCCCACCACCGTCCTCGGCGCCCACCTCGGCGCCCGCCGGACCGGCCAGCTCGCCCCCGAGACCCTGCTCAAGGTCATCGCCTGGGTGCTCGTCGCCACCGGCCTCCTCATGCTCGGCGAGGGCCTGATCAAGCGCCTCCTCGCCCCCTGAGCCCCCGCAACCCGCACCTTCAGACACCTCGACCACCTGTCCCTCCGGACATCCAAACCTGTCCCTCCAGACACCCTCCAACCCGCTCGACCACCTGTCCCTCCGGACACCCTCCAACCCGCTCGACCACCTGTCCCTCCGGACACCCAAACCTGTCCCTCCGGACATCCCAGCCTGTCCCTCCGGACATCCCAGCCTGTCCCTTCGGACATCCCAGCCTGTCCCTCCGGACATCCCAGCCTGTCCCTCCGGACATCCCAGCCTGTCCCTTCGGACATCCCAGCCTATCCCTCC
>JBGAUO010000232.1:0-3885 GCA_044228605.1 Nannocystis sp. | reverse complement strand
TATGAGGGCATGGCGGGGCGATAAGATAGCGATTGTGGCGGTAAACGGTACGCGCCGCCGTCTAACGAGGCGACGGCGGCGCGCAGGGGGACCGCCTACGGGCAGTTCTCGGGGTCGACGGTGACGATGTCGGGGCACAGCGGCCCGAGGACGCCGGCGATCGCGTTCTGGTCGTCCATCGTGACACCGGCGGTGGTCATCGCGGTGACGAGGTGACCGACGAGGGCGCCGAAGTCGGCGAACTCGATGCCCATCATCTTGTCGTCCTTGAGGTCCTTGTGCGAGGTGATCATGTCGAGGCAGGGGTTGCCGGCGCCGACGCCTGGATCGACGGGAGGGGGGGCGTCGACCTCCTTGCCGTAGATCGGGCCGAGGGCGGAGCCGCCAGCGGTGGCGCCGGTGACCTGGCGGACCAGGCAGGTGTTGAGGCGGGCGAAGTCGGTGGCGCTGAAGAAGGTGTTGATGGTGGCGTCGGCGGCGACCAGGCCGACGAAGCTCTCGGCCGCCTTGGGGTCGCCGATCAGCTTGATGATGGCGGGCTTGCGGCCGACACGCTGGTAGATCGAGACGTTGTTGTCGGGGTCCTCGACGATGTCGCCGGCCATGCTGCCGAGGGCGGCGCCGACGGTGGCCTTGTCGGTATCGGTGAGGGTCGGGACCTCGTTCATGGCGGCGACGAAGTCGGCGGCGAGGTCGTTGAAGTCCTGGGTCGAGATGCCCATGCCGGCGTGGACGCTCTTCATGTCCCCGCACTCGTAGATGACGCCGGCGCAGCCGATCGCCGAGCCGACCTGGGTGGCGAGGCAGGTGCCGAGGTTGGCGCCGTCGACGTCGCTGCTGAGGAAGTAGGCGTTGATCTTGTCGTTGACGAGGACCTTGCCGATGAAGCTGCCGATCACGGCCTCGACGCCGGCCTGGCCGCCGAAGTTGGTGCACAGCTCGCTGTCGGCGGTGCCGGTGGTGCTGCCGGTCGGGTTGTCGGTGGTGGTGCCGGTGGTCTCACCGCTCGTGGTGGTGCTGGTGGTCGGGGTGCCGGTGGTGCTGGCGGTCTCGGTGGCGCCGGTGGGGCTGCCGGTGGTGCTGGTGGTGGAATCGTCGCTGTCGCCGGGGCAAGCGGAGAGGAGGCTGACGAGGGCGACAGAGGTCAAGATACGAAGGGTCATGGATGGTTATGCTCCTGGGGTTTGTGGGCGAGGTGGTACGCCACGGACGAGCGCTTCCGAGGGCCCCGTGCGCGGGGTCCGGTGTCATCGAGATACGCGCAGGGCGTGGTGTACGTCTCGCCCGCTGCGAGTGTGCCATGGCTCGATGAGCGAGTGCGTGACGAGGCAAGGGCGTTGGCGAGTTCAGCGAGCATGGCGTGCAAGCGAGCGGGGCGCGTCGATGACGAAGCCATACGCCAGGTCGGACGACTCGGCTCGGCGCTGTCGCAGGATCAGCTGCGACCGCGACCGAGCATGATGCGCGCGCCGGCGATCAGCTGCTTGAGCTCGGGATCGACGACGGCGTCGAGGGCCTGGCGGGTCGCGGCGTCGGGCTCGGGCGAGAAGTGGGGGGGCGGCAGCGGGGGCGGCAGCGGGGTCTCCGGCGGCCGGCGGGTGGCCAGCGGCGGGACCTCACCGAGCCGCAGACGCAGGCTGCGCAGGCGCAGGTCGGGCGCGAGCTCGCCGAGGCGACGCAGGAGATCCTGGCGCAGATAGGTCAGTTCGTGTAGCCACTGGCTGTCATGAACGTGCAAGGTCAGGAGCTCGCCGCTGATGCTGACCGGCCAGCTGTGCGCCTCGAGGGCGGCCGCGCCGGCGCCGGCGATACGGGGCCAGAGGTCGCGGACCTGCATGAGGCGGATCGTGTCATCGCCGACGTGGCGCCGGACGAGCTCCCACAGCGCCGCGGACAGCGGCGATGGCGCCTTGGGCCGGGTGCGAGCGCGAGCCATGCGCCGGCAATCTGCCACATCCTCGCGGGGCTGGTGCTGCTGGTGGGAGGGTGCGGGACGCACGAGTGGCGACGAACGGGGGCGAGTGCCTGCGCCCCGGAGGGGCCGCCGCGGGTGTGTGTGCTGGCCGGGCCGGATGCTCCGCAGGTGGTGAAGATCGGCGGCGCCGCGCTCGTGCCCGGGGAGTGTGCGGAGAGCGCACGTGGGCGCGGGGGACGGGTGTTGGTGCGCGTGCGCGACGGCAGGGACGGCCAGGAGACCGCGCAGCGGCTGCGGCTGCGTCGCGGTGAGACGGGGATGCTGGCGGCGCCGGGGGGGGAGATCGCGGTCTACGAGCGGCGGGCCTGCGTCGGGCCGTAGACCGCGAGGCTGGGGCCTGGCTGCAAGGACATGTCCCGAGAGGCAGGTCCTCGGGGCGCTCAGCGGGGCAGGAGGCGGCCGTCGCGGGCGGCGAGGGCGAAGCTGCGGCGGATGTTGTCGTCGCTGTCGGCGGTCGCGGCGGCGACCCGGAGGCGGAGGTCGGGGAGGCTCTCGTCGCCGAGGCGGGCGAGCAGGTCGAGGAGGAGGCCGACACGCAGGGGATCGCGGGCGGGGCCGGCGTCGAGCTCGCGGCGGAGCAGGGCGCGGGCGGCGTCGGGGCGCTCGCGCAGCAGCAAGGTGGCGCGGCCGAGGGCGTGCTTGCGGGTGAGGCCCTGGCTGGTGGTGGCGGTGCTGAGCCAGGTGGCTGCGAGCTCGGCGACCGCCTGGTCTTCGGGCCAGGTGAGGGGGACACGCGCGGGCAGCGGGCGGCTGGCGTGCTCGGGCGGGGGCGGGCTGAGGGCGCGGGTCTCGTCGATGCGGCGCTCGAGCAGGTCGCTGTACTCGGGGAGGTCGCGGTCGGCCAGCTGGGCGCGCAGGAGCTCGGCGACCGGGGCCACGCCGTAGGGGTTTGGCAGCTCGCCGGCGAGGAAGAGGGCGCGCTGGAACGCGAGCTCGACGAAGCGGTGATCGAAGAGGCGGTCGAACTCGTGGAGGAGGGGGAGCAGGCGGGCCGGATCGTCGCCGCCGGCGCGGGTGAGGCGTTCGCCGACGCCGCTGCCTTGCAGGGGCCTGCGGGTGCGCTGGTGTTCGACGGCGAGGAGGGCGTCGTCGGCGAGGTGGGGGCTGCGCTCGAGGGCGAGGACGGTGCGCAGGAGTTGGGCCTCGGTGCTGGCGAACAGGGTCTCGAGGCCGGCGACGCGGCGCTGCCAGTACATGCGGCACAGCTCGCGGCCGAAGTGGAGGAAGCGACCGGTGAGGAGGCGCGCGAGTGGGGGGAGCGGTTCGGCGAGGCCGGGCTTGTCGGGGCCGAAGTGGTGCAGGCCGAGCTGCAGGAGGGCCTCGTGGTGGACACGGGCGAGGTAGGCGGTGGCGCGGGTGCGTTGATCCTGGCTCAGGCCGCTCTCGGTCTGCTGGACGATCGCCCGCTGCACGGCGGCGAGCACGGAGTCGGTGACGGGGCTGACGGTGGCGGCGACGGGGTCGGGGAGGTCGATCGGGGCGGGGAGGGGCGAGCGGTCGAGGGCGACCAGGCGGGCGATGCCGGCGAGGTCGGGGGCGGCGGCGAGGCGCGGCACGAGGGCAGCGGCGGCGGCCGGGGAGTCGGCCATGAGCAGGGCGTGGCGGAGGATCGCCGGGGTGGTGGCGGTGGTCGGGCAGAGATCGAGGAGGAGGGCGGCGTCGGGCGGGTGCACGGCGGCGGCGGTGGCGAGTTGATCGCAGGTCTCGATGCGCGCGGGCAGGGCCGCGGGCGCTGCGGGGGGCGGCGCGGCGGCGGCGACGGTGTGACGCGCGAGCGGCTCCGGGAGGCCGGTGGGGTCGGGCTCGTCGCTGCATGCGGGCGCGGCGAGGCACGCGGCGAGCAGCGCGAACGGACGGACGAAGGGCGGCATGCGGCTCACAGGGCGCCGATGATAGCGGCGAAGGTGGCG
>JBGAUO010000231.1:0-4064 GCA_044228605.1 Nannocystis sp. | reverse complement strand
CCTGGAGGGCCGCCAGGAGATCACGGTGACGGCGGGAGCAGCTGTGTTGGTGCCGCTGCGCCCGGAGCCCCGTGACACCACGCTGGACGCGCGGCGGCTGGTCTCGCCGGGGCTGCTGTTCATCGCGGGCATCGGCATGTTGGCGGGGGGTCAGGTCGAGGTGAAGCGGGTGCTGCGACGCAGCGATGCGCAGTGCGACCAGGCGGGCTTTCCGTGCCAGGACCTGATGTCACGCGGGGTGTCCTTGCGCGGCGGCGGGGCGGGGATGCTGGGTGCGAGCCTGGGGCTCGCGGCGGCCCACCTGGCCCTGTGGTCGCCGAAGCGGCGGGTCCGGCAGGCGGTGTGGATCTCCCAGGCGAGCGTCGGGTTGGTCGGCGTGATCGCGGGTTCGGTGGGGGTCGCGCTGACGGCCCGGACGTACAACAACGCCGATCGCGAGGTGCCATGGTCGGATCCCGATCTGCGGGCGGAGCTGCACCGCAGCACGGCCGGGCACACGACGGCGGCGTTCTTCCTGGGCTTTGGCGCCGGTATGCTGGTGCGATCGATCGGGCACCTGATCCGCACACGCCACGCGCTCGGGCTGGCCCGGCGTGATCGGGGCGTGCGCAAGGAGCCGCTGGCGTTCTCGCCGACGGGGGGGCCGAGCTCGGTCGGGGCCTCGCTCATGGCGAGGTTCTGAACCGCCCTGCAGGGCTCAGCCGCCGAGCTCGACGCCCGCGCCCGCGCGCACCGACGCGCCCGCCTTGACGCTGACGCCGATGCGCAGCCCCGCCGTCGCGGTGGCCACCGAGGCCGCCGCGACACACGCCTTGGCGTGGGCGCTGGCGTCGTCGAGTTTGCCTTCGAGGGAGGCGCCGATCGTGGCGATCTGCTCGAGCGCCACGGCGGCCCGGGTCGCCAGCTTGACCTCCGCCACGATCAGCGCCGGCAAGCGCCGCTGCAGCGATGCCGCCAGCGTCAGCACGTCCTGCGCCTCGCTCTCGACCGTCAGCGCCAGCTTCGGCTTGCTGCAGTGCGCCGCCAGCATGACGCCCGCCTTGCAGCTCCCGCGGCAGTCCGCGTCCGCACCTCCGCCACCGCCGGCGACCTTGCAGCGGGCGTCGCAGCTCGCCTCCCGTTTCGCGTCCACCTCGCAGACCGGCGGGGTGAACGCGACCGAGAAGCGCACCCCGGCCGCAAGCACCGCGTCGATACGGGCCCGCACCGCAGCGCACGCCGCCTGGGTCGGTCCCGCGTCGTCGCGCGCCTCCATCTCCGCCGCGTCGATCCCGAGGTCCCCGCCGATCGCCCGGCAGGTCTGGCCGATCATCAGCTCCATCCTGTGCGCCGCCGTGACCAGCTGGCGCGTGGCCTGGACGAAGGACCCGACCTGCAGGTTGGTCTTGGCGTCCGGCGAGAAGCTGGCCCGCAGCGCGCTGTCTCTGCCGGTGAGCTCGGGGCAGGCGACCGCGCCGGCGAGCTCCGCCATGCCCGCGAGGATGCCCCCCGCGCCGCTGGTCGACGGATCACAGGCGCAAAGCAGCAGCCCGCAGACGATCCTCTTCGCCGCAAAACAACCCATGAACCCATCATCGGCGATCGTCCGCGGATCAGCAAGGTGGCGGATCCGCCCGACCGGGCCGCGTCAGCGCGCGCGCATGGTCGGCTCTAAAAGGGCTTGAAGGTCCCGAAGAGCCGGTCGCTGAGGTTTAGCAGCACCGAGAAATTGTGCGGCTTCCCGCCGCCGTGGTGGTGCTCGTGCATCGGGGCCGACGCCAATACGGAGTTTGGATAGAGCGGGAGGTCGTATCCGCAGTGCGTGACCATCGTGATGAAGGTGTTGATCATCGCATAGGCGGCGAAGATGAGCGGGTGCACGCCGAGCGCGAAGGGGACGATATAAAAGGTCAGGAACACGCAGAAAGACTCGACGGGGTGGACGTAGAAGCCGCTCCAGACCGTGAGCGGGCGGCGGACCGCGTGGTGCATATAGTGGACGTGCCGCCAGACCAGGGTGCTCGCGTGCTCGAGGCGATGCCACCAATAGGAGAGCAGGTCGCCGACGACGAGCAAGATCGCCACGCCGCCGACGAGCTCAAGCACCGTCGGGGCGGTCCGGGGGACCTCGACGAGGTAGGGCGCCGGGAGCCACACGAGGAGCATGAAGACCGCCAGGTACCCGGGCAGCGTGATCAGCAGATACCTCGCGGCGGCCGTGAACGGCAGCTTCCTGGTGACGAACACGTCGACGACCGAGAACCCGATCCCGGCCACGAGCACGGTGCTGAGGATCGCCAGCACGAAGAACAGCGGATGACCGACGGTCTCGAGACCCAGCGTCCGGAGGATGCCCTCCCAGAGCGGTTGGAGCAGGCGCGCACTCGAATCGTCGGGGAGCACACGGTCATGAGACCCCATTTCGGGCCCGGTGGGTAGCCGCGAGCGCGGGGGGAGCGGAGCCCGCGAGCCTTCACTCGGCGAGCAGCCGGTCAGCGCGGTGACGATCACGGGCAGGGCGAACCAGGAATGCACGCCGCATGATGCGGCCGTGTCTTCCACCAAAGTCGTCACCGCAAAGGCCCATACTGAGCGCAGGCGCCGTTCGGCCGGGCTCTCGATCGCCCAGCGGTGACTCGCCTGGTCCTGTGAACGATCACGCGAGGTCGAACACCAGCACCTCGCTGGCGGCTGCGCCGGTCAACGTGAGCGGGCCGGCCTCGGTGATCGCCGCCGCGTCGCCGGCGGCGAGGCGCTCGCCGTTGAGGGTGACCTCGCCGCGGGCGACGTGGACCCACGCGCGTCGGCCGTGGGCCAGCGTGTGCTGGACCTGCGCGCCGGGGGCGAGCAGGGTGGCGAACAGGTCGAGGTCCTGGTGGACCTGGACCGAGCCGTCGCGGCCGTCGCGGGAGGCGATCAGGCGCAGCGTGTCCTGGCGCTCGGCGTCGCTGTAGATGCGCTCCTCGTAGCCGGGCTTGCTGCCGCGCGAGGCCGGCTCGATCCAGATCTGCAGGAAGTGCACGGGCTCGGTCTGCGAGGCGTTGAACTCGCTGTGGCGCACGCCGGTGCCGGCCGACATGCGCTGCACGTGGCCGGGCCGCAGCACCGAGCCGTTGCCCATGCTGTCGCGGTGCTCGAGCCCGCCGGCCAGCACGTACGAGAGGATCTCCATGTCGCGGTGGCCGTGGGTCGGGAAGCCCTCGCCAGCGGCGACGCGGTCCTCGTTGATCACGCGCAGGGCGCCAAAGCCCATGTGCCGCGGGTCGTAATAATCCGCGAACGAGAAGGTGTGGTGCGAGTCGAGCCAGCCGTGCTGGGCGTGGCCGCGTTCGTGGGAGCGTCGGATGAGCATGGCCGCGAACATGGGGACGACCCGGGCGGCCGCATTGAACGTTCTTGCGGCGAGTTTGCGCGCCGACCTCGCTGTTGTTACGGGCGCTCGAGGTCGTGCAGGTACTGGCCCGGCGTCACCGAAAAAGCCTTCTTGAAGTGGCGGGTGAGGTGGGCCTGGTCGGCGAAGCCGACGCGCGCGGAGGCCTCGGCGATCGGGGCGCCGGCGTCGAGCAGGGCCCGCGCGGCGTTCACCCGCAGGAGGATCTGGTAGGCGTGCGGCGGGACCCCGAAGGCGTGGCTGAACATGCGCGCGAGGTGGTACTTGCTGATGCCGTCGATCGCGGCGAGCTCGTCGAGGCTGACGGGGTCGGCGAGGTGGGCCTGCAGGTGGGCCTGCACGGCCGCCAGCTCGCGCCGCACGCTGTGGCCGGCGTGCGGGCGGCGGTCGCCGTGCTCGCGCAGGGCCAGGCGGACCACCTCGTGGGTCGCGGCGGCGACGTCGATCGCGGCGCCGGCCTCGATGCTGGTGTGGAGGCGCAGCTGGGCGGCGAACAGGGCCGGGTCGTCGACCGCGGGGGTGCGCCAGTGCGGCGGGGTGGTCCAGCCGAGCGTGCGGGCGACGGCCTCGTCGACGATCTTGCGCAGGAGCTCGTCGTCGACGTACCCGGGGCCCTGCCGGCCGGCGACGGAGTGGTGGTTCGTGACGGTCTCGCCGTTGCGCCGCGCGGTGACGCCGACGCCCATCCGCATCA
>JBGAUO010000230.1:0-4172 GCA_044228605.1 Nannocystis sp. | reverse complement strand
CTTGTGCAGGTCCGCGGCCTCGATGGCGATGCGGGCGGGCTTCTCGTCGCTGCTGCGGGCGAACTCGAGGGTGAGCGCGCGGCACAGCTTGGTCAGCTCGCGGGTGAGCTGGCGGACGCCGGCCTCGCGGGTGTAGTCGCGGATGATCGCGCGCAGGGCGTCGTCGCTGACGCTCAGCGTGCCCTCGGCGATCGCGTGGGCCTTGAGCTGCTTGGGGAGGAGGTGCTGCTTGCCGATATGCAGCTTTTCCTCGGCGGTGTAGCCGGAGACCTCGATGATCTCGAGGCGGTCGCGCAGCGGGGCCGACAGCGTCTCCAGGCTGTTGGCGGTGACGATGAAGGTGACCTCGGAGAGGTCGAAGGGCAGCTCCATGTAGTGGTCGGTGAAGGTCTTGTTCTGTTCGGGGTCGAGGACCTCGAGCAGGGCAGCCTCGGGCGAGCCCATCCAGCCCTGGCCGAGCTTGTCGATCTCGTCGAGCAGGACCACGGCGTTCTTCTTGCCGGCCTTCTTCATGGCGTGGATGATGCGGCCGGGGAGGGCACCGACGTAGGTGCGGCGGTGGCCGCGGACTTCGGCCTCGTCGCGCACGCCGCCGAGAGCGATGCGCACGAAGGGACGGCCGGTGGCGTCGGCGATCGACTGCCCGAGGGAGGTCTTGCCGACCCCGGGCGGGCCGGCGAGGCAGAGGATCGTGGCGCGGCTGTTGTTGCCCGAGACCTTGAGCACGGCCATGTGTTCGAGGATCCGCTTCTTCACCTCGTCGAGGCCGAAGTGGTCGTCGTCGAGTTTCTTGGCGACGGCGTTGAGATCGATCTCTGCCTCTGCGCGGACGCTCCACGGCAGGTCGGCGATCCACTCGAGGTAGGTGCGGATCACGTTGTATTCGGCCTGGGCGCTGTTCATGCCCTCGATGCGGCGCAGCTCGCGGTCGGCGACGCTGCGGGTCTCCTCCGGGAGTTCGGCCTTGTCGAGGCGCTCGCGCAGGGTGGCGAGCTCGTCGCTGCGCGGCTCCTCGCCGAGTTCCTTCTGGATCGCACGCAGCTGCTGGCGCAGGAGCACCTCGCGCTGGCCGGAGCTGAGGCCCTTGCGCACCTCGGTGTCGATCTTCTTGCGCAGCTCGGCCATGGTCCGGGCCTCGACGAGGAGGCGGGTCACCAGGCGCAGGCGCTCGCTGGCTTCGCGGGAGAGGAGGACCTGGACCTCCTTCTCGGTGTCGAGGCCGAGGGCGGCGGCGACTCTGTCGGCGAGCAGGCCGGGGTCGTCGGCGCGGCCGAGCATCTCGATCCACTGGCCGAAGTTGGCGACGACCTCGGGGGCGACCTCTTGCAGTTGCTCGCGGACCTGGGTGCTGAGCGCCTCGGCGAGGGCACGGGCCTCGGCGGGGTCGTTCACGAGGTCGGGCAGGGCCTCGCCCTCGACCATCCAGTAGGGCTTGGAGTGGAGCAGGTTGCCGAGCTGGAAGCGGCCGATGCCCTCGAGCACGACCTGGTAGTTGCGGTCGCTGGTGCGGCGCACCTGGCGGACGCGGGCGTAGGTGCCGATCGCCTGCAGGTCGGAGAGCTCCGGGTCGACGACGCGGGCGTCGCGCTGGACGGCGATGCCGAGGATCGACTTGCCGGGCTCGAGCGACTCGACCAGGGCGATCGAGCGGGCGCGGCCGACGGGCACGGTGATGACCGTGCCGGGAAAGAGGACGCCGTTGCGCAGCGGCAGCAGCGGGAATGGGGACGTGGGCAGTTCTGGGTGCGTCATGGTGTTCCTCGCGCCCGGCGGCGTCGCGCCTGCAGGGGCTGTTACGGCCTCATCTCGCGCCGCCGGTACAGGTCCGGCGGGCATCGATGGAGGGTAAAGCCGCTTCTCGGCCCGTCAACCGCGGCGTCGCAGGAGCCGGGCCAAGAGTTGTGTTGTCAGATGCACGGGGACCCGTGGTAGGCGACGATGATGTCTGAAAGGACATGTTGCAGCAGGTCGATCGTTGATGTCCTTTGGGACATGTCAACCGGTCGATGCGACTACCAGGTGGGATGTCCGATTGGACAGGTCGCGGCGCACAGGGGCGGTAGGAAGCGGCCGGGCGCGCCGTGAGGGGAGTCCCGTCTGGGTGCAGAACTGCGTCGGCACGGGGCGGAAGCGCCCTGGCGACGAGGATTGCGTGGCGACGGCATGAATAGGAGACTGCAGCTCGCGGTCTTTGACCCCCGCTTTCAACGAGCAAGCCGCGAGAGGAACCACAATGTCGCTTCGTTCACGAGTCATGAAGGGGGCCGCGCTTGCGGCCGTTGTGTTGGTGCCGGCGGTCGCGTATGCGGACGCGGATGGATTGAAGGGCACCGTGGCGTCGGTGACGGTCAACGAGACTTACGCCGACGACTACAGCGCCGAGCGCGGCAATTTGATCGTCAACGAGGGCTCGGTGGCTCGCAAGTACCAGTGGGGCGGGACGGCCTGTAACGGCAAGAACCTGAGCGAGGCGAACATCAGCTTGCTGTTCCGGGCGCTGGAAGCGACCGACAAGCTGGAGGTCGTGCCGAGCTACAAGGGTGGCGCGGGTGGGGCACGCTGTCTGGTCGGCTTCCGTGTGCAGGTGATCGCGGCCCCGCCGGCCAACTGAGCCGTTGCAGTGTCGCGTGGCGAGCCGGCCCCGGGAGGGGTCGGCTCGTTGTGTTTTTGCGGGCGGAAGATCTCTTGGCCGGGGGGCGCGCTCGCGCTACATCTCGCTGTCTTGGCTGACGACGGCAGCATCGCCCCCGATCCACGGCGCCTGGCGCGGGCGCATCGCGCCGGGCTGCGGCCGGGGTCGCCGTGGCTGTTGCCGGGCGTGCTGTGCCTCGGACTCGCGGGTGGCCTGCGCTGGCTCGGGCCGGGGCTGTTGCGAGGATTGCGGGCGCAGTGGGAGGCGAGCGTTGCGGGCGTGGGGGTCGATGTGATTGGGGGTGGTGTGTTGCAGGGCTTCGGGGTCGTGGCGCTGGTGGTGGTGATGCTTGCGGCGCTCGGTGGTCGGCTGGGTTGGGTCGATACAGCGGCGGCGCGGGGACTCGGAGTGGGTTCACAGCGGAGTGGGTTGCGCGGGGCGTTGGCCGTGTTGGTGCCGGTCGTGGTGGTGCTGTTGCTGGCGAGCGTGTGCGCCGGGGCGGCGCGGGCGGTCGACGCGAGTGAGGCGGGGCTGCTGGCGCTGTGGTGGGCGTGGACGCAGCGGCTGTTGTTTGGCGTCGGCGGGTTGTTGTTGGCTGTCGGAGTGTTCGATCGAATGTTGGCGCGGCACCGGTTGTGGCGGTCGCTGCACCGGTCGGCGAGCGAGCTGCGGCGAGGCGACGAGTGAGCGAGCGGCTGGTCTCGGTGGCGTTGCCGGTGGGGCTGGACCGTGCGTTCACGTACTCGGTGCCGGCGGAGTGGGCGAGCGCGCCGGAGCCGGGGACGCGGGTGTTGGTGCCGTTCGGGGCGCGCGGGCTGGTCGGTGTCGTGCGCGATGTAGTGGGCGAGCCAACTGCGGGCAGGCTGCGGCGGGTCGAGGAGACGCTGGACCCGCCTGGGGCGCCGTCGCTGACGCCGGGGTTGTTGCGGCTGTGCGAGTGGGTGCAGGACTACTATGTCGCGCCGGTGGGCGAGGTGTACCGGCTGGCGCTGCCGGGTTTGCTGACGGGAGCGGATGTCCGAAAGGCCAGCTTGACGCGGGCGGGGGAGGCGGCGCTGGCGTCCTCGCGGGACTTCGTGCTGACCCCGCAAGGGGGCGGGCCGTATGTGCCCTCGGTGGCCGAGCAGCGGGTGCTCGCGGCGTTGGCGACGGCGCCGCGGCAGGAGCTGGCGGTCGAGCGCTTGACCTCGCTCAAGCCGCGGATCAACGGTGTGTTGCGGATCCTGGGTGAGCTTGCGGCGCGCGAGTTGTGCACGGTCCGCTGGGATGACGGTGCGGATGAGGCGGCGCGGGTCGAGACGCACTATCGGCGCACCGACTATCTGCGGGGCGACGCGGGGGGGGAGGCGAAGATCCAGGAGATCGTCGGGCGCAGCAAGCAGCGCCGGGCGCTGCTCGACATGCTCGAGACGGCGGCGCCCGGGGTGTGGCTGCCGGCGGGCGAGCTGCGCGGGCCGTTTCCGCGGCTGCGCGAGCTGATCGGTGGGTTGCTCGAGCCGGGGCTGGTGGTGGCCGAGGAGCGGCTGCGGGCGCTCGATCC
>JBGAUO010000022.1:0-49371 GCA_044228605.1 Nannocystis sp. | reverse complement strand
GGAGAAGATGGTCCATGTCCAGCAGAAGGAGCTCACGCTCCTGGACAACCCCGCCCAGCGGATGGAGCAGCTCCTCGACATCGCCCGCACCGCCGTCCTGGTCGAGCTCGGCGAGGCCCACGAGACCCGCCTCAAGCAGCGCACCGCGGCCCGTGAAGCCTACGAGCGCGCGCTGAAGCTGAGCCCCGGCTACACCCCGGCGCTGCGAGCCCTCGCCCGCCTCTACCGCGACAACGGCGACCTCGAGGGCCTGCTGCGCCTGCACGAGCCCGAGGTCGACGCCACCAGCGACCCCGCAGTGCTCGCCCTCAAGGCCGGACGGATCTGCTTCGAGGAGCTCGGCGACATGGAGCGCGCCATCGAGTACCTCTGGCGCGCCTACCGACAAAACCCCGACCTGGTCCCGGCCCGCGAGATCCTCCTGCAGCTGCTCTCGGCCACCGGCAAGATCCGCGACGCCTACGATCTGCTGCGCGCCCAGGATCCCCCGCACAGCCCGTCGCTGCTCGCCGACTTCCATTACCGCCTCGGCCTCATCGCCGAGGCCCTCGCCCGCCAGGACGACAACTACCGCCTCTTCAACGAAGACCGGGCCCTCCAGCACTACCGCGCCGCCCTCTCCGTCCAGCCCGACCACGGCCTCGCCTTCGAGCGCTCGCGCCGGCTCCTGGTCGCCAACCACGATCTCCCGAACCTCATCCGCCTCCTCGAGGATCAGCTGCAACACGCCAGCGGCCCGATCAAGGCCGCCCTCCTGGTCCAGCTCGGTCGCCTGTACCTCGGGACAGGTGACCTCGACGCCGCCCGCGGCAGCTACGAGGCCGCCGTCGAGATCACCCCGGACGACGCCCTCGTCCTCCGCGAATACAAGACCCTCCTGCGCCGCGTCGGCGACACCACCATCCTCCCCACCTTGCGCCTCCGCCTCGCCCGCAGCTCCGAGGACACCCACTACAAGGCGACCCTGCTCGTCGAGTCCGCCGAGGTGCTCCTGCAATCCGAGGCCCCGGAGGATCGCGAGTTCGCCGCCGGCGCGATCCTCGGCGCGCTCAAAGAAGACCCCGGCAACCCCTACGCCGTGCGCCTGCTCGAGGGCCTGCTCTCCGACCCCAATTCGCCGCTCGCCATGACCGACGCCGTCGGCGCCCGGGCCGTGCGCGCCCAGTCAGACTCCGAGCGCGCCATCTTCTACCTCGAGAGCGCCGAGCTGCTCGAGCACGCCGGCGCCGTCAATGAAGCCCAGCGAGCCTACCGCGCCGCCCTGCGAGCGATGCCTGGCCTCACCCCGGCCGACATGGGCCTGGGTCGCCTCTCGAGCGGCGCCACCCGCGAGCAGGCCACGCCCAAACAGAAGGCCGTGTCGGTGCACACCCTCATGGCCGAGGCCCGCGACGCGGCTGTCCGCGCCGGCAACACCGGCACCCCCGAGGACGCCGAGGCCGCCTTGATCCTCCTCGGCCAGATCCTCGGCCGCGACCCACACTACCGCGACGCGATCGGCCTCACCCGCGCCCTCGCCACCCAGCTCCCAGAGCCCGCCCCCGCGATCAACCTGCTTAGCACCGTCTTCGGCCGCATCACCGACGCTGGCCTGCGCTACGAGCTCGGCGTGTTCCTCGGCGAACAGTCGACGACCGATGACGACGCCGTCGCCTACTTCACCGTCGCCGCCCAGGCCCGCCCTGACGGCAAGCAGGCCCTGCGCGGCCTGGTCCGCTGCTTCCAGCAGCTCGGGCGCGAGGCCGAGTCGGCCCACGCCATGGAACAGCTGCTCGCCCTCTACGACCCGGGCGAGCCCTCGGCCGTCGACCTGCGGCTGATCCTCGCCGGCATCCTCGCCCAATCGCCGAACACCATGGGCCGCGCCCTCGAGCACGCTCGCATCGTCCTCCAGGCCCGCGGCGACGACCCGCGCGCGATCCAGCTGATGGCCAGCCTGCTCGAGCGCAGCCAGCTCCCCGCCGAGGCCGCCGACATCCTCGAGCGCCTCGCCGCCCGCGAGCGCGACCCGGACCGCCTGCACGACCTGTACATGCAGCGCGCCAAGCTCCTCGCCGACGTCCCCGGACGCGAGGCCCAGGCCCTCGCCGCGATCGAGAAGGCCGCCGAGCTCGGCCCCGGCAACCGCACCACGATCCTCCTCCTCATCCGCCTGCTCGAGCGCAGCGGCCAGGTCGACCGCGTCGCCACCTACCTCGACCCGATCCGCGCCGCCATGCTCGCCAGCATCGGCCGCGGCACCGTCGCCCCCACCGACATCCGCATGCTCGCCGAGGTCGCCGCGCGGCCAAACCCCCCGCTCGCGCAGATGGCCCGCCTCCTCTGCTTCGCCATCGAACCCAGCTCGGCCCCGCCTCCCGACGGCCACATGCGGGCCGCCAGCGGACCCGGCTTGCAGAACGTGCTCGCCACCCCGGCCCTGCGCCAGATGCTGCTCTCCCCGGCCGAGACCGCCGACATCAGCGACCTCCTGGCTTGTGTCGAGTCGGCGATGGACCGCATGTACGTCGAGTTTGTCGGCCTCGGCCCCGACGAGGTCGTGCCGGTCCCGGCCAACGTCGACGTCCAGGGCCTGGCGTTCCCGCTGCGCGCCTGGGGCCGCCTGCTCGGCATCGAGGAGCTCAGCCTGCGCGCCTCCTCGATCAACAACACGGTCGCCCTGCTCGACGAAGGCGACGACCCGACCCTGCGCCTCGGCGTCAACCTGTGGATCCGCGGCGATCTGGTCGCCTGGCGCGGCCTCGCGGCGCTGGCCCTCGCCCGCCGCGCTCTCGGCGGCGGCAAGGTCCGCTCGCTCGTCCCCGTCGAGCTCGACCTCATGCTCGCCGCCAGCTTCGAGGTCACCAAGGTCTTCAACGCGATCACGGCCGACCCCGACACCCGCCGCCTCCGCGACCTCACCAACAACCTCGGCAAGAACCTCCCGCGCCGCCAACGCCGTCCGCTGCTGCGCATCTGCCAGGCCCTCTCGAGCACCCACTTCGAACCGGCCGCCAGCGCCCGCGCCACCCTCGCCACCGACCTTCGCATGGCGCTCCTGCTCTCGGGCGATGTCAGCGGCTGCCTCGCCGCCGCCTGCCTCCTCGACGGCTTCGCCAACGGCAGCCTCAAACAGCGCATCAGCCTCAGCCGCACCGCGCAGGAGCTCGCGGTGTTCATGCTCAGCGACGCCTACCTGGCCCTCCGCCGGCAGATCGCCGGCTAGGCGCCGCGCTCAGTCGTCGACCACGGTGTACTCGCCGGAGCCGCTGGGATTCGGCAGTCCACGGTACTCATTGAGCCGGTACTGGATCTTGCGCGGTGAGATCCCGAGGATCTTGGCCGCCTTGCTCGTGCTGCCACCGACGTGCTCGAGCGTGCGCAGGATGGCAAATCGCTCGAGCTCCCGCAGCGAAGCGCCCGGGATCACCGGCGCCGCGTCGTCGCCCCGCGTCCGCGACATGACCTCGCGCGGCAGGTCCCGGGGCTCGATCTCCGACCCGCGACACATCACCACGGCCCGCTCGACGCAGTGCTCGAGCTGACGGATGTTGCCCGGCCAGTCGCACGCCAGCAGCACCCCGAGCGCCCGCTCGCCGAAGCCGACCACCGGCTTGCGTGTCCGCGCCGCTGAGCGCCGCAGGAAGTGCATGGCGAGCAGCGGCACATCGTCCCGCCGCTCGCGCAACGAGGGCGTACGCAGGCTGACGACCCCGAGCCGATAATAGAGATCCTCGCGCAGCTTGCCGGCCTTGACCAGCGGCTCGAGGTCCTTGCTGGTGGTGGCGATCACCCGCAGGTCGGCGCTGCGCGGCTCGCCGTCGCCGAGCGGCTCATGCCGGTGCTCCTGCAACACCCGCAGCAGGCGGGCCTGGGCCGCCAGCGGCAGCGCGTCGACGTCGGCGAGCACCAGAGTGCCCCCATCCGCCTCGCGGACGCGGCCCTCGCGGACCACGGCCCCGCGCTCGTACAGTCCAAACAACTCGCGCTCCACGGCCTGCGCGTCCCCGAGTGCACCGCACTTGACGTTGATCAGCGGTCCGGCGCGCCGCCCACTCCACTGGTGGATCAGCCTGGCGAGCTGCTGCTTGCCGGTCCCGTTCTCACCCGTGACGAGCACCGACACCGGCGCGTCCGCGACCTGCTTCGCAAGGTCGAGCAGGTCGCGCAGCGCCTTCGCGTGGCCGATCATGCCCGACATCGCATCGTCCTCGCGAGCCGCCAGCGCCGAGCGCAGGCTGCGAGCCTCGCGTTGCAGGTGCCGGTGCGCCAGCACCCGCCTCAAGACCACGAGCAGCTGCGGCAGATGCACCGGCTTGCTCAGGTAGTCGTCGGCGCCCATGTGCATCGCCTCGACCGCCCCCTCCACCGACCCGTACGCGGTCATCACGATCACCGCGAGGTCCGGCATACGCTCCCGCAGTTTCGCCATGAGCTCGATGCCCCCGAGCGCTGGCATCTTCACGTCGGTGATCACGACATCTGGCGGCCACACATCGACCCGCCCCAGCGCCTTGTACCCGTCCGCGGCGGACTGCACCTCGTACCCCTCCTCCCGCAGCAACTCGCTCAGCGCCGAACGAGCGCTGGATTCGTCGTCCACCACCAACACCCGCCCCGCGACGGCCTTGGGCAGCTCGGGCGCATTTTGCGCCGCCTCGTCGGAGTAGGTGTCATACGCCACATGCGTCGAGTCCTCGTGCATAGGAAATCGAGGTTGCCCGTTCGCCACAACGGCTGCCACCCATCCGGCGCGCATAAAATGCGCCTGCGGAGGCCCGCCAGGAGCCCTCAATCACCCGAGGCGCAAAAATTACCGGAAAAACCTCAACGCGGAGCTTCGCCGTCGGCCGGCGGAGCCGCCTCCCCAGCCTGCCCATCAGGAGCACCCTCTGCGGGTGGCGTGGCGCCGTCGCCCTGACCCCCATCCTGACCCACCTCGGGGTTCTCGGCGGGCTTCTCCGCAGCCGGCGGTGGCTCTTCAACGGGCTTGCTGTCCTCGGGGCGCGGCTCCTCCGCGGGCTCGACCGCCGGGACCGCCTCCGCCGGCTTGCTGTCCTCGGGCTTGCTGTCGACAGCCTTCGCCTCGACCTTGCTGTCCTCCGGCGGCGTGCTCGGATCGGGCGTCGCGCCCGCGCCGGTCGGCTCATCGGCGGGCGAGGCCGCGTTCTTCTTCTCGCGGTCCCGCTTGGCCTTCGCCGCCTTGCGCTTCGCATCACGCTTGAGCGTCGCCTCCCGCCGCTCGCGGTCGCGGTCCTCCCGCGACTTCGCCTTGATGCCCGAGAACTTCGGCTTGCCCGCAGTGCCCCGCAGCTTGAACCCCAACCAGGCGTCGTCCGGCGGGTCCATCTTCGTCGACGGGCCGGCAGTCTGATACATCAACTTGAGCGGCTCGCTGCGCTCCTGCAGCGCCGGCGTGAGCAGCAGCTTCAGATCGAACGCAAACTCCGACTTGGAGAACGGATCGGCCAGGTTGAGCCCGCCCGTGATCTTGAGCGTGATGTCGTCCGAGCTGGTCTCGAACTTCTCTGCGGTGGCTTTGCCATCTGCGACCACCAGCGTCCCGGACAGCGTCCCAAGATCGATCTCCGGCAAGGTCATGCCCTTGGCCATCAGGCCCCCCGCACCCGGCACAAACAACAAGGTCTGGCCATCGCCGATCTTGCAACCCGAGCACTCGATCGAGATCGACCCGGTCGCCTTGCCAAACTGGTTCTCCGGCATGGTCATGTCGACATGCAGACCAAACAGGCCAACCACCGGAGCATTGACCGACTGCTGCAGCTTGGGCACGTCGTAGAGGGCCAGCGCATCGACATCGAGCTTCACCGTCGACTCGACGTCGGTGCGCGTGTAAACCGCGTGGATCGTCGCGTCATCAATCGCCGTATCGACCTCGACGTTGTACTTTCCGAACAGCAGACCGAGCACCGAC
Organism: Nannocystis sp.; assembly: GCA_044228605.1. GTDB lineage: Bacteria > Myxococcota_A > Polyangia > Nannocystales > Nannocystaceae > Nannocystis. The sequence goes on along the minus strand of JBGAUO010000022.1, from coordinate 43,457 downwards.
ACGTCGATGTCGACCTGCGGCAGCAAGAGCTTGCGCGGGATCTGGCCGGAATGCGACGGCTGGAAGGTCCAGGTCACATTGTAGAGCGAAGCCCCGCCGAACGGCGAGAGCGACACATCCTCAATCTCGACGATATACCCGGCGTCACGCGCCGCCTGACCGATGCGCCACGCGATTGCGCGGGTCGGCAACGAGACCCACACGAACACGAAGAACACCGCCAAAAAGAAGGCGACCCAGCCAGCCGCGCCGCGGACTCGCCGCGACAACAGGCGCAGCTGATTGCCAGCGCCGCCGATCGCCGGCTCGGCAGTGAGGGTGCCCCCTGGCGAGGCGACGGGCGACGGACCCGACCGAAAGGATGGCAGCTTGATCTTCATTGCTCGGCCCCCTCAGCTCCCGCCGTCTCGGCCACCGGCTCCTGCTTGGCCAGTTCCCAGGTCGCCAGATCCACCTCGACGTTGAGGCGATCCTCCATCGCCGACAGCGATTTGATCGCCAGACGCTCGACGATAAGGATGTTGCCGGGCTGCTGCTCGACCTTCGTCAAGAAATTCATCAGCTCCTCGAGCGCCACGTTGCGGACCTCAAACCCATAGATGCGCTTGATCAAGGCGCCATCACCGAGCGGCTGTGAGGGCTTCTCCTCCTCGCCGCGAAGCGTACCGGTCACCAGACTGCGCGAAGCCTCCTCCAGCAGCGCCGAGAAGACAAGCGGCTGGATGTTGGCGATCCTGGCCTCACGGGCGGCCTTCTCCTTCTTCTTGAGATCGTAGACGGTGCCGCGCGTATGCACGAGATCGAGGCCACGACGAAGATCGTTGATCGCCGTCTGCTTCTCCGCGAGCGCATCCCTACGCACCATGAACAACACGCCGATAGCGATGACGAAGAAGACGATGAGCAGCACCCCGAGGAGGGCTCGCTCGCGCGGCTGCAGGCGGGCAATGAAGCCGCCGAGAAATGGCTGCTGGACCGGCGTGCTCACGATTCGGCCTCCAGAGGCTTGAAGTAACAATCATGCTCGAGCGTGGGGTCGAAGACCTTGCGGTCGTTCTCGTCACGCAAGCGAGCATTGGGAAAACTGGTGACGCAGGGCATCGCGCTCATCAAGCGGGTCTTCAGGCGGTCCTGCGTCGTCGGGCGGGTCGCCGACGCCTTGAATTGGATCGCCCGCGGACGGATCTCGATGTTGGCGAGCTGGAGATCATCGTCCCAAGCGATGCCGGCGTTGAGGTCCACGGCGGGTAGAGGCACGGCCGCAATCGGCTCCGCCGGGGCCGCAGGCGCCTCCTCTCCCCCACCCTCGACAGGCGGTGCGGCCGGAGCAGGTGGTGGCTTCGGTCCCGCCGGCACCGTCGCCTTGACGAAGGCCCCAAGCACCTCGACAGCGCCACGGTTGGCGATCAAGCTCGTGATGTCCTCGCCATCGACCTCACCCAGCCGGGCCTCAATATCGTTCACGTTGATGAGCGCCTCGCCGAACACCTTGGCACTGGCCACCCCAAGTTCGGCCTCGCGGGCCTTTCGCTCTGACTCGAGCGAGCTGACCTTCACGAGGGTATCGATCGCCGCAAGCGCGAGGATCACGAAGCCGAGAGCGCCGACGGTGGCCATGCGCTCGACGATCCAACTACCATCACCACCCTTCTGGGTGCTGATGTCCTTGTGCAGCTGGATCAGCGGCCGCCGCACGCAACCCACAGCGGCACCGAGGGCCGCACTGGTGCTGGTCCAATCGTGCCCGCGGAGGCTACCAACGACAAGGTTGTCGCGCGGGCGGGCTCGAAGCGTCGGCAAGCTGAGCTGCTCGGCAAGGTACGCGTCCAGGCCGCGCAGCTGCGAACCGCCACCGCCAAGTCGGATCTGCGTAACCTCCACGCCATACTCCGCGCGCAACCAGAGGCGAGTATGCTCAACCTCGCGGACGATCGGCTCAATCGCCCGTGCCACCAGCGACCCCGACTCGAGCTGCGCCGGAGACAGCTCGCCGGTGCCCCGGTGGGGCAAGAAGCCGCTTTCGATCTTGGCCCGCTCCGCGGCAGCGGCGTCTAGCCTGTAATGCTCCTGCAGCGCACGGGTCACGTGTGCGCCCCCGCGGCGGAGCACTCGCGCAGCGATAGGCCCCTTCGCGCCATAGGCGACCAGATCGGTGGTCTGAGTGCCGATATCAAGGAGTAGTACGGCGGCGACGCGGCTGTCGGTGGGATCCGACTTCACCAACTCGGGGATCACCGAGTCGAGCACCTGCGCCGTCGCTATCACATCGACCGTGACCAGCTTGAGGTCGATACTGGCGGCCTTGAAAGCGCGGGTGACCTTGTCGATGGTCTCGCGGCGAACCGCGACCATCAGCGCCTGGCCGGTCTGACCGGTCGCAAGCGGGATATGATCATACTCGAGCTCCTCGAGCGGGATCGGAAACTGCCCCTCGGCCTCAAAGGGGATCGTCTGGGCGATCCGCCGCGGGTCGTTGAAGGGGAACTTGAGCACGCGAAAGCTCGCCGCCGAGCCTGGCAGCACGACACCGACGCGGTAATGGTTCCAACCTCGACGGCGTAGCAAGGCCAGGCCTTGCTCGAGCGCCGCGCTGACGCCGTCGTCGCCGCTACGGATCGGCACCGGCTCGACCGCGACCTCGAGCACCTGCGTAGCACGCAGACCTGCGCTGACGAGCACTGCTTTGACCTCATGCGCGCCGAGGTCGAGTCCAACGTACTTCTGGGCCATGGGCTGCTAGTCCTCGCGGTAGAAGATCCACGCACCAGTGCCCTTGGACTGGCTGCGCGCGTATTGCATGTCATAGACGGTAGTGAGGCGCTTCTTGACTGCGCCTGCCTCGGCGATAATCTCGACTCGATACACTCGCTCGGGTGCGACCGTGGCGATGTCCTGGACACCGCCGAGTGTCTCGCCGGCGTTCGGTCCGTCCTTGGCCTCCTCGCTGTTGAGGCGAATATTGATGCCTTCGGGGATCCGCGGCATATTGGCGCCCCGCAGCGCGGCAGCGTTGGTCGCTCCGCCCATGGCCGCGAGCGGGCTAATGAACTTGTCGGGCTTCTCGACCAGTTCCTCGAAGGCTTTGAGGTCCGCGAACAACGCGAACTCCCGCTGATCGACGACATAGCGAGCCAGAGGCATGGTCTTCATCAGGAAATTCTCGCCCTCGGTCTTCCACTTATCAGCGGCGTCGACCGAGTAGCGCAGGACCAGCGCAATCTGGTCCGCGCTCGCGAAGTTGATGTTGACCTTGCAGCCGCCATAGACCGTAAGGTCGGCACCGAAAGCCACCATGATGTCGTCGTCGACCCCCTCCACAAGGTTCAACTCCTCGACCGAGTCGAGGCGAGCGTTCCGCGGCTGATACGGGTCGAAGACTTCTGTATAGCGATAACGCTCCTGTGTCGAACTGGTCGCCAGTTTGACCACATCATAACTCTTGTTGTCGTCATCGATATAGTCGACCATCGCCTGCAGGATCTGCTTGCGAGTGTAACGTTGGCCGTCACCCTTTTCCTCGTCAAAGAGCGGGTCGTAGAGCGTCGGCATAAGCATCGCTTCGAGGGTCTGCACGGTCCGGGCCTGCGAACTATCCTTCCCCTGTCCCGTCTGCGCCAGGCAGTTGATGTTGACCTTGCCACTTTCGGCCTCCATGCGGATCTCGAAGCTGCCACTCTCGATCGCCAAATCTTTGAAGGTGCTATTATCGAGACCAGCGAGCCCTGCGATGCCCTCATGCCCATCCTTAGAACCAAATGCAGACATCAGGTAGGGCGCAACCTGGGTGATATCCCAGGTGCCGAGCATCTGGCGAAACTGCTTCTGGTTGAAGACCATACGCTGCAATTCGAAAAGGAGCATCGACAGCCGCATACCGCCACGCTCCAGATTCCGAGCGGCAATCTCGTCGCGCAAATTGATCGCCGCCTGCCAGTCGACTCGGGTGGTGTAGCTGAAGGCCGCAGTGAAGGGCATCAGCACGGCGAGGCATGCGAGCACCATCAAGATAGCGATGCCATGCTCGCGGCTTTGGCCTCGGTGCCTGCGCTTGCCGGCGGAAGTAGTCATCGAGCTCACTTGGAAAAATCGAGTTTCTCCTGCAAAAATAGCAGGGTCTGGGTCGTGTATTTGACCTCGCGCTCAGCCGTCGCGTCCCAAATGCCGAGGGTGATCTTGACGCGCTCGGGCAAGCGGTCTGGTTGCATGTCCTGCTTGACCGTGCGCCACTCGTCGACCCAATCGTTCTTCTTGTTGTCCCAGTACTTGACATCAAACGACTTGATGTCCTCACAAAAAATGTACGCCGGAGAGTACTCGATGAGCTTGTCGGCGGTGTCTCCGGTGAGACGCCGGGTCTCGCGACGAAATAGATGGGTGCGGCCGGCCTGCACTGGGTCGCGGTCAACGAAGTATTGGATCACCGACTGATCGCTCTCGTTAGCATCCTTGCGCATTCTAACATGCGAGAACGATGAGAACGTGACGTTGTCGAGGGTGAACTGGTCGCGCCCATCAAAAAGCGTGTAATGGCGATCGTCGTCGGCAGGTCGGTTGAACGACAGGTAGGCCATCGAGAGCTCGGCGGTCATGCGGGCCAAGCTATTACGGATAATCGCGTAGCGGACTTGCAGATGCTCGGCATGCCTCATGCTCGTCGCCGTCGAGCGAAAGCTCTGCCACACCGAGACTGTCATCATCGTCATCACCGCGACCGCGACCAGGATCTCGATCATCGTCAGACCGAGCATGCGACGGGTGCGGGCGCGTGGTGCCATCACTTTTGCACCCCCATCGCACCACCGCGGCCGGCGCCGCCCATGCTGGGCGGGCGAACGCCAGCGCCCATAGCGCCGCCAGCGGTCGAGTCACCCTTGCCTCCAACACCGGCACCACCCTTCCCATCGCCACTGCCGTCGCCTTCCTCGTCGCCCTCCTTGGCTTCGCCGCCGAGGCCTGGCAGGGTCTTGAGCTTCTCGGGGTCCGCCCAGAACGTGTAAATTGTATACTCGTTCTGCAGGCTGCCATCTTTCCAATACACCGTGCACTTGACCTTGCGGATCGAGCGCTCGATCGCCTGTTTGATCATCGGCCAGACCATCGCCAGTGCACCGAAAGCCTTGTCGCCGGCCGATTTATAGTACACGCTGCTCTCGCCCTGAGCAGCGCGATCGGAATCATCCTTCGCGGCTCGCAACTTGCTGTAATCGGGGATCTCAAGGAAGTCGACAACGCACTTGTAGCGAATTTCACTCCACCCTTGGGTTGCGAAATTCCCCTCGTAGATCTTGTCCTCAAGCACCCACCCACCCTCCTTACGCATCACATACTCGACCTCAATCAGCTGGTATTCGGCAAGGAAGGCAATCGAGGTAACGTGCTGCGCGTAGCGAGTGGCACGGATACTGGCCATCTGCGAGGCCATAAGGGAGGTCATCGAGAGCGCAAGAATGGCCATCGCCACCATCACCTCGAGCAAAGTAAGGCCTCGATCGCGGTGGCTGCCATACGGCTGTCTAGCGATCGACATCAGAAGCTCCTCCGCGTCTGGCGGCGACCGAGGTCATCACGGATGGAGTTGGGATCGTCGGTCAAGGCCAGGTTAATCTTGCCTTCCTTGACTTCTACGCGGCCAGTGAGTGGCTTGATGATGATCGTGAACGAGTTCGCAGGATTCTCGATCTCCTCGACCTGAATATGGGCGAGCTGGGTATGACCCTGTGGGAAGAAGTAGATGCTCGCTTCGCCAGCGGTGATCGGTCTGATGTCGTCAGCGGTTTGAACGCTAACGACCTTGACCGTCTTGGGCAGCTTGAACGGCTTCTTCAGCTCCGAAAGGCTGTTGTCGTCGTCGAAAGCACCAAAGATCGGCGGTTTGCGCCGCGGCACTTTCTTGGCCTGCACCGCATACTTATCAAGCATGCCACCGCCCGCCGCCGGCGCGACCGCCGCCGGCGCCCCTACAGCAGGGGTCGCCCCCGCCTTCGCCGGAGCGGCCTTGGATGGCGCACCGATCGGCGTCCCGGCGCCCTTGGTATTCGAGGGTCCCTTAACGGCCGCCAGGACACGGGCCTGGATCGAACGATTATAGTTCTCCTCCGCTCGGCGGTCCCGCTCCTCCTTCTCCTTTTCGCGGCTCGGGTCCACGACCTTGATGCGCCCGTAGCGATCTGTCGCGGGCAAATACATCCGATCGGCACCTCGCTGCATCGAGAACGAGCTGTCGTCGAGCTTGATGAGGAGCCGGTAGTAGCTGCCAGTGACGCGGGCCTTATTGAAGGCGAAGCGGATTGTATTGGCGAGCTGATTGGTCGCGCGTGAGACCTCCGCCTGCCGCCCGGCGCCGAGACCGGTGGCAACCCCGCCGATCAGCAGGGCGCTGATGGCAAGAACGATCAGCACCTCGATCAGCGTCATGCCGCGGCTGCGGCGACGCTGATCTACGAGGAGCTTATGGCGACGAAAGGAGGACATGCGCGGCGACTCTAAGACGTCGAACGCTTCACTTGGCGTCCTTCTTCTTCTCCTCGCGGTCCTTGTTCGACTCCCAGCTGACGATGTCGTCGCCGCCACCGGCCTTACCGTCCGGGCCCATCGAGCTGACGTCCACCGGCCCGTGCTCGCCCGGGCAAGTGATGACAAACTCATTCTGCCAGGGGTCCTTCTGCACACGGGCGACCACGCCCGCTGCCTTCAGATCCTGCATACTCTTGGGGCACTTGTCGTTCTTCTGCAACAAGTACTGCTCGCACGCCTTCTGAACATTGAGTACATCGTTGGCGGCGCTGTCGACCTTGGCGCCACTAAAGGCGTTGAAAGCCACGACGCTGACGCCACCGACGATCAACCCGATGATCGCCAGTACGACGAGGATCTCGATGAGGGTCATGCCGCGGCTGTTGCGGCGGCGGCGAGCAAGGGCCTTGAGGATTTGAGTGCGGGTGAGGGTGGTCATGGTCTGGTCTTCCTGCTTGCTGCGACGGGCTCGCTACTGCTGCCCGGCCATCTCGTTGAGCATCATGATCGGCTGCATGATGGAGAATACGATGAAGCCGACGCTGCCGCCCATGGCGACGATCATCAAGGGCTCTAGCATCGCGGTCATGCGCGTGAGCGCGGTGTTGACCTCGCGATCGTAGGCGTTGGCCACGTCGACCAGCATCTGCTCAAGCTGGCCTGAGCGCTCCCCAACGGCGATCATATGGGTGACCAACGAGGGGAACTCGCCGCTGCGCTTGAGCGCGGGCGAGATACCTTCGCCCTCGCGAATGTTATCGCGCGCGGTCCCGACGACCTTCTCAAGCACCCAGTTGCCGAGCAGCGAACGCACGATGTCGAGAGCCTGCAGCAGCTGGACGCCGCTGGCGAGCATGGTCGACAGCGTGCGCGCGAAGCGAGCGATCGCCAGTTTGCGTGCGAGATCACCCACAATTGGGATCTTGAGAATGACGGTATCAAAGGTCGCCCGGCCCGTGGCGGTGGCGCGCCACCGGCGAAACAGCCAAACCAAGCCTGCGCCACCGGCAAGGAACAGAAACCAGTAATCGGCAAGTAGGTTGCTGATCCAGATGAGGAACTTGGTGTTCCACGGCAACTCGGCATTCATGCCGTCGAACATGTCAGTAATCTGCGGGACCACGTTGATCATCAACATCATGACGATGCCGCCCGATAGCACGGTCATGATAATTGGATAGATCATGGCCGAGGTGACCTTTCCCTTCAGTTCCTCCTGTTGATCCATGAAGTCGGCGATACGCAGCAACACCGTCTCTAGCGAGCCTGAGGCCTCGCCCGCTCGGACCATGTTGATGAACAACGGAAGGAACACTTCGGGGTAGCGCGAGACCGCGTCGGCCAGGGAACTACCCTCATTCACGCGGTTTGCAATGTCGCTTAGCACCCCTTTGAACCGACGACTCTCAACCTGCTCTGTGAGGGCCTGAAGCGCCTCAGGCAGCGTGACGCCAGCGCAGAGGAGCGTAGCCAGCAAGCGCGTGTTTCGAGCGACCAATTTCTGGCTGATCCGGTCGAATAGCGCCGTCAGGTCGACCTCACGGTTCATGCCAGCACCGGCCGACACAGAGGTGTTCTGGTTGGTCTCGCTGACAGCTGTGAGGAAAATACCGATACGCTTGAGATTGCCTTTGAGCGCCGCGACGTTGTCGGCGTTCTCGATGCCCTTGACGGCCTTCCCCGACTTGCTGAGCCCAGTATATGCGTAGGCTGGCATCGCCTTAACTCTCCTCTGCGGTCACTGCGATGACCTCTTCGAGCGTGGTGATGCCGCAGAGAACTTTGTGGGCCCCGTCATCCCGCAGGGTGCGCATGCCCTGGGCTAACGCGGCAGCCTTGATCTGCCCGGAGTCCGCATTGCGGATGGCCAGACGACGGATGTCTTCGGTGATCATCAAGACCTCGTACAATCCAGTGCGGCCGGAATACCCGCTCCCGTGGCACTTCTCGCACCCGGCAGCGCGATAGAGGTGCCCGGCGGGTGGCAACTTGCGGCCCGCCGGAGCAGCGAGGGGAATCACCGTGCCATCCTCTTCGCGCAACGGCACAACCAAGCACTCCTGACCGAGAAAGAAGCGATCAGGATCGATGCCGACATCCTGGATCTCGGCAGCAGTGGGCCGATAAGGTTCGCAGCAGTGCACACACACGCGCCGAACCAGGCGCTGAGCCTGAAGCGCCACCAGCGAGGATGCGACCAGGAACGGCTGCACACCCATGTCAACGAGACGTGTGATGCCGGTCGCAGCGTCGTTAGTATGGATCGTGGAAAGCACGAGGTGGCCGGTAAGCGATGCCTGGATCGCGATCTCAGCAGTCTCGACATCGCGAATCTCGCCGACCATAATCACGTCTGGGTCGTGGCGCAGGAACGAGCGCAACCCCGCGGCAAAGGTCAGATTAATCTTACTCTGGACCTGAACCTGAGAGATCCCCTGAAGTTGGTACTCGACGGGGTCTTCAACGGTGAGAATGTTGAGGTCGGGTTTGTTGATCTCCGACAACGCTGAGTACAGCGTCGTCGTCTTGCCGGAGCCCGTGGGACCCGTGACCAGGAAGATGCCATGTGGCCGGTTGATGACACTGCGAATCAGACGAAGGTGATCAGCGGCGATGCCGATGCTGTCGAGGTTCAGCATCACGGCAGACTTGTCGAGGAGTCGGATCGTCACGCGCTCTCCATGCGCGGTCGGCACAGTGGCAACACGCATGTCGACTTCTTTGCCGGCGATCTTCCGGCGAATGCGGCCATCCTGTGGCAAACGCTTCTCCGCGATGTTGAGGCCAGCCATGATCTTGACGCGGGCGATGATGCTTGGAAGGTGGGCCTTCGGGGCCTTCTTGACCTCGTGCAACTGCCCGTCGACCCGGTTGCGAACGATGATCTCTTTGTCTCCTGGCTCGATATGAATGTCGCTCGCCTTCTCTTTCGCTGCGTTGAAGATCAGGCTGTTGACGAAGCGGATGATCGGCGCGTCCTCGGCGGATGCGTGCAGGATGTCCTCATCCTCCTCCGCGTACTCCTCGTCTTTTTTCTCGAGATCGACATCTTTGGTCCGCCGAGCGTATACACGATTGATGAGATCGAGCACCGTCGATTTCGGCATCAATGTGATTTCGAGGTCGAATGCCCCATAGACGCCACAGAGGTCGTCGAGATCCAGAAGTTTCAACGGGTCCGCCGCGAACACGCTCAAGACGCAGAATTGCGGGTCGAAGTGCCAAGGGAGCACGGTGTTGCCGCGGGCGTACTGGATCGGTAGACGCTCAACCAGCACGTCCTCGATATCACTGATCTCTGCACTCTCACGGGCGGGCAGGCCGAATTGCTGGGCGAGCGCGCGGCAAACATCCCACTCGCTACAATGCTTGAGCCGGACCAAGGTCTCGCCGATGCGCTCACCCTCGAGATGCTGGGCCGCTAGACCCTCGGCCAGAGCCTCGGCCTGCAACACTCGCATCTCGATCAGCAGCTCTCCGAGCGGGCGTGCCTGCGGGCGCACGCCGACGGCGGCGAAGATCGGGGCGGCAGAAGCTGCGTGCTGCGTGTTCATCGGGGGAGGGCTCATCGGGACTCTCAACCTATCAGCATGACCTCAGGGCTCGCGGCGGACCGCCGCTGCCGGCGTGGGGGGGGTCACGGTCGGCGCGCCGCCGCTCCCACCGTCGTCATCGTCACCTCCGTCGCCCCCGCCGAGGCGCGGGCTCATGCCCAGCACACCAGTGATGACCTCGCGCCGCATCTCCTCCTCGGCACGGCGGAGCTGAATCTCCTCCTGCTCCATGCGACGGGCCTCCTTGTCGATCGAGGCCAGCAGGCCCGACTTCTTGCGGTAGTTAACGTTGCTGGGCAACTCGCGGCGTTTGAAGTTGGTTTCGCGCTCGATAAACTCCAGACGCTCCTTGTCACGACGCTCGTGGATCCGCCGCACATCGTCGGGCGAGTCGATGATGTGCGGGACCATGACAAGCAGGAGGTTGACCTTCTCCTTCCCCTTCTGTCGGCTCTTGAACAGCCAGCCGAGCAGCGGGATAGACCCGAGGCCAGGGACCTGAGAGACGCTCTCGCTCTCGCGGTCGCGGATGAGGCCACCGAGGACAAAGGGCTGCCCGTCGCGACCGACGATCTTGTCGAGCTTGAAGCGCCGCTTCGTGGTCGTCACACCGAGGGTCGGGCTGGTGTCGGCGATGTCTCGATCCTCGACCTCGACGTCCATTGTCACGTTGCGCTCGTCGTTGATGTAAGGCTTGACCTTGATGCGCAGGGTGACATCCTGGCGCTCGATCGACTGCAAAGGGACCAAGCCACTGCCACCACCAGCGCCGCCGAATGATAGCGCGCCCTGGGTCGGCACGTTGCGGCCGACTTCGATGGTTGCCTCCTGGTTATCAGCGGCGTACATATGCGGCTCCGACACCACATTAACGTCCGAGCTCCCCTGCAAGGCCTGGATCACAGCACCGAACCCGGGGATGTCGCGGCCGGTACCAAGCAACTGGCCAGAGCCGGGAATGAGCGGTCCAATGAGGCCACCCGCGAGACCCTTGAAGGCGTCAGGCGAGAGGATGAGCGAGTTTAGCGCCGAAGTAGGGGCACTGCCAACCAGGGCTACCGCAGTGTTCCCCTGCACGCTGAAGGGAGCGCCGAAGTGCATGCCGGCGCCGACGTCGGTGTTGTGCTTGATGCTTACTTCAAGCATGTAGATTTCGATGTAGAGCTGGCGCCGCTCCATATCGAGCTTGTCGATCACCGGCTCAAGATTTTTGTAATCCGAGGCAGAGGCGATAATGACGAGCGAACGGGTAGCCTGATCGGGTGTAATCTTTACGTCGCCGGAGAACAGGTCCGCGGAAACAGGGCCGGCGGCGGCCTTATTCTTGTCGCCACCGGCCTGGGCCGCTTGCTTGGCGCCTGTCGCCAACGCGGAGAGCACGGTGGCGACCTCTTGAGCGTCGGCGTTCTTGAGCTTGCGGACATGGATGCGTCCGCCGCCGCCCGGAAGTTTGACATCTAGGCGCTCAATCAGCTTGCGGATGATGACGTAGTCAGCCTCGTTGGTGATGACAATCAGCGTGCCAGAGCGCTCATCGACAATAACTCGATTGATCGCGGAAGCGGTCGGCGAGCTCGCTCGGCTCCCTTTGCCCTTGGAGGGGGCCGCTTCACTTTTGCTGCCCTCGCCGAAGATATCGCGAATGATCTGCGCGACCTCCTCGGCCTTGGCGAATTGCAGCTGGTAGAAGAAAATCTTCTCGCTGGCGGTCGGTGTGTCGAGCTCCAGGACGATCTGCTCGAGGCGTCGGATGCTCGATCCCTTGTCCGTGAGGATGATGAGGTTACCGATGACGTCGACGCTGCCCTGCTTGCTCTTGAGCTGATTCAGGACGTCGCTGATATCCTTCGTGGCGCCGTTCTTGATGCGGATCAACTGGGTGACGAAGCGGTCGCTGTTGGGGGCATTGGCATCGTCACCATAGAGCGGGAGCGTGCGGTTCTTGGCGTCGGTGGTCTCGACGATCTTGAAGTACTTGCCGGACGGCTCGACGGTGAGACCCATGGTCTCGAGCGCGGCGTAGAAGGCCGCGTAGGCCTCGTCGACGGTGACCGGCTCGGGTGACATGATCGTGACCTTGCCGCTGCGGACCTTGCGATCCCAGATGAACTTCTGACAGGTGATACTCATCATCCAATTGATGAGGTCTTCGAGCTCGGTCTCCTTGGGCAGGGTGACGGTGAATCGTGTCCCTCGTGGCGCCTTGCGACACGTATTGTGGGGAAGAGGTCCACCCGTGCCAGCACCAGCGCCGGCGTTCTCGTCGCCGATGAGCTCGCCACCGCCGCTCGGGGGGGCAGTGCTGCCCCGCAGGGAGGTCCCCGCAGTGGGCGACGTGGAACCATCCGGGGCCTGCGCGGTGACCTGAGCGCCCGCGGGGAGCGGAGCGCCGAGGAGGAGCATGGACAGCGCAGGCACGGCAGCGAGGCCGCGGGTGCGGAGGGGCAGACGCGTGGTCATTGGATGGTGATTTCCTTGTTGATCGTCTCGCCCTTGCGCTCGATCGTGATCTGCAGGTTCGAGGCCCGACGCAGCTTGGTGTACAGGGACATGGCGCCATCGACCGACTTGAGGTCGGTGCCGTTCACCGAGGTGATGAGGTCGCCGTTCTTGATGTTGAGCAGCTTGGGGAGGCTGCCGGGGCGGATACCGTAGAACTTGAAGCCGCGGGTCTCGCCGTCCTTGACCGACGGCATCATGCGGGCCTGCTTCGTGAGGGCCAGCGGATTGGAGAGCACGCCCTCCAGCCACGCGCGATCGATCGTGCAGGAGTTCTCGCTGTCACACTTGATGGCGTTCTCGGCCCCCTCAATTCCGCTTCCAGACTTTGGCTTGTCATCCTCATCCGCCGCCTTCGCTTTCTCGGCGACCGGCTTGGGCGCGCCCTTCGGTGGTTCGACGCCGAGCTCGATGTATTGCAGCTGGCTACCGTTGCGCACGTGGACGATGCGCCGCTCGACGGACACGAGCACAGCCCCGGGGTAGATCCTGTCTCCGGGCCAGTACGGGCCAGCGCCGCCGTTGTCCTCGTCGCGCAGGGTGGCCCATGAGAACTGCGGGTCACTGGCCTCCATGGTGGCCACCAGGCGCAGCGGGAGGGTGCTTGGCAGCTCGCCGGGCTGAGGTCCGCCGCTGATGTTCTCGGGCTGGCCAGTCACGGGGTCGATGGTCGCGCCGCCGGTGGTGTCGGGCGGAAGCTCGACCTTGGCGCAGGTCGGGCAAAACAGGTTACGCGAGAGCACACCCGTGATGAGCTTGGTGCGGTTACCGCCGCCGCTGCTGCCGGAGCTAGAGCCGCCGCCGGCTCCGGCGAAGTTGCTGACGAGGGGTTTGTCCTCGTCGTCGTCTTCGCCGCCTCCATCAGTGTCGCCGGTGTCGCCGGCGTTCCCGGTCTCGCCGGACTTGTCCTCGTAGATGTATGCGCTACCGACGTAGGTTGTGAGGACGGAGGCGGCCAGGGCCGCGGTGATGCCGAGGCCCAGCCCCTTGACGACCCAGAAGTATTGTTTGAAGAGGGCTTCCATCGTCGCTCGTCGGGTCGCAGGCAGGGTTCGTCAGTGTAGGATCTCGTCGTCGACAACCGGGGTCTGGGGCGCCACCGGTGCTTCGGGGTGGGTGCTGCCGGTCTCGAGCTTGCGGTAGATGGTGCGAGTGGCGATGCCGAGGAGGTCGGCGGCCAGGCGCTTGTCGCCGCGGGTGAACTTTAGCGTCTCGGAGATCATCCTACGCTCGACTTCTTCGAGCGGTGTGCCGACCGAGAATGTGATCTGACGCCCATGGCCAGCCTGGGGGTCGCGCAGCTCGGGCGGGAGATCGAGTTCGTCGACCAGCTCGCCCCGACAAAGGACGACGGCGCGCTCGACGGCGTTCTCGAACTCACGCACGTTCCCAGGCCAGCCGTAGTTACCCATGCGATGCAGGGCGGCCTCGGTGAAGCCCGAGACGCGCTTGCCGTGCTTGCCGGCGTAGATGCGGATGAAGTGATCGGCGAGCAGAGGGACATCCTCGAGACGGTCGCGCAGCGGCGGGACGCGGATCGGGATGACGTTGATGCGATAGAAAAGATCCTCGCGGAAGCGACCGGCCTTGACCTCGTCGCTGAGGTCGCGGTTGGTGGCGCAGATCAGGCGAAAGTCGACCTTGGTCATGCGACCGCCGACCGGCTCGATCTCCCCCTCCTGCAGCGCACGCAGCAGCTTGACCTGGATGTGCAGCGGGATCTCGCCGATCTCGTCGAGGAAGAGGGTGCCGGTGTTGGCCTCGACGAAGCGACCCTCGCGCGTGCGCGTGGCGCCGGTGAAGGCGCCCTTCTCGTGGCCGAAGAGCTCGCTCTCGAGGATCGACTCGGGCAGGGCGGCGCAGTTGGTGGGCACGAGCGGGCGGGAGGCGCGGCCGCTGTGCTGGTGGATGTAGCGGGCGAACAGCTCCTTGCCGGTGCCGCTCTCGCCGAGCAAGAGCACGGTCGCCGAGGAGCTGGCGGCCTGCTTGGCCATCTCGAGCGCGGCGCGCATGACCTGGCTGTTGCCGACGATCGGCTTGTGGGTGGCGGCGGCGAGCTGGGCCCGCAGCTCGCGGTTTTCGGCGACGAGCGCGTGCTTGTCGAGCGCCTTCTGAACCGCGGCGACGATGGCTGCGCGCTTGAGCGGCTTGCTGATGAAGTCGTAGGCGCCGAGCTTCATCGCAGCCACGGCGTTCTCGACGGTGCCATAGGCGGTCATCACCAGGACCTCGACCTCGGGCGTGATCGCCTTGGCGGCCTTGAGCAGGTCCTCGCCAGTCATGCCGGGCATGCGCAGGTCTGTGATCATCACCTGCACCGGATGGAGGCGCAGAACCTCCAGCGCCTGTTGCCCGCTCTGAGCGATCCGCACGTGCATATTCTCCTTGGTCAGCACCTTCTGGAGGGCGTCGAGGATGCTGGGCTCGTCGTCGACGATGAGCACGGTGGGCGCGGGCTTGGACACGGTCATGGCGACTCCGATTGGAAGCAAGTGTCGGTCCTGATAAATTCTTGAATCCTTTTCAGGATTCAGGGGGCCTCCTCGACCGTCTGTCCCGCGGACTTGTCACTCCGTCGGGGGGAGGCTGACATTTTGACAGACGGCCGGGCGCGGACTTCGCGCGAACCCCTGGCTGTCACGATGGCACACGCGGGCGTGTGGCACCGTCGAGGCTGACATATGGGTACGGACCGCCCGGTCGGCAACATGTGTGCGGGCGTGATGGCACGAGGGTTGCTCTGGGGCGTGGCATGCAAACCACGCGAGTCCCTGCCCTGCTGCTTGTCTCACTCCTCTCACTTGCACCGAGCGTCCACGCGGCGAGGCCCGTGGCTGCGAAGGTCGTGCCTGCCGCGGCGAGCGAGCTGTCGATCGAGATCACGGAAGTCGCGCGAGACGGGGGGCGCAAGGTGATGACGCTGATGCTGCTGTTGCCGGACAGCCGCGGGCAGATGGGCTTCCCGATGGCGGAACTAAAGACGCGAGTGGAGCACAACGAGCGGCAGACGAACTTCTACTGGGCGCGGGTGCAGCCTGAGGCCACGCCGATGGGAACCCGCTACGCCATCGATGTGCGGCGAGCGAGCGACGGTCACTACGATCACACCGACATGCGGGTCGAGGTGACGCGGCTGCTACCGACGGGGGTAGCGACGCAGCTCGGGAAGGTGACACGGCCCGACGGAAGCTCGTTGGTCGTGATGGCCACGCTACGGTAAGCGGGTCAGGCGAAGCTACGGACGTTGGCGTGACGAGCTTTGCGTTTTTCGAACACCAAGAAGTAGCTGTGGTTCTTGCGCGCGTGGACCTGGGTCTTCAGCCGCGAGACCGCGGGGCTGTTGGCGCGCACCAGCACAAACAGGTCCTTGGCGTAGAAGCCGAGGGACTCGTAGCCGGTGATGAGCTCGACGTGGGTGAGGCGCTGCGTGTTGGCGCTGACCTCGTCCTGGCACTTGACGATCAGGACACCGCCCGCACGGAGCACGCGGGCGGCCTCGCGCCCGGCGCGGGCGTAGAGGTCGACGACGGCGTCGTGCCAGCGCGGGCCGGTCTCGTTGGTGGCCGCGCTGGCGCTGTAGGCCCGGCGGAAGGCGGCGTGGGTGCCAGACCCGGCCATGTGGTCGACCTCGCGGCGGTACATGCCTTCCATGTAAGGTGGGTCGAGCACGACGGCGTCGAGGCTCGCTGCCGCGTATGGGAGCGCGCGGCAGTCGACCGCGTCGGTGAGGGTGAAGCCAGGCAGCGGGCGCAGACCGGGCTTGAGGGCGATGTCCGAGGCGAGCACGCGGTAGCGGTCCGCGGGCACCTTCTTCCAGAAGGCGCCGAGGCCGTAGGTGACGTCGGCGATCAGGCTGCTGGCGGGGACGTGGAGGGCCAGGATCTGCGCGAAGAGCTCGGCGTTCTCGCCGACGCGGGCAGAGACCGTGAGCTGCGTCGTGGCGACGCCGCCCTGGACCCTTCGTGGCGGGTCCGCGAGCACGAGCTGGCCCGTGGGCGCAGGCGCGAGATGGCCCTTACGACCTGTCCTTGCAGACAGGTGCCGGGGGTCCGGGGGAACGCGTGGCATGTCCTCCCGGCTAGGCGCGGGCCGCCTCGTCGCTGGAGTCGCGGGCGAGGGTGGCGAGGAGGCGGTCGCCGCGTGTGGTGATCTCCTCGTGCAAGAAGTTGCAGCGGGGCTCCGCGCGGTCAAGGTAGCGCTCGAGCAGCTCGCGGCGCTCCGGGAAGTCGTGGGCCTGGGCGAGCAGGATCTCGCAGATCGCGACGTCGCTGAGGAGCCGGGTCAGCCGTTCGGCGTGGAGCATGGCGTAGGCGAAGTCTCGCTTGGGCTCCCAATTCTGGAAGAACTCCTTGGACCACTCGCGGACCTTGTGTTTGCCGAGGCTGCGCAGCTTGTCGGTGGCGGTGCGCTGGATGAGGTGCTGCTGGGCGGACAGGGAGAGCGCGGTGAGTCGGGCGACACGACGCTCGAGCGGATCGAGGGCGGAGAGGCTGCGCCAACGCGATTGAGCGACCCGGGTCAGGAACTTCTGCGGGTTGCGCATGATGTTGGACATGGCGTCCTTCATGGCCATGAGCGACTGGATCTGGCTGGTGCCCTCGTAGATCGGCATGACCATCGCGTCGCGCAGGAGCTTCTCGGCGCCGTACTCCTTGATGTAGCCAGAGCCACCGTGGATCTGGACGCAGCGGCGGGCCATCTCGACGGCCTTCTCGGCGGCGATGTATTTGAGGAGGGGCGTGACCTTGCGGGTCTTGTGGCTCTCGCGGCGCGACTGCTTGAGCAGGCGGGCGCGTTCGAGGCTGCCCTCATCGGCGGTCATCATGGCCTGCATTTTGAGGCGCTGAGCGAGCTCCTCGTGCACGGCGCCGTGCATAGCGAGGGCGCGCAGGCCCTGGATGTCGGTGCGCATCTCGTCGAGGTAGTCGGCGATCATCTCGTGGCGGTCGATGGTCTTGCCCATGCTGCGGCGCTCGGCCGCGTAGTCGCGGGCGAGCCGGTAGGCGGCCTCGCACAGGCCGATCGACTCGAAGCCGACGCCGAGGCGGGCGTTGTTCATGAGCAGGAGCATGAGCTTGAAGCCGTCGCCGCGGTTGCCGATGAGCTGGGCGGGGCTGCGGTCGAAGGTGATGGCGGCGGTGGCGGAGCCTTCGTGGCCGAGCTTCTCCTCGACGCGGTCGAGGGTGGCGAGGCGCTTGCGGGTGCCGTCCGGCAGGTCCTCGTAGGCCGGGACGAGGAACAGGGAGAGGCCGTCGAGGCCGAGCTTGCCGGCGCTCGCCGGCTCGGTCCGGGCGATGACGATGTGGTACTTGCCGTGGCCCGAGGTGATGAAGATCTTCTGGCCGCTGACGAACCAGTTGCCGTGTTCGTCTTGCTCGCCCCGCGACTTGAGGGCGCCCATGTCGGAGCCGGCGTCGGGCTCGGTGATGTCCATGCTGCCGAAGGCGTCGCCGCGGAGGATCTCGGTGATGGCGGCGGAGAAGCGGGTGCCGGTGATGCTGTGGCTGGCGCGGTCGAAGCCGGTGGTGCCCTCCTGCACGGAGTACATGAGCAGGCTGAGGGCGATGCCGCTGTGGAAGTTGTAGTGGGCCATGACCGAGACGTCGCCGCGGGCGAGCAGCTCGGTGACCATGAAGTGGATGAGCATCGGGCAGTTGACGCCGCCGAGCTCGCGCGGGATGGCGAGGGCGTGGAGGTCGAGGCCCTTCATCTGCTCGAAGATGGCGTCGAGCTCGGGCGGGAGCACGGCCTCGCCGTCCTTCATCTTGACGCCCTTGCGATCGATGGCCGCGGCGTGCGGGGCGACCTCGTCGGCGGCGAAGCTGCCGACCATCTGCAGGATGTCCTGGTAGGCCGAGACGGCCTCGTCGCGGGAGGCATAGCCTCCGGGGGCCTGGTAGTCCTGCTCGACGAGGGCGACGATCGGGGCCCAGTCAACGCCACGCTCGAGGTAGAAGAGAAGGTCGTCGTTGTCTGCGAGGAAGTTGGCCAAGGCTGCACCTGTGATCCGCGTGTGGGCTCGCGGAGCGCTGGAAACGAAGTTCTACGGAGGGTTTGGCGGGCGGACGCACGCCGCCGGCCAGCTTAGCAAACCGGCGGATCGCGGCGCAAGCGCAGTTTACCCGAGGTTGGTGTCGCTACTGCGATCCGGGTTGCGCGGCCTGGCGGCGCCGCATCGGCCGATCACGCGGGTTTCTGGGGGAGGAGATGGAGGTCGCGGAGGAAGCGGCCAAGCTCGCGGACATACGCGCGGCGACCGACCTGCAGGATGTGACCACCCGTGAAGGTGAAGCGACGAGGCCGCTGCCAGTGGTGCCAGAGGACGTCGACGTCGACGGGACGGACGAGGATGTCGTCGGCAGCGCCGATGATGAGGCGGCGCTGCCAGGGGACCTTGGGTTGATAGGTGAGCGGCGAGTGGAGGGCCCAGGCGTGGTGGAAGCGCTCGCGGGTCATGCCGGCCCGCTCGGCGTGGCGGCGGAACGGGTCGCCTTCGCCGTGGTCCCACATGAGGCCGGCCATCGAGGCGGGGGCCATGATCGGGACGACAAAGTCGAGGCGAGGATCGAGCGAGGCAATGAGCGCCGAGGTGTAACCGCCGAGGCTCGAGCCCATCATGCCGACCGGGGCGCCGCGGCGCTCGAGGATCGCGGCGAGCAGGGCGCGCAGGTCGTGGCAGGTCTGGATGAAGGCCTCGTTGGTGCGTACGAGGTCCGTGGAGGGGTGGAGTTGGCCGCTGAAGCGGGCCTGCGATGGTTTGCGCTCGCCGTGGAAGGGCTGGACAAAGAAGTACACGTCGAGGCCGAGGTCGCGGTAGAGGGCGCCGATGCTGAACTCGAGCTCGTGCAAGCGGCGGGCCCCGACGCCCCAGCCGTGGACCAAGATCAGCGAAGCGGGGGCCGGGCGGGCGTGCTCCCAGGCGTGCACGTGGACGTCGCCGATGCGATCGTAGGTCGCGTACTCGCGGGCGTAGGCGGGCGAGACGGGGCGGTAGGGCGAGGCGAAGCGGTAGTGGGAGGTCTGGCCGCCGGCGATGCTGCGGCGCTCGAGGACCATGAACGCAGGGACGCCAGGCCGGGGAGCGAGCAGGCGGTCGGGGTCGGCGAGGATCTGCGGGTCGTTGTAGCGGGCGAGCTCGGCGAGCAGGGCGTCGAGCTCGGCGGGGTGCACAGGCCCGAGGCCCTGCCCCATCATCATGCGGCGCAGGCTGGCGCGCATGAGGCGGTCTGCGCCGGCGAACACCTGGGCGGCGATGCGGCGCGGGAGCGAGGCTTTTGCGGGGAGCGACTGCACGGGGCCTAGCATGGCTATACCTCGCCCGGGCTGCGCCGCCAAGCCGGCCTGGCAGGTCCCGGCCAGAGGTGCGAGCATGCCGGGGCGTGCTGGTGGCGATCGCGGGCGGCAGCGGCTTTGTCGGGCGACACCTGACGCGGCGC
The DNA here is from genome assembly GCA_044228605.1 of Nannocystis sp. Lineage (GTDB taxonomy): Bacteria > Myxococcota_A > Polyangia > Nannocystales > Nannocystaceae > Nannocystis. The sequence goes on along the minus strand of JBGAUO010000022.1, from coordinate 23,455 downwards.
CTGTGCGCCGAAGGCGTGGATGTGCGGGTGCTGGCGCGCGGCTGTCCGGAAGGACAGATCAGCGCGGGCGACCGGTCGGCGCCGGCGAGCGCGGAGGTCGGCGCCGGCTGTCCGCAAGGACAGGTGCAAGCGCGGCGGATCGATCTGGCGGGCGATCCAGGCGCGCTCGTGGCGGCGCTGCGCGGGTGCGAGGCGGTGGTGAACCTCGTGGGGGTGAAGACAGCGCGGGGTCAGAGCTTCGCGGCCGCGCACGTGGAGGGCGTGACGCGGCTGGTCGCGGCCTGCGAGCGGGCGGGCGTGCGACGGCTGGTGCACGTCAGCGTGGCCGGGGTGCGGGCCGAAGCGGCGCGGCCCTATCTCGACAGCAAGTGGCAGGGCGAGCGGGTGGTGATGGCGTCGGGGTTGGCGTGGACGATCGTGCGGCCAGGTGTGATCTACGGCGAGGGCGACGACTTCGTGACCCAGCTGGCGGCGCTGCTGCGCCAGGCCGCGGTGTTTCCGGCGCCAAACGGGGGCCATGCGCTGCTCGCTCCGGTGGCGGTCGAGGACGTGGTGGGAGCGATCGTGGCGGCGTTGCGGCGGCCGGAGACGGCGGGGGCGTGTTTCGATGTGGTCGGGCCCGAGGCGTTGCCGGTGCGGGCTTGGGTGCAGCGAGTGGCGGCGGCTCTGGGGCTCGGGGTGTGGATGTTACCGGTGCCAGCTGTGATGTTGGTGCCGGCGGTGCGGGTGCTCGAGGGAGTCTTGTCGGCGCCGCCGCTGACGCGGGCGCAGCTCGGGCTGCTTTCGCGGGGCGTGGTCGGGTCGCTGGTGGAGACGCGGTCGCTGCTGGGCGCCGAGCCGCAGGCGCTGACGGCGGGGCGGATCGCGACGCTGGCCGCGGGGGTGGGTCCGTGGCTCGGGCTGTCGCTGCGGGTGGTGGTGGACGAGCGCGGGCGCGAGTTCTTGCGCGGGTGTGGGGCGAGCGTGGGACGACTGCTGTGGATGGTGCCGCTGGCGGCGCTGCTGATCGCGCTGCTGCGGGCCAACACGCCGGACGTCTGGCGCTGCATGTTGCTGGCGAACCTGGTGCTGATCCCGACGGCGCTGTTCGGGCTGCGACTGCCGTGGCGGGCGCTCCTTCGGCCTGGCCTTCGGGACATGCTCGTCGGGACAGCCGCGGCGCTCGTGCTCTACGGGCTGGCGTTCGTGGCGGCGTGGGGGCTACGGAGCTTGGTGCCGGGCGCCGGGGCGCAGCTGGCGGGGCTGAATCTGTGGGGTGGTGTGCTGCCGCTGGGGCAGGCGCTGCCGATCTTGGTGCTGGTGGTCGCGGGCGAGGAGCTGTTTTGGCGGGCGGGGGTGGCGTTGCCGGTGGCGGCGCGCTGGGGGCCCTGGTGGGGCTGCGTGGCGTCGGCGCTGGCGTTCACGCTGGCGCACCTCATGGTCGGGCCGCCGCTGCTGTGGCTGGCGGCGTTCGGGTGCGGGCTCGTGTGGGCGTGGATGGTGGTGCGCACGCGCAGCGTGATCCCTGCGCTGGTCTGTCACCTGCTGTGGGATCTGGCCGTGGTGTTTGTGGCGCCGCTGTAGCGGCGCCGGGCGGACGAAAAAACCGCCCGGGCAGGTCGCCAGATCTGCCCGGGCGGTGGCCATGCGCCGTGGGATGTCTAGAGCTTGTCGATCTCGCCGTCGCCGTCGATATCGATGTCGGTGCACGCGCGGTCGGCGGCGTTGTCACCCTCGCCGGGGCAGAAGCGGGAGCAGCCGATGTTGAGGATGCAGACGCCGCTGGGGAAGTTGTTGGTGAAGTCGCGCCGCTGGATGGTGTTGCCCTCGGCGAGGTCGTTGAGGTCATCACCGAGCTTGCCGACGGCCTGGACCATGTCCTTCTCGGTGAGGTCGTACTCGGAGCCGGCGCGGCGCAGGGTGACGTTCTCATCGAAGGCGAGGAAGGACGTGATGATCGGCTCCTTCTCGCCGCCGATCTCGACGCCGGCGAGGGCGAGGGAGTCGTTGAAGCGGCGGATGTCCTCGGCGACGAGCCCGTCGAAGTCCTCGCGGCGGGGGTAGAGGTCGCGGATCTTGTCGCGCTCGATCGCGTCGAAGGCCGTCTCGGACATGTTCTCGTCGAGGGCGTAGCGGATGTCGTCCTGGACCTTGATCATGCCGGAGCTGTGGCAACCCATGCAGGAGACGCCGTTGCGGACGACGAAGTCGCGCTGGCTCTCGTCCTGGACGATGTTGAGCGGACCCTCGTTGAGGCGGTCGCCGGCCGCGTTGGTGAGCATGTAGCCCTGTAGGCCATTGGGCAGGGTGAAGATGATCTCGCCGCCGTCGAAGTCGAAGTCGAGCGGGTTGACGGTGATGTTCTGCTTGCCCGACTGACCGCCGAAGTCGTAGCTGATCCAGAAGGTGCGGTTGTTGGCGTTCTTGAACAGGTGGCGCTCGACGACGCGGTTGAAGTCAGAGACGTCGGACTTCTTGAAGCCGGCGCGGCCGACGACGTCGTCGTTGTTCAGGAACTCCTCGTCGATGTTCTTGAGCACCTCGACGGCGAGCTGGGTCTCCAGGCACTCGTCCGGGGTCCCGGCGGCGCCACAGTCGGGGTCCTCGGCGCGCAGCTTGGCGCTGCGGCGAGGGATGTTGAGGATGTCGTAGTAGAGCGGCGAGCGCGAGGAGACGTCGATGAAAGCGTCGCCCTGGATGACCGGGAAGTTGGTCTTGGTCTGTTCTTTGATGCTGGTGGCGACGTCGCCGATGTACTCGACCGCGTAGGGGTTCTGGTCGGCCATCATCTCCCACACGTCGCGGAACTTCTTGTTGAGCTCCTTCTGCTCGTCGGCGCTGATCGCCTCGTTGTTGCCGTCGCGGAAGTAGACGGTCGGCTCGCTCAGCTTGACGAACTCGCCCTCGCCGCGCTGCCACTCGTAGTCGCCGATGTCGATGCGGTAGATGAGCTTCTTGTCGTCGATCGCGACCGGGGCCTTGATCTGGGTGCCGAGCGAGAGGCTGTTGACCAGCTTGGACAGCGCGGCGCGATACACGTCGATCTCGGCCTCGCAGAAGCCGGCGTTGTAGAGGTGGACGAAGGTGAAGTAGCGGGTGAAAGGCAGCGCCTCGAGGTTGACCGAGCCGAGGTCCTGGTTGATCTTGAGGAGCACCTCGTCGCGCGAGATAAACGGCTGATCGGCGCAGCTTTGCACGCCAGCGCACTGGTTGATCCACGCCTCGATGATGTCCTGGTCGAGCGGGCTTGGGCGCTGGGTCTCGGCGACCGGAGGCATCGGGTTCATCGCGGCGACCATGCGCGCGAAGATCCGGGAGGTCGCGGCGTCGCCGGGGACGACCTTGTTCTGGGCGATGAGCTCGTCGAGGTTGAGGATGTAGTCGATGCCGCCCTGGGCGGCGGTGCCGGCTCCGTGGCACTTGGCGCAGTTGTTCTCGAGGACGCCCTTGACGCGGGGCACGAGATCGATGCAGGCGCCGGGGACGGTACCCTGGGCGCCCTCGTCGCCGCCGGTGCTGTCGCCCTCGGTGTCCGTGCCACCGGTGCCGCTGGCGCTGTCCGTGCCGGCGGTGCTGCTCTCGCTGTCCTCTTGCAGGACGACGGGGGAACATGCCCCGAGAGACAGGCTGACGATCGCTGCGGCCGAGATGTGAATGAACGTGGTGCGCATGACAAGAACTCCCTGGGTCTGGACGAAGAGCGGAGGATCAGAAGCGGCCGGCGAGCACGAAGCCGCCGAGGGTCGGGGCGACGCGGACGCGTGCCTGTAGTTTCTCGGCGCGGGTGGCCTTGAGGTCGCGCGCGCCGATCGAGATGAGGGCGACGCCGAGGGCGAGGCCGACGGCGCCGGAGATGGCGCCGGCGGCGGTCATGGTCTCGGCGTGGCGTTGTTGGTCGTGCAGGGCGGCGAGGTCCTCGTCGGGGCGGCCCATGCCCTTGGCGAGCTCGCGTTCCGAGACGGCGTTGAGGTAGAGACCGCCAGACATGACGCCGAAGCCCGCGAGGCCCGTGGCGGACAGCACGGCGCCGGCGATGAGCTCGGCGCGGCCGTTGCGGCGGGCCGACATGCGCTGCGTGTGGCGCTCAGCCTTCTTCACGAGGTCGTCGCCCCACGCGAGCAAGGCCGCGTGCTCGTCGGGATCGACGCGCGGGCTCTCGGCGGAGGCGGTCTGCAGGAGCGTCTGGGCGGTGCGCACGCGCTCGATGCAGCGCTCGTCATCGGGGACACCTGCGCGGCCCTTGCGATCGGCGCTCTGGAGGGTCGCCTCGGCGGCGGCGAGGTAGAGGACCGGGTCGTGGTAGGCCTCGGCGCCGACCAACAGGCTCTGCAGCGCCTCCGCGAACTTGCCGTCGGCGGTCAGCTTGGCGGCGTGCTCCTGGATCGGGGCGCGCTCGGAGGCGGCGCGCTCGAGCGCCGCTTTCATGGCGCGGGTGCGTGGCTTGCTGCGGGCGACCTTCGCACCCTTCGCGGCGCGACGGGCCTTGCGCGAGCTTGGGGGGCTCGGGTCGGTGAGGACAATGTCGTCCTCGACGGGCGCGGTCGGGGGCGGCGCGGCGACGGGGGCCGGGGCGGCCGGTGCAGGTGGCGCTGCGGCCTCGACTGGTTTGGGCGTGTCGGGTTTGGGCGTGTCGGGCTTGTCGGCGACTCCCCAGTCCGGGAGGGGCGCGGGGGCGGCGGAGACAGCCGATGGGAGGGTGAGCGCGAGACATGTCCCGAAGGACAGGAGTCCCCAACACGGGGAACCCCGGGCGGCGAGCGGCATGGCAGATCCTCTCTCGGCGCGCGACCTGGGCTTAGCCTCGAGGATGAGCTCGAGGCCTGGCGACAGCCCGTGGAAGCGCGGCTAGGTGGTGGTGATTTGTGCTGGCCGAAAGGCCAGACGAAGTGGGGGATGATGCAGGCCTCGAGTAACGCGAGGCCGACGATCGATCACGTGATCCGCAATTTGTTGGCGATCAATCGCTCGCGGCGCGGGAGGCACACGCGGCGGCGGTCTGCGCGGCCTGGGCGGCGGGCTCGTCGAGCAGGGCGACACGCTGCTTGGCGTCGAGGCAGAGCCGGGTCGCGGAGCGCAGCTGCTCGGCGAGCGCGAGGTCTTGCCACGGCCAGATGTAGAGAATACCGGCCGCGGCGCTCGCCAGGAGCTCACCGTCGGGGCTAAAGGCCAGCTGCTCGACGCTGGCGAGGTGGCCCGCGAGCTCGACAGGTTCGCGGCCGTGGCCGCGCGACCACCCGCGGATCCGTCCGTCGACGAGGCCGGCGACCAGCGCGGGACCGCAGGCGACGCTGATCGCGGCGGCGCCGGTGTGGCGGAGGCTCTGGCTGCCGTCCGGGGCGAGGAGATCGACGCGGCGCTCGTCGCGGGCCAGCGCGAGCACGCCGTCGTCGCAGTAGGCGAGATCGTTGATGTCGCCGAGGCGGGCGAGCTCGCGGAGGGTGGGTGTCCCTTGGGACAGGTCGAGGGTCCAGCGGCGGGCAGAGCTGCCCTCGCTGGCCAGCTCGAGGGGTCCGCTGCGGCCCCGGGGATCGGGGCGGACGGCAAAGTCGACGACCTGCACGCGCGGGTGCACGGGGGTCGCGGGGCCCTCGCCGGCGGGCCAGAGCAGGAGGCGATCGTCGTTGTTGGCGGTCAGGAGATCGCCGCCGGGGGTCCAGGTGACCGCGAGGACATCGTCCTTGCCGCCGGTCGGGAGCTCGCGCAGCGGGCGGCCGTCGGCGCCCCACACCCGCACGTGGGAGCCGACGCCGCCGCTGGCGAGTTGCTGGCCGTCGGGGCTCCAGGCGAGGGTCATGACGCGGCCGCCGTGGTCGAGGACCTGCGGCTCGCTGGCGCCGTCGCGGGGGAACAGGCGCACCTTGCCGTCATCGCTGGCGGTCGCCAGGTGCGCGCCGTCGGGCCGCCAGCGCAGGCCCTGGATGGTGCCGGGATGATCGAGGCGGGTGGCGGCGCCCGCGACGAGGGACCACACACGCACGCTGCCGTCGCTGGCGGCGGTGGCGACGAGGTCGCCGCCAGGATGCCACGCGAGGTCGGAGATCGGGGCGCTGTGGCCCCGCAACACCCGGGGTTCGTGGGTGCTGCCGGTGCCACTGGCGTCGATGCGGAGGATGCGGGCCTGGCCGTCCTCGCCGCCGATCAGCAGGCGGTCTCCCGACGGGCTCCAACGCAGCGCGCGGACGTTGCCCTCCTGGCCGTCGTCGCGGGCCACGAGGGTGCCGCGGCGGTTCCATACGAGCACCTGGGCGCCAGCGACGGCGACGAGGCGACCGCTGGGGCTCCACGCGACCGCGGTCAGCTCGCCGTCGTGCTCGCGCAGGTGATGGCGACCGAGAGTGAGGCGACCGGAGTCGCGGCGCAGCGGCGGGCCGCCATCTGGCGCCGGCCAGAGCTCGGCGCCGGGGCCCGGCGGTGGCTGCGGCGGCGCGGGAGCGCTGGCATCGCGGACGGCGCGGCCCTGGCTGTCATGCCGACGAGCGCCGCGGGCGTCGATGAGCCACAGATCGCCGGCCGGGTCGAACCACAGGGACCGCAGCTCGGTGGTGGTGAGACGGAAGCGGGTCAGCGGTTGGGCGAGGACCTGGTGGCGCATGCTGGCGACACCCTCGCTGTCGTCCGGGAGCTCGCGCAGGAGCACGGCCGCGGTGGTCGGGTCGCTGGCCAGGAGCCTGGCCACGTGGGCGGCGCGGCGGCTGTCGCGGAGCTGCTCTTCGGGCTGGCCGAGGGGGGGAGCGGCGAGCGGCGCAGCGGCCCGATGGACCCGTCGTTCGGGGGCGGTGCCGCGGACGTCGAGGCTTTGCGGCGGACCCAGCGAGGCGGCGACCCAGGCGCCGATTCCGGCCCCGAGGACCAGCAGGAGGGCCGCGAGCGCGAGGCCCTGGCGTCGGGGTGGCGGGCGCAGGGCGGCCAGCAGCGCGTCCATGTCGGGCCAGCGAGCGCTGGGTGCCTCGGAGAGGCCGCGCAGGAGGGCGCGGCGGACCGCGGCCGGGACACGGTTGTGCTTTGGGACGTGGATCACCGCGACCGGGGTGAAGCGAGCGACGGCCGTGACGGGGCGGTGGTTGTAGAGGGCCTCGTAGAGGGCGACACAGAAGCTGAACTGGTCGGCGCGGGCGTCGCTCGCTTCGCCGCGCAGCTGCTCGGGGGCCATGTACGCCGGGGTGCCGAGGACGCTGCCGGTCCGGGTGATCGGCACCGAGAGCGAGTCCTCGGGTTCGCTGGCGAGGGCGCGGGCGAGGCCGAAGTCGAGGACACGCACGCGGCCAGCGCTGTCGACGAGCACGTTTTCGGGTTTGAAGTCGCGGTGCAAGACCCCGCCCCGGTGGGCCGCCGCGAGGGCCCGGCCGGCCTGGGCGAAGCGGGCGAGGATGTCGTCGGGGCTGCGCACGGCCTCGCGGAGCCAGCGCTCGAGGGTGCGGCCCTCGACCATCTCCATGACGATGAAGACCTGATCGGCGTAGGTCCCGAAGTCGTAGACCTGGACCACATTCTCGTGGCGCAGGCGAGCCATCGCCTGCGCCTCGCGGAGGAGTCGGGCCTCGCCGACCGGATCGAAGGATTCGTGCAACAGCTTGATCGCCACCCGGCGCCCGAGTCGCTCGTCGAAGGCCGCGTACACGACCCCCATCGCGCCCGCGCCGAGCCGGCCTTCGATGCGGTAGCGGTCGATCTGAACCGGGGCACTGGGCCCACCGAACAGCCGCTCTGTGACCTTCGCGTACATGCGACGGTCCTCGACATCCGGCATCGGTCCCGCCCCCATCATCACAGCGGCACCATAACAACTTCGCGGCGACCTTCGCGGCTTTGTTCTGCGTTGCTGCAGAGCCAACAAACAAGAACAGCGGTGTAATTTACGTAACAGAGATCACTGTCAATACAGTCGCGGGAAACGCGACCTGTTTCGTGCTTGTACAAACGACCGCTATGCTGCGGCGATGGACCCGTCCGAGGACGACTGGACGTTGTTGACCGCGTGGCGTGCGGGGGATCGCGCCGCGGGCGGTCGTCTGGTGCAGCGGCATTTCGGCGCGGTGAGCCGCTTCTTTCGCAACAAGGTCTCGAGCGCCGACGATGCGGCGGAGCTGGTGAGTGAGACCTTCCTCGGGTGCACCCGCGCGCGCGACGGCTTTCGCGGCGACACGAGCTTTCGCCGCTACGTGTTTGCGATCGCGTTGAACGTGCTGCGCAACTACATCCGCCAGAAGCACAAGCGCCAGGGCGAGGCGATCGACTTCGGGGTGGTGTGCGCGAAGGACGTCACGCCGTCGACGATGAGCTCGGTGATCATGCGGCGACGCGAGGCCCAGCTGCTCGTGCTGGCGCTGCGAGAGATCCCGCTGGACTACCAAATTGCCATCGAGCTCAACATCTTCGAGGAGCTGTCCGGGCGCGAAATAGCCGAGCTGCTGTCGATCCCGGAGGGCACGGTGCGCGGCCGCCTGCGCCTCGGCAAGGAGCAGCTGCGGGCCCAGCTGGCGCGCCTGGCCCAAACGCCAGCCGAGCGCCAGGCGACGATCACCGACCTCGAGGGCTGGGCTCGCAAGATCCGGCGCGTGCTCGACCGCGGTGACGAGGACGAGCTGGCCGCGGTGTCGCCCGCAGGTGCGGGCGCCAAGGTCGGCCCAGCCTGAGCGTCGCGGAAAGCGCAGGCCTGCGTGCGCGCCTGCGCACCTCCCCGGGGCCGCGGAGGCGAAGCAAGATTCACGGCGTCGGCCGGTCCGCGCGGCCTGGCGAGGGAGGTATAGTCGCCGCCCTCCGTCGGAGCTGCCATGAACGGGACCCTCAGCCGCGCCACGCAGATCGTGTACCGCGTCAACCCGCGGACCTCGGCCGAGGTCGACACGCTCACCCTCGAAGCCGAGGGCAAGGCGCGCTGGGCGGGCCACGGACGCGAGGCCAACGGCACGCTGCCGACCGGGCTGTTCGCGGAGATCGTCGGCCGCCTCGAGCAGTACCGCTTCAAGAGCGTGACCGGCATCCACGGCGACGCGATGGCCGACTACCAGCACGAGATCGAGGTCCACGAGGGCCCGAAGCGCTCGCGCATCACGCTGCGGGTCAACCACGAGTCGGGCACGCTGCTCGGCGTGACCCCGACGGGCATCAAGGAGATGGTGAAGCTGCTCGACCTGATCGTCGCGCGGGTCCAGCTGGGCATCCTCGGCGACGGCACGCCGGAGCAGGTCATCGCGGCGTTGCTGCGCCAGGTCGACTTCCCCTACGTCAACCCGCACGGCGACCCCGGGGCCTTCGCGCTGATCGATCGCAGCGGCGCGCTGCTGCCGGTGTCGAGCCAGCGCTTCACGATGCCGTTTGGCAGCGGGCTCTTGCCGGTGCGCGTCGACGACAAGATGGGCTTCGTGCGCCCGAGCGGCGAGCTGGTGATCCCGGCGGCCTTCTTGCTCACGCTCGGCTTCGTCGACGGCCTCGCGGCCGTCAAGGTTGCGGAGGGCTGGGGCTACATCGACGTCAAGGGCGTGATGGTGATCCCGCCGCAGTTCGCCTCCGCGGGCAACTTCTCGGACGGCCTGGCGCACGTGCTCCGCGGCGGGCACGGCGGCTTCATCGACAAGACCGGCCGCTTCTTCGCCGACCCGCCGCACGCCAGCCAGGTCGGGCGCTTCTCCGGCGGCTTCGCCCCGTACCGCGCGCTCAGTCGCATCGGCGTGCCCGCGTGGGGCTACGTCGATCGCCATGGCGCGGTCGCCTTGCCGCCGACCCACGACTTCGCCGGGGAGTTCAGCGAGGGCCTGGCGGCGGCCCAGGAGGACGACCTGTTCGGCTACGTCGACGCCTCCATGAAGTTCGTGATCCAGCCGCAGTTCAGCGCCGCCGGCGAATTCCACGGCGGGCTGGCCCCCGTCGCCGTCGACGCGCTGACCGGCTACTGCGACCGCAGCGGCAAGCTGGTGATCGAGCCGAAGTTCGCCCGCGGCGGCGCCTTCGCGGAGGAGCTCGCGCCGGTCGTGGTGGGCACCCGCACCGGCTTCATCGACCCGCGCGGACGCATGGTGATCGAGCCCAGCTTCGACACCGCCCTGCCCTTTAGCGAGGGTCTGGCGGCGGTGCGGGTCTCGCACCGCTGGGGCTACATCGACAAGTCCGGGCGCCAGGTCATCGAGCCGATCTACGAGGGGGCCCAGCCCTTCTCCGGCGGCCTCGCGTGTGTGCGCCGCTTCGCCGAGCCCAAGCCCGTGGTGCACACCGGGTCCAAGAAGGTCATCGTCAACCTGGGACCGAAGTCCCGCCCCGGGTGAGTCTGCGCTTCGCGGCTCGCCGTCCGTGACGGGGGCCCCGACGCGAGTTATGGTGCCGCCCGTGGACGCCATCCTGCAGCGCCTCGGCCTCACGCCCGCGATCGTCGACGCGTTCGCCGAGGCGCGGGCGGCCGGCATGCGCCTGGCCAGGGTCGCGGCGCAGCACCGCGGCGGGCACGTGCTGCTGAGCAGCGGCGCACAGTTTGGCGGCGAGGTCGACGCGCTGGTCGAGTTGCGTGCCGACCTCGCCGGTCGGCTGCGGCGGGCGATCGCCGAGGACTCCGCGGCCGGGCCGGCCGTCGGTGACTGGGTCGCGACCACCGTCGCCGGCGAGCGCCCGAGCGCGACGATCCACGCGGTCCTCCCGCGCAACACCAAGCTGTCGCGCAAGGCCGCTGGGCGCGGCGCGAGCGAGCAGCTGGTCGCGGCCAACGTCGACCGCGTGTTCCTGGTGTGCCCGCTCGATCAGCCGCTGAACCTGCGCCGCATCGAACGCCTGCTGACGATCGCCCTCGAGAGCGGCGCCGCGGCGTCGGTGGTGCTGACCAAGGTCGATCTGTGCGCCGACCCGACGGCCGCGCGCGCGAGCCTCGGCGTCCACAACGACCGCGACGGCGCGCCGATCCCCGTGCACGTGATCAGCAGCGTCAGCGGGGCCGGCCTCGAGGCGCTCGACGTCTACACACACAGCCCGCAGACCACCGCGCTGATCGGCGCCTCCGGGGTCGGCAAGTCGACGCTGATCAACCGCTGGCTCGGGCACGAGCGCCTGCCCGTCGCCGAGGTGCGCGACGACGGCAAGGGCCGGCACACGACCACCCACCGCGAGCTGCTGGTGCTGCCGCAGGGGGGCCTGGTCATCGACACGCCGGGGATGCGCGAGCTGGGCCTCTGGCGCAGCGACGACGGCCTGCAGGGCGCCTTCGCCGACGTGAGCGCGCTGACCGAGGCGTGCCGCTTCAGCGACTGCACCCACGACAAGGAGCCCGGCTGCGCGGTGCATGCCGCGGTGGCGGCCGGCAGCCTGCCGCCCGAGCGGGCCGCCAGCTTCGCCAAGCTGCAGCGCGAGCAGGTGCACCTCGACCAGGAGCGCAACGTGCTCGGCCGCACGCGCGCGCGCGCGGCCGACAAGCGCCTGCACCGGGCGCTCAAGCGGCACTATCAGCGCGAGGGCAACGAGTGATCAGTCGCGCAGGCGGATCGTCCGCGTATGCCTGGCCCCGCCGCGCTGGTACGTGACGTTGTAGCTGCGCGTGCTGTCGAGGCCGGCGTAGAGCCCGAGGAGGCCGAGCTGGTCGTCGAGGCGAGTGCCGTTGACCGCCGTGATCACGTCCCCGTTGTGAAAGCCGAGCTGGCTGACCTGGCTGCCCGCGCGGATCCCCGACAGACGATAGCCGCTCCCGGACGGCGAGACCTGCACCTGGCGCAGCAGCTTGTCGGGGTTTGCGACCATCGCGTCGAACTCGCTACGCGCCACCTGGCACGACCCGTCGCTGGCACACTGCACCACGCTGTTGGCGGGCGCCGGCGTCGACCCGCCCGAAGCCGGGCCCGGGCGATAGGCCGCGTCACCAGGCCGACGCGAGCCAGACGACGCGACCGGCGGCCCGCCGCCTGGATTCGCCACCGGCATATCCTCCTGGACCGGCGGCTCGATCACCGCCGGCAGCTCGGGCGCCAGGCCACCGGCCCGCTGTGCGAGCACCTGACCCCAGGCGAGCCCATCGACAACCCGCAGCTCGCGCGTCATGCCGACCCCGGCGCGGACGATCTGCAGCCGGGCCCCGCGTTGGCTGCCGGCGAGCGCCGCGAGCCCGCGCTCCGGCGCGTCGAGCGGGGTGTCGTTGATCGCCTCGATCACGTCCCCGTCTTGCAGCCCGATCGCGGCGTACAGCGAGCCCTCGCGCACGCCACTGATCACGTAGCCGATCGGCCCGCCCGCGGGCGAGGGTTGCACCGTGAGACTCGGTCGCCCCGACATCAGATCTTCGACCGCCAGCGCGACCAGAAAGGCGTCGACCTCGAACACCCCCTGGTTCGCGTCGGGCAGACGCACGCCATCTCGCACCGCCGCTGCCAACACCGCCCGGTCGATGAGCGGCAGCGCCGGCGCGGCGGTCACAACGCGGGCCGGCACCGCCGCCGGCGAGGGCTCGCGGGTCTCACACGCCAGCGCCACACCGAGCACCCCGCACAGCCACAGGCCACGTCGCACCTCGCCAGCGTACCGCGAGCACAGCACCCCGCCAAGCCACCGAACGCGCGTGCTACCTTCGCCCGCATGCACGTCTCCCTCGCCCCGGCCCGCAACGATCGCACCCGCCTGGTCGACCACAAGCCACAGCCCATCCCGCCCGCCGGTGGGTGGGCCGAGTGGTACCTGCGGGACGACGACGACGTGGGCGAGAGCACCGAACAAGGCATCATCGTGCGGCTCTTGCTGTCGACGATGGCCGAGCTGGCCCGCGAGCGCGGCTGGGCTCGCACCCTGGTCGCCGGCGATCAGTTCTTCGCCTGGATCCCGCACGAGCCCCTGGTCCGCGTCTCCCCCGACGTCTACCTCCTCGACGACCCGCCGCCGCCGCCCTACCCCGCGATGTGGCGGACCTGGCTCCCGGGACAGGCCGCCCCCCGCTTCGCCGTCGAGGTCGTCTCCGAGGCGTGGGCCAAGGACTATCTCCTCGCCCCCCGCAAGTACGCCCAGCTCGGCACCCGCGAGCTCGTCGTCTTCGACCCGCACGCCAGGCTTCGCGCCCATCGTGTCGCCCTGCAGATGTTCCGCCGCGACCCCGACAGCGGCGCGCTGGTCCGCATCGAAGCCGGCGCCGCGCCGATTTACAGCGAGGAGCTCGGCGCCTGGCTCGTGGTCCAGCCAGACCCCGGCGGCGACCGCCTCCGCATCGCCCGCGACCCCGACGGCCGTGACCTGGTCCCCACCACCGAGGAGCGCGCCGACGCCCTCGCCGCTCGCGCCGACGCCCTCGCCGCCCGCGCTGACGCCCTCGCCGCCCAGAGCGATGCGCAGGCCGCCGAGCTACGCGACCAGGCGGCCCGCATCGCCGAGCTCACCGCCGCCCTCGCCGCCCGCAGCACCTGAGGCTCCAGTCGGGCTCCAGCCAGGCTCCATCTCCGCGCCACACCGGCGCGCGGCGCGGCCCGCGGGCCGCCAAACCCGCCTTATCTGCCCCAGATCACGCGCCAAAAGCCCCCTGGACGGATCCGCGCGCCCCGCCTAAGGTTGCAGGACCGGCCCTCGCCGGGCTCCGGAGGTACTCGTGGGTCATCACAAGCTTCGACGTCTTCGCGTCTACGGCGGCTTTCTCGACAAGCTCGACATCACCTTTGTCGACGGCCTGTGCTGCGTCATCGGCGGCCGCGGCAGCGGCAAGACCACCGTCCTCGAATTCATCCGCCACGCCCTCGACCGCGCCCCCAAGGCCGCGGGCCCCGGCAGCAAGCAGGCCGACGATCGCTTCAAGAGCCTGCTCGCCGCCAACCTCGGCGCCAGCGGCTGCGTCGAGCTGGAGTTCGAGAGCCAGGAGGGCCTCGTCTACAACATCCGCCGCACCGCCCACGAGCCGCCCGTGATCACCGACGCCGCCGGCAAACAATTAAAGCCCGAGATGCTCGCCTCGGGCGTGATGGTCGACGCCGCGATCTTCAGCCACAACCAGATCGAGGACATCGCCCACAACCCCGCCGCCCAGCGCGAGCTCATCGATCGCCTGCAAGGTCAATCGCTGCAGACGCTCGAGGCCCGCATGGCCCAGACCACCTCCCTGCTGCGAGAGAACGCCCAGCGCCTGGTTCAGCTGCAGGTCCGCATCCAGGGCGCCACGCGCAACCTGGTCGACCTCTCGAGCTGGGAGAGCAAGCTCGCCGTCGCCGTCGCCGCGCTCGGCGGCGAGGCCTCGCCCGCCTTCAAGGCCGCCGCCGATCACAAGGCCCTGCGCGAGCAAGAGAAGACCGCCCTCACCCGCGCCCACGAGGCCGTCGCTCGCCTGCGCCACAGCCTCGGCGAGGCGGTCCCGGCCCAGATCCGCGGCCTCGGCAACCTGCTCCCCGATCCGCTGTTCGCCGGCCCCAACGGCCCGATCTTCGCCGACCTCGCGCGCGAGCTGCTGCGCAAACAGACCGAGCTCGAGGTCCTGCTCTCCTCGCCGCTCGAGCGCCTCGGCGCCGTCGAGCGCGCGCTCACCAGCGCCAGCGATCACCTCGCCGCCGCCCACCGACCGCAGGAGGCCGACTACGCCGCCCTCTCCGCCCGCGCCGAGCAGAGCAGCGCCCGCCTGGCCGCCCGCGACGAGGCCGCCCGCGAGGTCGAGCGCCTCGGCGCCAGCAAGCGCGAGGTCGTCGAGCTCGAGGCCGCGCTCAGCGAGGCCCGCGGCGCCCGCGACCGCCTGCGCCAGGACTTCGCGCAGACCCGCCGCGACCGCTCCGACCGCCGCGCCGCGATCGCCCAGCAGGTCAGCGATCGCCTCGGCGGCAAGGTCCGCGTCATCGTCGCCCGCGACGCCGAGCTCACCCCCTACCGCGAGTTCCTCGCCAGCCTCATGAAGCGCTCCGGCAAGCAGTACAACGCGCCGCTCGAGCGCCTCACCGCCGCCGTCGCGCCCGACAAGCTCGGCGCCCTCGCCGATCGCGAGGACGCCGCCGCCCTGGCCGCCAGCGCCGACATCAACCCCGAGTTCGCCGAGACCCTGATCCGGGCCCTGCGCGACCAACCCGAGCGCCGCTTCGAGCTCGACACCCTCGACCTGGAGGACGTCCCGCGCATCGAGCTGCAGGTCCACGGCGAGTGGCGCAGCGCCGACCGCCTCTCCACCGGCCAGAAGAGCTCCGCGATCCTGCCGATCTTGCTCATGGACAGCGAGGCCCCGCTCCTGCTCGACCAGCCCGAGGACAACCTCGACAACAGCTTCATCTCCGACGCCGTCATCCCCCAGCTGAAGGCGATCCGCGGCAAGCGCCAGCTCGTGCTCATCACCCACAACCCAAACCTCCCGGTCCTCGGCGAGGCCGCGCAGGTGGTCGTGCTCGAGGCCGACGGCCGCCACAGCAAGGTCATCGCCCAGGGCGACGTCGAGGCCGTCAAGCAGCACATCGTCCGCCTGATGGAAGGCGGCCGCGAGGCGTTCCACCAGCGCGCGCTCCGCTACGGCGAGTGAGCGCTGCGGCCCATCACCGCCCTGGTGTATCCTCCCGGCGGTGATGGACAGCGACGAGGCGAAGTTTGCCGCCTGGCGCGCGGGCGATTCGCGCGCCGGCGCCGAGCTGTTCGAGCGGCACTACGAGGCCATCGCTCGCTTCTTCCGCAACAAGGTCGACGTCGACGCCCCCGACCTGATCCAAAAGACCTTCCTCGGCTGCCTCGAGTCGCGCGAGCGCGTACGCGGCGACTCGAGCTTTCGCACCTACCTGTTCGCCGTGGCCCACAACGTGCTCTTCAAGCACTTTCGCAGCCGCTCGCGCAGCCCCCTCGACTTCGGCATCACCTCCGTGCACGACCTGCGCCCGACCGCCACCGCGCTGCTGGTCCGTCGCGGCGAGGAGCGAGCGCTGCTGCAGGCGCTGCGGCAGATCCCGCTCGAGCACCAGGTCACCCTCGAGCTGTACTTCTGGGAGAAGCTCGGCGCCCGCGAGATGGCCGAGATCCAGGGCGTCCCCGAGGGCACGATCCGCACCCGCCTGCGCCGCGCCAAGCAGCTGCTCGCGCAGGCCCTCGCCCGCGTCGCCAGCAGCCCCGCCGAGCTGCACGACACCCTCGCCAACCTCGACGCCTGGGCCAGCTCGGTCCGCGCCCAGGTCGTCGGTCGACCCTGAGGCCCTTAGCGCTAAACTTCGAATAGCGTCCGAAACCAGGCGAGAAACGCGAGTGCTTCTGGCGTATCGCTCAGGAGGTACTTCGCATTTATCGCCGTCCCGAACGGTACTCCCGAAGTCTCGCGCCAAGCGAGCCAGGTGTGCAACGCGCCCTTAGACTGATGTAACAAAGACAAGGGGGCTCCAAGAGCGCGAGCCTGAGTGGTCGAGTCGCAAGCCAAAGACCAAGTGGGATCCCCCGACGGGATCAGTCGACCCAGAAAATCTTCAAGCATTCCCGACGCTAGGTTGTCCGGCATCAGCCAGACGCCGATGCGATAATCATCCAAGAATCCGCGTGCAATAAATCCTTGAGGCGACGGGGTCGCCGGAACCTCGATTCCAAGCTCGACCAGACGGTCGCGCACGGCCTGCCAACGCCCACCGACATCCAGATCGGCGTCAAGGACGATACCCAAATGTGGAAAATTCCTTGCCGCCGAGGAAAGATCGGTAAGCAAGTTCGTCACACCACCTGAATCGTAAACAAAGGGCATCGGCGCATCATCAAAGCACAGGCCGTGCCTCTGGATGAGGTTAATGATCGACCATTGGTCATCCACTCCCTCTACCACGAGGCGCTTCGGACGATCTTTGTGCGGCGCCCCCCTCTTCTTACCGGCACTCATCTGAGCCACCCACGCAATTCAGATTCACTATTCACGGCCGAGCACACATCATCAGCAGCAAACGTGATTGCGCGGTTACGCTGAGGTTCGATGCGATGAACCGTCACTTCGGCACTATATTCTGGTGACTCTTCGGCGAAAGCAGCGAATGCACGGATACAGTCCAGACTGTGGGTCGTGGCGAAGACTTGAACATTGAACCGCTTGGCGCTCTCCACGACGAGTTTCCACATTCTCTGCATCGCCGTGTAATGAAGCCCTGTATCGAGCTCGTCTATCAAGAGGCAGCCGTCCGCACTCGTACCGAGACCGATCGCTAGAGCGAGCATTCTCCTCATCCCCTCGCCCATGCTCCCCAACGGCACGCGCGCCGATGAGCCCTGCAACTTCAGCACGATACGGGGCAACTTTGCGGGGTCCTGCAAGAACGCTACACGCTCGACGTGCGGTTCGATGACTCGCAGAGCACCGATCACGAGATCCTCTTGGGGCGTCAACGCCAGTGTATTCCAGCGCTCCGCGAGGTTGAGGGACGTGAGGCCGGAGGTAGGGACGAAAACGACCGGCGCACGGAGGGGTGTATCTAGACGCCCTGTGACGACCTGACTCATACGCATATGCGTGAGAAAAACGACAAGCTCATCAACCGACGCTGTCTCCTTGATGGGTTCCGCCTGATCAGATTCCAAGAATCGTGTAGACAGGACAATGGGTGTCCCCTCGTCCTTGCGAATGACGCTCCTCCGGCGAGGCCTGAACTCCGCCAGCACCCCCTCGTTCCCATCGTTTTCACCAAGGTTCGTACCGAGGCTGACCTCAACTTTCTGCAATGCGCCGTTTGTTCCTGCCACTGTGAAAGTGACGGGCAAGGACGTGGGACGCCCCAAGAAGAGGTGGTTGAGCTCGATCACCTCGGGGTCGCGGTCACGGTCGAAGATTCCCTCTTCGCGGCGCATGGGTCCGCTGATCACGACAGGAATGCTCCCGCGTCCCAACAACGTTTCGGTCGCCTCGAGGATGGAGGTTTTCCCCGAATTGTTACCGCCAACGAAGAGATTAACGCGAGTAAGGCCCTCGATTCGATAATCGGCGAAACCGCGGTATCCCTGGATGTGAAGGGACGTGAGCACGCACTGAGCCTATGCGTCTCGGTCTTCGACGTCAAGGATTTCGCCCATGCGCGCAGCGCCTTCCACGGCGCCGACCTCACGACAGGCTCCATCGGTGAGCCCTGACGACTTGATGTCGCTACGGCCCGACCTCAAGCTGTCCCTTCAGACAGCTCCGTCAAAATCGCCAGCGCAGCCCCCCCACGGCCATCCGCGGCACAAAAGCGCCGCGAGCTCGCGGGCGCGTCGCCCCGACCGCGAGCAGCGTCACCCCCAGCAGCAACAAGCTCCCGCCGACCACCGCGCTGACGAGCGCCGCCCGGTTGGCCCGCAGCCCGTCGGCCAGCGCCTCGTCGCGGTCCGCCGCGCGGCGCGGGTCGTCGCCCGGGCGCGCCACCGCGGCCGCCACCGCCGCGTCGGCGCGCGCCCCCGCCAGCAGACTCGCCCCCAGGGTCGCCCCGGCCGCGGCCGCCAGCCCGACCGCCACCCCGCCCGTGATCATCCACCGGCGATCCGGGCGGCGAGGCAACGCCGAGCTCCGCGCCCCCGTCACCGGCGCCACCCGGACCACCGGTGGCAGCCGGGCCGCCAACTCCGCCCGTCGCTGCTCCACCGCCAGCCGGTGCTCATCGTCGGTCGGATCGAGCCCGGCCAGGTAAGCGTCGAGCGCCGCGATCCCGGCCTCGAGCCGGCCCGGCACCCCACGCGCCGCCTGCTGCGCGTGCGCCCCCGCGATCGCCAGCGCCAGCCCGGCCCGCCGGTGCGCCGTCGCCTGCGTCGCCGGCACAGCCGCCAGCGCCCGCTCCCAGCCGGCGATCGCCCCGTCGAGGTCGCCCGCCGCCGCCCGCCGCTGCGCCTCCGCGGTCCATCGCGCCGCCTCGTCACCTGTCCCTTCGGACAGTCCAGGCACACCTGTCCTTTCAGACAGCCCAGGCGCACCTGTCCCTTCAGACAGCCCAGGCGCCGCCGCTCCGCTCGCCTGCGCGCCCCCGGACCCCAGCGCCACCGCCAGCAACAGCGCCACCGCGGCCCGCGCCCCGCGGGGCGGCCCCCCGCCTCCGGGCGAAGCGGCGACGCGCGGCCGAGCAGGGCGGGTGCGGAGCATCGAGCGCCGGCATGGTAGACCAGCCTGGAGGGCGACAACAGCCCGCGGAGCCCGCCCGCGTGACCCCGGAGCAACCCAGCGACGACACCGAGCCCGACCTGCGGCGAGATCCACCCTCGCCCCGGCCCGCGCCGGTCGACAGCGACGATCACCGCCAGCTGCTCAAGGACGTCATCAAGGCCCAGCTGTTCCCCGGCGAGGCCACGCCGGTCACGATCGGCCGCTTCCGCGTGCTCTCCCCGCTCGGCGCTGGCGGCATGAGCGTCGTCTACGGCGCCTACGACGAGCGCCTCGATCGCCGCGTCGCCGTCAAACTCCTCAAGGGCGGCGGCTCGCCCGACAGCCAGGCCCGCCTCCTGCGCGAGGCCCAGGCCATGGCCCGCCTGTCCCACCCCAACGTCGTCGCCGTGCACGAGGCCGGCCTGTGGGGCGAGCAGGTCTACATCGCCATGGAGTTCGTCAAGGGCCAGGACCTGCGCGCCTGGCTCGTCCAGGCCCCCCGCGCCTGGCCCGAGGTCGTCGAGGTGTTCCGCGCCGCCGGCCACGGCCTCGCCGCCGCCCACCAGGCCGGCCTCGTCCACCGCGACTTCAAGCCCGCCAACGTCCTGCTCGGCGACGACGGCCGCGTCCGCGTCGTCGACTTCGGCCTGGTCCGCCAGAGCGACGAACCAGCACCTGTCCCTTCAGACAGCCTCACCAGCGCCGCCATGCCGACCGGCGGCGCCGGCATGCACACGACCCTCACCGCCACCGGGGCGATCCTCGGCACCCCCGCGTACATGTCCCCGGAGCAGCACCAGGGCCGCCCCGCCGACGCCCGCAGCGACCAGTTCAGCTTCTGCGTCGCCCTCCACGAGGGCCTCTACGGCGCCCTGCCCTTCGCCGGCGACAGCCTCCCCTTGCTCGCCGACGCCGTGCTCGCCGGCCGCGTCCGACCTGTCCCCGAGGACAGCCGCGTCCCCGCCTGGCTGCGGGCGATCGTCCTGCGCGGCCTCTCGCAGGACCCCGCCGCCCGCTGGCCGAGCATGGACGAGCTCCTCGACGAGCTCGGCCGCGACCCCGACCGCCTGCGCCGCACGAGGCTCCGCGCCGCCCTCGTCATCAGCCTCGTCGCCGCCACCGTCCTCACCCTCGCCTGGCTCGCCCGCTCGCAGGCCGACGTCGCCCGCGTCGCCCAGCAAGCCGAGGCCGCCGCCGAGCGCAAGCGCCGGCTCGCCGAGGACAACACCGAGACCGCCGAGGCCCAGCGCGACCTCGCCAACCAAAACCTGCGCAAGCAGCTCGCCGCCACCGAGGCCGCGCTCGCCGACCTCGAGCGCGCCCTCCTCGCCGCCGACGCCGAGCGTCAGCGCGCCGAGGAAGAGAGCAAGACCGCCGACGCCCAGCGCGCCCGGGCCGAGTCGCAGCGCAAGGCCGCCGACGCCGCCCGCCGCGAGTCCGAGCTGCAGACCACCCGCGCCGTGAAGGAGGCCCGCCGGGCCCGCGACGCCACCCGCCTGGCCCAGGCCCTCGGCGCCGCCGAGGGCGACCCCACCACCGTGCTCGCCCTCCTGCGCGAGACCGAGGACCCCGCCGCCACCCCCGGATGGATCCCCGCCGCCGTCGCCACCCTGCTGCAACCCGTCAGCCGCGCCGTCCTCCGCCTCCACCGCGGCAGCGTGCACACCACCCGCTTCAGCCCCGACGGCCGCCACGTCGCCAGCGCCGGCGACGACCGCACCGCCGCCCTGTGGCCGTGGGACAGCAACGAACCCCCGATCGTGCGCGAGCACGCCGCGCCCGTGAAGTTCCTGGCCTTCGGGCCAGGTTCCTTGTGGGCCAGCGGCGGCGCCGACGGCGAGATCCTGATCGGCCGCGCCGGCGCGCCACCCCGCCGCATCGTCCACGCCGGCGAGCTGCGAGCCATGGCCCTGGACGCCGACGGCCAGCGCCTCGCCACCACCTCCGCCGACGGCCACGTGCGCGTGTGGTCCCTCGCCGACCTGCGCCCCCCCCGCGAGCTCCACGGCCACACCGGAGCTGTCCTTTCAGCCATGTTCTCTCCGGACGGCGACCGCCTCCTCACCGCCGGCGTCGACGGCAGCGCCCGCGTCTGGGACCTCCGCGGCGCCGCCCCCCCGCGTATCCTCCAGCACCCCGGCGCCGTCCGCCTCGCAGTCTTCGGCCCCGACGGCCAGATCGCCACCGGCGCCCAGGACGGCGAGGTCCGCGAGTGGCGCCCGGGCACCGCGGCCCCGACCCGCCACCGCGGCCACACCGGCGAGGTCGTCGCCCTCGCCTACAGCCCCGACGGCGCCAACCTCCTCTCCGCCGCCCTCGACGGCACCGCCCGCGTCTGGGCCACCAAACCTGGCCAAAAGGACAGGATCTTCAAGGGCCACAGCGGACGGATCTACGCCGCCCAGTGGAGCCCCGACGGCGACCGCATCGTCACCGCCTCCCAGGACGGCACCGCCCGCGTCTGGCCGATCGACGGCCGACCCCCGCTGATCCTCCGCGGCCACGCCGAGGAGCTCGGCAGCGCCGCCTTCAGCCCCGACGGCGACCGCGTCGTCACCGGCGGCCGCGACGGCAGCGTGCGCGTCTGGCAGGTCCGAGGCACCGCCGAGGCCGTCCCCGTCCTGCGCGCCGGCGGCCGCGTCGCCCTGCTCGCCTGGTCGCCCGACGGCGAGCGCCTGCTGTCCGCCCGCAGCGACGGCGCCGTCGCGCTCCTCCGCCCCGACGGCCGCCGCACCCCGCTCGCCGAGCCCGGCCCACGTCCCCTCTGGATCTCCGCCACCACCACCGACCTCCACGCGATCCGCGACGACGGCGTCCACCTGCGCTGGCCCGCCGCCGGCGGCCCCGTCACCCGTCAGACCCTCGCCCCCACCACGCCCCCGCTCGACGCCGCCGCCCTCGACCTCAACCACAACCGCGCCGCCCTCGCCACCGCCGACGCCCTCTGGCTCCTCGCCCCCCAAACCAGCGAACAGTGCCCGCTGCCCGGCCACAGCGGCACCCTGCTCGCCCTCGCCTGGAGCCCCGACGGCGCCGCCCTGCTCACCGGCGCCAGCGACCGCAGCGCCCGCCTCTGGCCCCTCGTCAACCTGTCCCTCGAGACAGGCGATCCCCGCATCCTCACCCCCCACTCCGGCGGCGTCACGGCCGTCGCCTTCCGCCCCGACGGCGCCGCGCTCGCCACCGCCAGCTGGGACAAGCGCGCACGTATCTGGCCGATCGCTGGCGGCGACCCCCAGGTCCTCATCGGCCACGCCGGCCCCGTCTGGGCCCTCGCCTTCAGCCCCGACGGCGCCCGCCTCGCCACCGGCGCTGACGACCACAGCGTCCGTGTCTGGCCCGCCGCCGGCGACGACCCCGTCGTCCTCACCGGCCACACCGGCCCGGTCCGCGCCCTCGCCTTCCGCCCCGACGGAGCCACCCTCGCCAGCGCCGGCGACGACGCCACGATCCGCCTGTGGAACGCCGACTTCAGCGCCGCGGGCCTCCAGGCTCGCCTGCGCCGCGCCTCCCCCGTCTGCCTGTCCGCCCGCCAGCGCATCCAGCTGCTCGGCGAGGACCGCAGCACCGCCCAGCAGACCGCGGACGCCTGCGCCGCCGCCCCCTGATCGAAGCTGTCCCTCGGGACATCACCACCTGTCCCTTCAGACAGCCCCTAAAACCGCAGCGCCGCCCCGCCCGGCGCCAGCGCCAGCGTCGCTCGCACCCGCTGATCGGCGACGATGATCAGGGGAAACCCGCCGACAAACAGCGCCATCCCCCCGACCAGCAGGCTCCCCTGCAGCAGGTCGCGCCGCGGGATCCGCTCGACCGCCCCGACCGCGATCCCCCCGCCCAGCAGCATCAAGCCCGCCGCCATCACCCCGACCCCCGCCCGCTTCGCCGCCTGCCAGCGCCGCGTCGGCCATCGCAGCGGCCGGCGATCGTGGGTCGCCGCCGTCAGCTCACCGGGCAAAAACAACATGTCCCCCGGGACAGCTTCCTGGCTCACCCGCCGCCGCGCCAGCGCCACCATCCCCGCGTCGATCGTCACACACTGCGTGCCCGGGGCCAGGCGCGCGTGCAGCTGCGTCCGCACCCGCGCCATCACCAGCTCGAACGCCGGCGTCGACGCGTGCGCCCGCCGCACGTACAAGCGATGCTCCTGCAAGAGCCCGTCCGCCTCGCACACCAGCGCCGCCTGGCCCGTCCGCGCGTACCCCTCCGCGTACAAATTCACCGCGTCCCCGAGCAAGCTGTGCATGTGCTCGATCCGCCGCCGCGGGTCCTTGCGCAGCCCGCGGTAGATGGCCGCCACCTGCTCCGCCGCCACGTCACAGCGCCACTGCGCCCCGGCCTCGCGCAGCGGCGGCGCCAGGTGCTCCGGCAGCGCCCACGCCTCGCTCGCCAGCGCCGGGCACGGCCGATCCGCCCCCGCCCCCGCGGCCAGCACCAGCGCCAGCGCCCACCCAGACACACCCATCCCACGCCCCAACCCCCGGCCCCCCCCCCCCCCGAGCCCCGCACCCCCCC
>JBGAUO010000229.1:0-4846 GCA_044228605.1 Nannocystis sp. | reverse complement strand
GCGTCGGCCTCGCCGAACCCGGCTTCCTCTATCGCTGCCCCGACACCGGCTGGCACATTACCGCCGAGCCGACCCTCGCCCCGCCCCCCGCGACCCTCCCGGACTCGCTCGCACCCGACGCCTGCTACCCCGACTCCGCCTGCGCCGCCGCCTTCGCCGCACCGATCGGCCTGGCCCTGCGCGGCCCCTCCGCGCTCGCCGGCCCCACCGACCACACCGCCCACGCGGACACCCACCTGGCCCTCAACCTCCCTGGCGCCCAGGTCCGCCACCCCCTCCAGGCCCGCGCCAGCTACAGCGCCGGCACCTGCGAGGCCGCGCCCTGCAGCTTTTACCTCGCCACCCTCACCCTCGACGACGGCGGCGCCCGCAGCCGCGCCCACCTCGGCCTCGTCGACCTCGCCATCCCCGCCGTGCTCGAGGCCCTCGAGCTCGAGCTCCTGCGCCCCGCCCTCGCCGACCTCGACCCGACCACCGGCACCCTCGAGTTCCCCGCCGGCGCCCTCGAGCTGCGCATCCAGCTCGCCATCTCCGCCGGCGGCCAGATCGACCCCGGCCCGCGCCAACTCCTGCTCCGCAACCCTTTGCCGATCCACGGCCGCCTCGCCGACGGCGCCCTCACCCTCGCCGCCGAGTTCCCGCTCGCCAGCCTCGGCAGCGCCCGCCTCGACCTCGAGCTCCAGCCCACCGCCCACCCCCCGATCGCCGACCTCACCGCAAGTCGCCCCCTCCACGCCGGCCCGCTCCCGCAGGACCCGCACGCCCCCAGCCGTCTCCACGCCGCCCGTGACCCCGACGACGACCTCACCTCACTGATCTGGGTCGTCGACGGTATCCCCGGCGCCCGCGAACTGCCGCCCGGCGAGCACGACCTGGCCCTGTGGGTCGCCGACAGCCGCGGCGCCCTCGCCCGCTCCCCGACCCGCAGCGTGCACGTCGAGGAATGAACCATCCGCTCGCGGCGCCTGCCCCCATCACCACTGTCACAATCACCCCGCGCCGGCATCCTCCGCCAGCCACACCTCGAGCTCCGCCACCGCGCTCCCCATCGCCTGCACCCGCCTCGCCATCTCGGCTGCCAAACCACTGCGGTCGCGCCGCCCACACAACACCAGCAGCTCCATCACCTCATCGCGCCAACCCCCCTCCGCCACATCCGGCGGCGTCGCCAGCAGATCGAAGAGCACCACAAACATCACCGGCAGCGGGGCCTCCTCCGCCCACGCTCGCCGCAGCTCCCCCACCGCCGCCTCGGCCGCCAACACTCCACCCAATTCATCGCCCCCCGCGGCCCGCGCAATCTCATACCGCAGGGTCGCGACGTGCCCACCCTGACCGGCGAACACCCACGGCCCCACGGGCTCGCACAGGGCGGCGACAAACCGCCTCGTCGCCGCCCGCAGCTCGCTCTCGGTCACCTTATTCTCCGCCCTGCGCCGCCCGCCGCGACCACCCCAGATACACCGGCACCCCCGCCAGCAAGATCCCCAGGTCGACCGCAAACACCCACGGCTGCTGCACCGCATAGCTGATCAGCAAAAACAGCGACGCCGCCAGGAACACCAGCGGCACCACCGGATAGCCCCAGGTGCGATACGGCCGCGGCCGCTCCGCCTGGGTCCGGCGCAGGACAAACACCGCCGCCACCGACAGCGCATAAAACGGCCAGATCCCGATCACAAAGTGCTCCGTCAGCTCGGCGAAGCTGCGCACCGATACAAACACCACCCCGAGCGCCACCGACAGCAGGATGCTCCCCGTCGGCGTCCCATAACGCGGGTGCACCTTCGCCAGCCCGGAGAAGAACAGCCGGTCCTCGGCCATCGCATAGAACACCCGCGGCCCGGTCATCATCGACCCGTTGAGCGTCCCGAAGGTGCTGACCACCACCGCCGCCGCGATCAGCGTCACCCCGATCGGCCCGACCAGCGCCGCCGCCACGTCGGCCGCGATCAGCGGCGAGTTCACCATCTGCTCCATCGGTACCACCCGCAGGTACACAAAGTTCACCGCCAGATAGAGCCCGACCACCGCCCCCGTCCCGACGATGAACACCTTGGGCAGCGTCCGCTGCGGATCGCGGATCTCCCCGCTCACAAAGCCGACATCGCACCAGCCGTCGTAGGCCCAGAGGATCGCTATCATCCCCAGCACAAACGCCGGCAGCTCCGGCCGCTCGATCACCGTGTGCACCGGCAGCTCCCCCGGCACCAGCAAAAGCCCCAGCGCGATGAGCCCGAGCAGCGCCCCCACCTTCAACACCGTGCTCAAGTTCTGGACCACCGCCCCAAACTCGACCCCGCGGCGATTGATCGCCCCCACCACCACGATCATGGCGATCGCCAGCACCTGCGCCCGCGACAGCTCGATCCCGCCGGCCCGCACCAGCGTCTCCGCGTGGTCCTTGCCGATCACCCGCCACGCGTACTCCGACGACGTGATGGCGATCGCCCCGTACGCCGCCGGCCGCAAGATCAGCAGCTCCGCCCAGCCGAACAGGAACGCCGGCAAACGACCAAACGCCTCGCGGACATACACGTAGATCCCGCCGCTGCGCGGATACATGCTCGCCAGCTCGGCGAAGGTCAACGCCCCCGCCAGCGCCACCACCCCGCCGGCCACCCACGCCAGCGCGAAGCTCCACACCTCGTCGATGTGGTACGCGATGCTCGCCGGCGTCCGAAAGATCCCGCTGCCGATCGTCGACCCGATCAGCACCGCGACGGTGCTCCAAAGCCCCAGCTTCCGCGGCAGCCGCTCCCCCCATTGATCCGCCGCCGGTGCGCCCATCGCCGCCAGCGATACAACATTTCCCGCCCGCCCCCAAGCGCGAGGACCTGCTAAACGTGACCGCGATGGAGCACGACACCTGGATCGTCCCGCTCAAGCTGCGCCACCCCTTCGGCATCTCCCGCGGCTCCGCCAGCGAGCTGCCCACCGTCCTGCTCCGCCTCGGCTCCGGCCCCCACGTGGGCCTCGGCGAGGCCGCCCCCGTCCGCTACCTCGGCCACAGCGCGCCGGACCTCCTCGCCTCCCTCAGCGCCCTCTGCACCCGGCTCCCCGAACCTGACCCAGAGGACATGTCCCGAGAGTTCCCGGCCGGCACCCCCGCCCCCGTGCGCGCCGCCCTCGACGTCGCCCTGTGGGACCGCACCGCCCGGGCCGCCGACCGCCCCTTGCGCGCCGAGCTCGACCTCCGCAGCCCGCCGATCCTCGCCACCACCGCCAGCCAAACCTCCTACACCATCGCCCTCGACACCCTCGAGGCCATGGCCGAACGCGCCGCCGAGGCCAGCCACCTCCCGCAGCTCAAGCTCAAGCTCGGCCGCGATCCCGCCTTCGACCGCGAGGCCCTGCGCCGGGTCGCCGCAGCCGCGCCGCACGCCCGCCTGCGCGTCGACGCCAACGGCGGCTGGAGCTTCGCCGACGCCCTGACCCTCCTGCCGGTCTTTCACGCCCACGGCGTCGAGTTCATCGAGCAACCGCTCGCCCGCGGCCAGCTCGCCGCCCTCGCCGAACTACGGCGCCAAAGCCCCCTCCCGCTCTACGCCGACGAGGACGTCCAGGGCCCGGAATCGCTGCCGGCCCTGCGTGGCTGCGTCGACGGCATCAACATCAAGCTCATGAAGTGCGGCGGGATCTCGCCCGCGCTCGCCATGATCGCCGCGGCCCGCCGCGAGGGTTGGCGCGTCCTGCTCGGCTGCATGATCGAGAGCCGCATCGGCCTCGCGGCCGCCGCCAGCCTCGCCGGGCGGGTCGATGAGCTCGACCTCGACGCCCACATGCTCACCCTGGACGACCCGGTCCCGCCTGGCAGCCAGCGCGAGCTCCTGCCGGGTCTGCCTGCCCAACCTGGCCCCGGCCTCGGCCTCCCGATCCGCTGGTAATCGGGCTCGTCGAGCGCGATCGCCACACCGATCCGTCTGGGGCCCTCGCCCCCCGCAACACGCCGCCGACCCGCGCAAAGCGCCGCATTGCGGCATTTTGCGTGGGCGGTCTTGGCTCGCCGCGACGCCGCCGTGGCATACTCGCCCCTCGCTTGAACACCGACGATCCCCACCGGCCGCACGCGACGGCCCCCAGCGATCTGGGGTCCCCTTCGAGCACGTGGTCGGAGCCCGGGATGCTGCTCCCCGACGGCGCCCCGCGCCGCCTCGGCCGCTATGAACTCTTGCGCCGCCTCGGCTCCGGCGGCATGGGTGTCGTGTACGCCGCCCTCGATCGCGAACGCGGCCGGCGAGTCGCCCTCAAGACCCTGCGCAAGCTCGAGCCCGGCAGCCTCTACCGCCTCAAGCACGAGTTCCGGGCCGCCGCCGGCGTCATCCACCACAACCTCGTCGCCCTCTACGAGCTCGTCTCCGACGCCGACCAGTGGTTCATCACGATGGAGTACGTCGAGGGCGTGCGCTTCGGCCACTACGTCCGATCGGACACCTCGGAGCGGCCCGACGACACCGAACAGGGCGCTGGCACCCACGACCATGACAGCGTCACCGAGCACGACGCTCACCCAGCGGCTCCGCCCGAGCTCGACGAGGCCCGCCTGCGCGACGCCCTCGCCCAGCTGGTCACCGGCGTCCACGCGCTCCACGCCGCCGGCAAGCTGCACCGCGACCTCAAGTCCTCCAACGTCCTGGTCAGCCGCAGCGGCCGCGTCGTCATCCTCGACTTCGGCCTCGTCGCCGAGCGCCACGGTCGCCGCAGCGACGCCTCGCAGATCGTCGGCACCGTCGAGTACATGGCCCCCGAGCAGGCCGCCGGCCTCCCGAGCACCGCCGCCTCCGACTGGTACAGCGTCGGCGTCATGCTCTTCGAGGCCCTCACCGGCACCCTGCCCTTCACCGGC
>JBGAUO010000228.1:0-4954 GCA_044228605.1 Nannocystis sp. | reverse complement strand
GGCGCCCGGGCGCGGGGTGGTGCTCACCGGATGTGGCGTCGCGTGGGCGCCGGGGGATCTGCCCGAGCCGGGACGGGAGCTCCCGTACTTCGCGCCGGAGCGACTCCTTGGCGGCGAGGCGACGGCGTCGAGCGATGTGTTCGCTCTCGGGGTGGTGCTGTTCGAGGCGCTCACGGGTCAGCTGCCGTGGCCGAGCGACGGCGAGGGGACGCTGGAGGCGCTGCGGCACGGGCGGGAGCCGCGGCTGAGGGAGCTCGCGCCGGGTCTGCCGGTTGCGTGGGCCGATCTGATCGGAGAATGTTTGCGCTTCGATCCGCGGCGGCGACCGGCGGACGTGCGGGCGGTGCTGGTTCGCCTGGGGTCGTGATTGGGTCAGCCGCGGGTGATGCCGAAGCTCGAGATGAGCTTGTGGAGATAGGGGCGGGTGAGGTCGAGGCGGCGGGCGGCCTCGCTGACGTTCCACTCGGTCTCCTCGAGCACGCGGCGGACCAGCTGGGTTTGGAAGCGGCGGGTGGCGTCCTGATAGGTGGCGCGCTCGCTGTCGGTGGCGGGGACCTCGGGGAAGAGGTGGCGGGTCTCGAGCTGCTGGGAGGATTCGCCGCGGGCGCGGATGACGGCGGTCTCGACGGTGTGCTGCAGCTGGCGGACGTTGCCGGGCCAGACGGCCGTCTGGGCGGCGTTGATGGCGGCGGGCGAGATGGTGATGCGGGGGAAGTTGTATTGCTCGCACACGCGGCTGCAGGTCAGCTGGATCAGCTCCGGGATGTCCTCGGGGCGTTCGGACAGGGCGGGCATGCGGATCGTGAGCACGTTGAGGCGATAATAGAGGTCCTCGCGGAAGGCCCGACGAGCGACGGAGGCCTTGAGGTCGACGTTGGTGGCGGCGACGATGCGGACGTTGGCCCGCAGCAGCTTGGTGGCGCCGAGCGGGTAGTACTCTTTGTCCTGGAGGAGCTGGAGGAGCTTGGCCTGCACGCCCTGGCTGAGTTCGCCGACCTCGTCGAGGAAGAGGGTGCCGCGCTCGGCGGCGGCGACCTTGCCCTCGATGCGCTTGGTGGCGGTGGAGTGGGCGCCGGGCATGGCGCCGAAGAGCTCGCTCTCGAGGAGGTTCTCGGGGATGGCGGCGCAGTTGAGCTCGACGAAGGGGCCGTCGGCGCGCGCGCTGTTCTTGTGGAGCAGGCGGGCGGTCATCGTCTTGCCGGTGCCGGTGGGGCCGGTGAGAAGGACGCCGACGTCGATCGGCGCGGCGAGGACGACGTCGCGGAGGACTCGGGCCATCGCGTCGCCGCAGCCGATGACATCGTCGGCGCGCAGCTTCTGGCGGTGGGGCTGGGTCGGGTCGCTGGCCTTGCCGAGCCGGCGGCGCAGCAGCAGGCGCTCGGCGAAGGGGGCGATCTGGCGGGCGAAGGACTCGGCGCGGACGCGGTCCTCCTCGGTGAAGGGACCGGCGACCTCGCGGTCTTGCAGATAGAGGACACCGGAGTAGGTGCCGACCAGGATCGGCGCGCAGAGGACGGCCTGGATCTGGTTCAGGCGGACGCTCGAGCGGTCGCGGAAGCGGGCATCGTCGACGGCGGAGACGGAGCGGACGGTGGTGCGCGTGGCGATGGTGCTGGCGATGACGCCCTGGGAGATGCCGGCCCGGAACGAGCCGGCCTCCTCTTCGGAGCAGCCGTGCACCTGCCAGAAGCCCTCGGCGCGCGGGCCGTTGCGCTCGTCGAAGAGCTCGAGGTAGCCGCGGCGGGCGCGCGAGACCTTGGCGATGAGCGCGAGGGCCTCGGCGACAAAGGGCTCGAGCGCGTCTTCCTCGCCGAGCGCGAGCAGCTGGCGATAGAGGTCGCGCTCCTGCGAGAGGCGCGTGCGCTCCAGATCTTCATCAGGCATCGGCGCAGTGTACAGCAGCCTCGTGGCGGCTATTTTGCGGTGAACATTGTTCTGTAGGAAAAGTTTGCGTGGGTCTCATCGCCCACATGCGCGGGAACGTGGGCATGCACGACAGAACGCGTTGCCGAGACATCGCCGCGTGGGTCTGATAGCGTGGTGTGGTGCCGTTCTCGTCGTCCTCGAGCGCTCCGTCGCCGCTGCTGCAGGGTCGCTATCAATTGTGCGAGCGGCTGGGCGTGGGCGGCATGGGCGTCGTGTGGCGGTGCTTCGATCATGATCTGGAGGAGTGGGTCGCGATCAAATTTCTCCGTGAGGAGCTCGCGCGCGAGGAGTCCCAGCGCGCGTTGTTTCGCCGCGAGGTGCGCCTGGCTCGTCGGGTCACGCACCCGAACGTCGCGCGGGTGAACGAGTTCGGGCGCGAGGGGTCGCTGTTCTTTCTGACGATGGAGTACATCGCCGGTGAATCGTTGCAGCGGCAGCTCGCTCGCGAGGGCGCGCTGGCGCCGAGGCGGGTCTATGCGCGAGCGATCGGGCTGTGCAAAGGGCTGGCCGCGGCGCACGCGGTGGGGGTGGTGCACGGGGACCTCAAGCCGGCGAACGTGCTGCTGGCGCCGGGGCGGGGGGCGGTGCTCACGGACTTCGGCATCGCCCGCGCGCTGGCGGAGATCCACACGGCCGACGACCTGGGGCACGGGACGCCGGTGTACATGGCGCCCGAGCAGATCGCCGGCGAGCCGATGATGCCGCAGAGCGACGTGTACGCGGCGGGGGTGCTGCTGTTCGAGGCGCTGACGGGGCTGTTGCCGTGGTGGGCCGAGGATGTGCTGTCGCTGCTGGGGGAGAAGGCGAGCGGGCGGCCGGTCGAGCTCGCGGCGATCGCCCCGGAGCTGCCCGAGGGGTGGCGCGAGCTGCTGAGCGCGTGCATGCACAACGACCCGCGAGCGCGCCCCCAGGACGGGCGCGCGCTGCTGGCGGGCCTCGGCGCGCTGTACCACGGTGAGGAGCCGCGGCTGGTGGCCCGTGCCTCCTCGGATGTCGCGCCGCCGCTGCCCGACGACAGCTCGCCGCGCTGGCTCGAGCAGGCGGCGTTCGCGGGCGAGAGCGCCGCGAGCTGGGTGACCGGCGATCTGGCGGATGCGCTGACGCAGGCGCGCGAGCCGGCGCCGGCCAGGCCGCTCGCTTCGCTGCGGACGGACCCGCCGGGCCTCGCAGGGGTCGAGAGCGATCGGCCGACCGAGCGCGGTGGGTTCGGCTGAAGCTGCGGGCAGCGTGCTGAGAGCGTGAGGCTGGCCCTCACGACATGTCGCTGCGGACCTGCTCGCCCTGCGGGGTGCTGATCTCGGGGACGGCGTCGAGACCGTGAGGGGGTCGCCTGTCACCCGTTGTGTACAGGTTTGTGCTCGAGAGGCGACAGCTCGCGGCGCATAGGCCCGCGGACCGCGGTTTACGGGGCGCTGCAGGTTGGTACGCAGCGTGCAATCCAATGCGATGACTCGACGCCGAGGGGCGTCACCACCGGGGCGAAGGGCCTTCTACGGCGCGGCGAGGCTGCGCTGGCGAGGGTCAGGTGCCTCCGAGCTTTCCCGTTCACATCCAAACCCGCAAAGGAGCGCAGGATATGTATCGACGCACGCATTACCACCGCTGGGGGCCCGCATGCCTGGGGACCTTACTCCTGGCCGCCTGTCCAAACGAGGGCCCCGCGACCAGCGAGGAGCCCGAGGAGAGCTCGGGTGAGCCGTCCACGTCGGGCGAGGCGCCGACCAGCGGCGCACCGACCACGAGCGCCGGGCCGACGACGGTGCCGCCGACGACGGACTCGCCGACGACGGACTCGACGACGGACGCGACGACCGGCGTGGTGGAGACGACCGGCGAGCCCGGGACCAGCACGACGAGCGGAGATACCAGCAGCACCAGCAGCACCAGCAGCACCAGCAGCACCAGCGGCGAGACTGACACCGGGACGAGCACCGGGGAGGCGCCGCTGCACGGCAGGTCGCTGACGCAGACCGTGAACGCCGGCAAGTCGGCGAGCAGCAAGAACTTTCGCATGGTGTTCACCCTCGGGCAGCCGACGCAGCACCAAGACACCCACCTTTCACAGAACTTCCGACTTCAGGGTGGCCTGATCGGAGCCAACGGAGACACGCCATGAAGACCCAGAACCTCGGAATCAAGCAGTGGTTGGCCGGTACCGCGATCGCCCTCACGACCTGGTTGGTCAGCCTCGACGCCAGCGCGTCGGTGCCCAACGTGGTCACACAGCAGGGGCGTCTGTTCGACGCTCAGGGCGTGCCCGTGACCGAGAGCCAGAAGGTGGTCTTCACGATCTACGACGCCGCCGAGGGTGGCAACGTGATCTGGACCGAGGAGCACATGGTCGACTTCGACGATGGGTACTTCTCGGTGAGCCTCGGCGATGCGTGGCCCTTCGACGAGGTGATCCTCGACGGGTCGAGCCGGTGGATCGGGATCCAGGTCGGTGCCGACGCGGAGATGACACCGCGAGCGGACATCGCCAGCGTCCCCTATGCGCTGTACGCCGGGGATGTGCGGGGCGAGATTCACCCGCTGAGCGTCAGCATTCAGGGCTACGGCCCGGTCATCGATGCCAATGGACAGTGGGTCGGCGACCCGAGCGGGCTGATCGGCCCGCCCGGTCCTGCGGGTGCTGCCGGTGCGCCGGGTCCTGCGGGGCCTGCGGGCGAGGCGGGACCTGCGGGTGAGGTCGGGCCCGCGGGTCCGGCGGGTGAGGCGGGCGCGGTGGGTCCTGCCGGTGAGGCGGGTCCTGCGGGTCCTGCGGGTGAGGCGGGTCCGGCAGGTCCGGCGGGTGAGGTGGGTCCGGCGGGTCCGGCGGGTGCGGATGGTGTTGTCGGAGCGCAGGGGCCTGCGGGACCGGCGGGACCTGCGGGTGCGGCGGGACCGGCGGGCCCGGCGGGTGCCGACGGTGCCGCGGGGCCGATGGGTCCTGCGGGCGCTGACGGTGCGGCGGGTCCGGAGGGGCCGATGGGTCCTGCGGGTGCTGACGGTGCTGCGGGTCCGGAGGGGCCGATGGGTCCTGCGGGTG
>JBGAUO010000227.1:0-5001 GCA_044228605.1 Nannocystis sp. | reverse complement strand
ACCTTGTTGTTACTCGAGCTCGGAGAACCACTCACATACGTGCACGCAGCCGCATAGGAGGGACAGATGGGGAAATTTGGTGAGAAACAGCGACGCGCCACGGACGTGGTCCACGAGGTCCGCGTCGAGGAGAGCAAGAAGCATGAGGAGCAACTCGCGCGCCACACCGCACACCTGTGCATTCACGACTGGCGCGATGTCCTGTGGATCACCGGCGCGCTCGGCCTCGGGCTGGCGCTCGGCAAGCTGGGGGAACGCCAGCTCAAGGGCAACTGGCGAGCGGTGCCGGTGGCGGTCGGCCTCGTCCTCTCGATCGCCGCGCGCCGTACCGATCCACAGCGGACCCGCTTCGCCACGAAGGCCGCGATGGCGGTCGGTGGCTTCGCGCTGATGACCTCCACCATTCATTTCACGATGCAGGCGCGTATCGACGCCGATCGCACGCTCGAAGCCTGAGAGGAAGATCGTCGCATGAAATTTCGTACCGATCTGGAGATCCTCGCGCTCGACCCACAGGTGGGCGGGATGACGATCATTGAGGCGCGCGCCGCCGACGGTAGCACCGCGGTGCTCATGGTCCGCGTCGCGGAGCCGCTCGCCGTGGGCGGGCACATGACGCTCGCACTCACTGCCGAGCCCGCTGCGGCCCCACAAACATCCGGGCCGTCGATGCGCGACCGGTTACAGGCCCGTCTGGGGGGCGCCGTAGCGACAAATGCAGGGCCGGCGCCCCGCCTGGCGATCACCCTGAACTCACCGGTCAGCGCAGGCACGCCAAACAGCCAGGCGGGCACCCACCCGCCGAGCAACCCGCCGAGCAACCCGCCGGCCGCCAGCGCCGCATCGGCTCCGGCGCCACAGACCTCGAGCACAGCGGATGCATCGTCCCTGCTGCTCTCTTCCATCCTGGGGGCTTCGCCCCGCGGCTCCGCTTCGCAGGAGCGCAATGTCGATGACGAAATGGATGCGCTCTTTGGGGCGCGTAGAAAGGGATAACGCGATGAATGAAAACGAAGAGAATCTCAATTTCCTGGCTGACCGCATCGTGATGCGGATGCAAGGGCAAACCATGCTGCCCGCGCTCGTAGGGCAGATCCAGGCGTGCAGTTCTTCAGCGCCGAGCAACGGCTGCGAGAACCTGCTGTATGCGCCGATCACGACGCAGAAGTTCTACCGCAGCGCACGGACCGACATCGCCACCATCCAGGCGGGCCAGATCCCGGTCGCGCCTGGGGCCGAGGTCACGCTCGTGCAGGAGCCCAAGCCGCCCTGGCCCACGGGTTGCTTCAGCCTGCGCTACCGCCTCGCCAACAACGGCAACAACCACGATAACATCCGCCTCACCTGGTTTCTGGATGATGAGGAGCTCGACACCCAGATCTGGGGCAGCGAGATCTACAACCTCGACAACACGATCATCGGCGACGGCCTCCTGCCGATCCCGATGGCGATGGGCCAGCACTGCTGCGTCGGCGGCAACAACCGCCTGCGCGCCCGGATCTCGCACACGGGCAACAGCAACCAGATCGAGAGCATCCGCCTGTTCGTGCACCACGGCAGGGCCGTGAAGTGCTGCTCGTCGTGCGCCATGGGCCGCACGTGCGACTGCAACGGGGGCCACAAGTAGCCGGAGGTCATCATGGATAAGATCAGACTCATCCTCCGCGGCGGGCTCGACGGCGCAACGCTGGCGGCCGCGCCCACAGACTTCGCGCTCGTGGAGGGATGGACGCAGGGCACGCTCTCCGCGAGCCCGGTCGGCATCCTCCCGGCGGGCTTGTGGGGCAAGGTGCCGGCCGGCGATCCCTACCTCGCACATATCAACGTACTCACCGATCAGCCACTCGGGCCGGGCGACTTCTTCGAGCTCCAGAGCGGCGCGCCGATCCAGCCGCGCTTGCAATACTCGCCCGGCCCGGGGAACAGCCGGCTCGTGCTGGTGCGCCCGACCGATCGCCTGCGCTTCGTCGTCGCGCCGCAGGTGAACGTGGCGATCGAGCTCTTGATCGAGAGCATCGGCGGCGTGAACGAGCTCGGCACGCGCCTGACGGCGTGGTCCGAGCGCTCGCAGTCCACCGGCGGCGTCCGCTCGGTGCGGCTCGGGTTTCCGGCCGCGCTCGCGGCCTGGCAGGGGCTGCTCCACGTGATCCACGACTCGGCCAACGCCGATGTGATCACATTACCGCCTCGCTCGCTCGTGCCGCTTGATGCGGTGCTCACCGTCTCGCGCAAGGGGGTTGGCAGCCCGACGCTCGCCGCGGCGGCCGGCGACACCATCGTGCACGGCCTCGTCAACCAGCAGGTCAATCGCGCGGTCATTGTCTACAACAACGGCGAAGAGTGGGCGCTGGCGGGTGCATAGATGGTGATCAACGAGGACATCAGGGCGCTGGCGAAGCGGGCCTTCGAGCTCGCCGCGCTGCCCGTCAGCGATCGCTCCGCGCACACGCTCGAGGCGCTGTCGGTGAACGGGCAAATCGTGGGCGCCGCAACCCCGGCGGGCATCGAGCAGGCGAAGGCCGAGACG
Organism: Nannocystis sp.; assembly: GCA_044228605.1. Classification (GTDB taxonomy): domain Bacteria; phylum Myxococcota_A; class Polyangia; order Nannocystales; family Nannocystaceae; genus Nannocystis. The sequence goes on along the minus strand of JBGAUO010000227.1, from coordinate 2,474 downwards.
GAGGCTCGCTGGGGGGTACAGATCCGCAAGGTGGGGCTCGCGGCGCTCGTCGATCCGTGGTGGTACCTGCGCTCGGACGACGGCAAGCCGCCGGTGATCGCGGGCCTCATCGAGAGCGCCATGACCAACCCCGACCGCCCGCTGGCGTCCGTGTTGCGCTCATTCGCCGCCGTCGAGCCCGACAAGCGGGCGGTGCTCGCCGACCAAGTACGTGCATTCCTCGGACGGGCCTTCGCGGGCGCCCTGGGGAATGCTCGCATGCGCTACGTCGACGTCATGCGGAGCCGGCCTGAATTCAACTGGCCCCGCGACCCGTGGGCGGCGGTGTTGCCCTACCCGCAGAACGATCCGCCCGCGCAGATCCTCGTGGACAACCAGGGGAAGGCCCACGACGGCGGCATGTTCGACGATGCGAGCGACGACACCCCCTGGGAGAAGCTGAAGTTTGGCGCCAAGGAGGCCGCGTGGGCCTGGGGCCCGGCGTTGCTCAAGTACAACCCGCCGGCCCTTTTCTACCAGGGCGCTGCGGCGGGGGCGGGCGAGGCGGCGGAAGCCGTGAAGGCGCCGCTCATCGAGGCGGCGCGGTTCACCAAGTATCTCATCACTGGCGCCGCCGTCACTGGCGCGGCGGCGCTGCTCATTTATGTCTACAACCGCAGCAAGCCGGGCGTGGCCGGGCGCGCAGACATCGATCATGCGATCGATATCGATGCGGTCGAGGTCCCCTGAAGCGAGCGAGGACACCCATGGCGAACGGCAACGGGAAGAACGGGAAGATCAGCGACGCGAAGAACGGCGCCGCGAAGGCTGACGCAGAGGAGACCCAAAACGGGGTCAGCAATTCGACGGCCAGGGCCGCCGGGAAACCGCCGGGGCAATGGCAAGTGAAGCCAACCGACGCACCGTCCGCGATCGTCGTACCGGCGCGCAGCATGACGCCGGTGCTCGTCGGCGCGGCGGCCCTGGCGGCGACCAGCGGTGCACTCTACGCCCTCTACCGCTGGCGGCAAGGTCAGCTCGCTGCGCCGGACAACGCGACGCCCCTCCCGGATGGCGAACAGACGCCGACTCCGGCGCCGTCGCAGCCCGCTTCGCCTGCACCGCGGGCGCCGTCCGGACAGACGCCAACCCCAACGCCGGATAAGCCCGCCCCGAACTACTGGGGGACGACAACACGAGGCGAGGTATATCGCCCGCTGTTCACCAAGCTCGAGGCGGTCACCGGCATGCCGCTGCGACTCTACCTGTGCGTGGTGGCGAACCGCGAGGGCGGATGGGTCCGCTCGGCACGCAACAAGACCAAGGGGGAGGTCAAGGCGTCGACCGACGCGATCGCCAACGGCGCCAAGCGGGGCAATCCACCGCCGAAGCACGCAACCTCGATCGCGGCGGCGGGCTCGGGCGGCCTGTTCGGCGCGCTCGCGCCGTACGTCGCCTGGACCGGGCTCGACGAGGACTACACGCCCTATCTCGACGAGGACTGGCCGATCATCGAGGACCCGATCGTCGCGGCGATCTGCGCGGCGAAGTACTACCAGCGCATCGTCGGCGGCGGCCGCTATCCAGTGTTCGCCAACCCGGCGCAGCCGTCCCCCGAGGACAACTATCGCGTGCGGCTCGGGTGGGCGAGCCCGTCGGTGCTGAAAGACAACCCGGGCGGCGAGCTGTTCCAGGACGTCAAGAAGCGCTTCGACGAGGACCTCGCACAGCTCGGCCTCAAGATCACAGACCTCGCGCCGCCGAACGCGGATCACTGGCCCGGCCTCGCGGCGGTCGTCGCGGCCATGAAGGGTTTTCCCATCACCTGGAAGTAGGAGGCTGATATGTCGATCCAGAGCTTCGCCCGTTGGGCGCTCGGCAGCATGGCGATCGCGGAGGGCGTGGCCGCATGGTCGCGCTTCGACGCCCGCTCGCGCCTCTTCCTGGAGGCCGCGCGACGAGCCAAAACGCTCCAGCGCACGCTGGTTGTCATCGGCGACCCCGACGCGGGCGCCACCACCCGCCTGCTGCGCGCGTACGACTGCGGCGATGTGTGCGTCGACGCGAAGGGCTGCCCGATGTGCCCGGTGACGAAGGTCGCGGACATCACGGCTGGACCCGTCCCGGGGATCTCGTCGAACTCGGCGGTAGTGTTCGTGTCGTGCGTGCTCGAGTACGTGAATGACCTGCCCGCAGCGCTGCGGGAGATCCTGCGGATCGCCGGGGACTTCGAGAATATCTACATCGTCACCGTGCAGCCGTGGACGCTGACCGCGTCGCTGTACCCGGGGGCGCGCTGGGCCGGCATCGCCGACCGGCACGTGGTCGCCATGGCTCGCGTGACCACGGCCCACAAGGCGATCGCGGCGGGTGTCGTCGCGGGTGCCTCGCTGCTCGCGCTGTGGCCCTCGGGGCGCAAGGAGGAACAATGACGGACGCACGTACCATCGCCCGCCTGGGCTTGAGCGGCGTCGCGGTCGCGGAGACGGCGGCGA
>JBGAUO010000226.1:0-5069 GCA_044228605.1 Nannocystis sp. | reverse complement strand
CCGGCCCCGAGCGCGACGCCGAGAAGTTCTCGCAATACGCCCGCGACTTCGCCCGCACCGTCCGTTACCAGCGCAGCGTCGACGAGTCGCCGGTCCACCGCGCCGGCAAGCCCGGCCACTTCATCATCAACCGCGTCAGCCGCGAGGGCGAGCCCGCCGGCACCTGCCTGATCTCCGGCCTCTTCACCTACAAGGCGCTGCACACCCCGCCCGAGGAGATCCCGTTCCTGCGGGTCGTGCTGCGCTCGATCCTCGCCGACCGCGGCATCTCGCTCGACTCGCACCGCGGCAAGAGCGTCACCAACGCCTTCAACTCGCTGCCGCTCGAGTACCTCCTCACGCAGTCGGAGGATCGCATCTGGGAGCTCAGCGATCGCGTGCTGCGAGCCGAGCAGGAGGGCGGCTCTGACGTCCACATCGACGTCGGCGAGGACGGCCGCTACGTGTTCGCGTTCATCAGCCTGCCGCGCGGGCAGTTCTCCGAGGAGCTGCGCCTGCAGGTCCAGGAGAAGCTCATGCGCGAGTTCGGGGCCACCTACGCCGACTTCGGCGTGTACATGGACCGCTACGACAACGCGATCGTCCACTACTACATGACCGGCCCGACCGCGTTCAACGCCGTCGACACCGAGCGCGTGCGCGGCGAGATGCTCGCGCTGGCCAAGGGCTGGAACCAGCGCCTGCGCGAGGCCCTGGGCGAGCTCACCGGCTCGTCCGCCGACCTCGATGACCTGTTCGAGATCTACCACGACGCCTTCACCGAGGAGCACAAGCGCCGCGCCGGAGACCAGCGCCTGCTCGGCGATCTTCGCTGCCTCGAGAACATCCGCAAGGGCGCCGAGTTCGACTGCGATCTCTACGTCAGCACCACCGGCGAGCACCCCGGCAGCCTCAACCTGCGCGTGTTCAACCGCGCCGCCATGAACCTCAGCGACGAGCTGCCGCTGATCGCCAGCTTCGGCTTCAAGGTCGTCGACGAGTACGTGCGCCCCGTGCACCTCGCCCACACCAAGGACGTCGAGCTCGACAACTACCGCTTCGACGTCCGCGCCGAGCGCATCCCCGCGACCATGTCGCGCAAGGACGAGATCCGCAACGCCCTGCGCGCCGTGTTCGCCGGCACCATGGGCCGCGACGGCCTCAATCAGCTGATCGTCAGCACCACCCTCACCGCGCTCGAGGTCGAGATCCTGCGCGCCTACGTGGCCTACCTCCACCAGGTGCGCTGCCCCTTCACCACCGACCTCGTCCGCAGCGTCCTGGTCGCCAACCCGTCCGTCACCCACGCGCTCGTGCAGTGGCTCGTGTCCCGCTTCGACCCGGCCAGCGCCACCCCGCAGCTGGCCGAGACCGCTGACAAGTTGCTGGCCGCCGAGCTGCGCGACGTCGTCGACTACACCGCCGACCGCGTGTTCCGGGCCGTCGCCGAGGTCGTGCGCGCCACCGTCCGCACCAACGCCTTTGTCATCAAGGCCACGCCGATCGGCGGTCGTCGCGATCAGGCGCCGGCGATGGCCTTCAAGTTCGAGGGCCAGAAGATCCCCTTCGGCCCCGAGCCCAAGCCCCTGCGCGAGATCTGGATCTACCACCCCGACTTCGAGGGCGTGCACCTGCGCGGCGGCAAGGTGGCCCGCGGCGGCATCCGCTTCAGCGACCGGCCCGACGACTTCCGCACCGAGATCCACGGACTCATGGCCACCCAGATGGTCAAGAACGTCCTGATCGTGCCCGTGGGCGCCAAGGGCGGCTTCGTGCTGCGTCAGGCCCCCACCGATCGCAACGAGCTGCGCGCCGCCGGCGACAAGTACTACCAGCTCTTCGTCGAGGCACTGCTCTCGGTCACCGACAACGTCGTCGGGGGCGCCCCGATCACGCCCGAGGGCATCCTCCACAGCGAGGGTCCCGACCCGTACCTGGTCGTCGCCGCCGACAAGGGCACCGCCCACCTCTCGGACACCGCCAACAAGGTCAGCATGGCGGCCAAGTTCTGGCTCGACGACGCCTTCGCCTCCGGCGGCTCCAACGGCTTCGACCACAAGGAGACCGGCATCACCGCCCGCGGCGGCTGGGAGACCACCAAGCGCTGCTTCCGCGAGCTCGGCATCGACCCCGAGACGGATGTCATCACCGCGGCCGGCGTCGGCGACATGAGCGGCGACGTGTTCGGCAACGGCCTCCTGCGCAGCCGCACCGTCAAGCTGCTCGCCGCCTTCAACCACGCCCACGTGTTTGTCGACCCCGATCCCGATCCGGCGCGCAGCTTCGTCGAGCGCGAGCGCCTGTTTAACCTCCCGCGCTCGCAGTGGACCGACTACGACACCAGCCTGCTGTCGGCGGGCGGCGGCGTGTACATGCGCAACGCCAAGGCGCTCGAGCTCTCGCCCGAGGCGCGCGCGCTGCTCGGCTTCGGGCCCGAGCAGGTCGTCTCCGGCGAGGACGCCATCCGGGCGATCCTCACCCTCAAGGTCGACCTGCTGTGGATGGGCGGCATCGGCACCTACGTGAAGAGCAAGGAGGAGACCCACGCCGACGTCGGCGACAAGACCAACGACGCCGTGCGGGTCAACTCCAACCAGCTGCGCTGCCGCGTCATGACCGAGGGCGCCAACCTGGCGATCACCGACCGCGGCCGCGTCGCCTACGCCCGCGCCGGCGGCCAGAACTACACCTCCTTCCTCGACAACTCGGGCGGCGTCGACACCTCCGACCACGAGGTCAACATCAAGATCCTGTTCGCCCCGCTGCTGGCGACCGGGGCCGTCACCCGCGACCGCCACAACGAGCTGCTGCGCGCCGCCGAGGTCGCCGTCTGCGACGCCGTGCTGGCCAACAACCGCTCGCAGAGCCGCATGGTCAGCTTCGACGTCCGCCGCAGCCGCAAGGACGTGTTCCGCTACAGCCGCACGCTCAGCTACCTGGTCGCCAGCGTGCCCTTCAACCCGGACAGCTTCGGCCTGCCCACCGAGGACGAGCTGGCGATCCGCAGCCGCAAGGGCGGCGGCCTGTTCAAGTGCGACGCCTCGGCGCTGTGCGCCTTCTCGAAGATGCTCGCCTACCGCACCCTGCTCGACGAGAAGCCGCTCTCCACCGGCCTGCTCGAGCGCATGGCCCGCGAGTACTTCCCGCCGGTCATCGTCGAGGGGGCAGGGCAGGCGGTCCAGACCCACCTGCTGCGCCGCGAGATCGCGACCACCATGGTCGTCAACCGCATCATCGACAACGCCGGCGCGACCTTCTTCCCCGAGCTGATCACCAGCACTCGCCGCAGCGCCAGCGACATCGCCGAGGCGTACATGTCCGCCGCCCAGGCCGGCGATATCGACGTGATCCGCAGCGATCTCTACGCCTGCGAGGACAAGCTGCGCCAGGAGGCCGTGTACCGCGCCATGGGCCTCATCGAGGGCGCGCTCGAGGAAGCCACCTACGATCTCCTCGATCGCGGCACCGCGCTGCCCTTCGATCAGCGGAAGATCGACCGCGCCCGCGACCTGCTCGGCCGCATCGGCGAGGCCCTGCGCCAGAACCAGCAGGCCGCGCTCGTCGCCCACATCGCCGAGTTCGAGAACAGCGGCCTCCCGCACGCCCTCGCCGTCCGGCTCGCCAGTCTGGTCTACTTCACCGACGTGCTCGAGTCGCTCCGGGTCGCCGATGACACCGGCCGCGACGCGCTGGAGATCCTGCGCCTGCGCCTGCACCTCGCCAGCGAGATGCAGATCCCGCTGCTCCAGGAGGCCCTCAATCGCATGGTGTTCCAGTCGCCCTGGGACGGCCCTGCGGCCAAGGCCCTGTCACGCCAGCTCGACCTCCACCTCGGCAAGATGGTGCTCGCCGTTCACGGCGACGACGTCGCCGGCATGATCCAGCGCCAGGGCCTCGACTTCGTGCGCACCCAGGCCAGCGCCAATCTTGAGAGCGGCGTCACCATCCCGGGCATCGTCATGCTCGACCAGCACCTGCGTCGCCTGCTCTGAGGCCGCAGGCAGACCGGGGGTCTGCACACGGGTGGCTTGTTTCACGCGAGCCACCCGTGATAGTCACGAACAGACGGGTCTGATCCTGCTCCGGTGTCGTGTGGCGAAAAAGCCCCGAAACTGACGAAGCTCCTGGACCCAATCGCTGTTGCCACACACGGCGTTTTGGGGAAGATGGTTCGACTCTTGCCGCCTCACAACGTCGGCAAAGCCAATAAATTAGTTGCGCGTGAAAAGCGGGTTATGTAATCCTGTGTTTCATCGAATACCCGGATCTGAGAAGGGACGCTCAGATCGGCCCGGGCCCAGTTCACTACCGCACACGACGAGGGACACCATGAAAAGAAACCTGCTTATTTCCAGCCTGTTCTGTACCGCACTTCTCGGCTGTGGTGACAAGGGCGAGGACACCACCAACACCACCAAGACCAGCCAGACCAGCGTCTCGGAGACCGACGGCGCCTCCGACACCAGCGCCACCGACGGGACCACCGTCGACCCGACCAACGCGACGAGCAACCCGACGACGACGGACCCGACCGCGACGACGGACCCGACCGCGACCGATACCGGCGGCAGCACCACCGGGGCGACCTTCATTCAGAAGCCCGACGGCGGCGGCGGCGGCACGATCGAGTGCGACGTGTTCAAGCAGGACTGTGCTCCCGGCGAGAAGTGCACCGCGTGGGCCGAGGGCGGCGGCGGGGCCTGGAACGCCACCAAGTGCGTCAAGGTCACGGGCGACAAGGTCCCCGGCGACGTGTGCACGACCGAGGGCGGCGGCGTCAGCGGCCTCGACGACTGCGAGGCGGGCTCCATGTGCTGGGACGTCGACGCCATGAACATGGGCATCTGCGTCGCTCTGTGCAAAGGCACCGCCGACGCCCCGACCTGCGACGACGGCTTCGCGTGCGCCATCGCCAACGAAGGCGTGCTGAACCTCTGCCTCCCGGGTTGCGACCCGCTGCTGCAGGACTGCGCCGGCGACGACCTCTGCCTCCCGATCGGCGACGGCTTCATCTGCGTCCTCGACGCCTCGGGAGACATGGGCAAGACCAACGACCCCTGCGAGTTCGCCAACGCGTGCGACAAGGGCCT
>JBGAUO010000225.1:0-5123 GCA_044228605.1 Nannocystis sp. | reverse complement strand
GCCCCAGAACCCTGACCATTCCGCGATCCGGCTCCACTGGGCCCACTCCCCGCCCCGGCTCCGCGCCCACTCCCCGCCCCGGCGACCCCCGGCTCGCCCCGCCCTTGCGACCCCGCGCCACGCGGCATCACCACCTCGACCTTCGGTCCACGCGGCCCCGGCGTCGGCCCACGCACCGCCTCCTGCGCGTGCCCCTGCCCGGCCCCCGAAGGCCCACGTGCGCCCCCTGGCCCCCGCGCGCCGCCCGGCCCGGGCCCGCGGCCTGGCCCCGCGCCGACCTTGCGCCGCTGCTCGCGCTCCGCGTCGCCGATCAGCGCCAGCACATCCGCCGTATTGGTCGGCCGCTGCACCGCCGAGACCCGCCCGCGCAGCACCGTCTCCGGCGTCAGCAGGTTCTGCTGATACAGCTCCCACATCTCCTGCGCGTACGGCAACGCCCGATATCCGCGAGCATACCGCGACATGAATCGGTGGAGGTTATCCACGTCCCGGATCAGCAGCTTGCGCGCGCTGGTGTTGCTCGCCGGATCGACCGCCTGCGGGAAGTCGATCACCACCGGCCCGTCCGCGGCCATCAGCACGTTGAACTCCGACAGGTCCCCGTGCACCACCCCGGCGCAGAGCATGCGCACCACCGCCGCCAGCAGCATGTCGAAGATCCGCCGCGCCACCTCCGGCGCGTACACCACGTCGCCCAGGCGCGGCGCCGGCTGGCCCTCGTGGTCGACGACCAATTCCATGATCAACACGCCGTCGATGAAGTGGAACGGCGTCGGCACCCGCACGCCCGCCTCGCTCAGGCGATAGATCGCGTTGACCTCCGCCGAGCGCCACGCCGCCTCGTCCTGCGCCTTGCCGTGCCGCGAGTGCTTGGCCATCGCCCGCCGGTCGCGGGTGTTGCGGGTCGTGCGACCCTCCGTGTACTCGGCCCGCTGCTTGAACGACCGCTGCTGCGCGTCCTTGTAGATCTTCGCCACACGCAGCTGGCCGCCCGAGCGCACGAGATAGATCTGCGCCTCCTTCCCGCTCATCAGCGGGCGCAACACCTCCTCGACGATGCCGTAGTCGACGAGCGTCTCCAGGGCCTCCGGGGTGCGCATGAGGTCTGCCTCCTTATCACAAAGCGTCGCCCCGGGGGCTCGTCAACGGGCCTCAGCGCGTTCTCCGCGACACGGCCCTAGAGCTCGCGCCCGCGGCGGCCGATCGTCGCGCCCAGCAGCACCATCGGCAGAAACACTGCGAGCCCGCCCGCGATCACCCAGGTCGGATGCGGCAGCATCTGGAAGTTGACGATCGCCCCCGCGGTCTGCAGCCCGCCGACCACCAGCGCGTGCCACAGCGGCGCCTGCGTGGCGAGGCGCCCCACCACCAGCCCCGCCGCCAGCGAGCCGCAGGCCCAGCCGATCATCAACATCACAAACACCCCCGCGGGCAGCCGAGCCATCGCCGCCACCACCGCCGCGTGGTCGCGTGGATCGAGCGGCGGCAGCCCGGGAAACACCATCGGGATCAGCGACTCGATCGCCGTGACCACAAACATCCCGGCCACCAGGCCACCCAGCACGACGAGAGCGCTTCGAAGCATGGCAGTTTCGCCGCGAGTGTCCGCGCCCTCACCGCGCGAAGTCAAGCGCTACTTGAGCGACCTGTCCCAAAGACCAGTCGGCGCTAGAACTCGAGCTCGCCCTGCCCCTGCGTCGGCGGCGGCAGGTTCAGGTGCCGCGCCGCCTTCACCGTCGCCATGCGCCCGCGGTGCGTCCGCAGCAAGAAGCCGCGCTGCAGCAGGAACGGCTCGACCACCCCCTCGAGCGTATCTCGCGGCTCTCCGAGGCTCGCCGCCAGCGCGTCCACCCCGACCGGCCCGCCGCGGAAGTTCTCGAGGATCATCGTCAGCATCCGGCGGTCGAGCGCGTCGAGCCCCGCCTCGTCGATCCCCAATTCCATCAGCGCCCGCTTCGCGTCCGCCAGCTCGATGCGCCGCGTCGGCCCGGCCGCCACCTGCGCGAAGTCCCGCACCCGCCGGGTCAGGCGATTGGCGATCCGCGGCGTCCCGCGGCTGCGCTGACCGATCTCCAGCGCCGCCTCCGGGCTCACCATGAAGCCGAGCAGCCCCGCCGTGCGCAGCACGATCGCCGCCAGCTCGTCGTCGCCATAAAACTCGATCCCCTCGAGGATCTGAAACCGGTCGCGCAGCGGACCGCTGAGCAGCGCCGTGCGGGTGGTCGCGCCGACCAACGTAAACGGCGCCAGCTCGAAGCCGATCGTCCGCGCCCGCGTCCCCTCGCCGACCGGCAGATCGATGCGTCCGTCCTCCATCGCCGAGTACAGGCTCTCCTCGACCGTCGGCGACAGCCGGTGGATCTCGTCGATGAACAGCACGTCGCGGGCCCCCAGCGCCGTGAGGTGCCCGGCCAGGATCCCCTTGTGCTCGATCGCCGGCCCCGAGGTCAGGTGCAGCTTGACCCCCAGCTCGTGCGCCAGGATGTGCGCCATCGTCGTCTTGCCGAGCCCGGGCGGCCCGTGCAAGAGCGTGTGGTCGAGCGGCTCGCCGCGGGCCTGGGCCGCGCGCACGAACACCTCGAGCTTGCGCTTGAGCGCCGCCTGACCGATGTACTCCGCGAAGCGTTGCGGCCGCAGGTTGGCCACCTCGGGCTCGCCATGCGCCTTCGCGCCGCTGATCAGCGCCCGCTCCGGGCTGTCCTTCGGGTCAGGTCGCAAACCCGCCGGCGGCGCGGCCTTCGGCAGCACGATCTCCGGGCCCGCGGCCTTCGCCCGCGGCGCTCGCGGCTTCTTCGGCGCGCCCGGCCCGTCGTCGTGCGGCACGCGCATGGCTCACTCCCACTCGATCGTCGCCGGCGGCTTGCTGCTGATGTCGTAACACACGCGATTGATCCCCCGCACCTCGTTGATGATGCGCCGGCTCATCACGTCCAGCAGCTCGTAGGGCAGGCGCGCCCAGTCGGCCGTCATCGCGTCCGTGCTGGTGACCGCCCGGATCGCCAGGGCGTTCTCGTAGGTGCGCCCGTCGCCCATCACCCCGACGCTCTGGACCGGCAGCAGCACCCCGAACACCTGCCACAGCTCGCGGTAGAGCCCCGCCTTGCGCACCTCCTCGATCACGATCTTGTCGGCCTCGCGCAGCAGGTCGCAGCGGACCTTGGTCACCTCGCCGAGCACCCGCACCGCCAGGCCCGGGCCCGGGAAGGGGTGGCGCCACACCATGTCCGACGGCAGCCCCAGCTCCTCGCCGAGCCGCCGCACCTCGTCCTTGAACAGCTCACGCAGCGGCTCCACCACGCCCATGCGCATGCGCTCGGGCAGCCCGCCGACGTTGTGATGCGTCTTGATCGTCACCGACGCCCCGCGCAGGTTCACCGACTCGATCACGTCGGGGTACAGCGTGCCCTGCACGAGGAAGTCGGCCCCGCCGAGGCGCTGCGCCTCGGCCTCGAACACGTCGATGAACGCCGCGCCGATGCGCTTGCGCTTCACCTCGGGATCCGTCACCCCCAAGAGCTCGCCATAAAACCTCGCGCTCGCGTCCACCGTCACCAGCGGCTGCGCCAGCCGCCCGGCGAACAGCCGCTCCACCTCGGCCCGCTCGTCCTTTCGCAGCAGCCCGTTGTCGACGAAGATGCAGTGCAGCCGCGAGCCGATCGCCCGCTCGACCAGCAGCGCCGCCACCGACGAGTCGACCCCGCCCGACAGCCCGCACAGCACCGTCCCGCTGGCGCCCACGCGCGCCCGGATCTTCGCCACCGCCTCGTCGATGAACGCCGCCGTGGTCCAGTCGCCGCGAAAGCCCGCCGCCGCGAGGAACGCCGACAGCACCTCTTGCCCGCGCTCGCTGTGTGTCACCTCGGGGTGAAACTGCACGCCCCAGAGATTGCGCTGCGGGTGCCACACCGCCGCAAATTCACAGTTCGCCGAGTGGCCCACCGCGCGAAAGCCCGGCGGCAGCGCGGCCACCCGATCGCCGTGCGACATCCACACCCGCAGCGACTCGCCGGCGACAAAACGCGCCAGCGGGCCCTCGGCCGCGTCGACCTGCAGCTGCGCCGCCCCGTACTCGCGCTCCTTCGCCGCGATCACCTCGCCGCCGAGCCCCGCGACCAGCAAGTACAGCCCGTAGCAGATGCCGAGCACCGGCACCCCGAGCTGCAGCACCGCCGGGTCGAGCTGCGGCGCCCCCTCGTCGTACAGCGACGACGGCCCACCGCTCAGGATGATCGCCCGCGGGTCGCGAGCGGCCAGCTGCGCCACCGGCGTGTGATACGGCAAGATCTCGGCGAACACCCCCAGCTCGCGCACCCGGCGGGCGATGAGCTGGGTGACCTGGGATCCGAAGTCGAGGACGATGAGGGTCTGATGAGCCATGAGCTGCGAAGCCGTTGATTCGATGCGGCGATGATGTGGTGATGCGCCTACGCCTCGCGCCTACGCCACGCCTCGCGCCTCACTCCACACGGTAGTTCGGCGCCTCCTTGGTGATGATCACGTCGTGCACGTGGCTCTCACGCAGCCCCTGGCTGGTGATGCGCCGCAGCTCCGCGTTGGCCTGCAGCTCCGCGATCGTGCGCGCCCCGCAGTAGCCCATGCCCGAGCGCAGCCCGCCGACCATCTGATACAGCGAATCGGCGAGCGGCCCGCGGTAGGGCACGCGCCCCTCGATGCCCTCCGGCACCAGCTTGCGATCGTCGCTGACCCCGCCCTGGAAGTAGCGGTCCTTGCTGCCCGCCTTCATCGCCCCGAGCGAGCCCATGCCGCGATAGACCTTGTAGCTGCGCCCCTGGTAGAGCACGAGCTCGCCGGGCGCCTCGTCGGTCCCCGCGAACAGCGAGCCGACCATCACGCTGTCGGCCCCCGCCGCGAGCGCCTTGACCACGTCGCCGGAGTACTTGATCCCGCCGTCGGCGATGATCGGCACCCCGCGCCGGCGCGCCTCCGCGGCGCACTCGAGGATCGCCGAGATCTGCGGCACACCCACGCCCGCGACCACCCGCGTGGTGCAGATCGACCCGGGGCCGATCCCCAGCTTGACCCCGTCCGCGCCCGCGTCGCACAGCGCCGCGTAGCCCGCCGCGGTGGCGATGTTGCCGGCCACGATCTGCAGGTCGCGATAC
>JBGAUO010000224.1:0-5150 GCA_044228605.1 Nannocystis sp. | reverse complement strand
GGTCACACGGTGCTGCTCGTCGGCGAGGACAACCCGCCCAGTCGCGACCACCGTGATCGGGTGGCGGAGGCCGTAGAAAAGTCCGCGCAGGCTGCGAGGGTTGTTGATGTCGACGAGGACCACCCCGCCCGGGGCGGCGACGCGGGCGGCCTCGCTGAGGAGGGTCCGGACGCCGAGCTCGGAGGAAGCCTCGTCGTGACCGAGGTGGTCGACCGTGCGGAGGGCGTAGACCACGTCATAGCGGCTATCGGCCTGCGGCAGCCGGATCTCGCCGGCCTCGGTGGTGCACAGGCTCAGGTCGACGGCGTCGAGGGAGGCGCAGAGCGGCCGCACCCAATGGGCGATCTCCGGGGAGCCCCTGCCGAGGTCGAGGACGCGGCGACCCGCGACGTGGCGCAGCAGCGCCTCGCCGACGAGCGCCTGGGCGAGCCCGGAGAGGCGGTCCACGGGGCTGCCAGCGCGCTGCGGACCGCCCCACCAGGTCGAGCTCGCGCCCGGCTCGAGTGCGCCCGAGATCGACTTTCTTGGGGCTTTTGGGCTCTCAGAAGCGAGCTTGTGGCGATCTGGCCGGCCCACGGGCACTGGTTTCGTTGACCCCGTCACAGGCTCCATGGTACCCCTGCTGCCTCGAAGGAGCCTCGATGCCGACCAAGATCCTAGCGATCGACGACAGCAAGACCATGCGCCTGGCCATCAAGATCACCTTCGCGGCCGAGGACTGCGAAGTGGTCGCCGTGAGCAAGGGGTCAGAGGCTGTCGCGCGCGCCAAGCAGATGCCGGCCGACGTGCTGATCGTCGACGCTGTGCTCGCGGCCGGTGAGCCGTCCGGCTATGAAGTGGCCCGCCAGCTCCGCGCTGACCCCGAGACCGCCCATATCCCGGTGCTCATTGTTGTGTCCAACCAGACCGGCATTGATGAGGCACAGGTTCAGGCCTGCGGCGCGAACGGGGCGATGACCAAGCCCTTCGATACGCAGGAGATGATGGAGAAGGTCAACGCGTTGGTGAGTGGCAAGGCCACCGTCACCAAGGCTGCGCCTGCACGTCAGCCCGTCACCGCCGCCTCGACAGGCACGGCTCCGCAGCCGCAGCCGCGTCCTGCCGTGCAGCCCGCCGTCGCGCCGCAGGCTGCCCGTCCGGCGCCGATCGCCACCGCGCCGTCGCCCAAGCTCGCACCAACCTCCCCGGCCAAGCCGGCCGCCGCCTCCGTCGCGCCCTCCCATTCCGGTCAGGGGACGCGCTTGCCCGCAGCCTTCACCTCGGTGGAAGACATGGCCAACAAGATCCCGATCGCCGTCCCGATCCCCTTCACCTCTGCCGGCTCGGCCACTCCGGGCATGCTCAAGCGCCTGCAAGCCGCGGGTGGTTCTGCCTCGGGTCTCGACCCGAAGGCTGTCGAGGCGCTCCTCGCCCTCACCCGTGATGTCGTCGAGCAGGTCGTATGGGAGGTTGTCCCCGACCTGGCCGAGCACGCGCTGAAGAGCAAGGCGTAACGGTTCGCCCGCGAAGGGCGGACCCAGCCTTCATTGCTGCTGCACGTACGGGACGCGGGTCGACGAGGCCTCGCGTTCCGTATTTTTTTTGCCTCAATTTTTTGCGATTCGCTGCGACGAGAAACGATCCGAGGAATCTATGGAACCGCTCCGCACTGTCTACGATCCCAAGGCGGTCGAGACCCGGCTCTACGAGGGCTGGCGCGACGCCGGACACTTCAAGCCCGCGGCCGCTGTCGGCCAGCCGAGCTTCACCGTCGTGTTGCCGCCGCCCAACGTGACCGGGCGCCTGCACATGGGCCACGCCCTGACGGCGACGATCGAGGACGCGTACGTCCGCTGGCACCGCATGGCCGGCGACGCGGCGCTGTGGCTGCCAGGCACGGACCACGCCGGCATCGCCACGCAGGTGATGGTCGAGCGCGACCTGGCGAAGGAGGGCAAGACGCGTCAGGGCATCGGCCGCGAGGCGTTCCTCGAGCGCACGTGGCAGTGGAAGAACACGCATGGCGGCATCATCGACAGTCAGCACGCGGCGCTCGGAGCCTCGCTCGACTGGTCGCGCGATCGCTTCACGATGGACGAGGTGTCGTCGCGGGCGGTTCGTGAGGCGTTTTGCCGCCTGCACGAGGATGGGCTCATCTACCGCGCCTATCGCCTGATCAACTGGGACTACGCGAGCCAGACGGCGCTGAGTGACCTCGAGGTGGAGCACCGCGAGGTCGACGGCTTCATGTGGCATCTGGCCTACCCGGTCGAGGGCTCCGACGAGAAGCTCGTGGTGGCGACGACACGTCCAGAGACGATGCTGGGCGACAGCGGCGTGGCGGTGCACCCGGACGACCCGCGCTACCAACACCTCATCGGTCGGCACGTGGTCTTGCCGCTCACCGGCCGCCGCGTGCCGATCGTGGGCGACGCGATCCTGGTCGACATGACCTTCGGGACAGGCGCCGTGAAGGTCACGCCGGCGCACGATTTTAACGACTTCAAGACCGGCAAGCGCCACGACTTGGCCGTGATCACGGTCATCGGCTTCGATGGGAAGATCAACGCCCATGCGCCGGAGGCGTTTCGCGGGCTCGATGTGCCGGCTGCGCGCGCGGCCGTGGTCGCTGCGCTCGACGCCGCCGGCGCGCTGGTGAAGGTGGAGCCGCACAAGCTGAGCGTCGGCTTCTCGCAGCGCACAGGTGTGGTGTGCGAGCCGTTGCCCTCGGACCAGTGGTTCGTCAACACGGCCCCGCTGGCCGAGAAGGCGCTCGCGGCGGTCAAGGATGGTCGGACGAAGATCCTGCCGGAGCACCGCACCGCCGACTATTACCGGTGGATGGAGAACATCCAGGATTGGTGCATCTCGCGTCAGCTGTGGTGGGGCCACCGGATCCCAGCTTGGCACTGCGCGGCGTGCAAGGGCATCACGGTCGGCCGCGAGGACCCGACCTCGTGCAAGGCCTGTGGATCCGCCGAGATCACCCAGGATAGCGACGTGCTCGACACGTGGTTCTCTTCGGGCCTGTGGCCGCTCACCACGCTCGGCTGGCCCGAGAAGACGGCCGATCTGCAGCGCTTCTATCCCACCGACTTGATGGAGACCGGCTGGGACATCCTGTTCTTCTGGGTCGCGCGCATGATGATGCTCGGCCTGCACTTCACCGGCGAGGTGCCGTTCAAGACCGTGTTCCTGCACAGCATGGTGCTCGGCGAGGACGGCAAGAAGATGTCGAAGACGCGCGGCAACGTCGTCGACCCGATCGAGCTGATCGACCAGTACGGCGCCGACTCGCTGCGCTTCTACCTGGCGACGATGGCCGGGCAGGACCAGGGCATCATCTTTAGCCGGGCGCGCGTCGAGGGCTACCGCAACTTCTGCAACAAGCTCTGGAACGCGGTCCGCTTCGCGGGCATGAACCTCGAGGACTTCGACGCGGCCGAGCTGGCCCGCTGGCGCGCCGCGGTGATCGATCGGGGCGACGTCTCGGCGCTGGCGACCGCCGACCGCTGGATCCTCGCGCGCGCGCTCGAGACGGCGATCCAGGTCGGCGAGCTGCTGGCCAGCTACCGCCTCGATCTCGCGGCGCACGCGATCTACCAGTTCGTGTGGTACGAGCTGTGCGACTGGTACCTCGAGGCGGCCAAGCTGAGCCTGCGCGGCGACGCGGCCGATCCGCTGCGCCGCGCCGCCCAGGGCACCCTGGCCACCGTGTTCGACCTGGTGCTGCGCACGCTGCACCCGATCACGCCGTTCATCAGCGAGGCGCTGTGGCAGACGCTGCCGCGGCCCGCGGGCGAGGCGGACAGCTTGATGCTCGCCGCCTACCCACGGGTCCTGACGCGCGACGCCACCGGCGCGCCCCAGACCATGGCCGGACCGGTGCCCGGCGCGGGCGCATTGCTGGCTGATGTCGGCGTGCAGGCTGCCCGCGAGGACATGGCGGCGATCATCGACGTGGTCACCGCGACCCGCAGCCTCAAGGCCGAGTTCAAGCTGCCGCCGGCGCAGCGGGTCGAGATCCTGCTGCGCGCCGAGGACCCGGCCGCGGAGGCCCGGGTGCTGCGCATGCAGGCCAGCGTGATCCACCTCGCCCGCCTGCAGTCATTGCGCGTGGTCGAGGCCGCCGAGGTGCCGCGCGAGTCGGGCAGCGCGGTGGTCCGCGGCGTCGAGGTCGTGCTGCCGCTCATCGGCCTGGTCGACCTCGCGGCCGAACGCGTGCGCATCGGCAAGGACCTCGAGAAGCTGAGCAAGGAGGGCGAGAGCCTGGCGAAGAAGCTCGACAACGCCGGCTTCCGCGCCAAGGCGCCGCCCGAGGTGATCGCCAAGGACGAGGCCCGCCTCGCGGAGCTCCGCGTCGACATCGAGAAGCTGGGGCGCACGCGCACGCGCCTCGGCGGCTGAGCGGGGCCGCGGCAGGTCAGGGCGTC
Organism: Nannocystis sp.; assembly: GCA_044228605.1. Lineage (GTDB taxonomy): Bacteria > Myxococcota_A > Polyangia > Nannocystales > Nannocystaceae > Nannocystis. The sequence continues at coordinate 738 of JBGAUO010000224.1, read as the reverse complement.
GGCACCGAGGCTGTCCCGGGGGACAGGTCGTCGGGCGCCGGCGTGCAACCGCTGCGGCTGGTCGGCCTGGTGATCCGCGGGTCGTGGCGCCCGGCGACCCAGCGGCGCACGCCCTCGCGGTCGCGCGGGAGGTCGTCGGCCCAGCGGATCGCCCGCCCGTCGAGGTCGACCGAGATTACGCTGGCGCCGTCGGCCGCGAAACGCAGCACGTACACCTGTGCGCGGTGACCCGCGAGCTCGCGCGGCTCGAGCAGCGCCTCGGGCCCGGCGGCGAGGTCCCACAGCAGCAGGCGATGGTCGTGGGTGCTGATGACCAGGCGCTCGCCGTCCGGCGACAGGTTGGCGGTGTTGCCGAGCGGCACCCGCGGCGCGAGGGTCTGCAGCAGGGCGCCGGTCTCGCGCTCGAACACGCGGACCAGGTTGTCGCGGCTGATCGTGGCGACGCGGCCGCGGTGGCGCGGGACGGCGGGGAAAATGAGGTTGGGTGAGTGGCCGGGGAGCGACCACCGGCGCCCTTGTTCGAGGTCCCACACCTCGGCGATGCGATCGCTGCTGACCACGACCTGGGGCTGACCCGGCACCGCCAGGATCGTGTGTATCGGGCCGTGGTAGCTGTGGATCTCCCGCAGCGGGCCGCCCCGGGGCGCGCGGACCAGCAGGTCGCCCGCCTTGCCGCCGATCACCACTTCGCCGCTGGTCGCCACGAAGGCGGTGCGGGCCTCGATCGCGGAGGCCAGA
>JBGAUO010000223.1:0-5319 GCA_044228605.1 Nannocystis sp. | reverse complement strand
ACACGAACACGGTCAGGCCGCCGCCATCCGTCGCGCCGAGGTTCGGCAGCGGGGCCAGCTCGCGGTTCAGGTCGACCAGCGGGATCTGGCGGCCCTGCGCGACCGCGCGGATGACCGCGTTGTAGCGCGGCACATACGCGTCCTTGAGCCCGAGGTCCTGGCGCTGCGGGATCGTCGACATGATCGGCACGACCCCGTTGATCAGCAGCGCGTCGACAGCCCCGAGCAGGTTGTCGGCGAAGGTGTAGAGCTCGGCCGGCTGGTCCTTCTCGAGGTCATGCGTGCCGACCAGGATGTGAGCGAAACGCGGCAAGATCGCCGCGATCTCGTCGTTGATCGGCGTCGGTGCGCGGGTCACCAGGTCGGTCGAGGTGAAGCCCGCCTTGGCCGCCGCGCTGACCCGATCGAAGGAGCTGACACCCATCCCGAGGTCGACCGAGCGATAGTGCGTCACCGTCGGCATCAGCTCCGGCGGCAGGTCCTTGATCGCCGCGTCGTTCTGGAAGCACTGCACGAAGTTGGGGCTCGCCGAGGTCGAGCCGCCGATCTTGGTGAACACCTCCGGCCGCTTGTCGAGCCCGGCCGGCGCCTCCGCGATCGCCCGCAGGCGATCCGCCACGTACGCGCTGATCGGCGAGTGCGTGCGGTCCGTCGGGTACAGCTCCGGGTGCGGCTCGTCGTCGCCGGTCGTCGTCTCGTCGCCGCCGCTGCTGCTGCTGCTGCTGCCGTCGGTGTCCCCGGTGCTGGTCGGCATTGCGCCGCTGCTCGTGTCCGCCGTGGCGCTGCTCGCCTCGCTGGTGCCGGTCGACGTCGCCGATGTCGTGCCGCCCGAGCTCGCGCCTGCGCTCGTGTTTCCACCGGTCTGCTCCGCCGTCTCGTCCCCGAGCCCGACCCCGCCGGCGCACCCGAGAGCGCAGACCAGGAGCAGCGCGAACGAGCGACCCACGCGCCCTGTCGTCCCACAAACCATGCGCCCTACCCTACACGATCCGCCGGGGGCCGCGACGACCAAGCCTGGTGCAGCCGCGCGCGCTCCTGGAGCCGCCTCGCGCCCGTGCGAGCCAGATCACCGCACCCGCAGACGTGGCCCCGCACCGCGGCCCCGAACCACCACTGCGGACCGGCGGCGCCTGACCGCGCAGATCCCCCGCCCGCTCGCTCCTCCGGCGCGCCCGATCGACCTGTCTCAAGAGCCAGGCGTCTCTGACGCGATACCTGTCCTAAAGGCCATGTATCGCCTCTTACCTGTCTCAAGAGCCAGCACCAAGACGCGACGCCGCAGGCGCCTAATACCTGTCCCAAGAGCCAGGATTGAGCGAACGGCCGCCCGACGCTGTACATCCGCGCGCCCCCACGTCGCGCTCGCGACCGCGCCCGCCGGACCGCCGACTCGCCGCCGCCACCGCCACCGCGGGCCCGCCCCCGCGTGGCATACTCGCCGCCGTGTCACGTCCACTCGTCTCGTCGTCGCTGTGTGGCCTCGCCGCGCTGACCCTTTCGCTGTCCGCTTGCAAGTCCGGCAACAACGCGGGCCTCAGCGACGACCCGGCACTCGCGGCCATCCAATCCCGGATCCCACCGCTGCCCGCCGCCGAGCTCGGACCGTCCCCAGGCTTTGTCGCCGGCGGCCTCCTCTACATGGCCATGCGGCCCGGCAAGGTCCAGCGCTGGCTGCAGGCGCTCCCGCTCGGCCCCGACGTCGTCCGCGACCTCGCACGCGCCGGCAACGAGCTCGGCTTCGATCCCCGCGTCGACGACGTCGCCACTCGCCTCGGCCTCGACCCCGACGCCGTCGTCACCGCCACCCTCCTGCGCCCGCTCGGCGATCCGGCCCCCGTGCGCGCCCTCCTGCAACGCGGCGTCGATCTGCCGCCGAACCCCTTCCCCGGCATCACCCCCTCGGACATCGACCCCGGCTACAACCGCATGCAGCCGCCCCCGGTCGCCCCGACGCTGGACCCGCTGCAGCCCGTACAGCCGATCTACCAGCCGCCGCCCCCGCCTCCGATCACCAAGCCCAGCGTCGATCAAAACGAGCTCGCCCGCCGCGCCGGCGCGCTCGGCACCCACTCGCGGATCCACGTCCCGATCAAGGACCTCGGCCTCGCCCTCGCGCCGCTGCGCCGCCTCGCCGACAAGAGCCGCGCCCCCGAGCTCGACAGCCTGTGTGGCCAGCTCGGCCGCAGCGAGCTGTGCACCGGATCCAGCCGCGAGCTGCTCCTCATCCGCAGCGCCGAAGCAGCCGTCGCCATCGACTTCTTCACCTTCAACGCCGACACCGGCTCCGCGGTCGACAGCGAGCGCCTCGCCGCCGTCCAGCAAGCCCTCACCGCGCCGATCGCCTCGCTCGCGGCGCTCACCACCCTGCGCGGCGACTTCGTCGTCTACGCCGACGCCGACGCCGTGCCCGCGGTCCAGGAGGTCATCTCGGTCGCCGAGGCCATCGGCCGTCGCGCCTGGTACCCCGAGGGCGTCCAGCGCTCGCTCGACCAGGCCGCGGCCGTCGCCGCGTTGCGCGAGACCAGGCGCCTGTTCGCCGGCGCCCGCCTCGAGATCGTCGTCGAGGGCGACACCCTGCAATCCACCTTCCAGTGGGAGCCCCGCGACGACGCCGCCCGCGAGCAGCTCACCCGGCTCCTCACCCGCAGCCCCGCCGCCGCCAGCGTGCCCACCATCTCGGGCCTGTGCGACGGCAGCCTCGCGTGCATGCGCACCGCCGGCTTCCCCGCCCTCAGCGGCTTCGACGAGCTCGCCGCCGGCCTCTACGCCAAGCCCGAGCGCGAGCTCACCGATCGTGTCGGCCAGGCCGGCGAGTGGGGTGCCCTCGTCCTCTTCCTCGAGACCTGGCCCAACTTCATCGGCGCCGCCCAGCGCTGGCCCAAGCAGCAGGGCGGCCGCATCGAGACCGCCATGCTCGGCCAGGCCATCGAGGCCATCGGCCGCGTCGAGGGCATGGGCGGCAGCCTGCGCAGCTTCCACGTCCAGCGCGGCAACCCCAGCGGCGACTTCATCGGCTACTCGCGCCTGCAGGGTCAGGACCTCGCGCTCATCCGTTCGCTCATGGGCCTCGGCGGCGTGCGCGTCGCGCCCGTCACGCTCCCGCAGGTCGCCGGCAAGGTCGACCAGGCCCAGATCCCCGACGCCGATATCCCCGCCTCGCTCTACCTCGTGACCGACCCCGGCACCGTCCGCGCCGGCGACCGCGACATCGAGACCGGCTGGGCCATGGTCGCCGACAGCAACGACCGCGTCGCCTGGATGATGGGCCTGGAGCGCAGCGCCGCCGTCCTGCCCGCCTTCTACCTCGAGCTCCCCGATCTCTGGCAGCTCTTCGCCACCATCGACGACGCCTCGCGTGAGCTGAACTTCGCCCAGAGCTGGCTGTCCGGACGCTCGGCCCGGCTCGCCGCCGACGTCGTCGACGGCCGCCTGCGCATCGACTTCCAGCTCGCGCGCACCACCCCGGCGCCCGCGCGCTGATCTTCGTGCGGCCCCTTGCGCCGCCGCGAGGCGCGGATCATCCTCGCCGCCCGTGCGCGTTGCAGCCGACAAGGACGTCGAAACGCAGCCCAGCGACGCCTTCGATCTCGAGGCCTCGCTGCGCCAGCTCGGCCTCGAGAACTTCCGTCCCGGCCAGCGCGAGGCCATCACCACCCTCCTGAACGCCGGCCGCCTCCTGCTCATCGCCCCCACCGGCGGCGGCAAGAGCCTCTCCTTTCAGCTCCCCGCGCTCCTGCTCCCGGGCACCACCGTGGTGCTCTCCCCGCTGATCGCCCTCATGGCCGATCAAGTCCAGGCCCTGGTCGCCCGCGGCGTCGCGGCCACCTTCCTCGCCAGCACCCTCCCCGGCCCCGAGATCGTCGCCCGCCTCTCCGGCCTCGCCCGCGGCCAGTACAAGCTCGTCTACGCCGCCCCCGAGCGCCTCGGCTCGCCCGCCTTCCGCGAGATCCTGCGCAAGATCCAGGTCCCCCTGCTCGCCATCGACGAGGCCCACTGCATCAGCGAGTGGGGCCACGACTTTCGCCCCGAGTACCTGCAGATCGGCGAGCTCGTCCGCGAGCTGTCGCAGGCCCGCGTGCTCGCCTGCACCGCCACCGCCACCCCGATCGTCCGCGACGAGATCCTCGCCCGCCTCGGCCTCCACCCCGACGACACCCCGCAGCTCATCCAGGGCTTCGCCCGCCCCAACCTCGCCCTCTCCGTCCGCGAGGACGACGACCGCCGCAGCCGCGACCGCGCCGTCGACCTCCTGCTCGCCAGGGCCCTCGGCCGCGAGCCCGGCCGGGCCCCGCTGCGCAGCCTCGCCAGCGGCACCGCCATCGTCTATGCCCCCACGCGCAAGGCCGCCGAGCAAGAGCAGGCCCGCCTCGCCGGCCAGGGCTGGCGCTGCAAGGCCTACCACGCCGGCCTCGATCCCTCCGTCCGCGAGCGCGTGCAAGATCAATTCACCCTCAGCGGCCTCGACGTCGTCGTCGCCACCAACGCCTTCGGCATGGGCATCGACCGCGCTGACGTGCGCGCCGTCGTCCACCTCGCCCCGCCCAGCTCGCTCGAGGGCTACTACCAGGAGGTCGGCCGCGCCGGCCGCGACGGCGCCGACGCCCACGCCCTCATGCTCATCGCCCCCGGCGACATGCCGCTGCGCCGCCGCCTCATCGAGCGCGGCAGCGAGGACAGCCCGCCCCAGCCCGCCGTCGTCGAGCACAAGTGGAACCTCTTCCTCGAGCTCATGCGCTGGGCCGAGGGCGGCTCGTGCCGACACGACGCGATCCTCCGCTACTTCGGCGACGAGGGCGAGGCCCTCGGCGGCTGCGGCCGCTGCGACGTCTGCCTGGACCTGGCCCGAGGGACAGCCGACCCCGAGACCGTCACGCTCATCGTCCGCAAGACCCTCAGCGCCGTCGCCCGCGTCCACCGCCGCTTCGGCCTCGCCGCCGCCGCCAACCTGCTCGCCGGCCGCGCCGACGACCGCCTCGAGCGCTCCGGCCTCATGCACACCCCCACCTTCGGCGCGCTCAAAGAGTACGACCCCGCCTGGCTCATGCGCCTGCTCCGGCGCTGCATCGTCGCCGGCTGGGTCGAGTTCTCCGGCGACGACAAACCCCTCGCGGTCCTCACCGAAGCCGGTCGCCGCGTGATGAAGGGCGAGGCCCCGGCCCGCCTCCTGCTGCCCGCGCTCAGCGTCACCCGCATGCTGCCCAACTCGCTGGCCCAATCGGGCGGCAAGTCGATGCCCAGGCCCACCCGCGGCCCGGCCGAGACCAGCGACGAGGTGGCCCTCGACGCCGCCGGCCTGGCCCTGTTCCAGCGCCTCCGCGG
>JBGAUO010000222.1:0-5338 GCA_044228605.1 Nannocystis sp. | reverse complement strand
GCTCGGAGGCCGAGCTGGCGGCGGCGATCGCAGCGGTCAAGCAGAGCAGCGGCATCGACGCGGCGCAGCTCGAGGCGCAGGTGCGGGCTGCGGGGCTGCGCTTCGACGAGTACGAGGATCTGCTGCTGCGCCAGATCGTCGAGCACAAGTGGCTGGCGTGGCGGACCGCGGCGATCGACCCGTATCTGTTCCCGGACGAGGCGAGCCGCGCCGAGGCCTACGAGGCGGAGCGGCGGCGGCTGATCGCGGGGCTGCGCGAGCGGGCGTTCATCGAGGTCCGGTGGTGAGCGCGGGACCTTCGGTGGCCGCGGCGCTCGTGTGCGCGGGGCTGCTGGCGTGTCGCGTGATTCCACCGGTGGCGGAGCCGGCGAAGTCGTCGGCGCCGCCCTGTCCGGAGCTGCCATTGGCAGAGGCGCTGCCGGGGCCGCCGGATCACCTGGTCGGGACGACGATCGCGCGGGTGTGTCTGCTGGGTGCCAGCCTCGAGACGCGGGCGACGGCGGAGCGCTCGCTGCAGGTGCTCGCCGGGCAGCCGGTCGACACACGGCGGGTGCGCGAGGATCTGGCGATCTTGCTGGGGCTCGGGCGCTACGACGAGGTCGCGGCGCACGGGATGGTGACGGAGCGCGGGCTCTTGCTGCTGTACACGGTGCGCGAGCGGCCGCGGATCGCCGCGTTTGAGTTGGTCGGGGCCGAGGCGTGGGCCGACCCTGGGCTGGTGTCGCGGTTCGCCGTGAACCACCCCTTCGATGCCCGCGAGGTGCACGCGCTGGGGCGGACGCTGCTGGACCGCTGCCGCGGCGCAGGGCACGTGGGGTGTCAGGTCGATCATCGCATTGTGGCGACCGCGAGCGGGCAGGTGCGGGTGGAGGTCGTGGTGCAGCCGGGGCCGCTGCGGCGGATCGGCAAGCTGAGCTTTCGTGGCGCGGGGCGGGAGCTGCAAGCGGTGGGGCTGGAGGTGGGGCGGCCGCTGGTGCGCGAGCAGCTGGACGAGGCGCGCCTGCGGCTGCTCGCCGGGTTGCACGCGGGGGGCAGGCTCGACGCGAAGGTCACGCTGGTCGAGGGGGCGGCGGGCGCCGACGGGGCGGTGCCGCTGACCTTCGAGGTCGACGCCGGTCGCGTGTACACGCTGGCGGGGCTGCACGTGACGGGCAGCGCGGCGGCAGAGGAGCAGCGCTTGTTGGCCGAGGTGCTGAAGCTGCGCGTGGGTCAGGCGTATGTCCGCAGCGCGGTGGCCGAGGATGCCGCGCGGATCATGGTGGACCACGAGTCGCGCGGCGAGCGGGTCACGGTGACGCCGTGGGCGGTGCGAGACAGCGCGCGGGCGACGATCGAGCTGAGCTTCGAGGTGACGCGATAGCGGCTCTGCAAGCGCGGGTGCAGGCGGCCGGGGCGTGAGGCGAGGCTCGTGGGGCGGGGGGCGAGGAGGCGCGAAAGTTGCGCGTCGATCGTGGTATGGGCCGGTGATGGCATCGTCCCCAGCTCCACGCATTCTTCACGCCGCCGCCCTCGCTGTCCTCGTCGCCGCATGTGGCGATGATGTCGGGAGCGGGACCTCCACCACGGTGACCGGCACCGACCCGACGGCGGTCACGGTGAGCACGGCGATGAGCACCGAGGCGCCGCCGACCACGGGCGCGCCGACGACCGGCGAGACCACGGGCAACCCGAGCGGCACCAGCGACACGGTGAGCACGGGCCCGGGCAGCACCGGCATGACCGGCCCGGGGACCACGGGGACCACGACGATGAGCACGGGCCCGGGCACGAGCGACACGAGCACGAGCAGCACCGGCGAGATCACGGCGAGCAGCAGCTCGACGGGCGAGCCGCCGTGTCCGATGGGGACGCAGCTGTGCGAGGCCAATGTCTTGAAGGTGTGCGACGGGATGGGCGGGTTCTCGAGCGAGATGCCGTGCGCCAAGCTGTGCGACGAGGTGCTGGGCTGCATCGAGTGCGAGCCGGGGTCGCACCAGTGCGTGGGCCTGAAGTCGCAGGTGTGCCTCGACGACGGCAGCGGGTGGGTCGATCAGCAGACCTGCGACGACGTGCAGGGGCTGTCCTGCGACGCGAACAGCGGCGAGTGTGTGGGCGCCTGCGCGAACCTCGGGACCAGCTACATCGGCTGCGACTACTACCCGGTGGTCACGCAGCAGCTCGACGCCTACGTGGGCGCCAACCCGTACGCGGTGGCGGTGGCGAACACCACCAACCAGGCGGCGACGATCACGATCACCCGCGGGGCGAACATGGTCGCAAACGGCATGGTGGCGGCCGGCAGCGTCAAGGTGTTCACGCTGCCGTGGGTCAACGAGCTGGCCAAGGGGACCGGGCCGAGCGCGCTGGTGGTCGACGGGGCGTACCGCCTGCGCTCGACCCAGCCGGTGACGGTGTATCAGTACAATCCGCTCAACGCCGACGTGACCAACGACGCGTCGCTGATGCTGCCGGTGAACACGTGGACGGGGAACTACCTGGTGGCCTCGTGGCAGTACTGGATCGGCTATCCGGGCTTTTACTCGGTGACGGCGAGCCAGGACAACACCAAGGTGACGCTCAAGGCGCCCAAGGGCGGGGTGCCGACCCAGGCGGGCGGCGGGGTCGATGCGCAGGGCAACGGCGTGGTCATGATGAACGAGGGCGACGTGTTGCAGGTGATCACCGGCAACAACGGCGACGAGACGGGGGCGATCGTCATGGCGGACAAGCCGGTGCAGGTGGTGGGCGGCCACGACTGCACGCAGGTGCCGATCGGGACCGCGGCCTGCGATCACCTCGAGGAGAGCATGTTCCCGATCGAGGCGCTGGCGAAGGAGTACATCGTGGTGCCGCCGGTGCAGGTGCCCAACGATCAGCTGGAGAAGGCGATCCGGGTGCGCATCATCGCGTCGGAGGACAACACGACGCTGACCTTCGACCCCGACCAGCCGGTCGCCAAGCTGCTGGCGAAGGCCGGCGACTTTGTCGAGATCCCGAACACCGTGGCCAAGTTCGTGGTCAAGTCGGACAAGAAGATCCTGGTCGCGGAGTACATGGTGGGTCAGCAGGCGAACTTCGGGACCAGCGACCCGGCGATGATCATCGCGGTGCCGACGGCCCAGTTTCGCTCGAACTACCTATTTTACGCGCAGACCGGGTGGCAGGCGAACTACGTCGATATCATCGCGCCGGACGGCAGCGCGACGACGGTCGACGGGGCGCCGGTCAACAACTTCAAGGTGATCGGCGCGACCGGCTACTCGCTGGCGCACGTGAAGCTGAGCAACGCGGGCGACGGGTCGCACACGGTGGCGTCCGACAAGAAGGTCGGGATCACGGTGTACGGGGTGGTGAACTACGGGAGCTACTGGTACCCCGGCGGGCTCGACCTCGACGTCATCCCGCAGTGACGCCGGGTCCGCCGCGGTGACGCGGCGACGCGGGCTCTTTCTGCTCTACGGGCGCAGCTCGGCGAGCAGGAAGGCGAGGGCGTCGGCCTCGCGGGCGATCGTCTGTTGCACGAGGTCGGCGCCGCCGTGGCCGGCGTTGCGCTCGACGCGGAGCCAGGCGGGGCGGTCGCTGGCGTGCTGGACGGCGGCGGTGAACTTGCGGGCGTGCATGGGGTCGACGCGGTCGTCGCTGTCGGCGCTGAGCATGAGCAGGGCCGGGAGCGGGCTGTCCTTGGGGACATGGTGGTAGGGTGAGTAGGGGTATAACCAGGCGAACTGCTCGGCGATGTCGGGGTCACCGTATTCGGGGATCCAGGTGCGGCCGGCGCCGAAGCGGTGGTAGCGGAGCATGTCGAGCAGGGGGACGGCGCAGACGACGGCGCGGACCAGCTGTGGGTGTTGGGTCATGAGGGCGCCGACGAGCAGGCCGCCGTTGCTGCCGCCGTAGACGGCGAGCTGTTCGCTGCGGGTGACGCCGCGGTCGATGAGGTACTGGGCGGCGGCGGCGAAGTCGTCGAAGACGTTTTGTTTGTGCTCGCGCATGCCGGCGCGGTGCCAGTCCTCGCCGTATTCGCCGCCGCCGCGGAGGTTGGGGACGGCATAGACGCCGCCCTGCTCGACCCAGGCGACGGCGCGGGCGGAGAAGGCGGGGGTGAGGCTGACGTTGAAGCCGCCGTAGCCGTAGAGGAGGGTGGGGCGCTGGCCGTCGTCGGGGAGGTCGCGGCGGCGGACGATGAACATCGAGATCGGGGTGCCATCCTTCGAGGGGTAGCGGACCTGTTCGACGTGGAAGCGGCTGGTGTCGACGGGGACCTCGATGGCGCGCCACAGGTGGGTCTCGCCGCGGGCGAGGTCGGTGGCCCAGATCTGGTCGGGCTGGGTGAAGGAGGTGAAGTGGAAGTAGGCGCGGGGGTCGTCGGGCTCGCCGACCAGGCCGCTGGTGCTGCCGAGGCCGGGGAGGGTGATGTGGCCGAGGGGGGCGCCGTCCAGGTCGCGCAGCTGGAGCTCGTTGTGGGCGTCGCGCAGGTAGCTGAGGACCAGGCGCTCGCCGATGATCTGGACGCCCTCGAGGGTGGCGTCGGACTCGGGGACCAGCTCGCGCCAGTGCTCGCGGGCGGGGCTTTGCGGGTCGACCTTGAAGACGCGGTAGCGGGGGGCGCCGTCGTTGGTGTGGACGTAGAAGGCGCCGCGCCAGACGCTGAGGTCGAAGATCGCGGGGACGCCGGCGACCAGCGGGCGGAAGCCGGGGGCTGGGATGTCCTTTGGGGCAGGTTCTTCGGCGCCTGTCCCGGGGGACAGGTCCTTGAAGTAGAGGTCGGTGCTGTTCCAGCCGTGCTGGTGGCTGAGGACGAGGAAGCGGCCGTCGCGGGAGAGCTGGACGCCGACGAAGCGGGAGCTGTCGCCGGTGGCGGGGGCGATGATGGCGTCGTGATCGCCGGGGTCGCCGACGCGGTGGAAGCGGAGCTCGGCGCGGCCGGGCAGGTCGGCGGGCGGGATGCTGGGGTCGGCGGGCAGCCAGACGTAGTAGAAGCCGCGGCCGTCGGGGGTCCAGGCGGGGCTGGCGTAGCGGGCGTTGGCGATGCGGTCGCCGAGCTCGGTGCCGGTGTCCAGGTCGCGCAGGTGCATCGTCGAGGCGTCGGCGTTGTTGACGCTGAGCTTGTAGGCGAGCAGGCGGCCGTCGCGGGCCGCGCGCGCTACCGGGTCGAGCGCGGTCCCTTTCAGCTGAAGCTCGGGCTCGAGGCCGAACGGCAGGCGTCGACGGTCTACATCCAGGGCGCCACCGACGGGCTGCCGTTCATCCGCCCCAGCGTCGGCATCTTCGCGGGTGGCTACGCCGAAGCCTCGTACCTCGGCGAGCGGATGGAATGGATCGGCGGAGTGCGCCTCGACAACTACATCTACGCCGGCCA
>JBGAUO010000221.1:0-5341 GCA_044228605.1 Nannocystis sp. | reverse complement strand
GCGGCCGCCGCCGCGGCGCCGGCCGCCCACCTGAGGCTGGGCGAGGCGGGTGCCGAGGCGCGGGCTGGCGCCGAGCTCGAGGTGGTCGGCACCCTGATCGTTTTGTTCGCCGGCGCCGGTGGGGACGGCGAAGCGGCTGCGGAGGACGTCGAGGCGGAGGATCGGCTGGAGATGGAGACGTCGGTTCAGGAGGTGTTGATCGAGCTGGAGGCCGAGGCCGAGGTCGACGCGCTGGCGGCGGCTGTCGCCCTGGAGGGCGGGGAGCAGGCGCTGATCGACGCGGCTCCACTCCTGGCGGGCGTCGGCCATGGCGAGCAGCTGGGCGCCGCGCCACAGGTCGAGGTGGACACGGGGTGAGAGGTAGAGGTCGAGGTTGCGGGTGCGCTGGTCGTCGATGCCGAGGCCGACCTCACCGAGCGGGTCGCGCCAGTGGCTGCGCTCGACGGCGAAGCCGGCGACGAGATCGATGTGACCCGGGCGGCCGCCGTCGTCGTCGAGCTCGCGGCGCACGCGGGCGACGGTGCGGGCGACGAGCGTGTCGAGGCTCGTGGCGCGCGCTTGTTGGCCGGTGGCGAGGCCAGGGATTCCCTGGTGCTTGCCGAGCAGCAGCTCCTGGACGCTGTAGCGCCAGGGGCCGCGCTGGCCGTGGAGGGCGAATTGGGCGAGGAGGCGATCGTAGGCGTTGTTCTGGCGACGTTCGCTGCGGTCGTCGCGGGGGTCTTGCAGGGTCTCGCCGAGGTTGTAGAAGCTGAAGTTTCCGGCGGCTCCGGCGTGGCCGAGGCGAAGGTCGAGGCAGGGGCCTCGGCGGCGGGCAACCAGCCGCAGCGAGGTGCTCGCGCGGGCCTCGTTGGCGCCAAAAGAGCCGATGCCGAGGACGGCGCTGTGGCGACGGCGTGTGGGGTCGCAGCGCAGCGCACTGGCGAGGTCGACGGCGCCGCCGATCGCGGCGCCGCCATAGATGACGGGGACCAGGCCGCGGTGGACGGTGAGGCGGCCGAGGCTGTCGAGCGGGAGGTCGCCGAGGTTGACGACGCTGCCGCTGCCACCGAGCGGGACGCCGTCGAGAAAGACGGCCACTTGCTGGGCCGAGGAGCCGCGCAGCGAGAGGGCGGAGAACTGGCCGAGGCCGCCGAGTGAGCGCACCGTGGCGCCGGCGCTGCGTCCGAGCAGCTCCGGGAGAGCGTCGGCCGGGCGGGCCCCGGTGTCGTGGGCGAGGTCGATGCTGGTGGCGAATCCAGGGCTGGCGCCGTCGAGGCGGCGCTGCGAGTCCAGGCCGTCGCCACGCCCGTGGGGCACGACAGTCCGATACCCGCCAGCCTTTTTGCCAGTGTTGGAGCTGGTCTTTGGGACAGGTGGCGGGAGCGCGTGCAGGCTGCGCGCCGCGAACAGGAGCGCCGCGCAGGCACATGATCCTGCTAGACGCGGGTTGAACGCGTGCGAGAGGAAATTGCGCCCGGGGGCGCGCAAAGGCGTGGGGATTGTAGGGACGATGGCGAGTGAACTCCCGTCTCACCGAGGTCACCCGCGCCGGAGCGCAGGGACCTGCCGCCTGGTCAGGGCGGTGGAGCGCAGGGCAGGTCTCCTGGCTAAAGGGTCATCCTCGATCGACGCCTTCCCACGAACCTGCAGGTGCAGGTGCTCGCAGTGGCTGCGTGTCGATCTCGTCGCCTCTCACAGTGGCGGGAGCCGCGTCGGTCTTGCACCGACTTCCCTCTTTCGCGTCCTGGCCTCAGGGGACCAGGACGACCGTGCGCTCGAGTCTGCTTGTCAAGGAACGCGCTCCTTGTCGCTCTCGATCGCGCCGCTTGTCAATCGCGTCCGCGCGGACTTGGATGATTTCTCACGCGCGAGCTTGAGCAATGACCGGAAAACTCGCTGTGCGACCGGTGGACTTGGGAGAAAGTGGCATTCCTGGTGGGGATCGGACCTCGATCGGACCTCGAGCTGCTTGCAAAACCCACATAACACAAATATGGTCGACACATGAGAAACGCGCTGTCTGCTTCCTGTATTTTTGTCACCGCGTTGGCCACCGGGTGTGGCGATGACGGTGGGAGCGGCGATGAAACAGGGAGCAGTGGGGAGACCACCGCTGCGGCGAGCACGGGCGAGCCGACCACCGGGGAGCCCTTTGTGCCGTTTCCGGCGCGCGGCGGGATCGTAATTACCGCGGTCGAGGCCAACCCCGGGGTCGCGGTGTTGATCGGGAAAGATGGCGGGCCCGTCGGCGGGGCCGAGCGCACCTCCTTCATCCCGAAGAACCGCGACACGCTGATCCGAGTGTTCACCGATGTTCCGGACGACTGGACGCCGCGCAAGCTCGAGGCGCGTCTCTCGCTCTCCGGCGGCGGTGTGGATACCGAGCTCAGCCAGACCGTCCTGATCGAGAAGGACACCTTCCCCGGTACCCTCGAGTCGGGGTTCTTCTTCGGCCTGACCGCCGACGTGATGGTGCCGGGGCTCAAGTACCAGGTCGAGTTGTGGGAGGCGGAGCCGGGGCAGGAAATGCTGCCCGACGAGGGGACGCCGGTGGCTTTGAAGGACGGGCCGACCTTTGTCGGAGTCGAGTCGGACTTCACGGAGCTGCGCGTCGTGCTGGTGCCGGTCGACTACAACTTCGGCAAGTGCGCGAAGGTGGTCGACGGCGAGGCGCACCGCAAGAGCTTCGAGGACGCGATCTTCCAGCAGAACGGGATCGAGTCGCTCGAGCTGACGATCCACCCGCCATACAAGGTGGACTACGACATGGTGGAATTCGGTGGCCTGAGCCGGCTGGTCAATGAGATGAGCCAGCTGCGCACCGTGGAGGGCGCCGACGACAACGTCTACTATTACGCGCTCTTCGACAATTGTAACGGATGCATCGGCGACGGCGGCTTGGGGGGCGGTTGCACGGTCGGTCTCGCGGCGAACATCACTGGGCCCGATCCGAGTGATGCACGCGACCGGGCGGCGGCTGGCGAGCTCATCGGTAATGCGGCCGAGACCTTCGTGCACGAGATCGGCCACACCCAGGGGCGGCAACACGTGTACTGCGCTGGCGCGGGTGTGCAGGCGCAGGGCACCGATCCGAGCTATCCGCACGAGGACGGGCGCATCGGCGTGTGGGGCTTCGGTGTCCGCGACTTCCAGCTGCGCCATCCGACCGCGAACTCGGACTACATGAGCTACTGCGGCAAGGTCTGGACCTCGGACTGGCAGTGGAACGCGACGTACAATCGCATCGTCGAGCTGAGCAAGTGGGCCAAGTCGGGCGCAGGGCAGCCGGCCGGCGACGGGGAGCCGGGCGTGTTGATCGGTGCGGTCGATCCGGACGGGCGGCAGATGTGGTGGACAGGCCCGGGGGGCCTGAGCACCTCACGCGAGCTGAGCGCGACGCACAGCGTGGTGTTTCAGTTCACCGACGGCGAGGTCGAGGCTGCGGCGCAGGTCAGCGTCCGCGAGCACTACGCGACTCGCAACATCGTCGCCGCGCTGCCTGCCGGCTTCGACGAGCGGGAACTCGTGGGTGTGAAGCTGCGCGACGAGGCCGGCGTGCACCCGGTGGCAGGCGACGCGATCCGTCGCCTTCACCGTCCCGATCGCCTGCAGACGGCAAAGTGATCGATTTTGCAGAGCCGCGGCCCGTGGGATCTCCCCGCGGGTGCTGCTCGGACATACATCGCTCGCGGGTTTCGCCGCGCTAGGCAGGGCCGGCAACTTGAGTTAGCCTGGGCCCGGAGCTGGAGAAAGCCAGATGCTCGAATTCCCGATCGCAGAGCTCATCACACCTGAGGAGCAGGTCGCCGTTGCCCGCGCCGTGGCGATCATGGCCTCCCGGGACAACCAGGTCTCCGACAGCGAGAAACACTTTGTCGAGGAGCTGATGGGTCAGATGATGCTGCTCCCGGAGGAGCGCGATCTGGTCCGCAGGGAGTTCTCCACGCCGAACGACCTGATGCACGTGGCCCGCGCGGTGCAGCACCGTGAAGCCCGACTGTTCCTCTTCTACCAGGCGGTCTGCGCCGCGTTGGCCGACAACAAGTTGGTCGATGGCGAGATGGATGCCTTGCTGTCACTGGCCGGGGCGTTCAACTTTCGCTCGGAGCACGCCAAGAGCTTCATCCGCTGGGTTCGCGACAGTCTCGAGCTGCGCGACCGCGGGCAGCAATTGCTCGTCGAGATGTGAGCCGTGACAGCGAGCTTGGGGCCGTCGCCGCCCCGGGGGATCGCTCCAGGGGGAAGCCGAGACCGAGGTGGCTGCGTGAGCCCGTTCGGCCCGCAGTAGGACTTCCGAGGGCATGCAAGGGACTTGCGCTGGCGCGCGCAGGCCCGCATACTCCGCCGCCCATGGCTCGCGTCACCGTCGAAGACTGCCTCGAGAAAATCCCCAATCGCTTCGCGCTCACCATTCTCGCTGCCCGGCGCGGGCGCGCCCTGCTCGAGAACCGCGGTACGCCGATGATCGAGTGCGAGAATAAGGGGGCCGTCACGGCGCTGCGCGAGATCGGTGCGGGCATGGTCCGCTACAACGAGGATGTCGCCGCCGTGATGACGGAGTTCATCGAGGAGCAGCGCCAGAAGTTGAAGCTCACGAGCAGCGACAACACCTTCCTCGAGGCTGCTGCCTTCAGCGTAATCGAGGGTGAGGAGGCCGATGACGAGGGTGACGTGATCCCCGAGCTCTCCGCCGACTTTGAGAAGGTCGGGCTCGCGCCGGTCGAGGCGACCGACAGCGACGAGCCGGTCGACGTCGAGGATGCCGACACCGAGGAAGAGGCGCCGGCTGACGATGAGGAGGCCGATCTTGTCGCAGCCGCCGACATCGATGACGACGCTGCGGGCCTTGATGATCTCGATCCTGGCCTTGAGGACGAGCCTGAGGCCGCCGAGGCCGACGAGGATTGATGCGCGCTGGGTGGTGGACAGCTCTGTGCACCCTTTGCCTGAACGCTGGCTGCGCTGATAAGGCGCCGCCGCCCTTGTGGCCCGCGCCGCCTCCTCCGTCCGTCGCCGAGCAGCTGGGTGAGCCAGCTGCCGCGGTCGGGGCACCTGTGCTGAGCAACCGCCCTGCCGATACGAGCACCCTCGAAGCGGCCTCTGCCGCTGCTGACGACGCTAGTCCCTCGTCAAGGCTGGCGCCGACACCCCGCTGACCGAGCCAGGCCGTGGTTGTGATGTCGCCGCCCCGACCCCAACAGTGTCACCCACGCCAACGGCAACACCGTCGGCTACCGCAACTGGAACGCCGACGCCTTCAGCGACACCCTCCAGCACGCCGACGTCGACGGCCACGGTCACCCGGACACCCACGCCCACCGGAACGGCGACGAACACACCCACGCCAACCGACACGCCCACG
>JBGAUO010000220.1:0-5355 GCA_044228605.1 Nannocystis sp. | reverse complement strand
GCGCGCAGCAGCACCTCCGCGGGCGTCGCCTTCGGGTGCTTCTCCGCCGGCGTGTCGGCCCGCTCGAGCTCGGTCAGCGCCTCCTTCGCCTCGAAGTACCAATATTCCGCGGAGGGATCGAGCCTGCTGCGCACCAAGCTGGTGCCCGTACCTCCGCCCGCCGTGCTGGAAGAGCGCATCCGCAAGATCCTCGAGCGCGACGCGGCTGCCGCCGCGGCCGCTGCCGGCGCGAGCGGCGGCACCCCGTGAGCTGAGCCATGGCCGACTACCTCGATTGGCGCGACCTGCTCGACGAGGAGGCGACGGCGGCGAAACCCGCGTCCCCGCCCCACCCGGGCGTCGACGCGGCCGCGCCTCCCGACGACCCCGCGCCGGCCCTCCCGGCCGACATCCAGGCGCTGCTGGCCGAGAAGACCCGCCTGGAGGATGAGCTGCGGGCGCTGACGGGGCAGAGCAAACCCGGCGCCAGCCCCGACGACACCCGGCGCCAGCGCTGCTTTCCGGTCAAGGTCCACAGCAAAGAGAGTCGCATCGAGGAGCGACGGCTGCGTCGCCACGACGAGCAATTGCGGCTGCTCGCGCAGCGGGCCGGCGAGCGGGCCAGCGCCGCGCGAGCCGACCAGCAGCGCCGCGAGGCCGAGGCCGCCGAGCGCCGCCGACAATGGTTGCAGGCCCGTATCATCGCACTCGCGGCCGCCGAGGCGACCGCACGAGCCGCCGCCGAGGCCAGCCTGCGCGCCGCCGCCGAGGCCGCGCGCAGCCACCGGTGGGCCGAGCGCAGCCGCGTGGCCGTCGCGGCCAAGCAGGCCGAGCGCAGCCACGCGAACGCGTGGAGCGAGGCCCGCCACGCGTCCCAGCAGGCCGCGGCGACATCACGGGTCATGGCCCGCGAGCGCGAGCAAGCCCGGGAAGCCGCGCTCGCGGAGCAGGCGCGGGCCCAGCGGGCCGAGGCGGCCGCACAACTCGCGCAGGAGCGCCGACGCGAGGCGCGGGTGATCGAGCGCCACCTCGACGAGCGAAGCCGACGTCACTAAGAGACCATCATGCCCCTCGACCAACTCGACGACTTGATCGAAACCACGCTCGACGACTACCTGCTGGCGCTGGCGGACGGCATCCAGCAGGCCCAGCAGCGCCTCGACCAGGTCACGGTGACCGGGCGACCCGGCCAACCTGCGACCGCGTATCACCTGCCCCGCGTCGAGTTCGAGCTGAAGATGACCTTCGCCATGCGCGGCGGGGCGACCGGCGGCGACGCTGCCGCGCCCGAGAGCGCCGGAGGCCGCCGCGGCACCTTGCTGATGCGCCCGCCCGCGAAGACCGACAACGAGAGCTACAGCGGCGAGGCGACCAGCACGATCCGCGGGGCGTTTGTCGCCGTGCCGGTGGCCGCCCGCGCCCCCGTCACGCTGCGCTGCACGCTGGTCCGAAACAGCCCGAGAGAGATCGGGCTGGTCGTGTTTGTCGCCGACACAGGCGGTGTCCCGCACGCCGGGGTCGCGGTCCAGATCGACGTCGATCGCGACCGCAGCGCCGAGCTCGGCACCCCGCAGGGGCAACCACTCAAGCCAGCGACCGACGTGGCGATCGGCCTGCTCCACACCGATAGCAGCGGCTTCGCCGCGACCACGCTCCGGATCTCCGACGCCGAGCCGGAGGGCGCCGTCGTCGTGGTGATCATCGAGGCCGCGGGCGCCAGCGAGACCGTCATCGTCCAGGCGGGTCCGTGAACTCCAGGCAGGAACCAGCGATATGCCCCTGACCATCACCGCAGCGATCGTCGACCCCGCGGGCAATCCGCTCGCCGGCCTCGACGCCCAGGTCTGTATCTTCACACTCGCGGGCGCCGCCAAGGTCATCGTCGCCGGCCGCAGCGACGCGGCCGGCAAGCTGCTCCTCGGCTCGCGCTGGCTGGCGCCGTCCGACTATCAGCCGCGCCTGCAGCTCCAGCTCATGCGCGCCGGGGTCTTCGTCGAGGCCAGCGAGAACCCCGGGCAGTTCAGCGACAGCGCCTGCGACTTCGGCCAGGTGGTCTTCAACCCGAGCCTCCCCGACAAGCGCGAGGCCTCGCTCCTGGCCGAGCCCGCCAAGTCCGAGGATATCCTCGCGGACAATGGCAGCAGCGATGCGCTCCAGGCCCGGGTCCACGAGCTCGAGTCGGAGCGCGACACCCTCGTCGCAACGCTGACCCAGCAGCACGCGCAGGCGCTCGCGGCGAAGACCGCCGAGAGGGACGCCATCGCCCAGCAGCTCGCCGCGCGGACCTCCGAGAAGAACACGCTCGCCCAGCAGCTCGCCGCCGCCGTCGCGGCGAAGACCGCCGAGAAGGACGCCATCGCCCAGCAGCTCGCCCAGCAGCACGCCGCCGCCCTCGCGGCGAAGACCGCCGAGGCCGACGCCATCGCCCAGCAACACGCGGCCGCCCTCGCCACGAAGCAGAAGCAGATCGAGTCGCTCGGCGAACAGCTCGCCGCGGCCACCAGCGACACCGCCCCGGAGACGACCATCGAGGACGTCGCCCGCTCCACCGCCGAGCAGCTCGACCGGGTGCGCCAGACGCTGCACGCGGGGCAGTCGGGGCTGCGGCTCGGCAAGGTGGCGCTGCAGCTCAAGGTCCTGCCCGGCAGCGGCGGCGGACGCCTCTCACTCCCCCAGACCAGGCAGATCGAGAAGGTCGGCGCGCAGGCGCTCGGCTCGCTCGACCTCGCCTTCCACCCCGAGGCCGCCGCGCCAGCGTCGCGAACGCAGCTCACCGCGCCCTCGCTGCTCGGCTACACCGAGACCTTCGCCCGCCGCAAGCTCGGCGAGCGCCGGCTCGCCGCCGAGGTCGTCTATCGCCTCGTGACCAGCGCAGCCGAGCACGGCCGCGTCGTTTTCCAGCGCCCCGCGCCCGAGGCCCCGGTGGCCGAAGGCACGGTTGTCCTCATCGCCATCGGCAGACAGGCTGAACATGACCCCCGACCGACCTGAACAGTTGATCGACGCCCTCTCCGCCCCCCTCGGCGACCTCATCGCGGAGGTCGGACGCAGCGTCGCGGAGGCCCAGATGGCGATGGACGCCGCGACCATCGAGAATGTCCGTACCCTCATCACGGCGTCCGGCCCCGACGATCCAAACCGCCTGCTGCAGCAGATCGGCTATCAACCGACCTGGTATCAGATCCCCGAGGTCACGGCCGAGATCACGATCGCGTTGACCCTCTCCGGCTCCGGCCAGACCAGCGGCCAGGCCAGCGCAAAGCCCGGCCCCACGCGCATGCGCATGCTCGCGGCGCCCGTCGACGCCTCGTACGCCAGCCGCTACAACTACGAGCTCAAGGCCGCGAGCTCGCTGAAATTTCGCATCGTCCCGGTGCCGCCGTCGCCGGCCGCCGAGCGCATGCGCGTCGCCCCGGCGCTCGTCGGCCAGAGCTTCGCCAAGGCCCGCGCTCGCCTGGCCGAGCTCGACATCCGCTGGACGCTGCCCGAGAACACCGTCGCGCCCGCCGACGCGACGCTCGTGGTCACCCAGGAGCCCGCGCCCGGCGAGATCGTGACCGGCGGGGCGCTGCTGCTCGGCTTCGGCGCGTGAGTGTGGCGAATGGTGTTTGTTCGCGGACCTGATCTCTGATCAATAGGAGTGGAACATGCTTGAATGGCGCACACATTGTTTCGACTACCTCGGCGATATCGCCGACATGACCGGGGCCAGCCTGTCGAGCCCGTTCCCGCCGATGCGCGCCGGCCCGGTCCCCCCGGCGCAGGAGACCAGCGCGCCGGCCCTGACGCTCACGATCTCGCTCGCCGATCCCGGCAAGCCGACGCTCAAGATCACCTACAACAACCAGGCCCTCGCCGCCCCACCGGCGTACTGGGCCAAGCCGACCCCCGACCCGACCTTCGTCCCGCGCAAGGGCTCGTTCACGGCCGGGGCCACGGCCGGCGTGTGGGAGGCCAGCGTCCCGCTGGCGAGCGACGTCTTGCAGGTCGAGATCAAGCTCCTCAAGACCCTGAACGAGACCAAAAACCCGAACGCGACCCCGATCGCCAAGCAGACGATCTGGTTCGCCACACCGGCCAACAAGGGCGACGCTCCGATCGTCATGACCACCCCGCCGCCCGATCTCACCGGCGAGCTCGGCGTGCCCTACCTCGACAGCAGCAAGCTCGACGCGCTCAGCGAGAAGCGCAAGAAGGTGATCCGCGACTTCCTCCCCATGGTCGCGCCGAGCGTCGTCGGCTCGCCCGCCTTCGATCTCCTGATGACCAAGGCCGACGTCGACGCCAAGGTCGTGGAGATGCCGAACTTCACCACCTGCGGCACGCTCACGAGCTTCCTGAGCAAGCAGTTCAAGGAGGTCGCGCGTCCGCATCGGGTCACGATCGGCGGCCTCATCGGCTGCTTCTGGGCGGCCCACGACGAGGGCTCGCACACGGACGACAAACCCGCCTGGGTCACCGCCGAGGCCGGCCGCGAGCCGAGGCCCGGCGACATCTTCCTGATCACCTCGCTCTCGACCACGCCGGCGTTCATCAAGAGCATGAAGCCGATCGAGGAGTCCAACTTCCAGGAGCACGACATGACGAAGCAGAGCTACCCGCTCGAGGCCTTCGAGTCGCTACACGTGGGCGTGATCGTCGACACCAGCCCGGTCCGCACCACCGCCGGCGCACAGCCGCTGTGGATCGTCGGTGAGGCCGGCCAGGGCCAGGCCCTGCAGAGCTGCCTGTACGACGTGCGCCTGATCAGCGCCGACAGCAACGGCCTCCCGCTGATGGCCGGGCGCCGCATCGCCGGCTGGGTCGACATCGACAACTACACGCCCTGGACGGCCTGAGACCGGCGCGGCGCCTCGCACCTGCGCTAGCCGCCGCCCTCACCCTCGCTGTAGACTCGCGCGCGCATGCTCGACGACCGCGAGGCCGCGCTGGCGAGCGACCTGCCGACGACCCCGCGTGCCTCGGCGTCCGACGCGGACACGACCCGCGTGCGCCCGACCATGCTGTCCGACGCGGAGGTGCTGGCCCGCCTCGAAGCCAGCGACCGGATCGGCCGCTTCACGGTGCTGCGCCGCCTCGGCGAGGGCGGCATGGGCATCGTCAGCCTCGCCTACGACGAGGAGCTCGACCGCAAGCTCGCGCTCAAGGTGATCCGCCAGGGCTTCTGCGACCAGCCCGAGCACCGCCGCCGCTTCATCCGCGAGGCCCAGTCGCTCGCCCGCCTCTCCCACCCCAACGTCGTCACGATCTACGAGGTCGGCGAGTACCTCGGGCGCCCCTACCTGGCGATGGAGTATGTCGACGGCTGCGATCTTCGCAGCTGGCGCCGACAGACCCAGCGCTCCACGAAGGAGGTGCTGCGCGTCTTCCAGGACG
>JBGAUO010000021.1:0-50756 GCA_044228605.1 Nannocystis sp. | reverse complement strand
AGACCGGATCGGGCGGCTCACCGGTGGTCGGCGTCATCGTCGTCGGGTCCCCACTGGGATCCTTCGTCGTTTCGCCATCTTCCGTCGTGCTGCTCGTCCCGGTTCCTTCAGTCTCGCCGGCCCCGCCGCCGTTGCACCCGCTGGTTACACCTACCAGAAGCGTCACCGTCGCCAGTAACCCAAGACAACGATTCATCGAATGTACTTTCATGTCCAAGACGCTAGACCAACACCCCCGAAGTGGCAATGCGCAGCGATCTACGCGGGTGTAGACGGGCGTTCGCGCCCGTCCCTCGTCTCGTCTAGAACCAGCCCGTGCAGTGATCAGAGGACAGCTCGAATCTGCGCCTCGAGCCACCCCTGTTGTGTCACCAGCTTCCGGTACTCCGCCGCATCAATCGAATCGTGTTGGCTGGAGAGTTCGGCGTTGACACGGGCCAACGCCTCGCGCGCCATGCTGACGTCAATCTCGTCCGGATCGAGCGCCCGCTCCACAAGGATCGCCACGCGACCGTCCGCCCCGATCTCGAGAAAGCCAGCGCCCACGGCGATCCTTATCGAGGAATCACCCTCACGAAACCGGACCACTCCAGGCACGATCGGCGTCACGAAGGGAACGTGGTCAGGGAGAACACCCAGCTCACCACTGAGCCCCGGGATCTCGACTCCGGAAACCTCAAGGTTGCGGCGTTTGGGCCCAAGGGGGGTCAGGATGTCGAGCTTGATGCTGTGGTTCGCCATGGTCGCTCCCGTACGCCGTCGATCCGATCACGCCTTGCTCGCAGCGGCCTTCTTGGCGTCTTCCTCGGCGAGTCGCTTGGCTTTGGCCACCGCCTCGCTGATCCCTCCAACCATGTAGAACGCCTCCTCAGGCAGATGGTCGTGCTTGCCCTCGACGATCTCGCGGAAGCTCTGGATGGTGTCCTTGAGCTCGACCTGCTTGCCATCGCTTCCGGTGAACACCTTGGCGACGTCGAAAGGCTGGCTGAGGAAGCGCTGAACACGGCGAGCCCGGCCGACCACCTTCTTGTCATCCTCGCTGAGCTCATCCATGCCGAGGATCTTGATAATATCCTGGAGCTCCTTGTACTTCTGCAGCGTCTGCTGGACCATACGAGCGACATCGTAGTGGTCTTGCCCCACGACCTCTGCGCTGAGAATCGTGCTCGTGGAATCGAGCGGGTCGACCGCTGGATAGATACCGATCTCGGTCAACGCGCGGCTGAGTGTTGTCGTGGCATCAAGGTGGGCAAACGCCGTTGCGGGCGCAGGATCGGTGAGGTCGTCGGCAGGAACATAGATCGCCTGGACGGAGGTGATCGAACCCTTGTTGGTGGTCGTGATCCGCTCTTGCAAGGCGCCCATCTCGGTGGCGAGCGTCGGCTGGTAGCCGACCGCGCTCGGGATACGCCCGAGCAACGCGGATACCTCAGAGCCCGCCTGGGTGAAGCGGAAGATGTTGTCGACGAAGAGCATGACGTCCTGCCGCATCTCGTCGCGAAAGTACTCGGCCTGGGTGAGGCCCGAGAGGGCGACGCGAGCACGAGCACCCGGCGGCTCGTTCATCTGCCCATAGACCAGCGAGACCTTGCTTTTGTCGGTATCGACCTTGCGGACGAGGCGCGTCTCGTGGTCCCAGTCAGCCTGGATGACCCCAGACTCGATCATCTCAAAGTAGAGGTCGTTGCCCTCGCGGGTACGCTCGCCGACGCCAGCGAACACCGAGTAGCCGCCGAACAACTTACCGACGTTGTTGATCAACTCTTGGAGAAGCACCGTCTTGCCGACGCCGGCCCCGCCGAACAAGCCGATCTTGCCGCCGCGTCGGTAAGGCGCGAGCAAGTCGATGACCTTGATTCCGGTGAGGAGGATCTCGACCTTGGTGCTCTGCTCGACGAAGGTCGGAGCAGGGCGATGGATCGAACGGTACTCAGTGACCGCCAACGGGCCCTGCTCGTCAACGGGTTCGCCGATGACGTTCATGATGCGGCCCAGGACTCCTTTGCCGACCGGCATCTGGATCGGCTTGCTGGTGTCGCGCACCTCCATGCCGCGGACCAGTCCGTCGGTGGTATCCATGGCGATCGTGCGGACCACTCGCTCCCCGAGATGAAGCGCAACCTCGAGGGTGAGATTATCCGCCTTGTCATTGATGCGCGGGTTGGTCAGCTTGAGCGCCGTGTAGACTTCGGGCAGATTGCCCGTGAACTCGACGTCGACGACCGGGCCAATGACCTGGATCACCTTACCGACACCCAGGCCAGCCGGGATATCGACGTCGGCGGCCCGCTGTGGGGCAGAACCGGTGCGACTGCCGAGCAGCGAGCTCGACGGTCCAAAGATGGAGGGCTTGTTGGTGGGCGGCGGCGGCAGGTTGGTCATGGGGCTCCGGGGCAGATCGAGGGAAGAGCGGGGGCGAAGGTTGCTCGCGGGACCACGGCGACGGCTAGCCCTTGAGGGCCTCGGCGCCGCCGATGATCTCCATGAGCTCCTTGGTGATCGCGGCCTGACGCTCGCGGTTGTAGTGAAGAGTCAGCTCGGCGATGAGCGATGTGGCGTTATCGGTTGCCGAATCCATCGCGGTTCGGCGCGCCGCAATTTCGCCAGCGATCGAATTGAACATTGCTTGCTGGAGCTGCGCCTCGAGAGCGATCGGTAGCAGATGCCCGAGGAGGCTCGCACGATCGGGTTCGAAGAGCGGCGCCACCGACTGCTCGCCGCTCTGGTTCGGCTCGGGCGGCTTGACCGGCAACAGCTGGACGACGCGCGGCTCCTGGGTCAGCACGCTCTTGAAGTAATTGTACGCCAAGTACACAACGTCGCACTGTGGGAGACCGACTTGGCCCTCATCAGCAGGGCTAAAGAGCGCCATAACCTCGGCGGCGACCTCCTTGGCACGTTCGACGATGTTGAGGAGCGTCGGCGCGTCGTGACTCCGCTCGATCACCTGGCTGCTCGCCATGAAGGAGCGGCCCTTCTTGCCGACCGTGATAAGGACGACCTCCCGGCCTTCAAGCTGCTCGCGTTTGACGAAGCTCAGCGCCGCTCGGTTGACGTTCGCGTTAAACCCCCCGGCGAGCCCACGGTCCGCGGTGAGCAGGACCACTCCGACCCGATTGTTCCCGGTACGATGGGCCAACAACGGATGGACGGCGCCCCCCTCACCTTCGCTCGCCCCGGTAACAAGAGCACGAACGACCTCTTCGAGCCGCTCGCCATAGGGGCGCGCCGCGAGGGCGGCCTGCTGGGCCTTGACCAGACGTGCAGCCGCGATGCGGCTCATCGCGGAAGTGATCTTGCGGGTGTTCTTGACCGACCCGATGCGGCCACGGATCTCCTTCAGGTTGGCCATGGGTCTCCTAGACCTTCGCCTGCTTGCGCGCGGCGTCTTTTCCGTAGACGCTCTTGAACTCCTTGATCGAGCTCTCCAGGCTTTCGTCGACCTTGGCGAGGTCCGGCTTGGAGGTCGCTCGCCCAATGAGATCAAGCAGATCGGCGCGGTTGTCCTTCATCCACGCGTGAAGCTTGCTTTCGAAGCCGCGGATCTCTGACAGCTCGAGACTGTCGAGGTGGCCGCGGGTGCCGGCGTAGATGCTGACGACCTGCAGAGAAACGTGCAGCGGGACGTACTGGTTCTGCTTGAGCAGTTCGGTAAGGCGCTGGCCGCGGGCAAGAGTGTCGCGTGTCGCCTTGTCGAGGTCCGAGGCAAACTGGGAGAAAGCCTCCAACTCGCGGTACTGGGCCAAGTAGAGACGCAAGGGCCCGGCGTACTTCTTCATGGCCGAGGTCTGAGCCGCACCGCCGACGCGGGACACCGAAATGCCGACGTTGATGGCCGGGCGAACGCCCTTGTAGAAGAGATTGCTCTCCAAGAAGATCTGTCCGTCGGTGATCGAGATGACGTTGGTCGGGATGTAAGCCGACACATCGCCCGCCTGCGTCTCGATGATCGGAAGTGCGGTCAGCGACCCGGCGCCCTCCTTATCCGACAGCTTACAGGCCCGCTCGAGCAATCGGCTGTGGAGGTAGAAGACATCGCCTGGATATGCCTCGCGGCCGGGCGGGCGACGCAGGAGAAGGGACAACTGACGGTAAGCGACGGCCTGCTTGGACAGATCGTCGTAGACCAGAAGGGCGTGGCCACCACGGTCGCGGAAGAATTCGCCCATGGTCACACCGGTGTACGGGGCGAGGAACTGAAGCGGCGCGGACTCGGACGAGTTCGCAGCCACGACGATGGTGTAGTCCATCGCCCCCTCGCGGCGCAGGCGATCCACCACGGTTGCGACCGTCGAGGCCTTCTGCCCGATCGCAACGTAGACGCAGATCATATTCTGCCCCTTTTGATTGATGATCGTGTCGAGCGCGACCGCCGTCTTGCCAGTCTGTCGGTCACCGATGATCAACTCCCGCTGGCCACGGCCGATCGGAACCATCGAGTCGATCGATTTGAGCCCGGTCTGCATGGGCTCGTGCACGCTCTTGCGGGCGATGATCCCCGGCGCCTTGAGCTCGACCACGCGATCCTCGGTGTTGGCCAACGCGGGACCGCCGTCGATCGGCACTCCGAGCGCATTGACAACTCTACCGATCAGAGCATCACCCACCGGGACGCTCATGATCGACTTGGTTCGACGCACAACGTCACCCTCCTTGATCAGGTGATCGTTGCCGAGCAGCGCGACACCGACGTTGCCCTCCTCGAGATTGAGGATCATGCCCTTGACGCCGTGCGGGAACTCGAGCAGTTCGCCGGCCATCGCGTTATCGAGGCCGTAGACGCGGGCGATGCCGTCGCCGACGGTGAGGACGGTACCCGTCTCCTCGACCGAGATCTTTGTCTCGTAGCCCTGGATCTGCTCCTTGATGATCCGGGAGATTTCGTCGGCTCTGATATCCATGGGGTGCTCGTGCTTGCTTGGAGGAGAACAAAGAGAACAAAGAACTAACTACGCAGCGCGCCGCGCATGCGATCGAGTTGCGACCTTATGCTGCCGTCGAAGACGTAGGTACCAACCTGGGCAACCACGCCACCGAGCAAACTGGGGTCGACCTTGCTATCGACGACGATGGTCTTTCCTGTGACCTTCTCCAGCGCCGACTTCAGCTTCGCCAGCAACTCACTGGCCAGCGGCACAGCCGACGTGATGGTTGCCTTCTGGCGCCCGGCAAGGCCATCGGCCATGTCATGGAACGCGCTGAGAATCTGCGGTAAGCCCGCGATGCGTCCGCGCTCAAACACCAGTTGGATGAAGCGAGTGACCACACCGTCAAGGTTCATCCGCTTGAGTACCGACTCCAGCACGGTCCGGCGTTGCGACTGCGCATGAAGGTCGAAATCGAGAACTGCGAGCAGGCTGGATGCACCCTCCACAGGTACCGCTGCGCTTCGCACGAAAGCGGAAAGGTCGCGCCCAAAGATCTCGCGCTGCATCGGCGTGTCGGCGAGCTGCAGAAGCGCGCGGGCGTAGCGGCGGGCAAGCGTGGCGGGGATCATGCCGAACCTTTCATTGTTTCGTCTTGTCTCGGGCGTGCACAGATCATGCGCGAGCAACTCGATTGTTCGCTAGTTCGACCGCAAAATCGTCGGCCAATCGGCCCTGATCAGCGTCGTTGATGCGCGACGTAAGCAATTCGCCAGCGCGGGCGACCGCCCGGTCGACGACCTCGGCCTCAATCTCAGCTCGGCGGAGGCTTACCTCGCGCTGAGCCGAAGCCATTGCTTGTGCCTTGAAGCGCTCGACCTCGACCTCGGCCTCGGCGAGGAGGCGTCGACGGTCGGCATCAGCGGCCGTGCGAGCGGCATCGAGGATCTGCTTGCTCTCAGCGTCTACGTGGTCCATCCGGCGCTTGAAGTCGGCCAACCCGGCCTCAGCCTCGCTCAAGCCGCGGCGCGCCTCTTCAACCTGGCGCTTGATGTCGTCATGGCGAGTGACATTGTCGTCGACGAGCTTACGAACGATCAGCCGGTGAATCAGAAACGCGAGAACGAGAAAATTGATGAGCAGGTACCCGAGGCCGATGCGCGGGTCCTCGGCGCTCGGCCAGTTGAACAGGGTCACCCCGTTGTGGCCCGTGTGCGCCCCTGCGGCCTCGTGTGCGACTGGTGAGCTCGCCGCCTCACTCGTGGCGCTGACCAACGAGCAGGCGATCGCGGTTAACGTCGTGGAGGCCGTCGCCAGGCGGCGGCGGAACACGAGAAGTCCGAGGTAGCGCGTCATGGAGCCCTCCCGAGGATGCGAGTGGCAATGGCGACTGCGAGCTCGTCGACCCTGCTCGCCAGGGTCGTGCGTGCGGCGCTCGCCTCGAACGCGAGGCGGTCACGGAGCCCCTGCAGCTCGACGTTTGCGGCAGTACGAGTCTCGGCTAGCTGGCGCTGGCGATCGCTCTCGGCGGCCCGTACTGCCTCGGAGCGAACAGCGGTGGCCCGACCACGGGCCTCGCTAAGACGGCTCTCGTAGTCGGCACTGATACGCTCGGCCTCCACACGGAGCTGATTTGCAGCGCCAAGGGTGCCCTCGATCGCGTGCTCACGACGGACGCGAGTCGCCAGCCACGGCTTGAACAGCAGCGGGTGGAGGATCGCCATCAGCAGCAGGAAGATACCCGCCTGGATGAAGATGGTCCCATCGATGTCAACGACCGGCGCGGCCGCGGAAGCGAGGAGGAGGACAGGTGCTGGCATGAGTCAGACGGTCCGAAGCCGCGACGGTGAGCGAAAATCGCAATACCGCGAGACGCGCGGGCATCTACCACGCAGAGAAATGGGCGTCAACGCGTGCATGGACTCATGAGTTCGAGACGTGGGTCACTGCCCCCTGCCTCGTTGCCCCCTGTTGTCTGTGGCAATCGTGCCGGCGGTCAACGGGCAGCCGTGCCGATCGCCGTGAGCTTTCGGCAGCGTCGCATCGTTCGGCAGCCCACCTGCGCGGGCCCGAGGTCGGCCTGGGGTGATACCGCCCAGCGCTCGTGAGAACGGCCCCCTATCCCCCCAGGGGCTCCCAGTAGCCTTCCAGGGCGGTCACCGGACGGACAAATTGCGTGGCGCTGGGGACTAGTCTGGCATACGCTGCAAGCCTGTGAGTAGCAAACGGCCCGATCCGTACGACCGCCAAGCGAACGCGCTGGCACAAGACGACGAGGAGAGCGACCGCGACTTCGACCCCGAGCTGCGTGGGGAGACGCGCCCGCTCGACCTCATCGACTGCTTCGGTCGGGCCAAGGCCGTACTCGGCGCTCTGGTCGGCAACATGGCTCCGGGGGAGTCACTGGTCGTCGTCACCAACGACCTCGGGTTTCCAGTTGCACAGCGGCCAATCCGTCGCCCGGAGAATCTCCCGCACGCGATGGTTTTTGGCCGACACAACCGCTGCAGCCTGGCGATCCCCCACGACACGCGAGTCAGCTTGCGCCACATCCTCGTCACCGCATGGCCGGGCCAAGGGGCGCTTCGCCTGCGAGGATACGATCTCGGTGGCCGCGCGGGCATTGTCCTGGCTGACGGAAAACGGGTACCAGGCTTCTCAGCGCTGGGCCACGTCGCCCTTTCCTTTGGGCACACCGGTCTTTTCGTGCTGCCAGGTGGTCCGGCAGGCCTCGCCTTGCTCGAAGGAAGCACCGACCAGGCGTTCCAGCGGCTGACCGGGATTGATCGTCACGGCGGTGGGATCCGTCTGGCCATCTCAGCAATGGCTGAGCCGAGCGTCGCCCAGCTCGGTGGTTACCGCCCGATCGACGTCGATGCTCGCCCGCAGCCGCGTGGGGTTCTGCGCCTACGTTCCCTCAAGTCGGCAAAGTCACAACGAGGCGCCGAGGCGACCCGTGAGCTCGACGTCGACAGCGAGCAGTTGCAGCGGGGACTCCTCATCGGCCGGTACAGCGACCGCTGTTCGCTCGCCGGCTCCGGTCGGAACCTCTCTCGAGTGCACGCCCTGGTCACCGAAGAGGGCCCTAACTCCCTTCTGGTGTACGATTTGGCGAGCACGAACGGCGTGCGTCCGGGCCACGAGACCGAAGGCCCGAGCCACGCGGTCGTCCGTCTGCGGCAGAACGAACCGGTCATGCTCGGTCACTTCGAGTTGAGCTGGACCCCTGCGGAACGCATCCGGGTACACTGACTCGAGCCAGGGCCAGTGATCGCAAGACTCGCGCAGGCACTGTGAGACCTGCCACGGACCATGCTGCGGTGCCTCGGGCCCCGCGCGCGGAAACTTTTTGGCGGGCCAATTCACGGGATCTGTGCTACTTGAAGGGCCACGAAGCCCGGTCGAACGCTGTATAGCCAAGGGCTCCGCGTGTGCGAGGAACATGCCATGAGCGAGTCCAGTCCTGGTCGCCCCCAAAGCCTGCTTAGCTCGTCGATCGGCCTCAAGTTCGCGATGGGAGCGACTGGCGTGGTGCTGGTCGGCTTCGTGCTCGCGCACATGGCCGGTAACCTCCAGATCTATCTGGGCTCAGACACCTTTAACCATTATGCCCAGACCCTCAAGGGGACTCCGCCCTTGCTGTGGACTGTGCGCCTGGTGACGCTTGGCGCGGTGCTCCTGCACATTCTCTCGGCCTGGCGGCTGACGCAGAAGAATTGGGCCGCACGGCCACAGGCCTACGCAAGCCCGCGCCGTTACGATCGCACCACCTACGCTGCGCTCTTCATGCGAGGCAGCGGTCTGGTCGTCCTCGCCTTCATCATCTTCCACCTCCTGCACTTCACCATCGGCACGATCCAGCACGAGAATTACATCTTGCACGAGGTTCTGCGTGGTGACGTGTGGGTCCGCGAGGAGAACATCAAGATCCTCGCCTCGGTGCCCGAGCACATGCAGCGCCACGACGCGTACAGCATGTTCGTTCGCGGATTCCAGACGCCGGTTATCGCCGGCTCCTACATCGTCGCCAACCTACTTCTTGGGCGCCATCTCAGCCATGGCATCGCCAGCGGCTTCGCCACGCTCGGCTTCAGCAAGGGTTCACAGCGCCTCACTGCCGAACGGATCGGCACGACGATCGCCACCCTCGTGACCCTCGGCAACATCTCCTTCCCGATCGCCGTGCTCGCCGGCGTCGTCCACCTCTGACGCTCGCCTCGGAGTCATCGCCATGGACCTCAACGCACGCATCCCCGAAGGCCCTATCGCGGAGAAGTGGGACCGCCATCGCTTCGAGATGAAGCTGGTCAACCCCGCGAACAAGCGTAAATTTTCGGTGATCGTCGTCGGCACCGGCTTGGCCGGTGGCTCGGCGGCTGCCACCCTCGCCGAGCTTGGCTACCACGTCGACTGCTTCTGCTTCCAGGACAGCCCTCGCCGCGCG
Organism: Nannocystis sp.; assembly: GCA_044228605.1. Lineage (GTDB taxonomy): Bacteria > Myxococcota_A > Polyangia > Nannocystales > Nannocystaceae > Nannocystis. Next base: position 41,447 of record JBGAUO010000021.1, on the reverse strand, counting down.
CACAGCATCGCGGCGCAGGGCGGGATCAACGCTGCGAAGAACTACCAGAACGACGGAGACAGCGTCTACCGCCTGTTCTATGACACGGTCAAGGGCGGCGACTTCCGGGCGCGCGAGGCCAACGTCTACCGCCTCGCCCAGGTGAGCGTGAACATCATTGACCAGTGCGTGGCCCAGGGCGTCCCCTTTGCCCGCGAGTACGGCGGCACGCTCAGCAATCGGTCTTTCGGCGGAGCTCAGGTTTCGCGCACCTTTTATGCCCGCGGGCAGACTGGCCAACAGCTGCTCCTCGGCGCTTACCAGTCGCTCGAGCGCCAGATCGGCCTCGGCACCGTCAAGATGCACCCTCGCACCGAGATGCTCGACTTGGTCGTCATCAACGGCCACGCCCGCGGCATCGTCGTTCGCGACCTTCTCACCGGTGAGGTCCGTGCCCACGCCGCCGACGCCGTGGTCCTGGCCACCGGCGGCTACGGCAACGTCTTCTTCTTGTCGACCAACGCCAAGGGCAGCAACGTGACCGCCACCTTCCGCGCCTACAAGCGCGGCGCAGGGTTCGGCAATCCTTGCTTCACGCAGATCCACCCGACCTGCATCCCGGTGTCCGGAAGCTACCAGAGCAAGCTGACGCTCATGTCCGAGTCGCTGCGCAACGACGGTCGGGTATGGGTACCAAAGAAGGCCGGCGACGTGCGCCGCCCCTCGGACATCCCCGAGGACGAGCGCGACTACTACCTCGAGCGCCGCTACCCCAGCTTCGGAAACCTGGTGCCCCGCGATGTGGCTTCACGTGCGGCTAAACAGGCCTGTGACGAGGGTCGTGGGGTCGGTCCGAGCAAGATGGCCGTCTACCTCGACTTTGCCGACGCCATCAAGCGCCTCACGCAAAAAGGTGTCGCCGACCGCTACGGCAATCTGTTCGACATGTACGAACGCATCACCGGCGAGAACCCATACGCCACGCCGATGCGCATCTACCCCGCCGTGCACTACACGATGGGCGGGCTGTGGGTCGACTACAACTTGATGAGCACGATCCCCGGACTCCACGTGATCGGCGAGGCAAACTTCTCGGATCACGGCGCGAACCGCCTGGGAGCGTCAGCCCTGATGCAGGGCCTTGCTGACGGCTACTTCATCCTCCCGTACACGATCGGTAACTACCTCGCCACGGCCAAGCAGCCCAAGGTCACCACGGAGCATCCCGAATTCAAGCGCAGCATCGCCGAGGTCAACGCCCAGACTTCGAAGCTGCTCGCCATCAACGGCAAACACACCGTCGACGAGTTCCACCGTGAACTCGGCCTCGTGATGTGGGAGTACTGTGGCATGGCCCGCAGCGAGGCTGGGCTCAAGAAGGCACTCGGCCTCATCCCTGAGATCCGCGAGCGCTTCTGGAAAGAAGTCCGTGTCCCTGGAGTCGGCGCTGAGTTCAACCAAAACCTCGAGAAGGCCGGTCGTGTCGCCGATTTCCTCGAGTTCGGTGAGCTCATGTGCCTCGATGCCTTGACCCGCGACGAGTCCTGTGGCGGCCACTTCCGCGAGGAGCACCAGATGGACGACGGTGAGGCCAAGCGCGACGACCAGCACTTCGCCCACGCAGCAGTGTGGGAGTACAAGGGTCCCGGACAAGCACCGGCGCTACACAAAGAGCAACTCGAGTTCGAGCACGTCCACCTCGCCACCCGCGTGTACACGTAGAAGGAGGCACTTCGCATGTCCGGTACATCCACCGCCACCATGAAACTCACCCTCCGGATCTGGCGCCAGAAGGACGGCAAGGCAGCGGGCAAGCTCGAGACCTACAAGCTCGACGCCGTCTCGCCAGACATGTCCTTCCTCGAGATGCTCGACGTACTCAACGAGACGCTGAGCAAGTCCGGTGGCGACCCAGTATCTTTCGATCACGACTGCCGCGAGGGCATCTGCGGCGCCTGCTCGATGGTCATCAACGGCCGCCCGCACGGCCCGCGCAAGGCGACCACCACCTGTCAGCTGCACATGCGCAGCTTCAAAGACGGCGACACGATCACGATCGAGCCCTGGCGCGCCGCGCCGTTCCCAGTGATCAAGGACCTCAGCGTCAGCCGCCAGAGCTTCGACCGGATCATCGCCGCCGGGGGCTTCGTCTCGATCAACACCGGGTCGACGGTCGACGGGAACGCGACACCGATCGGCAAGACCGACGCCGACGAGGCGATGGACTACGCCCAGTGCATCGGCTGCGGCGCCTGTGTGGCGGCGTGCCCGAACGCGGCGGCGATGTTGTTCACCGGCGCCAAGGTGGCCCACCTCGTAAAGCTGCCCCAGGGTCAAGTCGAGCGATCCGGCCGGGTACGCAACATGGTCGCGCAGATGGACCTTGAGGGCTTCGGCAGCTGCACCAACCACGGAGAGTGCTCGGAGGCCTGCCCCAAGGAGATCCCCTTCGACGCGATCGTGATGCTCAACCGCGAGTACATGCGGGCGACCGTAGCGGGCAAGTAGGCCCTTGCGCGACGCGGAACGGGCACCGTCCGCCGGACGGTGCCCGTTCTTCGTCGTACGAGGCAGCGATGGCCCCGCGGACAGTTCCGCGAGGCCATGGCTCACCTACAGGTCAAGCTCGTCGACCGCCTTACCTTTGCAGCCGGCGGCCCCAGGCGCCGCCTGGGGTTTGTTGCCGCCGTTGCCCTCGAAGCCGCCCGTTCCGCCGGCTCCTGGATCGCCTGCAGTACCCTGCTGGATGTCGAGGTTGGACTGCCCGACAAAGGCACCCCCGACGCGGACGATCGCCACCGAGATGCCACCACAGCCGCCGGCACCACCGCCGGCACCGCCACCGTCGCCTCCCGCGGCTCCGTTGGCACCGTCACCACCACCATCGCTCTGGTCTCCGCCGTTTTGCCCCTTGCCAAACGAGCCTCCGCCCTTGCCGACGCCGCCGTTGCCCCCCTTGCCGCCCTTGCCGCCGTTGCCGGCTTTGCCGGGTAGGATGATCGAGCTCGAGACCTGGATCGATGCGTCGATCGCCACAATGCCGAAGGAGCCGCCACCGGCGCTGCCCGGCAAGCCCTGACCGCCACCGCAACCTCCGCCTCCGCCACCACCACCGCCGCCACCCGGTTGGGTCGTGTTGCCACAGGTAAACGGGTCGTGGTCGGATCCCCCAGCCCCGCCGCCGCCGCCGCCACGGCCATGGTTGCCGCGCACGCCGGATGTGCCGTCGCCGCCGGTCCAGAAGCCATTGCCATCGAACATACCATCTGGGCTGGGGCCTGCCTTACCGCCCGTCCCGGCCTCAGCAGCATCGCCGGGCATGCCGACCAGGCCGATGGCCCCCTTGTCGTTGCAGTCGGTGACAATGTTGCCGCCACACTCGCTCTTGCCCGGGAGGCCGCCCTTGCCACCCGCGGTCGGGTCCCCGCCGGCAGCCCCGTCCGAACCGGCATTGCTGAAGCAATCGCCGGCCGACCCGCCGCCGCCGCCGGTCGCCCCGCAGGACGAGGACCCGCCTGCGCCGCCGTCCTTGCCGCTTGCCGGTCCACCGAGACCGCCGTCGCCACCCTTGGTCCCATCAGCGCCGTCGACTCCGGCACCACCCGTACCCGCCTCGATGCGACACTTGTCGATCGACAGCAGGTCGTCGGCGATGTCGCGTGCCCACACCGCGTAGCTGGAGGTGCCGTCAGCGTTGAAGCTCTTGCCCTTGATCGTGAAGCCGCTCAGCCGGGTGCTGAGGTTTAGGCCCTGAGCGATCACCGCGCGCGCCTCGGTCCCCGAGATCACGGTGAGGTTGCCGGGGAGGTCGTAGTCGAAGGTCTTGGGCTTGTAGCCACCGTAAATATTGATCCCCGAGGTCAGCGTGACGGTCTTCTGGTAGGTCCCTGCGCTGACGACGATGTCGCAGATATCGGGGCACAGCAGCGCCTTCTTCATCGCCTCGGCCAGCGACGCCACCGGATCTTGCTTGCTCGTACCACTGTTGAGGTCGCTGCCGCCGTCAGGCGGAGTCGACACAAAGATCAGCCCCTCGTCGCCGTTGCAGGCCGGATCTGGCACATCCTCGAGGCAATTGTTGTTGTTGCCTGTGGTGCTGCCGCCGCTGCTCGAAGTCCCGTTGGTGGTCGTCCCCGTGGTGCCGGTCGTGTCCGGGCCGGTGGTGCTCGTGCTCGTGGTCGAGGTCGTCGCGTCGGTCGTCGGCGCCTGCGTGGTCGCCTGGCTGTCCGTGCCCAGCGTGTCGACGCTGGTGGCATCCCCCGTGGTCCCTGTGGTCGGCACATCGGTTGTGCCGCTCGTCGAACCCGGCCCGTTGCTGGTGGCCTCCGTCTGGGCGCCACTGATCGAGGACGTACCGACCGAGTCGTCGCCGCAGGCGGCGAGGGTCAGGCCAAGGGCTACCGTGAGCCCACGAAAGACAAGCGAGTTGTGCATGAGCGCAGACTAACCACACGCCGCACCCGAGTTCAATGCACCCGCAACGTTCGGCCGACCCTTGCCGCAGGCGTCGGCCGAGGACGGTGTCATCACGTGCGAGGACTCGCACCGGGTCAGCAGACCCCAGCCTGAGGGGTCACGCCCGGGGGGATCGACCAGAATCCGTTTTCCACCTATTCGCACGCCTGCGCCATCCAACAACGGGATTTTTCTCGGCTACCGCGAGTGCTATGCGTGCACCCGTGGACCTCGACCCGCACATGATCGCCGCGGCCCTCTCCCCGCTGCTCCAGCGCCTTGCGACCCCGGCGCTGGTGATCGATCTCGACGCCGTCGACCACAACATCGCCGCGATGCGCCGCCGCGCAGGAGATCGCTGGCGCCCGCACCTCAAGACCCTCAAATCCGGCGCCCTCCTCGAACGTCTGCTCGCCGCTGACGTCACCCGTTGCAAGGTCGCCACGCTCGATGAGCTCGAGCTGGCCCTCGCCACGGCCGATCGGCTCGGTGTCGCGTTGGACATCTTGCTCGCCTATCCGCAGCACCCCGCCGCCCTGCTGGCCGCCCGCGCCCGGGCTGCCGCGAGCCCGCACTGCACGGTCCACTTCCTGCTCGACAGCCCGGAGCACGCGGCCGTGCTGGCCTTCGCGATCCCCCTCGCCACGCCGCTCTCGGTCTTCCTCGACGTCGACCTCGGGATGGGCCGAACCGGCGCCACACCGGCGCTGTGGCGCCCTGCTCTGCCCTCTTTGCTGGCCGACCCTGGCCTGCGCATCGCCGGCCTGCACGGGTACGAGGGCCACCTTGAGTGGGACGACCACACCGGTGCACAGGCGGCGCACGACGAGCTGTGCGCCCTGGCGCGGGCGCTCCCCGACAGCGCCCGCGAGATCGTCACCTCCGGCACACACAGCTATGCGGCCGCGCTGAGCCACCCGGGCCTCGCGGGCGGACCGTGGACCCATCGGGTCTCGCCTGGCACCGTCGTCCTTGCCGACCTGCACAGCCGGGCCGCGATGGCCGACCTCGGTCTGCGACAAGCCGTCGTCATCGCGTCGCGTGTGATCAGCACGGCGGCCGGGCGGATCACCCTCGACGCCGGCAGCAAGGCGCTCGCGCCCGATCGGCCGGCGAGCAGCGCCCGTGTGCTCGGCTGGCCCGGGCTCACCCCGCGGGCCAGATCCGAGGAGCACCTGGTGGTCGCCGTCGCCACCGACGACGACGCGCCTGGGTTCGGCGATCTGCTGCTGCTGGTACCCGACCACGTGTGCACCTCCGTCAACCTCTACCGCCACGCACTCCTGCTGCGCGATGGGGCTGTCTTCGCTGAGGCGGCCATCGAGGCCAGCAGCCGTCGCCTGTGGCTCACGGGGGCCCCATGAGCAATACGACGGGGACGCCGGTGCGCGAGGGACCGCCCGGACGCAGCGACACCGCCGAGCTCGACGTCCAGGTCGTGCCGCGCGCCTCACAGAGCCGCATCGTCGGCCCGCACGACGGCCGCCTGAAGGTCCAGCTCGCCGCGCCACCGGTCGATGGAGCCGCCAACACGGCGCTGATCGATCTGCTGGCCAACACCCTCGCGGTGCCACGCGGCGCCATCGAGTTGGTCCGCGGTCACACGGGCAAGCGCAAGACCCTGCGGATCGCCCTCGCCGCGGCCGTGCTGCGGCAACGCCTCGGGCTCGCGGCGCTGCTTCTGTTCGTGCCCGCTTGTGAGAGCAAGTACAACTTCCCGATCCACGTGGTCCTCCCCGACGAGATCGACGATCTGGCCCGCGCCGACAACCTCACCCTCGCCCTCGATCCTCAGAGCGTCCAGATCAACTACCCGGTCGACGGCATCGACTTCAGCGTCAGCGTCGAGATCGAGCCCGACAACCAGACCAGCACGCTCTCGGTGTACCTGGCCGAAGGGACAGAGCTGCTGGCGTGGGGTCGCAGCGCGCCGTTCGTGCTGGCTGCGCCCCAGGACGATCTCGCGGTCTATCTCTCGCCCCCAGGCGCGCTTTCGACCTTCCCCGGCAAGATCGGCAGCCCCGACGGCGACCTCCTCGCCAGCCCCGTGCTCGGCCGCGGCATGCTGCTGTTCGACAGCGACGGCGCCACCGGCCTCTTCAACAGCTTCACCCTCGGCACCGAGGTCGGTGCGACGCTCAAGCCGGACGGTGAACTGCCGGCCGCCGACGACGGCGCGCTGGTCCCCGACAGCCGCGGCAATGCCTGGCGGGTGGCCTGGGCCGAGTCGCTGCGAGCCTTCATTTATGTGCCCGGCGACGACCTCTGGACCGCCGCACAGTTTACCGGAGCGGACGCGGGTGCACGCGCGGGCGCGGCACACCAGGTCGACGCGACCCTCGAGCGCCTGCTCGTGTTTGGCGGCGGCGAGCAGCGCAGCGTCCTCGAGATCGAGCTCAGCCCCGACGACGCTGGGACCTACACCGTCACTCAGCTGCCGGTGCAGCTCGACTCGCCCCGCCGTGGCGCGACCGCGCTGTACCTCCTGCGCAGCGGAGGGGACGCCGGCGAGGGCGTGATCCTGGTCGGCGGCGACGACCCCAAGAGCGCCACGGCCACCTTCATTCGCGATGAAGCCACCAGCGTGAGCTTCGGCGAGGCCACGGCGTGGACCGGACTCGCCTGCGCGCAGGTTGAGCGTGCCGCCGAAGCAGACGCCACGGTGCGGGTGCTCTGCCTGGGCGGCGTGCGCGATGGAACGGCCACGGCCGATGCATTCGTACTCAATTTCCCACCGGGGACCGCAGAGCCGTCCCTGCTGCCGCTGCCGGCCTTCTTGCCGGAGCCTGCCGCCGATCCGCGGCTGTTTGGCGACGACGCCGCGATCTACGCCCAGTCTGGCGCGCTATGGCTGCGCATCGACCGTGAGGACCTCCAGAGCCAGTCGCTCACCGGACCGAGCCCTCGGGTGCGCGGCGGGCATTCCATTTCATTGGCGACCGGTGCTACCTTCCTGGTCGGCGGCTGGACTGGGGACGACCGTCCCGTGGACCACTGGCATGTGTTCGTGCCATCGCTCGCTCAGTCCGCCTCACCCTGATGCCCGCAATGCTCGCGCTCCACAGGAGCCCAGGAGCCTCTCCATGGCCGACACCCTGACGATCACCGACAACCGCACCGGCAAGACCTACGAAGTCCCCATCCAGGACGGGACCATCCGTGCTGACGCCCTCCGCCAGATCAAGACCGGGGACGGCGACTTCGGGTTGATGACCTACGACCCGGCGTTCATGAACACCGCCTCGTGCCGGTCCTCGATCACCCTCATCGACGGCGATGTCGGCATCCTGCGCTACCGCGGCTATCCGATCGAGCAGTTGGCCGAGAGCTCGACCTACCTCGAGGTCGCCTACCTGCTCCTCAACGGCGAGCTCCCGAACCAGAGCCAGCTCGAGAAGTGGTCCAACGAGATCACCCATCACACCTACGTGCACGAGTTCCTGCGCGAGGGCATGAAGGGCTTCCGCTACGACGCCCACGCGATGGGCAAGCTGGTGTCGATGCTCGGCACCCTCAGCACCTTCTATCCCGAGTCGAAGAACGTCCGCGACCCGAAGGTCCGCCACGATCACATCATCAAGCTGATCGCCAAGATGCCGACGATCGCCGCCTGGGCCCACCGCCACAGCGTCGGTCGCCCCTATGTGTATCCGGACAACGAGCTGTCCTACACCGGCAACTTCCTCAACATGCTGTTTCGCATGTCGGAGCCACGCTTCCGGCCGCACCCGGTGCTCGAGCGGGCCCTCGACGTGCTGTTCATCCTGCACGCCGACCACGAGCAGAACTGCTCCACCAACGCGGCGCGCGCGGTCGGTTCGGCCGAGACCGATCCATACTGCACGCTCTCTGCCGCCGCCGCCGCTCTCTATGGCCCGCTGCACGGCGGCGCGAACGAGGCCGTGCTCCGAATGCTGCGCCAGATCGGCGACGTCAAGCACATCCCCGACTTCATCGCCGGCGTGAAGGGTGGCAACGGCCGCCTCATGGGCTTTGGCCACCGCGTCTACAAGAACTACGACCCGCGGGCCAAGGTCATCAAGAAGATGGCGGACGCGGTCTTTGAGGTCACGGGTCGAAACCCACTCCTCGACATCGCCCTCGAGCTCGAGAAGATCGCGCTCAACGACGAGTACTTCATCAAGCGCAAGCTCTACCCGAACGTGGACTTCTACTCGGGCCTCATCTACCAGGCGATGGGCTTCCCGGTGGAGATGTTCCCGGTGCTGTTTGCCATCCCCCGCGCCTCCGGCTGGCTTGCCCAGTGGCAGGAGATGCTCGGCGACAACGAACAGAAGATCGCGCGTCCGCGCCAGATCTACACGGGCGCAGAAGAGCGCAACTACGTGCCGATCGCCCAACGCTAGCGGCGGCCGGTCCGCCAGGCGCGACGAGGGCCGCGCCTGGTCGATGTGTTGACATTGGCGCGGCGGTTTCACCAGTCGCGCTCGTGCGACCTACCTGAGCGGCACGAGGCTGTGGCGGCACTGTTTGTGCTCCGCCACATCACAACCGCGTGACCCAGGTCTCGGTCGATGTGGCCCAACCGATACGACAAGCTCGCTACGCTGGCCTGTGCCCACGAACCGCCTGTGGCTGCTGCTGCTCACCGCGACGGCCTGGCCGCTGTCGTGTTGCTGCGAGGAGCCCGAGTGCGGAGATGACGTCCGCGATCCCGGCGAATTGTGCTTCAGCGACGACCGGGTGGAGGTCGCTCTCGAGCTGACCACGCCGCTGGCACTGCGGGCCGGCCGCTTCAACGCCGATGAATTCGACGATCTGCTCGTCGTCGGCACCGACACAACCGGCGTCACCGGCCGACTCCTGGCTGGCGATGGTGAGGGCGGTCTGGCAAGTCCGCGCCGCGTCGGCGTCTACGGCTGCAGCGCGTATCCGATCGCCGGCGATCTCGGTGACGACGGCCGCGACGACCTCGTGTTCGCCACCTGCACGAACAGCCTGCTGGTGTTTCGTGCCAGCGGTGACGGCTTCGCCGCGCCATTCGAGGTGCCGATCGGTGTGTCCGTGCGGCAGACGGCGATCACCGACGTCGACGGGGACGGCCTGCGCGACCTCCTCGTGCTCGGCATCAACGGCGCCGGAGAACCGGCTCTGAGTTTCGCCCAGACCTTGCCCGACCAGAGCCTGGCGCCCGCCTTCCTGACGCCGATGCCCGTACCCGCCCTGCCGATGTTTGCCCCGAGCCTGATGGCCGCGGCGCGGGTCGAGCGCGACGGTCATTTCGAGGTCGTCTTCGCCGAGGCCGACCGCAGCAACGCCCTCTACCGCAGCCACTTCGCCGGCCTGGGCGCGTTCAGCCCGCCCGAACCTCTGACGACCGACCTGCGCCCGACCGGGCTCGGCCTGCGCGACCTCGATCGCGACGACCGCCTCGATCTTGTGCTCGCGGACCGCGAGAAGCAGCAACTCGTCGGCCTGCTGTTCGACGGCGAGCGCTTCGCTGACGGTGGCTACACGCCGCTCGACGTGGCCTGGGCCAGCCTGGTGTTCGGTCAACTCGACGACGATGGCTGGCTCGACCTCGCGGTCATCGATGAGAGCCGCGTCGCACTGATGCGTGGAGTCGGCGACGGCAGCTTCGCAGCGGGCCCAGAATTGGAGTTCGCGGCGCCAGTGGTCGAGCTCAGTCTGTTCGACCTGAATCGCGACGGCCGTGATGACCTCGTCGCCGGCACCTTCACCGGCGCCTCACCGCTGACCATCGCGCTGTCGAGCCCGTGATCGGGGCTCCTCACATCGACATCGAACCCTTGCGGAAGTCGGTGCGCAGCAAGTGCGCGTTGATCAGCACCGGGTTGCCAGCCTTGGCCGCAGCCCGTGCCTCAGACAACACGGCGTCGATGCGCTCCGGAGACCGCAGCTCGATGCCGACACCCCCGAAGCCGGCGGCCGCGGTGTGATAGTCGGTGCGGCGCAACTCGGTGCCGACCGCGTCACCGAGGATCTCGACCTGGTCGCGCGCGATCTGGGCCCACGACGCGTCGTTGCCGACGAGGGCGATCACCGGGATCTTGTGCCTCACGAAGGTGTCGAACTCGGCGAGGCTATAGCCGACTGAACCGTCGCCGTAGATGATCCAGATCTCGGCATCCGGACGCACCAGCTTGGCCCCCAACGCGAAGCCTGCTCCCACGCCGAGCGTGCCGAACACCCCCGGGTCGAGCCATGACAGCGGTCCACGCGGCCGCAGAATGTAAGAACCCGTGGCCACAAAATCGCCGCCGTCGGCGACCAGAACGCTGTCGTTGGGGAGTGTCGCCTCGAGGCGACGAAACAGGTCGAGGGGGCTGACAGTCGCGTCGTCCCCTGCCCCGCTGGCCTGCTCGGCGATCTCGGCATCACGCTTGTCGTCGGCGGCGCGCAGCTCGCGGAGCCAGTCTGTATCCGTGCGATCGCCCGGCTCGCCCGGCCCGCGCAGCGCCCGGGCCAGGGCCTGCAGGAACCGACCTGCGTCGCCGGGCGCGGCGATCTGCGGGCGCCGATTCTTGTGCATCTCCTCCTCGCTGCGATTGGCGGCGATGTACACGGCCTTGCGTCCGATGTGCGCGCCGTAGTCGAGGCGAAAGTCGCAAGGCACACCAGCGAGCAGCACCAGATCGGCCCGCTTGAGCGCGGCCTTGCGGGCGTGTCGCAGCTGCAAGCGATGCTTCGCGCCGAGCAGGCCGCGGGCCATGCCGGAGAGGTAGACCGGCACTCCGAGCGACTCGACCGCGCCGGCGATCGCCCGCGCCTCACCGGGCAGCGCCATCGCCTGACTTCCGATCACCATCACGGGCCGCCGGGCGGCGCGCAACGCCTTCGCAGCGGCGCGGACCTCCTCGAGCGGTGGCTGCGGTGGGGCGACCACACGGACCGGACCGACCCGAACCGAATCGGCGCCGGCGAACATGCGCCAGGTGTGAATGTCGAGATAGGCGGCGAGCGCCCGCTCTTGCATGCTAGGCGTGCGATCGGCCCGGCTCTTCGCCGAGTACCAACTCTTCACGATCTCCGGCGCGTAGAGCAGATCAACCGGGCACTCGACAAAAACCGGACCGGGCACATCGGACAACGCCACCGCGAAGGCCCGCTCGAGCACCGGCACCAGATCTCGCACTCTCGCAACGCTGACGGCCCACTTCACGTGCGGACGCATCAGCGCGAGCTGGTCGATGTCCTGCAGCGCGCCGCGCCCCTTGAGCACCGTCGCCGTCGCGCCCCCAAGGATGATCACCGGCGACTGGGCCAGCTGGGCGTTCTTCACCGCGGTGATCGTGTTGGTGAGGCCCGGGCCGGCCGTGACCGCGGCGACGCCGGGCACCCCGGTGAGGCGAGCAACCGCGTCCGCGGCGAACACGGCATTGACCTCGTGGCGGACATCAATCACGCGGATGTCAGCTCGCTTCGCGCCCACGAGGATCGGCGAGATGTGCCCCCCGCACAGCGTGAACAAGAACCGAACTCCCTGCTTGCGCAACACCTCAGCGATCAGCGCACCGCCGTCCATCATGGCCTCCGAATCTTTGGAGTTAGCATCAACCCAACACGTGCCGCTCGAGCACGAAGCAAGTGAACTCGCCGGTCATCACCGGCTCGTCGCCGCGCCGGACCTCGACCACGACGTTGCGCTTGCGGCCGGCCTCGGCGCTGACGCTGGCGCGCGCCACCACCACCTCGCCGACGCGCAGCGGCAGGAGGAATCGGGTGCTGGCAGCGCCCAGGACCACGTTCGGGTCGTTGACTGCCAACATCGCCGCGTGGTCGGCCAAGCCAAACACGAAGCCGCCATGCACCAAACCGCGCTCATCGACCGCCATCACCGGCAGGGTCGTGAGCATCACCTCCGCGTGCCCTTGAGAGAGCGACACGGGTGCGCCACAGAGGCTGTGGTCGATCGCCACATGGGTGTGCGGCTGAGGCGGCGGCGCGGGCAGCATACGAGCCCGCGCTTATACCATCATCCCGCAGCGCCGATCAGATCGGTGAGCGCAGCGTCGAGATCGGGATGGGCGAAGCGGAAGCCCAGCGCCTGGGTCCGCCGCGGGATCACCCGCTGGCCATCGACCAGAGCGGCAGCAGACTCGCCGAGCGCCAGGCGCAGGGCGAACGGTGGTACGCGGAAGATCGCCGGACGGTGCAGCGCCCGCCCGAGCGCCCGGGCAAACTCCCGGTTGGTGACGATCCCAGGGGCCACCGCGTTGACCGGACCTTGCAGCCTCGCATCCGTGATCGCGGACGCGAGGAGTGCGACCAGATCGTCGAGATGCACCCAGGGAAAGTACTGATCGCCGCTGCCGAGGGGACCGCCGAGGCCGAGCTTGAACACCGGAAGCATCTGCCCGAGCACACCACCACCGCGACCGAGCACGAGGCCGACGCGCACCAGCACCACGCGCGTATCCCGGCCGTGAGCCATGGCCCGCAGCGCCGCGTTCTCCCACGCGACGGTGAGCTCGGCGAGAAAACCCGACGCGGGAGGACTCCCTTCATCGACCTCCTGAGCGCCAGTGTCGCCGTAGTAGCCGACGGCGGACGCTGACACGAGCACTCGCGGCCGCGGCGTCGCGGCCATCGCCGCCACGATCTGCTCGGTGATCCCAACCCTGCTTTCCCACAGAGCCCGCTTCTGCCGCTCAGTCCAGCGCTTACCGATCACCGGCTCGCCCGCAAGGTTCACGACTGCATCGGCGTCGCCGATCGCGGCCTGCATCGCCGGCGCGCCGCCGCCCGCCGCGACCAGCTCGACCTGCGTCGCCAGCTCGCGCAGTTGTTCGCGCGCCCGCTCCGGTGACCTCACCCACAGGCGCAACGTGTGCGCCTCAAGCAGTAGACGTCGCACGAGCACAGGGCCGACGAAGCCCGTTCCCCCAGTGATGAAGATCCGCATCGAGGTTTGCCGTCCAGGCCGGTCAGGTCTATAGTCGAATCGGCCAATCCGGCAAGGGGTGGACGGTGCACGCACGCCTACCACGAGGAGCCCGATGGCTCATGGCTCAGCGACGCTTGTTCGCATGAACACACCGCGACGGCAATACTTGTCCACGGCCGATGCCGCGACACTTCTAGGCGTCGGCGCGACCTCGGTCAAGCGTTGGGCCGACCTTGGCCTCCTTCGTTGTGTGCGCACAGCCGGCAACCATCGTCGCTTCACGCCGGAGGAGGTCGATCGCTTCGCACGCGCGCTGCAGGCAGGAACGGTCTCGCAGGCGCCATCGCCAGTGGAACGTGTCCTGCCCAGCGCACAGGTGACGCGCTGGACCGACCGCCTGCTCGCGCTCGGGCCGTTGGCGTTGCACGACGCCCTCTGCGCTGAGCAGCGCACACTCGGCGGTTGGTGGCACGTCGCCGACATTATCGGCGCGGCGCTGAGCGAGCTGGGCGAGCGCTGGCTCTGTGGCGAGATCGGCGTGATCGACGAGCACCTCGCCTCCGAGCGCCTCACTCGCGCGCTCGCCCGCTGCGGGGAGAGCATGTCATCCGCGTCGGGCCAGCCAGCCGCCGTCCTGGCCACCGCCGCGGGGGAGGAGCACACCCTTGGGCTCGCGCTCGCCGAGCTCGTGCTGCGCGAGGCCGGCTACGCGGTCGACTGGGTCGGCCGCCACACGCCCCCCGAACAGCTCGTGGCCCACCTGCAGCGCCGCCCACCCGCGCTGGTCGCCCTCTCCGCCTCGCAGTGCCAGCAGGACCCGGCGGCCCTGCGGCTCGCAGCTCTGCCGATCGCCCGTGCCTGCCAGGCCACGAGGACGAGCCTGATCCTGGGGGGCACCGGCCGCTGGCCCGCCGATCTGCCGCAGGCCCGACGCGTACACAATTTCACGGACCTCCATGAGATGCTCGGCCACACCGCCCAGCAGGTACACTAGCGAAACTCGCCCATGGCCCGCACCGACGAAGCAAAGCGCAGCCTGATCGTTGGCTACTGCGTAATCTCCTTCGGCATCATTTTTGTGGTCGGCATCGCGATCTTTCAGAGCAAGGGCTTGTTCAAGGAGAAGGTCGAGATCACCGCCGATTTCCGCCAGGTATCGGGCCTCAAGCCTGGTAGCCCGGTGCAGCTCGAGGGCATCGAGATCGGCATGGTCAAGGAGCGTCGCTTCGTCGAGATCGACTACCCGTGCGACCCCGAGACAGAGGACCGCGGCCGCTTCGGCCAGGGGCGCACCGACCAGTGCGACCGCACCCTGTTTTGCGCGCCCGAGGGCAAGTGCGCCGAGCTTGACCCCTACAACTTCAACAAAGACCTCTACCCGCGCTGTGAGCAGGATGACCAGTGCCGGGATGGCGAGATCTGCGTGACCGACGAATTTCGCCGCCGCTACCGCCGCGTCAGCTGGAACGGCGACGGCGGCATGTGCGACGGCTATCTCGCCAGCCACAAGCGCATCCGCGTGGTCATGTCTGTCTACGCGGACCGCATGCAGCACATCCGCGACGACAGCCGCGCGACCATCTCGCAGAACGGAGTGCTCGGTGACCAGCTGGTCCAACTCTCGGCCGGACGCGGCACTCAGATCGAGCCCGGTGGACAGGTGCAGACCATCCCGGCGATGATCGAAACTCTCGATACCGTCAAGGACCGCGCCGACGGCATGTTCGACAAGGTCGAGTCGACGATCGGCGGGGTCGCCGAGCTGGCCAAGACCATGGGCGACGAGAAGACCGTTCGCAACATCCAGGACCTGCTCGCCAACGCGAACGACGTCACCCGTCGCACGGCCGAGGGCACCGGCAGCTTCGGCGCGCTGCTCAACGATGAGAGCACCGCAAAGGACTTCGGCAACAACCTCCGGAATGTGCGTGAGAGCGCCAGCGGCCTCGACCGCACGCTCGACAAGGCCCGCTCTGGCCTACAAACCTTCGAGAAGGACCTCGAGCCGGCGGTCAAGAGCGGCCGCGAATCGATCGCCAAGATCTCCGGGACCATCGCTGACATCCGCGATCCGAACAGCAAGAGCGTCGCAGCGCAGCTGCTCACGGATCCGGAGGGCAAGATTGTCAGCGAGGTCGAACAGACACTGTCCAGCGTGCGGCGGCTCGGCGCGGGCATCAACGCTGGCGAGGGCACCGTCGGCCGCCTCCTGCGCGACCCCAAGGTCTACGACGACCTGGTCGGCTTCTTCCAGGACCTCGGCAACAACGGCGCGCTGCGATTTCTGGTCCGGTGGAGCTGGAACCGCGACACGCGAGATCCAAGGATCCCCCGCCCCGCGAGCGAGTGACGCTCACAGCGCGCCGGTTTGGCGATTGATCGCCAGCAGATGCGGCTGCACATGCTGCTCGAACGCGAGGACCGCCTCGACGAGGCGACAGTAAGCGTCCATGACCATCGCCTGCGACGCGTCACAGAGCTGATCCTGGCGGAACTTCTCGGTGTGCACGGTCTCGGTGATGCTGCCGTCGACGAGGTGCCCGCACGCAGCCATGAGATTCTCGGAGACGATTCGGTGATCGCCAGAGACGTGGCTTGGATCGAAGATGATCGGCAAGATCGTCTGTTTGCGGGCGTGCGTGCAGGCGTTGAGATCGGGCTGGTTTCGGCAGTAGCCGCCCTTCGTGTACAGCGTCTTCATGCCGCGCTCGCACAGGACGATGTCGAGGTTGCCCTGGTTGGCGATGTACTCGGCCGAATAGAACCACTCCTCGGCCTCGTTGCCGAAGCCGCGCTTCAAGATCACCGGCTTCCCGAAGCGCCCGGCGGCCTCGAGCAGGTCGAAGTTCTGGGCGTTGCGCGTGCCGATCTGCAGCATGTCGGCGTGTTGGCCGATCTGCTCGACGAGGTTGTGGTCCATCACCTCGGTGACGTAGGGCAGGCCGGTGTCCTCCCGCGCCGCGTCGAGCATGGCGATGCCATTCATCCCGAGCCCGCGCCAGTCGGTCGGGCGCGTACGCGGCTTGAAGGCCCCACCTCGGAGCATCACGCGATCGATGATGCCGAACTTCTCGCCGACGTCGCGGGCCATGCGAGCGGTGGCCAGCGTCTGTTCGAGCGTCTGGGGCGAGTCCGGACCGCAGATGAAAATGTGTTTGCCGCCGCCAAAGCGGCGCAATTTGCCGTCGGCGCCCTTCACGTCGACGACCCGACGCTCGCGCTGGATGGCCCTACCGTCCTTGTTTCGGACGATCCTGGCGATGTTGTTGTAGCCCGCCGAGGCTTGCCATACCGCCTGCACGCCCGGCAGGCCGCGGATGAAATCGCTACGGGCCGCGAACTCGCGGTTGTCTCCGATGACGATGAGCGTATCGAACACACCGGTGCCCTCGCTGAGCTCGATGCGGTTACCGAAGCGAACCGCGAGGTCCCGAATCTGATCCAGCGAAGATTGCCTGCCGCGCTCAAGTTCGATGATCATGCAGCGACAAGCGTGCCGTCACCGGCGCCGGCCTGGCAAGCCCTGTCCTGGCGCGGTTCGCATGCGCACGCGTCCGGGACCGCTCATCGACTTCAACGGCGGCGGCTCGCGGCGGCGGCCGAAGGCAGCCCGGTGACCACGCCGAGATCGACGTATGCGCGCTGCTTTACGACCACGAATGGGCGCTCGTCGAAGTACAGCTGTCCGGCCCCGTCGTGCTCGACGATCTCCAGCTTGCCGGCGCCCTGGGTCGCGCCGCGCGCGTAGTATCCGACCTCGATCCGGTATGGGAAGGCCGACGCGACGCCGTCGATGACAAAGGCCTCGAGCCCGTAGCCAGCGTCCATGTCGTCGGAGAGCACACCACCGGATTGCAGGTTCTTCTCGCGATAGAAGGCGTGCCAGCCGAGATTGTCGCGCACGTGAAGGTCGAGGTCGGCCTGCTCGCTGTCCCAGCTGAGAACAAAGCGCAGCGAGGGTTCCGTCGCTAACTCGGCCTCGTGGACGCGCAGAGCCTCGCGCACGTGGGCCTCCTGCTCAGGCCAGCGGCGGATCCAGGCCGCGCCGACCAGGCCAAGGTCGGCCAGAAGCAGCGGCACCAGCACGCGAGTCTTCTCTTCACTGCGGGCCCACGCGAGGCCATCGACCAGCGCGTCGAAGGCCTCCTTGTAATATCCGGCGCGGACGAGGGCGAACGCGTAGAGGCGATGACCGGCGGGATCGTCGTAGCGCTCCTCGACGGCGCGACCATAGCTGTCGAGTACGAGCCAGGTGTAGGCTTCGCCGAGACGTTCGAGGCGGCCTGCCGCGAGGCGACGCATGTCGGCGCGGCCCGGATAGAGATCGACGATCGATCCGTACGCGCGGGCGGCCTGCTCCGGGCGGTCGTTGGCCTCGAGTGCCTCGCCGAGGGCCACGAGCGCCATCACGTCGCCGGGTTGGGCGCGGCGCCAGCGGCTCGCCACCTCGAGCGCGTTCTGCTTGGCGTCCCACATCGCCAGCAGGTTCATCACCGTCAGGAAGTTGCCCTCATAGGCGTCGTCCGGCGTGCGTCGCGGGCCGAAGGGCGCCCCGGCGTCCTTGTCCGGAACCTCGCTGTCGCGGGCAGGGGCCGGGTCCAGCGACCTGTCCTCATGGACAGCTTGCGTCCGGCCGCGGCGGCGAGCTGCATGCCTCTGCTGGCTGTCCCTGCGAACCGCGGCGGTGGCCGAGGTGCTCGGCGCGGCGGGAGCCTCGTCCCACCCGATCAGCCCGAGGCGATCCGGGCGGAGCACGTAGGGCTGGCCGCGGCGCCGCATCGCCGTCCGGACGACGGCGCCATCCGTGGTCTCGCCGGCGAGGTCCTGGCGAGGAAGGTCGCTGTGACGCCACTCGAGGCCATCGACGCCGACAGCGAGCAGCGGGCGCGGCTCAGCGAGGCCGAAGCGGAGATAGTCGACGGCCGCAGGCAGTACGACCATGGCGGTGAGGTCGTTGACGACGCGGTACTTGGCCGACAGTTCGAGGGCCTGGCGGCGCCAAAAATCGCACAGCTCGCGGTCCGTCGCCGCGCACGATGAGCGGGCCTGGGCGATGAACCAGCTGGCGTGCGCGCCGGACCAGGCGTCGCTTAGCAACGGCGAATTGGTCGGCGCGAGCGGGACCTTGAAGGCACGGTCGACCTCGCCGCCGCGGACCTGCACGGACAGCTCGTCACCCTCGTGCGCCGGCTCGAGACCTGCGTAGACCAGCACGTCGTCGCCCGCCTGGAGCGCATCGAAGTGCTGCGGGTATACCCACGCTGTGTTGGGAACCTCGACCTCGACGTCGTTGACGACGCCGCGAGCGAGGCGTGAGGCCATGACCTCGGGTGACAGCGCGGCGTGGAGGACCAGGCCCGGATGGTCGGGCGACAGGGTAGTGAGCGCCCGCAGAACCTCGTCGTCAGGCGCACCTCCTTCGCTCATGACATCCACGCGCACAAAGCCGGCGTCGAGCAGCCGACCGGCCTCGGCCCGCACCGCCTCGACGCCCGCCGTGCCGGCCGTGATCCGGCCGTCGCTCAGCACGAGCAGTCGCTGATACCGCCGCTCGCCGCGACTCGCCGCAACCCGCAGGGCCCCCGCGAGGTTCGAGGCTCCGAGGGCGCCACGCTCGCGCAACGCCGCCTTGTGCGGCTCCCCGAAGCCACCGATGCGGCCCTCGAACACCGTGTCTGCGGCCTGATCGAAGGCCACAACGCGCAGCGGGATGTCGGCCGGCACGCGGCGATCGATGGCTGCGATCAGGGCGGCGAGGCGTTCGACCTGGGCGTCGAAGCCCGGCGCCTGCGATGCGCTCGTGTCGACCAGGACGGTGAGGCCGTCGATCGGATCGATGTGATCATGCGGAACCGGTGATAGGCGAGCCACGACCATCTCGTCGCGCCGCAGGCCGAGCTCGCGTGGGCCCGAGAAGTGCAGCGTGAGGTCGCGGCTGGCCTTGAAGTCGGGGAACGTGGCGACCAGCCCCTGGGTGTTGGTCTTCAGCAGCGAGGGCTCACCCCCCAGGCTGACCGGCGTCCGTGAGCGAATGCGCAGGCCTAGCTCGCGCAGGCGCGGCAGGCCGGCGAGAGCGACACGATATGGCTCGCTGCGTCCGCGCAGTTCCTCAACATAGGCGACGACGATGCGCGTCGGGGCGTGTGCCGCGATGCCGTCGACGCGGGCCGTGAATTGCTCGCCGGCGGCGACCGCCAGCAGCGCTGGGGCTTGCCGCGGATCGCCTTGCGGTAGCTGCTGATGCACGGTCCGCCGCGGCACGACCTGGGCCTCCTCCCATCCGCTCGTGCCAAGATCACGGGCGAAGCGGGTCACCCGCGCCCGCGGCGGCATGGTCACCGCGAGCTTCCCGTCGAGCAGTCGCCCCTCGGGGTTGTCAAATACCATCTCGAGCTCAGTGAATGCCAGCGGCTCGTCGACGACGGTGCGGACGGTCAGCGAGCGGAGCGCCAGGGCCGTCCCGTCGGCGGCGCTCAAGGAGATCGGCGAGCCCCGCCCAACGAGCACCTGATCGGTCTCCGAGGACATGTCCTTCGGGCCAGCTCGATCGGAGCCGCGATGGCTGCCAGGTCCGAGTTTGGAACAGCCTGCGGGCAAGCCGGCAACCAGCGAAGCCGCCGCGACCCACGCCGCCGCCCGTCGCCCCCGCCTTGCCCTGTGACTGTCGTTCACGTGGACTCCGTACCTCACGCCCCACCCGCGCCCGGACTTACGCCCGGGACCCGCAGACCCAGGAAAAACCGTCGCACAGGCGCCGGGGGCACGCAAGGCCCGGGAACGGCGCCTGCAGGTCCCGCCCGACGCCGGGTCCCACCTTCTCCCACGAGGCGTTCCCGGCCGTTTGTAGCCGCTCGCAGACCATTCGGGTCAGGCCCCGGCCTCGGAGCCGTGCAGCGGCAGGCGTATGACGATCGCGGCGCCGCCGAGCTCGCTCTCATCAACACGAACCTCACCGCCGTGGTCGAGTATCACCTTCTTCACGATGGCCAGACCCAGACCGGTGCCTTCCTTGCGGGTCGACTCATAGGGTTCGAAGATCCGCTCGCGGCGCTCGGGCGCGACGCCGGGGCCGTTGTCGTCGACCCAGAGCTCGGCGGCGATGGGCGGCAAGCCCGGATCGACGCCCGGCTCGGGGGGGACCGCGCGCACCGACACGCGCACGTGCACCGGACCGCGCTCGCGCTGCGACAACACAGCGTTCTCGACGAGGTTCACCAGGCACTGCTTGAGCAGCTGGCGATCGCCACGGATCACCAGGCCCTCGGGCACGGGTGGAACTTCCAGGACGTCGGCCTCGCGCTCCGTGAGATGACCGTAAGCGCGGTTGAACTCGGCGACGACCCGGGCGATCTCGACGGTCTCTAGCTGCACCTCAGGGACCCGGGCGAAGCGCGAGAAGCTGGTGACCATCCGGCGCAGCGACTCGATCTCGTCCTCGACGATCTCGACCGAGGTCAGCAACAGGCGCGTGAAGGCCGGGTGGGTGCCCGGATCCTTCTCGCGGATCTGCTGCACCGCCAGCTGAATCGGCGTCAGCGGGTTCTTGATCTCGTGGGCGATTCGCCGGGCCATCTCCTGCCAGGCGCCGACGCGCTGTAGATAGCTCACTTTACGCTGGGCCGAGTCGAGCTCGTCCAGCATGCCGTTGAACGCCGCGCCGAGCTGCCCCAGCTCATCCTGGCCAAGATCCGGCACCCGGGCCCGCAGATCGCCACCCGCGACCCGCAAGATCACCTTGGACAGCACGGTTAACTTGCGGGTGGTCGCACGCGCCAGGATAAAACCTGCGATGAAGGCCACCATCAGCACGAGGACGCTTGCGGCCCCGATCGCGCGGAAGACCGCGTTCTCGAGCTCGCCGCGATCGACCACCGATCCGTTGACAGCGACATAGTCGAGCTCGCGCTTGAGCGTACCGAGCTCCTGGTACATGTCGTCGACCTCGGTGCTCTGGGCGAAGGTGACGGTGAGTTGAGCGTCCGGCCTGCTCCCTGACCGGGTCCCCAGTTCGATCGGCTCTGGGCCCGCGGTGAACCAGATCCATCGCTGCTGCGGACCCTCGGGCAAGGCCTGGCGTCGCTCGGCGATCAGCGGGTCGCCGAAGCCGTCGACCCGCAGCTCGACGATGTCGGCCTCGCGCTGCAACAACGCCATCAGTTGCACCTCTAGCTGCCCGGCCGGCTCCGACACCAGGGGCGCGCGCAGCCGGCTCAGCTCGAGCTCGCGGGCGATCGCCAGCGCGCGGGCGCGGTAGGCCTGCTTGCTCGCGCGCACAAAGCCGTCGTAAAGCGGGCGGGCTGCAGCGACCGCCTTGTCGCTCTGGTGGGCAGCATCGCGAACGATGCCGTCGAAGTACTGCACCGTCAGCGTGACGAGGTAGGCCGAGGCACCGACACAAAGGATGCCGAGCGCGACCAGGGCGGTGATCACTCGCGACTCGAGCCGGCCCCACCACGGCACACGCGGGCCCACGACCATGCGCAGGCCAGTGCGCGTGAGACGGATCCGCGAGGCTCGCACACTCGCTAGCGTGGCCCGCGACCCCGCGAACAGACCGCTCCGTGGCGGACCCGCCGGCTGACTCGTGGTGAGCGCGACCGCACCCGCCGCGCTTGTGTCGGTCGCGGCATTCGTGTCCCCCGCAGACCTGGCCTCAGGGACAGGTAACGGCGTCAGCGTGTCAGGATCGCGGGGCTCGTTCACCGCGGCACCAGATAGAAGGCGGGAGAAGTCTTGATCGCCACAGTCTTCTCCGCGGTCTGGGTGGCGCGGATGAAGATGCCGACCCAACGCGAGAAGACCGAAAGATCGCGCCCCTGACCGCGCCCGTCGTCATCGGACGCGAGCAGGCCCTTCTCGATCGGGTTGCGCTGCCCGACCACGGTGGCGAAGTAGACCGCCTTCGGTCCGCGGTCGAGCGCGCTGGCGCGGGCGATGCGGACACGGTCGAGGCGGATCGCGGCGACGATCGCCTCGTCGCGGTCGGCGAAGTAGCGGCGCGTGGCGCTGCGGCCTTGCTCCTGCGTTTCGACGACGAAGCGCTCCTTCCACGGATCCCACTGGATGTACACGGTGACCCGACGCTGCTCGATCGGGTCGCTCTGACCAGCGCGGTAGAGCGACACCTCGTACTCGAGGCGCGTACGAAACGCCGACTCGATCGAGGCCATCGCGTCGGCATCGCGGACGAGCAGCAGCTCGGGCAGATCCGCCGTCATCAGCACCGAATCGCCGACCTCTTCGAACTTGGCCCGCCGCGGCTTCAAGAGCTCGAGCCCGCCGGCCGCGCAAAGCAGCGGCAACGCCGTCACGAGCGCGAAGAAGCCGCGCCGCCTCACAATGGCGTCCTCCGCAGCACGTTGCCAATGCTGAGATCGACAACGCCGATCGCAGTCTCCAGGCGCAGGCCGAAGTTGGCATTGAACCCCAGAGGCGCCACGCTCTCACCGAGCGCCCGCCGGGCCTTTCGCTCAGCGCTGTCTCCGGCGAAGGTGAACACACCTGCCGACCAGAACAACGCGCCGCCCTTGATGCCTCGCACCCGATTTCGCGCGAACAGGGGCCACACGTATTCGAGGTCAAAACGGGCGAACAGCGAGCCAAACAGGCGCGTGTCGACGCCAGTCCCGAACACGTCGACAGGGCCGCGGGTGGAATAAATGATGCCGAGCTCGCGGCCGGGGGTCCAGTCGCTGAGGTCACCGGCATAGAAGCGCTCGAAGCGGGGCGCCTGACCGGCGATCTGCCCCGCGACCAAACTCGGCGTGATCCAGTGCTTCCACGGCAGGCGAAAGGTGTAGGCCCCGCCAGCGACCAACTTCATGTACTCATAGCTGCTGCCGACCAGCGGCGATGAGAGCTGCAGCTCCAGCGCGAAGCGTGCGCCTTTCCCGAGCCGGGCCGCCTCCTCACGACCGTCGTAGTTGAGCCCGAAATTTGCTGAGGTCAGGAGATGCACGCCGTGCTGGAGATCGAGCTCCACCGGCTGGGACACCCCGTCCGGGCGCAGGTAGGTCGGATCGTTGGGCGTCAGCGCGTTGACCCGCTCGAAGCGGTAGTCGACACCGAGCACGAGGCCGCTGGTGATCGCAACCGTGGTCCCGAGCAAGCCGCCGACGCGGCCATAGTCGACCGTGCGAAACAGCCGAGGGTCGGGGTCGGCCGCCGCCCCCGCGACGCGGTAGGGCTCGCTGGCGGAGTGGACGTAGATGGTGCCACCCAGGCCAAAGCGGCTGCCTCGCAGGCGCGGCGCCTCGATGAACAGGCGCATCGCCTGCTGGCGCCGGCTCTGCGGGATCTGGCGCGGCAACGTGCCCCACACCAGGCCGCCGCCGATGCGGATCGCCCGACCGAGAAAGTTACGCTCTCGCACCTGAAAGCCGCCGTGGAACGGCGTCATGCGAGATGTCCCGAGGTACAGGTCGGTGACTTCGAGGCTGCCGCGCTCCTCGACCTCGACCTCGAGGCGAGCGCTGTCGCCACCGCCGGGTACCGGGCGCAACCGCAAGGTGACCCGCTCGTAGGCCTCGGTGGCCTGCAGTCGCGCGCGCGCCCGCCGGACCCGCGGATCGTCGGGCCAGCGCAACACTGTTCCGACGACCAGATCCTCGGCCGCGAGCAGCTCGAGCACGCGACTATCCGCGACCTGTTCACCACCCCGGACCGTGAGCGCGACGAGCTTCACGTCCCGCTGTTCGACCCGTTCGCGCTCATCGGCGGACGGAGGCCCTGGCGCAGCGAGGGCGAACTGCGCTTGCAAGGCCGCAACTGCGGCGCCTAGCCCCCACAAGCGACACACCGGTCGCGAGCGGCGACGACACGGCGTGGCGGTGGATGACCCGGACATGCGACCGCGAGTGTACGTCAGGCAACCCCCACAGACGCCGCGGCGACGAGGTGCGCCCGTGGGGCACATCCTTCGCTACACTCGCCGCGGGTGCCGGGCATGAAGCTCATCGTCTACATCGAGGATAACCCGAGCAACTTCGCCCTGGCGCGCAAGATCCTCGAGTGGAGTGGAAACTATCAGGTGCTCGGCGCGAAGGACGGGATCACCGGCCTCGAGATGGTCCGCGAGCGACACCCCGATGTCGTCCTCCTCGACCTCGACCTGCCGGGCATCAGCGGCATCGAGGTCGTGCAGGCGATCCGGCGCACCCCGGAGATCGCCAAGACCCCGGTGCTCGCCGTGACGGCCAGCGTGATGAAGCGCGAGCGGACCCAGGCGATGGCGGCCGGCTGTGATCGCTTCATCGAGAAGCCCTTCGACATCCACGACCTCCGGCGACAGGTCGACGAAGCTGCCGGCCTCGCCTGAGCGCGGCTGTCCCAAAGGTCAGATGCGAAAACGCAGCGGCTCGGCCCGAGCAGCTGTCTCGAGTGCCTCGAGCTGGGCGCGAGTGTTGACCCCCGCGACCTCATCGGCGTGGACATGCAACGCGCCCACCCCACCCTGCCCGGCCGCGATGGCGACCAGGTCCGTCAGGTAGATCTCGCCCTGGGCGTTGGCACTGCCGAGGCGCGGCAGCTCGCGGCGGAGCAGCGAGGCGTTGGCGCAGTAGACCCCCGCGTTGCACTCAGCGATCGCCCGCTGGGCCGTGCTAGCGTCGCGCTCCTCGACGATCGCCACGACTTGACTGGCGCCGTCGCGGACGACGCGACCGTATCCGGTCGGATCGGCCGGTGTGAAGGTCGCCAGCGCGAGCCCGCCGCGGCTGGCCGCACACGCGTCCGCGAGCGCAACCAGGGTCGCAGACGACAGGCGCGGCACATCCCCGCTCAGGATCAGCACCGCTCCGGCATGTTCGGCCAGCGCCGGCAAGGCGCACTGCACCGCGTGACCGGTGCCGCGCTGCTCGGCCTGCAGCGCGAAGCGTAGCCCCGGCTGCCCGGCGAGCGCGGCCTCGACTTCCCCAGCGCCGTGCCCGACGACGACCACCACCGTCTCGACGCCCGCGGCGCGAGCCGCCCGGATGGGGTGGACCACCAGGGGCTCGCCAAGGAAGCGATGCAGCACCTTCGGCAGATCGGAACCCATGCGGGTGCCCTTACCCGCGGCGAGGATGACAGCGACCAGCGACATCGGCGGAGGACCCTAACAGATCGAAGGACCGCGGCGCGACACATGTCCCGAGAGACAGCCTCATCGCGCCCGACCAGCGACCCCGGCTTGGCCGGACAGGGCCCAGCCCGGACTGCCGCGGTCGCTCACCTCGCCCCGACAGCCTGCGAGCAGATCTGCGCCCGCACACCGCCTCGGGGCTCACCCGGCACCGCGCGAAGTCCGCGAGGCGCCTCGGTTGACCCTCCACCGGCGCTCCAGCACCCCTCGCCCCCTTGGCGCTTGCGCCGTGGCGGGCCCCCCAGCCTCGCCGGACCGGGGTATCCTGGAGCGCCTCGCCTTGCACCAACACGGGGTCCGGCCGAGCCGCAGCACCATGCCCACGCAAGCACCCACCGACAGTGACCTCGGCTTCCCGGCCAAGGGATCCCTCAAGCGCGTGCCCTTCGCGTACCTCGTCCGCGACATCGCCCGTACGCGCAGCACCGGCAACCTCTACCTGCTGGCGGGAGAGACGAAGAAGGTGGTGTTCTTCGTCGACGGTCACCCGACGCTCGTGCGCAGCAACCTGGCGACCGAGTTCCTCGGCCAGATCCTCACCGACCAGGGCCTCATCACGCAGGAGCAGTGCGACAACACGCTCGAGGCGATCCGCCGGACTGGCAAGAAGCAGGGCGAGTTGCTGGTCGAGATGGGCATCCTCTCCGAGGGCAACCTCCGCTACGGCCTCGAGGAGCAGGTCCGGATCAAGCTGTTCGAGATCTTCGGCTGGGAAGAAGGCCGCTTTCAATTCAAGCTGGGCGGCGAACCTGGGGTGCCGACCGGAATGGCGATCGAGCAACCGCTCGAGGCGCTCATCCTCGCCGCGGTGCAAGAGCGCTGGACCGACGAACGGGCGCGTGTTGCCCTCAAGACGATGTCCGAGCGCTATCCCGCCGTTGCCCCGCAGTGGACCGGCGAGCACGCGGGTGAGCTCGATCTTCTGCCTGAAGAGCTCTACTTCCTGCGCTGCCTCGACGGCAGCCGCACCGTCGATGAGCTGCTGGCCCGCAAGTACGACCCGGAGGTGCCGCAGCTGTCGACCTTGCTGTTCGGACTCATCGCCAGCGGAGTGGTCGACGCTGGCGAGACCAAGCTGGCGCGGCGCCTGCCGCCTCCGCGGCCGAACCTCGCGCCCGCGAACGTGGCCGACGACACCCTCGCTCCCAAGTTCGATCAGCTGAGCGCGATCACGGAGTACGAGGACACGCCGCTGCCCAACAAGCTGCCGGGCGCCGCCGCCATCTCGAGCAGTCGCAACCCCCGGATCCCGGTGCTGCCGACCGAGGACGAGGAGATGTTCCGCGGCCTCGATGTCGATGAGAGCATCGTCGCCGACTCGCGGGCCCTGCTGCGCGCCGTCGGAGAGCGCGGACTCAAGCCGGCCACCCGTATCAGCCCGGAAGCGGCACGCCCCAGCGAGACGCGCCCACTCGACGAGGAGTCCGACTTTGGCGACCTGGGCGCCGACGACGACGACGAGACGGACTTCAGCGACCTCGTCCATACCACCCTCCCCGGCGGCGCCAAGCCGGTGACACAGCCAGCGAGCAAGCCCGACTCGAACAAGAGCATCTTGCCGCAGCCGCCGCTCGGCCGCTCCGACTCGAGCAAGTCCCAGCCGCCTCAGCCAGCGGCGAGAGCCGACTCGAGCAAGTCCCAACCGCCTCAGCCCGCGAGCCAACAACGGCCCGACTCGAGCAAGTCCCAGCCGCCTCAGCCCGCGAGCCAACAACGGCCCGACTCGAGCAAGTCGCCGCTCCCTGCTCCGGCCGCGACCGTGGCGAAGCTGGACGCGAGCAAACCGGCCGCCACGACGCTCAACCGCACCGACTCAAACAAGTCGCCGCTGCCCCGTCCGACCCTCGGCGCCCCGCTCCCCGCGGCCGTCCCCGCAGCACGCCCCCCGGAGGCAATACGCGAGCCAGAGCCACTGCGCGAGCCAGAGCCGCTGCGCGAGCCAGATCCTCTGTCTGACCTCGAGGCCGACGACGACCTCGGCGTCGGCGACCTCGGCGACCTCGACGAAGACCTCGAGGTCCTCGACGACGAGACGTCGTTCGACCCCCTCGGCGACGACCCCCTCGGCGACGACCCCCTCGGCGACGACCCCCTCGGCGACGACCCCCTCGGCGACGCAGGCGCCTCGTCCTCCGCGCTGCCGCAGGACCCGGACAACGACGACGATCTGCTCGGCGATTCAGCGCTCAGCGACGCGAGCGGCGCCCTTGGTGTCGACCTCGGGGCCTCCAGCGACAGCCTCCCCAGCCTCAGCGACGCCGACGATGAGCCCCTCGGCGACGGCACCGACGATCTCGGCGACGGCGCGGGCGACGAGGATGAGATCGACGAGATCGACGAGGACGTCGAGCTTGAAGACGTCGAGCTCGAGGCCGGCGACGACCTCGACGACGAGGGTGGCTTCCGCTCGAGCAACGAGGACACCGATGGCGGCTTCCGCGTCGACCAGGGGGTCCACCAGAGCGCCGAACAACTGGGAGCGACCCGCTACGCCCAGGCCGAGGACGCCATGCGCGAGGGAGACTTCGACCAGGCAGTCGCGCTCTTCGAGGACGCCTACGCCAACGGCTACGACGTCGCCGAACTCCACGCCCACCTCGCCTTCGCCCGCTTCCGGGCGAGTGGCAACGACCCCGCATCGGCCCCCGGTGCGATCGAGCTGCTCGACTGGGCCGAACAGGCCGATCCGGGGCTACCGATGATCCACGCCTACCGCGGCGCGATCTTCGTCGGCCTCGGGCGCCAGGAGGAGGCCGACGAATGCTTCGACCGCGCGCTCTACCTCGATCCCGAGAACGAGCTGGCGCTCGCGTACACCCGCGGGGAGTGAGCCTGGCCGCGCTGGCGGCCGACACACTCCCCACGGAGCGCCGCGCAGGTCACATCGGGATGATGCCGCAGCTGTCGACCTCGTTGGGGACGCAGCCCTCGCAGTCCCACTTCCAGTTGTCGATGATCGCGGTCGTATCGAAGCTGGAGTCGCCCATGTCGAAGATGCCAAACGCGAGCACGAAGGTCTCCCCCGGCTTGACGCCGCCGGTGGCCTGGTACCAGCCGGTCGCGCCACCGTCGGTGATGTGACCGGTGCCCGCGAGATGCGGATCCATGCCGACGCAGTTGGGATCGAAGAAGTCGCACTCCCCCTGGAAATCGATCGGCCACAACGCGGTCACCGTGAGCGGCTGCTCGTTGATGAAGGTGACGTTGCCGGTGTAGGCCTCGGAGGCCTGCCAGACGACGAAGATGTCGTTGAACTGCGAGTCGACGTACTCCGGGAACTCGGCCGAGAAGTAGGCGAAGTCGAAGTTGTAGCCCTTGGCGTCGGAGGTCTGGCCGTTGGCGATCGCCGGGGCCGTGAGCTCGAAGCTAAACCACATCTTGTCCTCGGCGTCCCCGCCCCCGAGCTGCCACTGGTCGAAGATCGTGTTCGAGCAGTCGTTGACCTTGTCGCAGTTGGTGAAGCCCATCGGGTCCGGGCTGCCCTTCTTGGGGCTCATCGGCGGGGGCATCACGTCGCTGTCCCACGGGTTGCCGTTGCCGGAGTCGTTGTACACGTCGCCGTCGTCGACGATGACAGCGCCCTGGCCGTCGGGCGGCGGCAGCAGGCCGGAGCTGATCAGCAGCACCTTGTCGCCCTCGCGCGAGCTCCAGAACGGCTTCTTGGTGTTCGGATCGATGTAGGTGCCGTACGACTTGGCAACCTGCCACGAGCGCTTGCCGTCCAGCTCCGGCGGCGCCTGGAAGCTCAGCTTGGCCAGCTTCACCGCGTTGTCGTTGTCGATCCACATCGGACCGGCGGTGGTGCAGTTGAGGCCGATCGCGTGTAGAGCGTCGTTGGAGTTCATATCGCAGGGATCGTGCGCCTCGGCCAGCGGGCACATCTGATCGTTCCCCGTCGTGGTGTCCGTATCGCCGGTGGTGGTGCCGTCCGTGCCGGTCGTATCGATGACGCCGGTGCTAGTCTGGTCCGGTCCGGTGGTGCTCGACCCGGTGCTCGCATCGGTGGCGTTGGTGGTGGTGTCCGTCGTCGTGCTCGTCCCGGGGCCCGCGCTGGTGCTCGTGCTCGCCGAGTCCGAGTCGCCGCTCGTCGTGCTGGTGGTGGGTTCGCTGGTCGGCTCTACAGTCGGGTTGGTCGGGGTGCCGGTGGAACCGGTCGACCCTTCCGTCGCCGAGCCCGAACCGGTCTCGCCCGTACCACTATCGCCACAGCCGGCCATGAGTCCGGCGCACATGAAAAAGGAAAGTGAGGCTCGTGTCATGCCCTCAGCCTTAGCGGAGCGCGCGGATAAGCGCCAGCGGGTAACCCGCGAGTTGGCCACTGCTGAAGGCGCGCCATCGCGCGAGGAGTGGCCCCAGATCAGGTCTGGGGCAGGCTGCACTCATCCGGCGGATCGTTGAACTCACAACGAAACGGCAACCCCCGCACGCCACCAGCCAGCGCGTCGCGATGCTGGGCCAGGCTGCGGACCACGGCCCGCCAACGCCGTAGATCTGCCCGCAGCTCGGCGTCGCTCGCCACGGCCTGCATCGTGACCGACCATCGCTTCGCCGCGGTCTGCTCCCCGAGCCAGCCGCCCAGGCCCGCCCCGGTCATCACCGCGACCATCAGCATCACCACCAGCAGCAACCCGCCGAGGATGTACAGCATGCCGATCGCGGCCTCGGGCGGGGTGACCAGCAAGCGCGAGGCGGCAAAGCCGACGAACACAGCACCGAGCAGCGCGCCGCCCTGGCGCAGGCGCTCAACCACCGCCGTGGTCGCTCGCTCGGTGATCACCACCCGCACCGAACCGGCGCAGCCCGACAGGTGCAGCCGCGACCCGCCGCGGCGGCGACCACCCACGACCTCGGCCTCGGCCCGAAAATCCCCGCGAGTCGCGGCCAGCCGCAGGCCACCGGCCCACGTCCTGCGAGTCACGACATAACCAGCAGCGTCGGGAAAATAGGCCGCCCACAGGCCCTCGACGTGGCGCACGGACAGCGCATGGCTGTCCGCGGGACACGGGGTCGTCCAGCCAAAACCGTGGCCTCGCAGCGGGTCCATCTCTCCAACCTAGCCGCCTGGCCTGCGTTCGTCCAGCCGCCGCCCTGGCGCAACGATGACCTCGGCTCGCGGCGAGCGCGATCACGGCCAGCCTCATGCCGCACGGCGATCTCACCTGCGCGCTGGCCTAACACGGGCCGCCGAGACAACAGTCGAAGTTGAGCAGACAGAAGATGTCGCAGAAGCAGTTCGGCCCGCCCTGGCCGCCGCACTCACAGGGTGAGCACGTGTTCGGATCTTCGGGGCAGTCCTCGGGGCACACGCACGAGTCCTCCCCGGGCTGGCACTGCTTGTCGCCGCAAGTGATCGTCGAGCAGGCGCTCGTATTGTACGAACAGCCGACGTTACAGCTCAGCGAGCCACCATCGTAGCCGAGGCTCTGGCACGACTGCCCCCCGAGGTCGGCCCCGTCGCAGTCCTCCTGTCCGTTGCGCTTGTTGTCGCCGCAGTAGGTGCAGGCGCTGATGTCATAGCTGCAGGCGCTGGGGCTGTTGCAGCCGAGCGTGCCCCCGCCAAACGCGACGCCCTTGGGGCTGTCGAAGTTGAGACAGGTGACCCCGCCGAGCTGCATCGGCGAGCAATTGCTGCCCTGCTGCCCGCAGTCGCAGCTCTCGCCCTTGTCGGCGTCGACCTGGCCATCGCCGCAGATCGCCGCCGCGTTGCACTGCGAGGTGTCGTAG
Organism: Nannocystis sp.; assembly: GCA_044228605.1. Taxonomy (GTDB): domain Bacteria; phylum Myxococcota_A; class Polyangia; order Nannocystales; family Nannocystaceae; genus Nannocystis. The sequence continues at coordinate 10,299 of JBGAUO010000021.1, read as the reverse complement.
CTGCAGTCGGCCGTGCACCCCAGCTGCCCGCCGTCGTAGCCGAAGCTCTCGCAGGTCTGCGCGTCGAGGTCGTCGCCCTCGCACTCCTCGTTGGGGTCGAGGACCCCGTTGCCGCACATGAAGGTAGGCTTGCTGGGGTCGTTGCTGTCCGCGTCGGCGTTGCTCGTCGGCAGGCTCGAGTCGTCCGACGCGCTGCTGGTCCCGGAGCTCGTGTCAGGGTACGGGTTGGTCGCCGACGTCACCTGCGTGACGCTGCCGATGGTGACGCCGAAGTTGCCCTTGTCATCGTTGCCGGTTGCGCAGCCCAGCGGGAGCAGCACGACCCAGAGGAGGAGCAGCGACGACGGACAGCGCACGGCCACGCTGGCATCATAGTCGCCGGGACCCGCGCCGAACAATGCCTGTCCGCGAGCGCAGATCGCGGCCCCCGCGCTCACGGTGTGCAGTAAGCGACGCGGCGCGAGCCCAGCATCGCCGTGGCGCAATCGCCATAGCCAGCCGCAGCGCAGTCGAGCTTGGCCGGGCTGTCCCAGTCGCAGAAGCCGATCACACCGGCCTCGCAGGATTCATCGCCCCCGAGATCACAGGCGGGCGCGACCAGACCGCACGCGGCCGCGCCCGCCTGCGTATACCCACAGCCCTGCCCGGCCGGCTCCTGTACGGCGCAATCGCGCCGCCCGAGCTTGCCGCCGGCGCAGGTCTCGAGCACGTCCCCGTCGCACGCCTGCGAGAAGAACTCGCAGGCCTCGCCCGTGCCGATGCAACCATGGACGCCCCGCATCGCGTCGTAGCCGCAGGTCTCACCGGCGATCGAGAACACCTGGTCCCCGTCCATGCCGTGCACGCTCACCAGGTTGTACGCGGTGGGGCAGTCGATCCGGTCGAGGAAGCCGGCCGCGTTGCACTCGATCAAAGTGTCGCCATCGCAGGTGGCCGCAGTCGAGGCGAACTCGCACGCCTCGCTGCCGCAGCCGGCCCACACATCGACGTTGCAGGCCTGACCCGCGGCGGCGCAATCGAGCGCCGCGAGCGGGGCTCCAACATCGTCGCAGTACACCCAGGTCTCCCCCTGGCAGATGCCAGTCCCGGCGGAATCCTTGCACGCCGCGGCAAAGCCCGCCAACGGCGGCGTGCAGGCCCGCACGGCAGCACAGTCGGCAGCCGCGAGCTTGCACGAGATCGCCTCGATCGCGAGCCGCTGCACGCCCACCGAGGCCCACAGCCACGGCAGGTCGAGCGCGTGACCCAGGCAGGCCTGTAAGCCGATCGGCGTGCCCCCGTCGGCCTCGCAGGCATTGATCCGGAGGCAATCGGCGAGCCGCGGATCGAGGGCAATGTCGCCGCTCTCGCTGGCGTCACCGCTCGTCGGGACCTCACCGCTGCCGCCGCCCGAGCTCCCACTGGAACCGCTCGACCCGCTGCCGCCGCCGCTGGAACCTTCGCTCGCGGCCGGCGTCGCGCCGCAGCCCAGCCCACCGACAACAACCCATGCACACACAAGACACGCATACGGAGAAGACATGGCGCAGGTGCTATCACGCGCCTGGAGGCCGGACCAGGCGCGTGCAGCCAGCCGAAGCTCACTCACCGCGTGCGATCCATCGCCAGCGCCGCGACCCCCGAGTCGCCCGCCCGACGAACGACTACGTGGTGAACTCGTGCGAACGCCGCCACTCGTTGCTGGGCGGCGGGCGCACGTTGCTGCCCTGCGTCGCGTCGACGACACACGCGCCGAGCCGGGCCTGCTCGGCAAACGGCGGCCGCGGTGTGGCCGCGGTGATCCGCCCAGTCTTCGCCTCGACGACAATATCAAAGCGCACCCGCGCTCCGGCCTTGATCCCCCCCTGGGCGAGGCAACGACGCACCCTGGCGCTGGCCTTGCGCATGACATCATCGAAGCCGCTGCGCGCCTCGCCGCGCGGACGGAGCTTGGCGTCGGCGACAGGCACCTCCGCCGGCGGTGACGGCACATCCGGCACCGACTCTGCGCTCACAGCTTCAGCCACAACGTCGCCACCTGGTGGGCGCTCATCGACAGCCGAAGTGGCCGGCGGACCCTCGAACGGCGCCTCGTCGGTGCGCTCGACCACCGGGGCAGCCGGCGTCCCGACGTTAACCGGCGCCTCCCCTCTCGGCCACAGGAACCACCCGCCGACCCCCGAGAGGCCCAGCAGCACCCCGGCGAACACGAGCCCGAGCCGACGCGGCGGCGTGACACCCGGTGACGCGACGCGACGCGGCGGATCGAGCGGCGTGCGCGGCTCCTCGGCGGTCGAGCGAGTCTCGGAGGTCGCCGCCATGCGCCCGCTGTCCGCCCCGGCGTCGCGGGCCCCCGCGACCATCGGCCCAACCATCGACACCGCCATCGCCACCTCGCTCGCCGACGGGTCGGGACCTGCGCCCGCGTCCGCGACCCGCTGACAGGCGTCGTCCGGGAGCTCGAGCAATGCGTCGTGCAACATCCCAATATCGGCGTAGCGAAGGCTCGCCTCACGATGCATCGCCTTCTGCAACACCGCCGTGAGCGCAGGGGATGCCACCACCGCCGGGTTGAGCTCCGAGACCGCGGGCGGCTCGCCCTTCAGGATCTCCGCCAGGATCTGCCGCGGGGTCTTGCCGCGAAACGGCAGGCGCCCGGCGAGCAGCTGAAACAGGATCACTCCGGTCGCGTAGACGTCGATGCGGTGATCGAAGGGCTCGCCCGCCGCCAGCTCGGGCGCCATGTACGGCGTGGTGCCGACGACCTCGCCCGTGCGCGTGAGGGCCTCGGCCGGCGCCGCGTCGGGCGCAACGAGCTTGGCGATCCCGAAGTCCAGCAGTTTCACGAAGTCGGGGTTGTCCTCGCGCTGGACCAGGAAGATGTTGCCCGGCTTGAGGTCTCGGTGGACCACACCGGCCGCGTGCGCGGCCGCCAGGGCGCGACACACCTGGGCGACGATCGCCCGCGCCCGCGGCCACGGCAGCGCCCGTTCGCGCCGCAGCAGCGCTTGCAGGTCTTCACCGCGCAACCACTCCATCACGTAGAAGCACTCGCCCTCGTCGCTGACGCCGACGTCGAGGCACTCGACCACGTGCTCGTGCTCGATGCGGGCGGTCATCCGCGCCTCGCGGCGGAAGCGTTCGACCAGCGCCGGCCTGGCGAAGGCCTCGGGTCGCAGGATCTTGATCGCCACCTTGCGCCCGACCTCGAGGTGCTCGCCGGCGTGCACGGTCCCCATCCCGCCGCCGCCGATCTGGTTCAGAACGCGGTAACGTCCGGCCAACACCACGCCGCTGAGATCACGCTCGGCTGCCATGCGAACCCGCGAAGCATCGCTGATATCCCGCAGAACGGCAATCGCGCGCAAGCGAGCCGCGAATTCGACGTCGCACCACCATCCGCAAGCGCGAGCCGCAAGCCGGATCTGCGGGCCCACAGCTCCTCCGCGTAGGACGCCGCGACCCCGCTCGACAGGCCTCAGCGCCTGGTCGATGCTCGCCGCATGAACACCGTGCTCGTCCACCGCAGCGGACCCGAACACCAGGGTGCCGCGGCATGGCGCCTCGGCATGGCTCGCGCCAAATTGCAGGTCCGCGGCCGCCTACCCGGCGCCTTTGGCTTCGACCTTGCGACCGCCAGCTACCGCGCCGCCCGCCGCAACGCCGCGCTCGTCGACCTCCTGCCGATGGCGCTGCCGGGCAGCTGGATGGTCAACAACAAGGTCCCCTCGCCCGTGTTCTATCGCTGGCTACAACCACACACCCGCGAGCTGTGGGCCGGCTTGCTCGATCTGCTCGATGGCGACAGCGAGCGCTGGCTTGCGCGCACGGGCGATGAGCGCGAGGCCGTCGCCGCCGCCGTCCGCAACCTCGCCGCCCTCGACGCAGCCGCGCGCGGCGGAGCGCCCGGAGGCCCAACCCCCGGCACCGCGGCTGGCCTGTCGAAGGTCCTCGCCCTGCTCTGCCCCGACACCGTCCCGCTGATGGACGACGCCGTGATCTGCTTCGCCCTCGGCGCGGTTCCGCGGCCCGACAGCGCCGACACGCCGAGCGCCGGTCCCGAGCACTTCGTGCCGATGCTCGACTGGTTCGCCGCCGCGGTGCAGGCCGCCGGCCCCCAACTCGCCGAACTCGCCGCCGATTACGCGCTCGCTCCGCTGAGCCCGGCGCAGATCCTCGATCGCTTGTTGTGGTTCGAGACCTGGGGCTTTCGCGTGTGCCGCCAACCCACCCCATGGTGGTGGATCGGCGACGACGAGCGCCAGGCGATCGTGCCGATGCCCGGCCCTCCGCCGAGCTCCGCGCGGATCTCGCTCGCCGAGATCGCTGACGCGACGTGGCGCGAGACGGCGCGCACCACCATCGATGCCATCTACGCCAGCCCCTGAGACCACGTGTACAATCCGCCAGGCGCCTGCTTGGAGGCGCCGAAGGGCTGGAGGTACGGGGATGGGGATGACACGCACGACAATTGGGTTGCTTACGCTGACGACGCTCGGACTGCCCGCATGCGGCGACAGCGGCACTGGAACCGGCCCCGGTGAAACCGCTGGCTCGACCGGCACCGCCACCGCGACCGTCGCCACGAGCGACCTCAGCACCACGGCTCCCACCACCGACCCGCCGACGACTGGCGAACCCACGACCACCACAGGCAACAGCGCCACCGGCACCACCAGCCCGGCCACCAGCGAGACCGCCACCACCACCGGCGACCCGGTCACGGGCTCCAGCGATCCCAGCGCCACAGGCACCACTGTCGATACCGGGAGCAGCAGCGGGAGCAGCACCGGTCCGAGTTGCGGCCCCTGCGACGAGCCCAATCAGCAATGCATCGACAATATCTGCGTCACCAGCTGTCAGGGCCAGGATCCCGACCCCTGCGGCCCCGCGCAGGTTTGCGACGTGATCAGCGGCGAGTGCAAGGACCCGGCCGACAGCTGCGTGCTCGACGGCCCAAGCGTCGCGTGTGGTGCCGGGAGCTGCGGCCCGGGCACCGTCTGCGACGGCGTCGACACCTGCCTCCCGATCTCCCCCTGCGCCGGCGTGGTCTGCACCTCGGAGGGAGATTGCTGGGGCGACCAATGTGTGTGCAATCGGGCCAAGGACTGCATGGATCCCCCGCTCGACCTGCTCAACGGGCCGTTTAGCGTCGACATCGGCGGCATCGACTTCGCCGACGACTGCACCGCGTGGATGGTCACCCTGCGCAGCGGCACCGACTTTCTGCGCCGACTCAAACCGGACACCACGCTCACCCAATGGAGCGGCGTCGCCAACCTCAACATGGGCGAGGTGAAGGTCCTGCGCAGCCTGACGATCCCACAGCTCACGGTCCCCTTCCCGATCGTCGACAAGCCGCAGGCACCCGAGCCCGTCGAGGGCCTCGGCGAGGTGGCCATCACCTACACCTGCTGCCCCGCGTGCGGCTGCCAGGCCGATCCTCCCCAGGGCACAGCCCGCCTCGTCGAGGAGGACATGGTCAAACCCCTGCCGATCGTCATCATCGCCCAGAAGACCCAGGGCACCGGCCCCTTCGGCAGCACCGCCGCCGACGCCGGCCCCCAGGGCCTCACCTGGGGCGTCGACCGCGTGCTCTACGTCGGCTAGTCGACGCAGCGGGCCAAGTAGTTGAAATAACTAAGTCTAGTTGAGGGCGTTCGTGCCCGTGACGTGTCCGTGACGCGGCCCATCGAGCAGGTCGATGGCGGTCCGAAGGGCGCTCGGCGCCAGGTGCAGGTAGCGGTCGGTGGTGCTCGAATGGACGTGCCCCGCGAGCTCCTTGATCGCCTTGGGGGTCGCCCCCCGGAGCGCGAGCCGCGAGCAGAAGGTGTGCCGCAGGATGTGCGGACCCTTCTTCGCCAGCCCGGCCGCCTGCTGGGCCCGGTACAGCCAGCAGTCGACCACCCGCTTGCTCGCGGGCGTGCCGTCGTCGCGGAGGATGACCCGCGCTTCAGGGTCGGATTGTGCCACCGCCAACTCCGAAAGTGCCACCCGCAGCCGCGAGGTCATCACGACCTGCCGCGAACGGTTGCCCTTCGGCGTACCGACGTGCCCCGACCACTCATTCTCCTCGACGTGGATCACGCCGCGCCGCAGGTCGCAGTGCTTGAGCTTCAGCGCGACGATCTCACCGCCGCGCAGCCCCGCGTCGCCGCCGAGCAGCACCACCAGCAGGCAGCGCAGGTCCGCCGCCTTCGCGGTCGCCACGAGCAGGTCGTAGGGCCCGTCCTCGTAGTAATCGAAGCGCTGCTCCGTCTGCTTGAGCTTGCGGATCGTCGGCATCGATCCGATCACCTTCCACTCCATCGCGGCCTTGAGCACGGTCGACAGCAGCGTGAGGATGTTGTTGACGCTTGCCGGCGCCTGGTCGGCGAACACCGCCTTGAGCCGCTGCACGTCCGCCTCGGTGATCGTGTCCAGCGCTCGCTCGCCGAGGATCGGCACGAGATAGCTACGAATGATAATTTTCTTGTTCTCGATGGTGCTCGGCTTCAGTCGGTTGGCAACCGCGTACTCGGCGATGAAGCGCTGGCAGAACTCCGCCAGCGTCGGCATCCTTGGCGCCTCCGGCTGCTCCTCTCTTTCTTCGTGACCGTGCAGGATCAACCAGCGCTGCCGCTCCTGCGCCCACTTCATGGCGGAGGAGCGGCTGGTCGCGCCGGGGATCGTGCTGCGCTCGCGGATCTTGCGTCCGTCGAGCAGCTTGACGTGAATGTCGGCTTGCCAGGTCACGGTGTTCGTCTCGCTATAAATTCTCTCTCGGATCTTGACGCTCATGGACTCCTCCACGAACGCTGCTCTGAGCCTTCCCGCAGCCACCCTAGCACGCGATCGCGCATGAAATACAGGCGCCTCCCGACCCGCACGGAGCCCGGCAGCTGCCCGCGGTAGACCCGGTCGTACACGGCTCGCCGCGTGCAGTGCAGCCACATCGCCAGCTCATCCGCCGTCATCAGCGGCGAGACTGCGTTTCCTGCGTCGCTCCCCTTTTCCTGCCGCATCGTCCCCTCCTCCACGTGTACCCAGCATCCCAGGCTACCGGCTGCGCCCCGGGCCGTCAGCGGGAGAGATCGCCCCGCGCGATGCGATGCCCCATGGCTCGGCGACGCGACACGACGCGCAAGGTGCCCAGCCGTCCTGCGCTCCGAAACGAGCTGAGCGAAGAATGCTATGAGGCGAGAAGAATCCGCGCCGATACAAGCGTTGGCGACCCTGAGCTATCCTGTCTCGAGCGATTCGACCATGTCGGCGAGCTTGCGCAATTCAGCATCGCAGTACTGTCGGGCGACGAGCCGACAGACCGCTGGTACGAGCTTCACCTCGCGTGGCCCGGCAGGGTCGCCTGCCCGCCGTAACAGGAAGGCCCGGCGCTTCTGGGTCACGTAGTAGGCTGCGTCGCCGAGCACATAGAACCCCGGCTCTGGCCGGGGTCCGCCGTTCGCCGCGGGCACCGGAGAGAGCAACGCGAAGTCATCACCTACGATCGCCCGCACCTGCGCGAATGGCTGAACCGGCGCGGTGAGCTGCAGTACTTCGAGAAATAGCCGGTCCTCGCGGTAGTCCGCTGGCGCGTAGAGCTGCGTGTGGTGGCGACTGATGAGCCGGTAGATCGCTCCAACGACGAGGAGCAGCAGCACTGCGATCGCGGCCGCGAGCAGCAGGAGCAGTTCAGGTCGCGGCGCCTCGACGAGCGCTACGAACAGCAGGATCGCGGCCTCCCCAAAGAAAAGGCACAGGAAGAGCTGCCCGAGCGGGCTGCGGGTAACATCGTCGCTGTGCGGGCGAGCGTGGGAACGAGGGCCGACATTTCCGTCCGATCCCCATCACAGAGTTAGCTCGAAAGTGCGCGCAGAAATTGTGTGGGGTGCAAGACAGGTGAGCCGGCTCGTGGTGTCGGTCTCGGTTGCCATCATGGCTCGTCGCCGCTGATCACCCTGTTGAAGCGCAGATGAGTTGCGCGACCGGCTGGGAGCGCCAGCTGTTTGAGCATAGCGCCGCGGCCTTTGGTGAATCCCGCAGGCGCGCCGAAACCAGCAGGGAGGAACTGCCCGCAGAGAACGAGCCCTCAAGGCCCGCCTGGCCCGCAAAGACGAGGTCATCGCCGAGCTCACCGAGGAGCTGGTCCGCATGAAGAAGGCTGCTGGGGAGCCCTGACCGACCCGCTGCGTTCCCCACGACGAGCACGCCAAGTCGTCGACTTCGTGCACCGTTTGGCCGAGAAGACCGAGGTGCCCATCGTGCGTCGCTGGGCATCGCCCGCGCCAAGTTTCTACGAGCGGCGCCCCCGCTAGACCAGGACCCAATTTTCCCCTTTACTTCAGACGCGATTGCATCCCTATAGGCATGGACTGCCCCGCCATGCCCGTCTCGCCCAGCTCCCCCACCCCCCCGCCAGAGGCGCTGGCGGGCCCCGAGACCACCAACGCCGGCATCGACGATAATGTCGCGGCAACCGGGGTCGCCACCCCGCAAGACCGCCTCGCCGACGGCCGCTTCATCCTGCTCGACCGCCTCGGCGAGGGCGGCAACGCCGTCGTGTGGCGGGCACGCGACCGGCTGATGCGCACCACCGTCGCCGTCAAGATCCTCCGCTCCGTCGACCCTGACCGCCAGCGCCGCTTCACGCAAGAAGCCGAGCTGCTGGCCAACATCCACAACCCGAACGTCGTCCGCGCCTTCACCCGCGGCCTCACCGGCGAGGGGCAGCCCTATGTCGTCCTCGAGCTGGTCGCGGGTCAGAGCCTGCGGGCGCGCCTCGACGCCGTGGGTCCGCTGCCCTGGCGCGAGGTCCTCGATCTCGGCACCCAGATTGCCGCGGCCCTCGACGCCTTGCACGCCCGCGGCATCATCCACCGCGACATCAAGCCCGACAACATCATGCTCACGACCGACGCCACCGGCGGCCACGTCGTCAAGCTGATCGACTTCGGCGTCGCCCGCCTGACCGAGCTCTACGACGAGCTCGACGACCCGGCCATCACCCCGCCACCTCCGCGCCGCCGCACCGACGCGGGCGTGGCGATCGGCACCCCCGGCTACATGCCGCTCGAGGCCGGCCTCACCCCGCCCGACGAGCGCTTCGACGTCTACAGCCTCGGCGCCACCCTCTACGAGCTGTGCACCGGCAAGCTGCCCGAGCTCGGCACCGTCGCCGCGCTGCATGAGGCCCTGCCCACCTGCGACGCCCCTGACGACCTCACCGTCGTCCTCGCCGCCGCGCTGGCCCTCGAGCCTGACGACCGCACCCAGACCGCCGGCGAGCTCGGGCGCGCCCTCGCAGCCATCCGCACCGCCCACCCCGAGCACACCCCCTCGCCGCTGCACGACGGCCGCTACGAGCTGATCGCCGTCCTCGGCACCGGTGCCCGCGGCGACGTCCTGCACGCCAACCACCGCGGCAGCCGGCACGATGTGGCCCTCAAGCTCCTGCGCTCGACCGACCCCGACGACACGCACCGCTTCCAGCGCGAGGCCCAACTCCTCGCCCTCTTCGATCACCCCGCCATCCCGCGCTTCTTCGACTACGCCCCCGCCGCCGACCCGCCCTACATCGCCATGGCCCGCGCCCCGGGTATCCCCGCCGCGAACCTCTGCCGACTTGGAGCCCCCACTCGACTGAGCCCCGTCGAGGTCGCCCAGGTCGGCTGGGAGGCCGCGCAGACGCTGGCGTATGTCCACGAGCAGGGCGTGATCCATCGCGACATCAACGCCAACAACGTCATGCTCGAGCTGCAGGCGATGCCGGGTGTCAACAGCACTGGGCGCGTCAAGCTGCCGCGGGCCGTGCGGGTCACGCTCATCGATTTCGGGAACGCGGAGCTGACGGATAAATTCTACAGCACCAGCTCGTCTCGATATTTGACTCCACCCGAGTCTCGCGTAGCGATCCCGGACGGTGGCATTCATACGCTCGGGTGGGCGGCGCCCGAGGCACGGGCGGGGCATGGGTACACCGCCAAGAGCGACGTCTACTCGCTCGGCGTGCTGTTGTATCGACTGCTCACGGGGAAGCTGCCGACGATCAAGGCAGGCGAGCCGGTGTCCCCCGTCGCCCACGCGCCGGCCTGCCCCAACGATGTTGCGGTCGCGGTGCTGTGCGCCCTCAACCTTGACCCGACGCAGCGACCGACCGCGGCGCAGTTGGCCAGCTACTTCGCGGACGCGCTGACCGAGGACGAGGTGCTCGACGACGAGGCCGCGGCGGAAGTCGCCAAGGAGACGCCGAGGCCGACAGTCCTCACCCTGGTGCCGCCCACGCGGCTGCCGGCCAGCTCGCCGACCAGCACGAAGGGCTGGACGCGTTTTTTGGAGGCAACG
>JBGAUO010000219.1:0-5412 GCA_044228605.1 Nannocystis sp. | reverse complement strand
GTTTACTATCCGGACTCCACACCATCGTATGCTCGTGGACGTTCGCAGATGATGGGAAACGCACGGGCTTTCCCGTTCCATCGGCATTGCGAATCACGATCGCACGCTTGGTGACGATGATTAGCCGACTTCCATCCGGGCTCCACATCGCGTTGCGGACGCCATCGGTCGGCCCGCCAGCGGTAAACCTGGGGGATTGGGCGATGACTCGCCACGCCATGAGCCGCCAGGTCAGCCAAGCATCGGGTCGCTTCACGGCGTCCAGCACATGCAGCGCCCGGCCGAAATCTCGTCGCTCCACCATCAGGCTGGCGTTGCTCATTAGCCTGGCGTCGACGGCTCTTTCGGTCTCCTCATTCGCCCGGTCCTCATTCAATTTTGCGAGATGACGCATCCAGATACCGAATACCGCAGCGCCGAGCGCGGCGAGCAACACGACTGCGCTCAGTTGTATTCGGAGGATCTGGCGACGCCGTTTGATCTGCAGCGCGCACACGCGCTCCAACTCGGCGATGACCGCATCCGACGGCGAATCGTGGAGCGCGGAGTTCTCCCGGATGTAAAGATCGTTAGCCTCAAAGAAGCCGGATATCTGCGACATCTGCCACGCCTCTTGATTATGGCCGGGAAACTCGATTCGGACTCTATGACGGTTCGAGTTACGGAAGAGCTCTAGTTCATAGAAGATCGGATCGGCCGACCCGGCTCGCCTGCGCGGGTCGGCCATGGCCTCGGGGGACGCCACGAGGATCAGGCGGGCAGTACGTCGAATAGCTAGTTGATCCATCGTGGCCCAATTGCCGCCCGGTTCAAACTCCTCGGCATCCAGACAACAGACATAGCCCTTCGCTTTCAGCCTGAGCCCCAAGGCGCGGGCATACGCGGACCCATCGCCCCAGCGATATGAGATGAAGAAATCATAGCCATACAGTCTGTCTCGGAAACGAGCCCAGAGGCCGCGCCTTCGCAGCGCATCCGGGATTTCTGCGATTTTTTGTGTCATCTGAAGTCATGGTATCATGAACCCAAGCCCGTGTTCAACCGGCGACTTGATGACATAACTCCGTATTAGCGGCACGGCCTGCACTTCCAGAGCATCACGGTGCTCACGAGCTTTTGTGCATCGCAGGACGTGTTATTCAGAGCGCTTCCCTCTGGACGGCTGAGTTTCTCCGCCCTGGTACTCGACGCTGCACCGCTTCGCCGTGCACGAACTCGGCTTTGGCCGCAAGGCCGCCACCGTGCCGGTCGCCGACGACGCGTTGGGCCACGAGGTCACCTCGTACATCTTGTCGCGCGGCTTGAGCTCGCGCACCCGTGCGGTCGTCAGCATCCCCACTCCTCCGCCCGGGCTGCGGCCAAGTAGAGCCGGGGGGGCGGAAGGGCACCGCGCATTCTTTCCCGCTGACACGATGCACTGCCCCCGCTAGCGTGATCCGCTGGAGTGGAAGGGGGCGTCATGGGACGCAGGGGTCGGGCTGCGGGAGGGAGCGAGGGCGGCGGGTCCGCCGTCGGGTTGGAGGACCTGCCGGACATCGTGTATGTGCCGGACCTCGCCGGATTGCTCCGCATCTCGGCGAAGGCTGTTCGCCACCGAGCGGCCCGTGGGCAGGTTCCGGAGCCGATGCGGCTCGGAAAAGAGCTTGCCTGGACGCGCGATGCCGTGCTTGGTTGGCTTCGGGATAGCGGCCGATCTGCGCGATCGGTCGACATGAAGATCAACCTGCGTCCCTACACGAGAGATACGAGCCGCTGGCAGCTCGACATCCGCCTTATGCATCCCGCTCACCCCGAGCAAGAGCTCCGACGACGCCCCGTGGCGCCGGCGGGGATGGACCCGAAACAAGCCCGCCTGTGGGGCGAGCGTCAGGTGCCATCCATGTTGCTCGCGCTGATGGGGGCGCGGGAGCGGACGGCGGCGGCCGAGCCCGCGCCGGCACGAAAGGAGGTCCCGCAACTGAGGGGAGCGTCTGTGACGACGCTCGCCGACTTCTACACGCAACGCTTCGAGCACGAGCACGTGAAGCTGCAGAAGCGATCGACCCGCGACTACTACGATAAGATGTGGCGCAACCACATCGCGCCGCTGCTCGGCGAGCTGCCGCTGCGGGCGCTCGACGAGGACCGGATCTCCGGCTTTCGGGCGGCGCTGCACGGACGCATGGCGGCGAGCACGGCCAACGTCGTGCTCTCCAAGCTGGGGAAGCTGCTCCGCTTCGCCCGCAAGTTGAGGGCGATCGAGGTTGTGCCGAACATCGAGCGCCTGCCTTTGCCGCGCAAGCGGCCGATGGCGGTCTACTCGGACGAGGCGATCGACGAGCTCGTGGCGGCGGCGCGGCGACGCGGCGCCGATGCGCTGGTGGTCTGCCTGCTCGCGCTCGACGCCGGCATGCGAGTCTCGGAGATCTGCGCGCTTCAGTGGGACGACATCGACCTCACAGAGGGGGCGATGGTGATCCAGCACAACGTGTACCAGGGCGAGCAACAGACCCCGAAGGGGAGGATCGGCAAGCTCGCCCTCACCGCCGCGTTGCACGCGGCGCTGACAGAGCTGCGGAGCGAGCAGGTGCTCGGGCCGCTGGCTCTGTACCGCCGCTCGGGTCACACCGGGCGCGCGTGGGCGGCCCACACGCCCGAGTCGATCCGGTACCTGCTGCATCAGATCCAGCACGACGCCGGGCTCAAGCGCAGCGGGCCGCACCTGCTGCGCCACACGGCGCTCACGCGCCTCGCCAACCTCGGCGCCAGCGTGTACGTGGTCCAGGCGGTCGCCCGCCACGCGCACCTGCAGACGACGCAGGGCTACTTGCACACCCAGCAGGTCGGTCTCGCACGCGAGGCCGCGACCCTGCTCGATCGCGCCGCACAGCGAAACTGCGGCACCGTTTTGGCAACGCCTGGCAGCAGGCCGTCAAAGCGGCACTGACGGCCAGATACGGCCGAATTGCGGTGTTCCTGGCCAACACCTGGGGCTACCCTGCGAAGATCTCGGTCGCGCGCGGCGGTGTCGCGCTCGATATCAGCAGCGCGGCGCGGCTTGCCACGCCTGGTGTGGCGCCGAAGGACTGGCCGCCGTTGCCGGCCGAGGGTGTCCCGGCTGACTCGGTGGGCGTGGTGTTCCTGTCGAGCGACCCGAACGCGATCATGCCGGAGAACCAGGTGCCGCTGACGTGCCCGGTCAAGCCTGCGGTCGACGCCGCGACGGTGATCAAGGGGTCGGGGCGCGGCACGGCGTTCGAGATTTCGGCCGACATACCGCTGACCGCGTACGACATCCTCCCGTTTGGCGGCGCGCGCTCGCACTTCCCGAGCGCCGAGCTGCTGTTTCCGACCAGCGTGTGGGGGCTCAACTACGTGACGATGGCGCCCCCCGCTGGCACCCACAACGCGCCTGGGCCGATGTGGCTGCAGATCGTCGGCCTCGAGGATGGCACGAAGATCCAGCTGCAACCGACAGCCAACCTGGGCGGCGGTATGACACTGGCGGGGGTCAACGCCGGACAGGTCGGAGCCTTCGATCTCGGGGCCGGCGAGATCTTGCAATGGGAGCTGTCAGGCGGGCAGGGCACCAAGGATCCGGCTGGCTCGCTGTTGCTGAGCGACAAGCCGGTCGGACTCTACGCGGGCAACCGCTTCCTGCGGCTGCAGCCGATGCCCGCGCCCGGCGGCGATTCGGCGCATCAGCAGAACCTCGCCGTCACCGCGCTCGGCTCGGAGTACGTCGCGGCTCCCTACGAGACGCGGCGCAAGGACCTCGCGCCAGAGGACGTCGAGTATCGATTTGTCGGCGTCGTGGATGGCACCGAGCTCGTGTATGACCCGGCGATCCCCGGCGCGCCGACGACGCTGGCGATCGGTCAGGTCGTCGACATCTCGACCAAAGAGGCGTTTCGGGTGCGCAGCCAGGATGAGAAGCACCCCTTCGCCCTGGCGCAGCTGATGGACACGGCCAACCTCCCGGGCGGTTCGCGTCCGGGGGCCACCGCGCCCGGCTTCGGCATGTTGCTCGGCGACGAGGAGTTCGTGATCGTGCTGCCGCCGGCGCAGTTCCTCCAGCGCTACGCCTTCTTCACCGACCCGACCTACGCGACCACCAACCTCGTGCTCACGCGGGTCAAGCAGGCTGACGTGTTCTCGCCCGTCACGGTCGACTGCCTCGGTGAGATCGCAGGCTGGAAGCCGGTGGGTCAAGATGGTGTGTTCGAGACCGCCACCGTCGATCTCGTGCGCGCGGACATCGGCGTCAACGGCTGTAAGAATGGGCACCACGTCGCCGAGAGCAAGGGCGCCTTCGGCGTGGTGGTCTGGGGCCTCGACAGCTTCTCGTCCTACGCGTACCCGGCGGGCGGCAGCGCGACCGCCCTCAGCGACGTCATCGTCACCCCGAAGTGAGGAGTCGCCATGCGAACGATCTCGTGCCTGTGTGCTGCAACCCTGCTCCTCGCTGCCGCCGAGGCCGCGGCGGCGCCCACGATCTTCAAGCAGATCGCGCTGCCCGGGGCGCCCTTCGACGGTGTGGCGATCACACCGGACGGGGCCAAGTTGTACGTCAGCCTGGTGAAGGCGAAGAACCCGGGCGTCAACACGATCGCCGTGATCGACACGGCCAGCGCCGCCGTCGTCGACGTGATCGATCTGGGCGACCAGGGGGCCGACAACTCCTCGCCGCGCCAGCTCTATATGGCCCCGGACGGCAAGATCTTGGTCCACGCGACCTACGTCGACAATCTCATCTTCATCGACACCGTGACCGACATGGTGATCGAGAGCGTCCCCGGGGTCGGCAGCGCGGTCGCGGTGTTCACCGGCGACTCGCAGCGGCTGTGGTCGCGCGATTCGACCTCCAAGGCGATCCGCGTGTTCGACCTCGCCGACCTCTCCGTGTTAGCGACATTTCCCGAGCTCTCGCCCGGGAGCAGCGACTTCCCGCTGCTCATCACGCCCGACGACAAGCGCGTCTACGCGGTGACCTCGAACGACGGCGGCAACGGCTTCACCGAGCCGCAGGCGGTGAGCGCGTACGACGAGCCGGGCCTCAAGCTGCTCAAGCACTACGGCGTCGGCGTCGGCTTCATGGCCAACGCGGGCACCGACGCCCGGATCTCTCCCGACGGAAAATTCCTCTACAGCGCGGGCAGCAATACCACCACGATCGTCAAGCTGGACATCGCCACCAACACTCAGGTCGATACGGTGACGATCCCGCAGTACGGCGAGGCGCTGAACCTGAGCCCCGATGGTACGGTGCTCTACGCGTTCGAGAACGGCTACAACAGCGGCCTGCTGCGCGTCCACGACGCCGCCACCCTCGACCTGATCAAGACCGTCGATCTCCAGGGGCAGGTCGGTCGCTTCCTGGCCACCGCGCGCAAGTCGGTGTTCGCCCCGAGCGGCTGCGCGGTGATCGTGCCG
>JBGAUO010000218.1:0-5412 GCA_044228605.1 Nannocystis sp. | reverse complement strand
ATGTAGAAGCGCAGGCCGGCCGGGATGCGGGCCTCGTAGGCGTCCCGGACGGCGCGCACGAGGTTCTCGCAGGCGTCGACGTTGTGCCAGGGGTGGTCTGGGCCTGGCGGGAGGACAAAGGTGAGGAGGACGACCTCGAGCTGGGGGTCGGCGCGGGTGAGGCGGTCGAGCTCGGCGGCGACGAGGGCGGGGTCGATCCCGGGGCCCTCGGGAGGGTGGTGGCCGGGGGTGGTGTAAAAGAGCGGGCGGGCGACGCGGCCCTGTTCACGGCAGCGGCGGGCGAAGGGGCACAGGGCGAGGGCCTCGACGACCTCGAGGAGGTAGCGGTCGTGGAGGGCCTGGATGTGCTCGGGGGCGGGGCCCGGACCCTGGGCAGACATGCGGGCCGGAGTGTATCCTGAAGCGACGATGCGGGGCCTGGGTCTGTCGCTGCTGGTGTTGGCGGGGTGTTCCCGTTATGTGGTGCAGGTCGAGGCGACGCCGGAGGCGCGGGTGACCCTCAATGGCGGGCCTGGACGTGGGGACCGCTGGTCGGTGGCGCCGGAGTCGGCGGCGGAGATCGTGGCGGTGTGGCCGGACGGGCAGCGGCTGGCGACGGCGCTGGTGATCGATCGCGACATGCGGGTGCTGCTGCGCAAGGACGGCGACCCGGCGCAGGTGGTCGGCGGACGGACCCTGGGCGTGGGTGCGGCGGCGGTGCCGGTGGTGCCGGTGGCGACGGTGCCGACGGTGCCGATCGCCGCGCCGGCCGGGGACGCGATGACGCAGGCGCGCGGGCTGGTCGAGGCGGGGCAGCGGGCCTACGACCGGACCGATTACGACGAGGCGATCGCCCGGTTCAAGGAGGCCTACGACCTGATCCACGGCAGCAAGGATCCGAAGGCGCCGGAGATCCTCGGCAACATTCTCTACAACCTCGCGGTGGTGTACGAGCGCAGCTTCGAGGTGACGCCGGATCCGGAGCGGCTGCGCAAGGCGCGGGTGATGTACCGCCAGTTCGATGAGCAGATGGCGACGCTGGTGACGGCGTGGGCCAGCTCGGCGGAGCACGCCGATGTGCAGAGCAAGATCCGGGCCCTGGATGCGCGGCTCGGCGGGCCGTGATCGCGGCGCGGCGCTCGGGCGTGGATCGGCTGTGGTGAGGCTGTGGTGAGGCGGCCCCGCATCGCGGTCGATTAAAGGGGCGAGGCGCCGTGAAGCTTCGTGGTGGGCATTGGGGTCGGCGGTCCGCGAGGGCCCGGGCGGCTTCCCACGCGGCGCAAAGGGCCGTATCGTGGGCGCTCGTGTCGGGTCGCCCAGGGCCTCCCGGGGCCGAGGATCGCTGATGTTCAAGAATCATCCCAAGGGTCTGCCTGTCCTGTTCTTCACCGAGATGTGGGAGCGCTTTGGCTTCTACCTGATGCTCGGGATCTTCACGCTGTACATGAAGGCGGGGGCGAACGGGGCGTTCCCGGCCAAGAGCGGGCTCGGCTTCGACGGGGCGACGGCGTCGGATATCTACGGGACGTACATCGCGCTGGTGTACCTGACGCCGTTCATCGGCGGTCTGTTGGCGGACCGCATCCTCGGCTATCGCCGGTCGATCGTGATCGGCGGAGTGTTGATGGGGCTCGGGTACTGCGGGCTGGCGATCCCCGGGTACGGGGTGCATTTCTTCGTGTCGCTGCTGCTGATCATCGTCGGCAACGGGTTCTTCAAGCCGAACATCTCGACGCTGGTCGGCAACCTGTACAACGACGACAAGTACCGGAGCAGCCGCGACGAGGGCTTCAACATCTTCTACATGGGCATCAACATCGGCGCCCTGGCCTGCAACTTCGTGGCGGCGTATCTGCGCATCAACTACGGCTGGGGCTACGCGTTCCTGGCGGCGGGCATCGGGATGTTCATCGGCGTGGCGTGGTTCCTCGCCGGCCAGAAGCACACGGTGCACGCGGACGTGCTGAAGCCGACGCAGCCAGGGGACCAGGCGGTGGGGTCGATCCTCGGGCAGGTGTTCGTGCCGGCGTTTGCGTTTGCGGCGGTCGGGTGGTTCGTGCCGGACCTGCTGCTGGGGGACGGCGGCGAGAAGCCGTTCACGCTGCTGGGCAAGCAGAGCAACGACGCGTTCCTGTTCGCGTGCGTGCCGGTGGCCTGGTTCTACTCGTCGCTGTGGCGCAAGGCCCACGGTGAGGACAAGGAGCGGCTGGGGGCCCTGCTGCCGCTGTGCGCCGCGGTGATCGCGTTCTGGGCGATCTTCCACCAGAACGGCGACGCGCTGACGACCTGGGCCGAGGAGCACACGGAGCGCGAGATGCCGGCGACGATGGCCAGCGCGGCCAGCCAGGTCGGGCTGGCGCAGGAGGTGTTCTCGCAGCACCGGGTGCCGAAGCTCGACGCGAACAAGAAGGCGATCAAAGGGGCGGACGGCAAGCCGGAGACGGTGCTCGAGCCCGAGCCCTACTTCAAGAACTCGAAGACGCCGGCGCCGGCGCCGACGCCGGAGTGCTTGCCGGTGGGCGGGGACCTGAGCGAGGCGCAGCAGGCGGAGTGCAGCAAGAAGAGCGTCAAGCTGGTGTCCTCGGAGCTGTTCCAGTCGGTCAACGCGTTCTTCGTGGTCGCCCTGACGCCGCTGGTGGTCGGGGTGTTCGCGTGGCTGCGGCGGCGCAAGCAGGAGCCGTCGACGCCGGGGAAGATCGCGCTCGGCATGTTCATCACGGCGCTGTCGACCCTGGTGATGGTGACGGCGGCGGTGATGACCCACAACGGGGAGATCCGCGGGACGATGATGTGGCTGGTCGGGACCTACTTCGTGGTCACGATCGGCGAGCTTTGCCTGAGCCCGATGGGGCTGTCGATGGTGTCGAAGCTGAGCCCGCCGCGCCTGACGGCGCTGATGATGGGCGCGTGGTTCCTGTCGACCTCGATCGGGAACAAGCTGGCGGGCATCCTGTCGGCGCTGTTCAACGCGTTCGAGACCAAGGCCTACGCGTTCGGGATCAACTGCGTGCTGGCGCTGGCGTCGTGCGGGCTGATCCTGGCGATGCTGCCGCGGCTCAAGCGGGTGATGGCGAAGTACATGGGCGGATGACGATGGCAGCGCCCGAGATGGCGACGGTCCAGCGGGCCCTCGCACAATTCCCCGCGCTCGTGCGGCCCGAGGCGGCGCCGCTGTCGGGGGGCCTGATCAATGTGTCGTACGCGGTGACGGCCGAGGACGGGGAGTTCGTGCTGCAGCGGGTGAACCCGGTGTTCGCGCCGGAGGTGCACGACAACATCGCGGCGGTGAGCGAGCAGCTGCGACGGCGCGGGCAGCCGAGCCCGCGCCTGTTGCCGAGCCGCGGGGGCCAGCTGTACGTGGATCTGGGGGGCGAGGGCGTGTGGCGGGTGATGACCCGCCTGCCGGGCCGGAGCTTCGACACGATCCAGAGCCCGGGGCAGGCGCGCTCGGCGGGGGCGCGGGTGGCGGCGTTCCACGCGGCGCTGGACGACCTGCAGCACGAGTTTCGCGCGGTGCGGCAGGGGGTGCACGACACGTCGGCGCACCTGCGGGGGCTGGCGCAGGCGCTGGTCGAGCACCCGCAGCACCGGCTGGCGGAGGTGGTGCGGGCGCTGGCCGCGGAGGTCGTCGCCGGTCACGCGAGCCTGCCGGCGCCCGGCGAGGTGCCGCTGCGGGTGTGTCACGGCGACCTGAAGTTTAATAACCTGCTGTTCTTGGGGACAGGTCCCGAGGAGCAGGTGGTGACGACGGGGATCGTCGACCTCGACACGGTCGGGCGCATGCCGCTGCAGCACGAGCTCGGCGACGCGTGGCGCTCGTGGTGTAACCGCGGCGGCGAGGATCAGACGGAGGCGAGCTTCGACCTCGAGGTGTTCGCGGCGTCGCTGGATGGTTATCTGGGGGCGCTCTCGCTGCCGATCTCGCGGGCCGAGCGGGAGGCGTTGGTCCACGGGGTCGAGTGGATCTCGCTCGAGCTGACGGCGCGCTTCGCCGCGGACGCGCTGCGTGAGCGCTACTTCGGGTGGAACCGCGAGCGCTTCCCGGCCGCGGGCGAGCACAACCTGCTGCGCGCGCAGGGGCAGTGGGCGCTGCACAAGGCGGCGCTGGCGACCCGGGCCGCGCGGGCGGAGTTGTTGCTGGCGGGGTCCTGAGAGGGGGGGCCGATGGCGCGTGAGGCGATCGCCAGCTGGTTCTTTGCGATCGTGGTGGTGCGTCGGGGCGATAGGTTCCTGTTTGTGCACGAGCGCAAGCACGGGCAGACCTGGTATCTGCCGGCGGGGCGAGTCGAGCCGGGGGAGACGCTGGCGGCGGCGGCGGTGCGCGAGACGCTGGAGGAGACGGGGGTTCCGGTGGTGCTCGACGGGCTGCTTCGGGTCGAGCACAGCCCGGGGCCGCCGACGCGGGTGCGGGTGTTTTTTCATGCCCACGCGGCGGATGACACGGCGCCGAAGTCGGTGGCGGACGAGCATTCGCTGGCGGCGCGGTGGCTGACGCTGGCGGAGTTGAAGGCGCTGCCGCAGCGCGGGGCGGAGGCGCTGGAGATCGTGGCGGCGGTGCTGGCTGGTGCGCCGGTGCTGCCGCTCACGGTGCTGTGCGCGGAGGGAGCGGCGTGGTCAGGATCTAGAGGGTGAAGGTGTGGGTGCGGCCGCCGCCGCTGCGGGTCTCGTTGAAGCGGATCGCCGTGAGCATCTCCTCGATGCACTGACCGAGCGGGGTGCCGGTCCACGGGGCGGTGGCCTTGGCCTTGACCTCGCCGCTGGTGTCGACGGTGACGCGGACGCTGACTTTGACGCCGCGCGGGTCGGGGACGCCGGCCTTGCTGCGGCAGCGGGTAGCGACACGCTCCTCCATGGAGGCGAGCTTGGCTTGCAGGCGGCCGGGGGTGATGCTTTCGGGGCGGTCGTCGAGCGGGTCGCGTGCCGGCTTGGGCGGCGTGACGGGTTTGACGGGCTTGACCGCGGCGACCTCGGGCTTGGGCTCCGGCGGGGGCTTGAGCTCGGGCTTGGGCTCCGGCACGGGCGGCTTGACCTCGGGTACGGGCACGGGCACGGGCTCCGGTGGAGGCGCTTGTACGAGCTCGGGCTCGGGGTCGGAGGGGGGCGCCTGCACGACCTCGGGTTCAGGCCGCGGCTCGGGGTCAGAGGGTGGGAGTACCGTCGGTGTCGGGGTGTCGACGCGGGGCTTGGGCTCGCGTGGGGGTTTCGACTTCGACTTGTTGTTCGCCGCTGGACGGCGGGTCTCGGCGGCGACTTCGGACGGCTGCTTGGTGGGGCCGCGGTTGCGGTCGCTGAGCCAGAGGGCGGCGACGACCACCAGCGAGGCGATGACGATCGCCAGGCTGACGTTGCGAAACAGGCTGTTGCTGCTGGCCGGGGGCCGCGAGAGCACGATGACGGGCATCTGCGGCTGCGCGGGTTGGGCCACGGGCATCG
>JBGAUO010000217.1:0-5452 GCA_044228605.1 Nannocystis sp. | reverse complement strand
TGCCCCGCGGCAGCCTCAGTCCGCCAGCGCGACGAAGTTGGTCCCGGTCAACCACTGCCCGCCATCGACCACCAGCACCGCGCCGGTCATGTACGCGCTCGCGGGACTCGCCACGAACAACGCCGCCTCGGCGATCTCGGCGATCGTCCCGAAGCGCCGCAACGGGATCTGCGCTGTCATCTTCTCTCGCAGGGACCCGGGCGCCAGCCGCTCCATGCCCTCGGTCCCGGCGATCGGCCCCGGCGCGATCGCGTTGACCCGGATCTGCAGCGGCCCCCACTCGACCGCCAGCGTCCGCGTCAGCGCGTCGATCCCCGCCTTCGCGCTCGCCGCGTGCACCTGCAACGGCGTGCCCGCGTAGTGCAGCGTCGCCGAGATGTTGATCACCACCCCGCCCCTCCGCTCGAGCAGCGGTAACGCGGCCTTGCAGGCGTTGAAGGTCCCCTTGAGATCGATGTCGATCACCGTCCCGAAGCCGTTGGTCGACAGCGCCGCCGCAGGCGCCAGAAAATTCCCGGCCGCCCCATTCACCAGCACATCAAGCTGGCCCCAACGCCCCTCGATCGCCGTCATCACGGCCGCGAGCGCCTCCGGCCTGCGCACGTCCGCCGCCACGGCCAGGCACTCGCCCCCCGCGGCCACGATCGCCTCCGCGACCCCATCGAGCTTCGCCTGCGTGCGACCCGTGATCGCGACCCGCGCCCCGTGAGCAGCGAGCGCAGCGGCGATCCCGGCGCAGATGCCCGAACCTCCGCCCGTGACCAGCGCAACCTGTCCCTTGAGTAGATCGTCGCGAAAGCTGCTCATGCCCCACGACTACCACAGTTGCCGCCCCGCTCACGGTGCGACGAGGATCCGCGCCGAGCGAGCCGGCACGCTGACATCGCCGCCCTGGACCATCCCCCCGCCGAGCGCGTCCAGGTAACTCCCGGCCGGCACGCCCTTCACCGCCGCCTCGGCGTCACCGCGGTTGAGCACGACGTACACCGTCTCCTTCGCGTCTTTCATCTCGTACGCGAAGGTGTCCGCCGCCGCGCTCAGCGTCTTGCGGGCCCCGCGACGCAGCGCCGAGTGCCCGGCCCGGATCGCCCCCAGGTCCTTGATGTGCTGCAGCAGGAACGACTGGCCCGCCGAGTAATTACTCCACTGCATCGGCCGGCGATTGTCCGGATCGCCCGCGCCCGCGAGCCCGATCTCGTCACCGTAATAGACCAGCGGCGCCCCCTTGGTGGTGTACAGGATCGTGAACGCCAGCCCGAGCCGCTCGTACGCCGAGGTCCCGGCCGGCGCTCCTGGCTTCCCGTTCCACGCCTTGTCCTTCCCGTCGGCCCACTGATCGCCCCAAAGGGGCGAGTCCTCGGCCAGATGGATCGCCCGCGGGATGTCATGATTGCCGATGAAGGTGCTCATGATCCCAGTGCCGTAGTAGCTGTCGTTCTGGTCCATGAACCCCGCCAGCGCCTGCATCGTGTCCTTGCGGATCAGCACGCTCGCGGCCATCTGCATGCGCAGCGGGAAGTCGAACTGCCCGTCGAGCATGTCCGGGCGCACGTAATACTTGATCGTGTCCTGCTTCCCCGTGAAGGTCTCGCCGACCATATAAAAGTGCTCCATCGTCGTCGGCTCGATCTCCGACTTCACCCGCGCGCGGATGTCGAACAGCCACGGATCGGCGATGTGCTTGACCGCGTCGAGGCGAAACCCGTCGATCCCCGTGTCTTTGATCCACTGCACCGCGTTGTCGATCGAGAACTTGCGCGCCGCCGCGTTCTCGAAGTTGAAGTCCGGCAGGTAGTCCGTGAACCAGCAGCGCTTCGCCTGCACCGGGTCGTCCCACGAGCAGCCGCTCCC
Organism: Nannocystis sp.; assembly: GCA_044228605.1. Lineage (GTDB taxonomy): Bacteria > Myxococcota_A > Polyangia > Nannocystales > Nannocystaceae > Nannocystis. Next base: position 3,601 of record JBGAUO010000217.1, on the reverse strand, counting down.
GCACACGCAGTCGCCCCCCTTCCCGTTGTCGTTCGGCCAAAACCAATCCTTGTGATCGCTGTAGACCGGCGAGCTGTCGTGCACATGGTTCATCGCGTAGTCGAGGATCACCTTCAGGTCGTGGTCGTGGGCGGCGGTCACCAGATCCTTGAGCTCCTGCAGGCTGCCGAAGTGCTCCTCGGTCTGATCGAGGTTCGTCGGCCAGTAGCCATGGTAGGCGCTGTAAAAGTGCCCGTCGGTCCCGATCCCCTTGGCGTCGGTGTTGTCCATCGGCACCGTCAACCACAGGGTATTGACCCCGAGCTCGTTGAAGTACCCGTCCTCGACCTTCGCCTGCACCCCCGCCCAGTCGCCGCCGTACCAGTCCGCCGCTCCCTCGACGCCGATCAGCTTGTCGTTGCCCTTGTTGCCGTTCTCGAAGCGATCCACGAACACGAAGTAGATCACCGCGTCGCGCCAATCGAAGGTGCCAACCAGCGCCGAGTCGCACGAGAACTCCTCGCAGGTCGTCGCCGCCAGCAGCGAGTTCTGGCCGCCGAAGCCGTCGTCCACCGTGTTCGGGTTGTTCGGGTCCACCACCCACGCGTCCGAACCATCGACGCGAAACTTGTACTGCACCGCCGTGTCCCACGGCACCGGCACCGTCGCCGTCCAGCTGACCCCGTCGCTGGTCATCGGCACCCCCACCGTCCACCCGTCCGCCGCGAAGCTGCCCATCACATCGACCGTCTGCTCGCCGCCGTCCGGGTAGCTAAACAGATGGTCGCAGCGCTTCTCCGAATCGTCGCACATCGGCGGCGGCGGCTCGCCCGTGGTCTCGTCGGCCCCGGTCGTCGGCGTCCCGCCGGTCTCGGTGGCCCCGGTCGTATAGGTGCCGGCGCTCCCGCCCTGCGACGGATCGTACGGCGTCGTGTCCGGCGGCGTCGTCGTCGTCGTCCCTTGCGTCTCCGAGTTCAACGGCGGATCGCCGCAACCCACCGAGCTGGCGACGAGAGTGAACAACGCGGGGACGAGCAGGCGCGAGCGGAGCATCCCCCCCACGCTCGCCGCAGCCCCGCCCGCGGTCAAGCCCCCACGCAGCCCGAGCCTGCGCGCACCAGCACCCGCGGCTGTCGCGGCTTCACGGGCACCGCCGTGCCCGCCGCGGACACCGTCACCGCCTCGCCGCTCAGCACATCCACATACGCCCCCGCGCGGCGCAACATCACCGAGCGCTCCACCGATGAACGCGACAGCAGCACCACCGCCTCACCCTCGCCGCGCTCGAACGCATAGACCTCCTCCTCGACCAGCAACGCCACACGCGAGCCCGTGCGCAGCCCCGGGACGCAGCTGCGCAGCGACCCCAGCCGCTGCACCAGCGCCAGCGTCGCCTGCTGCTCCGCCGACAGCTCCGCAGGCGCTGGCAGCACCCGGCGATTGTCCGGATCGTTGCTCCCCGCCAGCCCGACCTCATCCCCGTAGAACAGCACGGGCAGCCCCGGCAGCGTCAGCAGCAGCGTCAGCGCGCTGCGCAGCCGCGCGAACGCCACCGCGTCGTCCACCTGGGCCGCCGGCGAGGCCCACGGATCGCCCCCGGCGTCGCCGTGCGCCTCCGAGAAGAAGCGCGTCACGTCGTGGTTGCCGATGATGCGCCCGAGCACGGCCCCCGACCCCGCCGTCGCCGTCTCGACCGCCACCAACATGTCCTCGATCGCGTCAAAGCCCGCAGCCTCGTGCGCCAGCACGTCGCGGATCGCCCACATCAGCGGAAAATCGAACACGCTGTCGAGCCCGTCCGGCCCCAGGTAATAGCGGATGACATCGACGCCCCAGCTCCCCGCGCCCGTGTACACCTCGCCGATCAGGAACGGCACCTCGCCAGCCACCGACCGGCGCAGCTCGTGCGCCATCCGCCGTGTCGCCGCGCGCGGCATCATCGGCACCGCGTCGACCCGCACGCCATCCACGTCGAAGCGCTGCTGCCACCACACGAGGTCCTCGTACGCCGCCCGCAACGCCGCCGGAGCTTGCATGTGCACGTCCGGCAGATAGTCCGTGAACCAGCAGCGCTGAATGTGGGCGCCCCAGTCGCAGCTCCCGAGCCCACACACGCAGGGCGGCTCACTGTGATTGAACCACTCCGGGTGGTCCACATAGCGCGGATTGTCCTCGTAGACGTGATTCGGCACCACGTCGAGCAGCACCCGCAGCCCCGCCGCGTGGGCCGTCGCCACCAGACGGTCGAGCCCCGCCTCGCCGCCGATCCGCGGGTCGACCCCGCGCGACGCGAGCGGCCAGTATCCGTGATAACCCTCGTACATGTGCCCGTCGCCGCGACCCTCGCGGGCCTCGCTCGGGTTCACATAAACCGGCGAGATCCACAGCGCCGTCACCCCCATCGCGGCAAAACTCCCGGCCTCGATCTCCGCCGTGATCCCGTCCAGGGTCCCGCCCGCGCGCCCACCGGGGCTGCCTGGCGCCGCCAGGCTCGCGCCACCGTCGCCACGAAAGCGATCCGTCACCACCTGATAAAGCAGCCCGTCCGCCCACGTCGGCGCCGCCGCCCGCACAAACGTCGACGCCCGCGCGGTGCTCACCCGCCCCGCCGCGTCCGTCACCGACAACGTCACTGAGTGTTTCCCTTGCCCGAGCCCCGCGAGCTCCGCGACCACCGTCCCCCGCTCCGGATCGATCTCCGTGACCACCCCGGCCGTCGCCTCCGCCTGCACCGCTGCCGCCCCGTCGGCCGCCGCAGCGAACCTCGCCGTCACCCGCGCTCCATCCGCGAGCGGCACCACCTCCGTCACCGCCAGCGTCGGCAGCGAGCAGTCGGGAACCTGCAGCAGCGACACCTCGAGGTCCCCCTGCTCGGCCCAGAAGGTCGTCAGCGGGTTGTGTTCGTCGAGGCGATGCGCCCCATCCTCGAGGATCAGATATCCGTGCTCCCCCGGCGGCACCGCAGCGTCGACCCGCGCAGCCCACCACCCCGGCTCCTGCGTCGGCTGCAGCAAGATCCCCGGCGTCAACCACCCGTCCCAGCTGCCGATCACCTCCAAACGTGCACCTGCATGCATCGGCTGCGCCCACACCTGCGTCGTGCAGTCGCGTCGCAGCGCCTCCTCGCCGCATCCCGCCACGACGACCACCCCAAGCCAGGCTGACAGCGAGACGCGACCCGGTGCGACGTGCACAGCCTGCGACGATAGCAAAGATCGCTGTCGACAATTGCGCGCAGATCTGGTCAAACCGTGCCTGAAGACCCGTGCGACGCGTTCCCCGAAGAGTCCCTGCCGGCAGCAACGTCCTCGTCGTCGGCATCCTCGCGGGCGCCTTCACCGCTCCCGGCCTCGCCCTCGCTGCCACTGCTGCGCCCACGGTCCCCCGTGCCGCCCTCGCCGCGCCCGTCGTGCCCACCGGCACCGAGGCCGCGCAGCCCACTGCCGTCGAGCCGGCAACCACCGAATCGCCGAGCCGCGACGAGCCCGCAGCGCCCGAGCCCGCGACGGCGACACCCGCCCCCGCACCCGCACCCGCACCGCTCCCCAGCTCCGCCGCGGTCGCCGTCCCCAAACCCAGCGACGACGAGCCAGGCGCCGCCGCCCCGCCCCCGCCCGCCGAC
>JBGAUO010000216.1:0-5480 GCA_044228605.1 Nannocystis sp. | reverse complement strand
ACGACGCCCGCGCACGCCTCGCCGAACTGCTGCGCCCGCGCCGCGTGCTCATCCGCGCGTCGCACGTCCGCGGCCACAACCGGGCCGAGCACGCGCCGCAGCGCGCCTTCAACCAGCAAGCCGACCAGCTCGCGCGCCGACACGCGACGCGATCGAACGGGGGCCGGTGATGCTGAACCCACCACGCATCATCGCTACGTGGGCGGTCGAGAACTACTACGCGCAGGAGATCGCGCGGGTTCGCGGATACATCAACGAGCTGGTCGCCAAGCACGATCTCCGACCACGCGCCCCACGGATCCCGTGGTCGGATGACGGCTTCGCGTTTGCGCGCGGCCGGAGCTTCGCGGCGATGTTTGCTGGGCGGATCCAGCGCTACAACGACAAGCGCGCGGGGCGGCTCCTGCCGCATGTTCTGCGCTAACTTGACATTCTTCCGCAGATAGCTATAACTCTCGCTCCCATGCGAACCGACCGCGAAATCGTCAACCAGACCAACGCCCTCGCGCGCATCTTCTACAAGATGCTCGGCCACGAGGTCACGGCCGAACATCTCTTCTACGAGACGAGCCGGGAGAACTACCATCCGCAGGAGGCGATGTGCTGGTCGATGGCGTGTGTCGCGCAGCGCGAGCTCACCGCCACGGACCCCGACGATGCTGTCGCCAATCTCGATGGAGATGAGTAGATGCTGCCCGTTCTCGACCTGCCTCCTCTCGCCCGCGTCTGCCGCGGGCCCTACGAGCACGCGGTCTCGGCGACGCGCTGGTCGGCCGACGGCCAGGCCGAGGCCCTGCTCAAGTTCGGGTCGACGCTGCGCGGCGCTGTCTGGGCGCCCGTGGCCGAGCTGACGCACGGCGGGCAGCCGGTGCGGTTGAAAGTCGTCGACCCCGAGCAGGCGCGCATCGACGCCGGCATCGTGGCCGAAGAGAAATTCTGGGCCGACCTGCGGGTCGCCCGTCGAGAGGACGCCCTCGAGCGTCCGGCGAGGAGATGACCATGTGCGAAGGTATCTACATCACGGACGCGCTCACCTATGCCGCGACGCGGCTGACCGAGCACGGACACGCGGAGATCGACAACATCAACGTCGCGCGGCTCATGCAGGACGCGGCGGCGCGGATCGATCTACTCTGCGAGCTGCTGGGTAAGGCGAAGGCCGATGCCGAGCACAAGATCGCGGTGCTCGAGGGCGAGCTACGGACGAGGCCGCTCGCGCCAGCCAAGCCCACCGTCGTCATTGAGCATGTGCAGGTCGGCGACCTGAAGGCCGGTGACGTGATCAAGTCGGGCAGCGAGCGATGGCGGCTGCGCGAGACCCCGCGTCGCATCGGCAACGGACGCGTCGCCCTTCAGGTCGACATGAATAAACAGCGCCCGTCGCTCCGCGCCTCGCGTAAATCGTTCAGACAAGAGACCGTCTTTTTGGTCGAGAGGATCCAGCACACATGAGCCCCGTCGAGACCCTGATCACCCTGACCCCGCCCTCATTCGTCGTCGACGTGACCAGCGGCTACACGCTGGCGCGCTCCCTGTATGACGGCATCGGCCGCTACATCTTCCCGATCCGTTCCTTCAGCCTCGAGGTCCCTCGTATCGGGCTGCCGCGCGCCGTGTACATGAAGGCGCAGACGATGGCCGTGGACCCGGCGAACTCGCCGATGACTGTGCTGGAGTGGCTGCTGCGCAACCTGAACCTGCGGCCAGATCAGATCTACGCGCTGCCGGGCAGCGTTCGCTCAATCGCGGCGACCGATCTCACCGTCGGCGACATCGTCATTCACGAGCATTTTCGGCACACGGTAACGCGGGTCGAAATCACCAATGACCTCACCACCAACATGCAGAACATCAGGTTTTGGACTGCCAACGGCACGAGCCTTAGCATCCACCCGCGCGGCACGCTGCTCGTGGAGCGCGACGCGTGAGGCGGCAGGGTGGCAAGGGGCGCGTGCGCAAGCCGTTCGCCGACCTGCTCGGCCGGGCGGTCGAGCTCGGCGGGTTCAAGCGCATCGAGGACCGCTGCTGCGGCAGCCTCGCGGTGTCCCGTGGGCTCTTCGAGCGCGTACCCTCGATCCGGATCACGGCGGCAGTCGACCTCTGCCCCGCGCTGATCGCCTGCCTTCAGGCCGTGAAGGACGGGTGGGACCCGCCCGGCGAGCTGACGCGCGCGACCTATGATCTGATCGAGGCGCGCTGCACCTCGAGCTCGGATGATCCCATGGCCGCGTTCGCCCTCATCTTCTGCTCGTACGGGGGCAAGTGGGCGGCCGGTCGCATCGCCGACGACGATCGCTGGCCCGGTCACAAGAGCGAGGGCGCCTCCGTCTCGGCGGCTGCGAAGGCCCGGCGCGACCTGCTGTCGCTGCGGCCGATGCTGCTCGGCACGCAGCTCATGTGCGGCGACTATGAGGCGTGGTGGCCCGAGGACGACGCCTTGATCTACGTCGACCCGCCCTTCGAGGGCACCGAGCCCTACCCCGAGGTCGCGCCCTTCGATTCGGCGCGCATGCGCCGGGTGCTGGCCGAGCGGTCGCGCCGGCAGGCCGTCTTCGTCAGCGAGGACCACATGACACCCGACTGGCGCGAGGTGCTGGCGATCCCGATCCCGTCGCCGGGCCTGTCCAAGGACAAGGTCTCGCGGGTGTGGGTGCATCGAGGCGGGCTAGCCGATCAGCTCGTCGGAGACCTGCGCTTATGAACATGTCGCATCGGACAGAGCTGGGCGTCGCCCGGCGAGCGGCAGCGCACCGCGAACCGTGGTCGCCCGACCGGCTGCGCGAGGTCGCGGGCCTGCTCGCCGAAGCCGAGCGCGTGCGCGACGGAGCGTCCGACTTCTGGCAGGGCCGACTCGCCGACCACCTCGGCTTCTGGCGTCGCGTGCCCGGCACAGCCTGGCACCGGCCACCCGCCCGCGGACAGCTCGCCGACGAGCCCGCCGACGAGGAGAAGGTGTGGAAGCTGGTCGAGCTGCGCGACGCGCTGGCTCGCATCCGACGAGGAGACCGCACGTGAACGTCGATGTGGCCCAGCGCTGGCGCGACCGCTGCGCCGAGTACCGGCCGCGCGGCGAGCCGATCAACCCGCACGCCTACGAGATCGTGCACATCGCGGGCGACAACGAGGTCAAGGCGTTCGTCAAGCAGCACCACTACGCGCACGCGGTGCCCGCCATGGTCGAGCGGTTCGGGCTCACGCGACGTGGTGAGCTGGTCGGTGTGTGCATCTTCAGCGAGCCGATGCAGGGCAAGGTGCTCGACGTGCTGCCCTGTCCGCGCGACCAGGCCGTCGAGCTCGGCCGGCTGGTGCTACTCGACGACGTGCCCAGCAACGGCGAGAGCTGGCTGGTGGCCGAGTGCTTTCGACGGATGACGAAGCTCGGCTACGCTGGCGTCGTGAGCTTCTCCGACCCGCAACCTCGCCGGACACCCGCGGGCGAGGTGCTCTTCGCCGGGCACATCGGCACCGTGTACAAGAGCTTGAATGCGGTCTACACGGGCCTCTCGTCACCACGTACGCAGTGGATGCTGCCCGACTGCACGATCATCAGCGAGCGCACCCTGTCGAAGATCCGCAACCTCGAGCGCGGCGTCGGTTACGCGGTCGGTCAGCTTGTCGAGGCTGGTGCAGCGCCACCCGCGGCCGGTGTCGACCTCGCGGCGTGGATGCGCGTCGAGCTGCCAAAAATCGCCCGGTCGATCCGACATCGAGGCTCGCACCGCTACTTGTGGCCGCTCAACAAGGCGTGTGCACGGGCCCTGATCAAACACCTCGAGGCCCGTCCGCAACGCGCCTGGGGGCCCTTCCCTTACCCGCAGTTCAAGGTCCCTACCTGCCGCGCCGACCAGCTCGCGCCGGCCCACCTCGCATCGACAGGAACAGCATGAGCACCGACAACGAGCTCCCCGATCCATTCGACCCCAGCACCCTCTTCGTGGCGCACCCGCTCGAGCGTGGCGGTGCCCTGCCGCCCCTGAACGCCCCCGTCGGATCGTCCGGCTTCACCGCCGCTGTCTCAGACCAGCCCGCAGAATGGCCGCACATCGCCACGCTCGAGTCCGAGATCGACGGGCAGCCCGTGCTCAAGGAGTACCGCTGGCGCTTCGAGGCCGACCTCGACAGCTACGGTCAGCCGCGCATCGTCGCGCAGCATCGACGCCTGCCGGCGGGCGGCTGGTCCGAGGTCCGCAGCCCCGACCGTCTCGCGCAGCTTCGCGCGCTGGCCTCGCCCGTGTAAGCGACACTCGCGCAGTTATCCCGGGGACGGTGTTCCGCCCAGCGCTGCGGCCGATCTGAAAAAAGATTGGTTGCGGCTATTGCCTTTTTCCGTGGATAGCTATAATGTTCCTCGTCGCTTCAATGCGACGGAGAGACCCGCCATGCAGACCCACACCGACGACAGCGCGATCGACTTCGAGATGAACAACGTCACCGTCCGCACCCCGGAGGAGGCGGCCGCCCACAAAGCGCTCACCGCCCGTCAGGACCGCGCTGCCGGCATCGCCTTCCGCGGCGTCATGGCCTCCGGGCACGGGCTCGAGGCGGCCAAGCGCGCCGCTGCCAAGGCCCGCCGCGAGACGACCTGACCGGGCCTGCCTCATCCCGCCCCGTACCGCAAGGTCGGGGCTTTCGGCAGTAGGAGACCCTGATCATGGACCCCGTCGACCGCTTCAACGATCTACAACAACAGGGTTTCATGCGACCCCGGCGTGCGCGGAAGAAGCCGGAAGCGCCCACGGTTGCCTGCGATGACTGCCTGAACTGGCATGCCAAAGGCAAACACACCGCCGACGCTGCCACACGAAAGGCGAATCGGCTCGCGGTCGCTGGCAAACTTAGCATTGTACGAAATCACCAGCGAGCGGCCCGCCGTCTCCGCCGAAAGTTCTGTGCTATCGGAAGCGTCGATGCACTATACAGAGAGCGTGTTCAGTACGCGAATGAATGTGCGTTTTGTAATCCGCCACCTTTGCGCATGGGTGAGGACAAGGCCACGGTGGCGGAGCGCTGGGCTGTTCGGTGGCTCGCCCGTTTTGACGCATTTACCCCCTGACCCGAGAAGACCACCATGCAGCCCTTCCCCGCCGAGCCCGCCGAGCCCGCCTACGCGATCACCGTCGACCCCGCCAACGAGGCCGCCGAGCACTGGTTCGCCCAAGCTGACGAGGCCGACCTCACCCGCACCCTCGCCAGCGCGCGCGACCTGGCCCGCGACCTCGGGGTCTCGCTCATCCTGCGCGACGAGGCCGGCTTCATCCGCGCGCACGTCGACGCCACCGGCAACTACCGTTTCGTCTGAGGCTTCATGTTCACCGAGATCAAAACCATCCTGTACCAAGAGACAGGCTACTACGTGTCCGATCTGGCATGGAACTCGCCGAAAGACGGGTTCGCCGCGGGCCGCTCGGCCTCGAGCTGCACCCATCGCTACGGCTCGGGGTGCGGCTGCCGCAAGATGGGCGAGCACCACGACGCGCACT
>JBGAUO010000215.1:0-5486 GCA_044228605.1 Nannocystis sp. | reverse complement strand
AACCCCCCTCTGCGGCACTGCTCGATGGCCTGGTGCACGCGGGGCCGCGCGATCTGGCCGCCGAGCACCGCGCCGATCGCCTCTTCGGTGACGTCGTCGCCGAGCGCTCCCTCGACGCCATCGCCGCCCGCGTCGGCCTCACGCGCGACGAGCTCCTGCGCCGCGTCGCCGCCTACCGCGACGCCGGCCGCCGCGGCCAATGACCCGGTCTTTGAAGCGAGGCACGCCATGACCACCGGCACCCGATTCACGCAATTTCTCACCACCCAGCTCGGATGCCGCGCCGCCTGGCCGCCCGTCGTCACACCGATCCAGCTCGGCGACTTCGGCGTCATGTCCGGCGGCGAGTTCCACAAGCTCGGGCACATCTCCGAGTTCGGCGTCCTCCTCGAGGTCGAACACGGCGAGACCTCGAGCCTCAACGTCGCCTCCGCCGACGTGCGCATGACCCGGATCGCCGCCGGCGCCCCCGTGCCCGTGTTCGGCGGCGTCGGCAAGGTCGACGCCAAGCTGCAGATCGAGTTCGGCAGCGCCGAGTCCTTCGTCCTCAAGTGCCAGCACATCGAGCGGACCCAGATCCGCAACCTCGGCGCGATCGGCCGCCGCCTCGCCCACGCCCGCACCCCCGACGGCCAGACCTGGCGCCACCTCGCCTGGCGCATCGTCTGGCAGCTCTACACCGGCCGCGACGTCATCTGCCTAGCGACCCGCAGCGCCGGCACCCGCGTCGAGTTCTCCGGCGAGGCCTCCGCCCTCCAGGCCGTCGAGACCGGCAAGCTCAGCGCCGGCGTCGGCTTCCGCGCCGACCGCAGCCTCGGCCTCGAGGTCCTCGGCCAGAGCGGCCCCGTCGGCTACGGCCTCGCCCGCGTCAAATACATCGGCAGCGGCATCGCCTTCTTCTCCGACAGCGACCCCGCGGACGACGACGACGCCGTCGAGCGCCTCGCCCAGGACGACGACGCCAGCGCCGACGACGACGACGACCGCGACCCCCCCGCCCCCTGGTCCGAGCTCGAGTCCCTCGCCACCGACCCGCGCGACGCCCCCGCCGACGACCCGCTCAGCTTCGCCGACGACAGCATCGTCCTCGATAGCCCCGCCCACTGGCTGCAAAGCTGCCTGCGCCGCCTGGTCGACCCCACCCTCACCGTCGACGGCGCCGTCGGCCTGCGCACCCGCCAGGCCCTCAAGACCTTCCAGCGCCGCACCGGACGCCTCAGCCCCGACGGCGTCGCCGGCCCGCGCACCCTCGCCGCCCTCGCCACCCAGGTCGGCGTCCCCTGCCCCACTGGCACAACCACTGCCACTATCACAACCACTGTCACAACCCCGGACCCCGAGCCCGCCTTCCCCGACCCCGCGCCCGCCCTCGCCACCACCCACGGCGAGTTCCGCGTCCACAGCGTCGAGCTCGGCACCGGCGTCCAGCACATCGTCTCCAGCCGCGACGACGAGGTCCGCTTCGCCTACTGGGGCCCCGGCCACCCCGGCGGCCAGGGCGACGGCTTCGACCTCAGCCAGTACCACGGCGGCAAAAAAGGCGGCGTCACGACGGCCCAGCTCGCCGCCCTCGGTTACCCCCGCGGCGCCGCCCAGATCTTCCTCGCCAACGCGGCCAAGGAGTCCGGCGGCCTGTTCGGCGCCATCAACACCTGGGACGACCAGATCCTCTCGTGGGGCGTCGCCCAGTTCGCCGGCCGGGCCGGCACCCTCGCCGCCCTGCTCGCCGGCATGCACGAGGACCCCGCCGCCCGCCCCGCCTACGACCGCTACTTCACCGCCAACGGCCTCGGCGTCGCCCACGGCCGCTACACCCTGAAGGCCCACGGCGGCAAGCCCGAGCGCAGCCACACCGGCTGGCACGCCGTCGTCGCCACCCCGGACGGCCCGCGCACCGGCGACGACGCCTGGCTGTACGTGCGCAGCCAGCCGCGCCTGCTCGGCGCCCTCATGCTCGCCGGCAACGACCCCGCGATCCAGCTCGGCCAGGTCCGCTTCTGGATGGACCACTTCCTCGAGCGCGCCGTCCGCAAGGTCGTCGTCCGCGACCACCGCGGCGACCACCGCGTCTGCGACTTTGTCACCTCCGTCTACGGCCTCGGCCTCGTCGCCCGCCTCTTCAACTGGATGCCCGCCCACGTCCAGCCGTGGTTCGCCGAGTTCGTCGACGAGCTCGCCCGCCGCCACCCGGACCTGGACGTCCGCTCCCACACCACCTGGGCCGCCCACCCCGCGCTCGCCGACGAGTTCGCCGAGCTCCTCAAGACCAGGCGCCGTCAGGTCAAAAAGGGCAGCTACGACACCTACGGCCTCGATCTCGACCGCGCCGCCGGCAGCTACTTCAAGCCCTCGATCACCACCCAAGGAGCATCATGACCACCCTCGTCCTCAGCGACATCCACCTCGGCAACGGCGCCGGCTACGACATCTTCGCCGGCGAGGCCGTCCTCCCCGGCCTGCTCGACGCCGCCGCCGCCCAGCGCATGCGCGTCGTCCTCAACGGCGACACCTTCGACTTCCTCATGAACGAGGACCCGCTCGAGCTGAGCGTCGCCCAGGCCACCCGCCAGGCCCAGGCGATCGTCGCCCACCCCCCCACCGCCGCCGTGCTCGCCGCCCTCGGGCGCGTGCTCGCGGCCGGCGGCGAGGTCCTGGTCCGCCTCGGCAACCACGACGCCGAGCTCGCCCTCGCCGAGGTCCAGGACCTGCTCCGCGCCGCCCTCCAACAGCCACCCACCATCGCCGCCCGCCTCGTCTTCGAACGCGGCGACGCCCCCCAGGTCCTCACCGTCGGCGGCGCCCGCATCCTGCTCGCCCACGGCGAACACAACGACCCCTGGAACCGCCTCGACTACGGCAACCTCCCCCAGCAAGGCGACGGCCCCAAGTTTCGCTACCCGCCCGGCTCCCGCCTCGTCAAGACCCTCCTGAACCCGCTCAAGCGCCGCTTCGGCATGCGCTTCGCCGACCTGCTCAAACCCGACTTCCAGGGCGCCGTCCTCACCGCCATGGCCGTCGACCCCACCTCCCTGCGCCTCGTCTTCCAGGGCGGCACCGCCAAGCTCCTGTGGCAGCTCTTCAACAAGAAGTTCGGCGAGGGCATGACCTTCGTCGACGGCGACGACGACGGCGAGAACGTCGGCAACCTCGGGGTCGCCGACGCGATCGACCAGGCCGGCCTCAGCCCCGAGGAGCGCGACGCGATCGAGGGCGCCATCGACGAGAACGCCCCCGCCAGCTTCGCCGACGAGGGCCTCCTCGACGCCGCCCGCTTCAAGCTCGCCCGCGCCGGCCTCAAGCTCTACGCCTCCGCCCAGCGCGCCCTCGCCGGCGACAGCGGCGACAAGTACTTCGGCCTCGAGCCCGACCCCGGCGAGTGGACCGAGGCCCAGCGCCTCGCCAAGAAGTTCGCGGCCGACGCCGTCGTCCTCGGCCACACCCACTCCGCCCGCTGGAAGCAGGACCCCGACCTCGCCTTCGTCAACACCGGCACCTGGATCTACCTGATGCGCCTGCCCTCCGTCAGCGACGGCGACGACGCCTGGCAGCGCTTCCTCGACCTCGCCCGCAAAAACCCCGGCCTCGACAGCAGCAAGGGCGAAGCCCCCGCCCTCATCTCCCGCTTCACCGGCCTCGTCATCCACGAGAACCCCGGCGGCGGCGCCCAGCTGCAGCTGTGCGAGTGGCAAGCCGGCGCCCCGCCCACCGTGCTCGCCTCCGGATCGATCGCCCCCCGCCGGAGCGCCTCGTGACCCCCTCCACCCGCGAACGCGACCGCTGGGTGCAAGCCTGCCTGCAGAAGCTGATCGCCCCGTCACTCACCGTCGACGGCGCCCTCGGCCCGCGCAGCCTCCAGGCCCTCAAGGAGTTCCAGCGCCGCGTCCACGAGTTCGCCCCCGACGCCCCCACCCTCACCATCGACGGCCGCATCGGCCCCACCACCCTCGCCGCCCTCGCCGCCGCCACCGGCACCCCCGTCCCCGGCGAAGCCCCAGCACCGCCCCAGGCACCTACCCTGCGCACCATGGCCGTCGCCCGCGAACCCGCGCCCGCGACCGACCCCGTCCTCGCCACCGCCGACCCGGCCGACGCCTACGCCGAGCGCCGCGTCAGCGTCCGCCTCTACGGCACCCTGCCCACCACCTCCCCGCTCCTGGTCCCCGTGCCCGGCACCGGCTGCGGCCCCAAACGCCTGCACGTGCTCGCCGCAAAGGCCCTCGCCCGCATGTCCGCGGCGGCCGAGCAGGCCCTCGGCCTCCCGCTCCTGCTCGCCTCCGCCTGGCGCGCCCACCGCTGGGAGTCCCGCGCCCAGTACGAGGCCGTCGTGATCGCCAAATACGGCTCCCTCGCCGAGGGCCGGCGCTGGCTCGCCTTCGACTCCCCGCACGAGACCGGCCTGGCGATCGACATCGGCGTCGGCGGCCTCACCCCCTCGCGCGCCAGCGTCGACGCCCAGCGCAAGACCCCCCTCCACCAGTGGCTCGTCGCCCACGCCTGGGAGTTCGGCTGGCACCCCTACAAGGTCGAGCCCTGGCACTGGGAGCACGCCATCAGCCTCGCCGCCCACCGCAGCGGCGTGCTCGCGGCCGACGACCCCGGCCCCCCGATCGACGCCGTCTCCTTCGGCCTCGACGACGACGAAGAAGAGGCTGTCCTCGAGGACATGGACCTCGGCGAGCTGCCCGCGTGACCGCCCATCCCCAAGCCCCACCCAAACACCCATGACCCCCGCAGCCACCGACCTCGACCTCCTGATGGTCCACGCCGACGACCACACCCCCGTGATCCACGAGGGCCTGGACGCCGCGACCGCCAAGGGCCGCTCCCCCCACGAGGCCAGCTCGCCCCGCCAGTTCTGGGACGAGGGCGGCGACCCCAACGACCTCGCCCTCCAGCGCTGGGGAGTCATCGCCCCGCGCGGCCCCGAGGGCGACCGCCTGCTCGCCCTCATCGAGCCGCTGATCGCCCACCGCCAGGACCAACAACACGCGCCGATCAAGATCTACCGCGTCCCGCCCCAGATGACCCAGGACGAGGCCATGCGCTGGCGCAAGCGCGAGTTCGACGACGGCGCCGACCTCAACATCGAGGTCCCCCGCTACCAGCTGCTGCTCGGCGACCTCGACCAGGTCCCGCTCGCCCTCCAGCAGGTCCAGCAGAGCGACGGCTACGTCGGCCGCCTCGCGTTCACCCGCGAGGAAGACTACGCCGCCTACGTCGACAAGCTCCTGCGCTGGGAGAAGCTGTCCTCCGGGACAGCCGACGCCGACAGCCTGTTCTTCACCGTACACGACGGCACCGCCGCGACCGCGGCCGGCCACCGCGCCCTCATCGCCCCCGGCGTCGAGCTCCTGCGCCGCCGCCAGACCGCCGGCCAGTACCCCGCCCGCGACATCCTCGAGCTCGGCGACCCGAACACCCCCTCGCCCGACGACCTGCTCGCCCGCGCCGCCGCCAGCTCCCCCGGCGTGCTCTTCAGCCTCAGC
>JBGAUO010000214.1:0-5673 GCA_044228605.1 Nannocystis sp. | reverse complement strand
GCGCAGATCGACCTGCGAGCCGGGCAGGAACGCCTTGACGCCGCCCTGCAGCAACACCGCGAGGCCGCCCTTCACGCGCGCCTGGATGATGCCGCTGACCAGACCCTCCGCCTCACAGGCGCTCTGGATCTCGTCCCACACCTTGCGCTTGCGGGCCTTATCCTTCGACAGGATGACGAGGCCGTTGGCGTCCTCGGTGGCCTCGAGCAAGACCTCGATCTTGTCGCCGACGTGGACGTTGATGCTGCCGTCCTCTTCGGCGAACTCGCGCAGCGGCACCTGGCCCTCGGCCTTGCAGCCGACGTCGACCACCGCGTAGTCGCCGATGATGTCGACCACCGTACCGGTGACGATGCTGCCCTCGCGGATCTCGCCGTTCTCGAGGGTGTTCTTCTCAAAAAGCGCGGCGAAGTCGTCGTCGTCCGCGGAAAAATTCTGTTGTTGTTGCATGTTGGAGTTTTGGGTTCTTTCTCGTGGAGTCCCGGGCGGATGCAGCGACGACAGAGCACCCACAGTGCCCATCATCACCCCTCCACCAGAGCGCGGGGAACGTAGGTCCCTTCGCAAAAAAGGTCAACCGCCGCCAAAGCCAGCCCCAGACGGGTCCACGAGCCCGCCCGGATAGCCCGCCCGGATTCGCAGATTAGCGAGCTCGCGGCCTGGCAATTTCGGCCATGATGGCGCTCACGACGGCCTCGAGGTCCTTGCCCGTCGAGTCGACGAGGACCGCGTCGGCCGCCTGCACCAGCGGCGCCGCGGCACGGACCCGATCTCGCTCGTCGCGGCTCTGGAGGTCGTGCAGCACCTGCTCGAGCGGGACTTCCTGACCCTGCTCGCGCTGCTCCTGCTGGCGGCGCCCGGCCCGGACCCGGTCGTCGGCCGTCAGGAAGAACTTGTAGGTCGCGTCCGGGAACACCACGGTGCCAAGATCGCGACCCTCGGCGACACAGCCGCGCGCCCCGAGCTGGCGCTGGATCCCCAACAGACCCTGGCGCACCGCCGGGTGTGCCGACACCTGCGACGCCCCGTCGGAGATCTCCGGGGTGCGGATCGCCATCGTCACGTCGCGACCCCCGAGCTCGATCCGCTGGGCCGCCCCGGGCGCCTCTGCGGGCACAAAACGGATTCCTGACCCTGTCTCGTCCTCATCCGCGGCCAGCGCCGTCGTCAGCGCAGCCAGCCCGGCCTCGTCCGACCAGGCCACCCCGCGCTCGCGGGCGATCAACGCGAGGGCTCGATAAATCGCCCCGGTATCGAGGACCGGCAACCCATAGCGCTCGGCCAATTGCCGCGCCACGGTGCTCTTGCCGGCCCCGGCGGGCCCGTCGATCACGATGAGCAGTCCCGCCGCCATCCGCAGGGCTTAGACCACAACCTTCCGCCCGAGAGCAAGGCCCGCGCACCCCCTTGTGGGAACTCGCCGGCTGCGGCAGCTTTCTCGCCCATATGATGACGGCTCGCTCACCCCTTCTCGTCGCGGGCGTCGCGGGCAGCCTCGTGCTCGCGGCCGGCTGCGCCACCGTCAAGCCATCCGAACGCGAGGTCCTCAGCCGGCCCGAGATGAACCCGGCCAGTGAGGGCCTCGAAGAGCAGTTCCAGTCGCACGTGGAATCGGCCCGCGAAGGTGGCTTTGGCGGGCACGGCGCCGCGGGTGGCGGATGCGGCTGCGGCTGACAGCGGTGCATCGCCGGCTCCGGCGCCTCGCCCCGCTCGCCCTCGGCGCGTGCGCGCTGGCGACGGGCCTGGCCGCGCCGCGCCCGATCGTCGCCGAGGACCGCATCGTCCTCCGCGGCAACTATTACCGCGAGCAGTCCACGCGGGTGCTCGCGCCCGTCGTCTACGTCGAGAAGGACCTGCCCGACGAGCGCTTCACGGTCGGCGCCGAGTACCTCCTCGACGCCGTCACCTCCGCCTCGATCGGCGCCGGCGCGGCCGCGGTCACCGGCGGCGACTACCTCTTCACCGAGTTCCGCCACGAGACCACGCTGCGCCTCGCCTCACGGCTGCGCAATTGGAGCCTCAGCGGCTTCTTCCGCTACTCCACCGAGTCCGACTGGATCTCGCGCAGCTTCGGCGCCTCGCTCGCGCGTGACGTGTTCAACCGCGCTGGCACCGTCTCCGTCAGTTACACCGGCAACTTCGACTCGGTGAACAAGATCTTCGCCGGCCGGGTGCTGCCCCATAACTCGACCGGCGACACCAACCTTCAGCAGGTCAACTTCCTCTCCGCGGGCTACACCCACGCGCTCGCGCGCCGCCTCCTCGGCGGCGTCCTGCTCGAGGGCATCATCGCCACGGGCCCGCAAGACAACCCCTACCGCCAGGTCCGCGACGGCCTCCCCGAGACCCACCCGCTGCTGCGCCGACGCGGCGCCATCAGCGGCTTTCTCCGCTGGGCCGTGCCCAAGACCCCCTTGGTGCTCGAGCCGCGCTACCGCTTCTATGGCGACGACTGGGGCATCGTCGCCCACGGCCTCGACCTCCGCGCCCACGTCCGCTTCCTCAAGCGCGTCATCTTCCGCGGCCGCTACCGCTACTACACGCAGAGCGGCGCCGATTTCTGGTCCCCCGACGGCTACTACGGCCCCGACGTCGCCTACCGCACCAACGACCCCAAGATGAGCAAGTTCCACTCGCACACCCCGGGCGGCGAGCTGGTCCTCGAGCTCGACGGCCTCGCCAGCCGCGTCCGCGGCCTGCGCTGGTTGCAGGGCGCGTGGGTCTCGGCCACCTACAATCACATCATCCAGACCAACCGCTTCGGCAACGCCCGCCTCGGCAGCCTCGCCTTCTCGGTGCCCTTCTGAGCCTGTCCTTTCGGCCATGTCTCAGATCTCGACCGCCGACACAGACAACGGGGCGCTGTTCTCCGGATTTAGCGAATTTGGCGAGGCGCTCGCGGCCCACGTCAGCACCCGGCCGGACGTCCGCGGCGCGATCCTCACGGACGCCGAGGGCGACCCCATCGACTTCGCCCATCGTCCTGGCGAGGTCTCGGCTCTCGATCTGCAGCTCGTCGGCGCCCAGGTCGAACAGTCCACCCTCCGCGCCCAGGCCTGGTGCAGTCACCTCGGCCTCGGGCGCTGCGAGATCCTGATTGAGGCAAGTCACGGCATTCTCCTCGCCGCCTCACCAGGCAGCGGTTCGGTCCTATCCACCCTGCTGCGCCCTGCTCCTGACCCCGACCCTGAGCGCCTGCTCGCCAGCTTCGCCGTACTCCGACGGCGTGTCACCGAACTGATCTCGTAGCGCAGCTGCGCACCTGCACATGGACATCAGCCCCGCGCTGGTTTAGAAGTTCCGACCGCGTCTGGTTTCCCCAAGACTGGTCGCGGCCAGATACGGTCAAGGAGCCCGTCCGTCCCCATGGCAACCCATATCACCGAAGAGTGCATCAACTGCGGCGCGTGCGAGCCGGAGTGTCCCAACGAGGCCATCTCCGAGGGCGACGACACCTATGTGATCGACCCCAACCTCTGCACCGAGTGTGTCGGCTTCCACGACTACGAAGCCTGCCAGGCCGTGTGCCCCGTCGAGTGCTGCGTCCCCGATCCCGCGCGCCGTGAGGACGAGGCGGACCTCCTCGCCCGCGCCGCCAAGCTGCACCCAGATGCGAAGCTCCCGTCGATCGACGCTCTGCCGAAGAACCTGAGCCGCTTCCGCAAGTAAGCCCGCAGGCCGGTCGTCCCACGCGCCGGCCCCCCCGCGACTACCATGGTCGCCGCGCCCGACAGCCAGCCTGCGACCTCCGCTCCACGAAGCCCGCCCGCCCGGCTCGGGCTTCGCATCGTCCTCTCGCTGCTGATCACCGCGGTGATCGTCGTCCTGGTCAGCCATCGGGTCGACGCCGTCCCAGACGACCTGCGCGTGCCCCTGTGGCTGATTCCGGCCTACCTGGCCACGCTTCTGGTCTACTTCCTCGCGCGCGCCGGCCGCTGGTGGTTCCTGGTCCGCCCGCTGGGCGTGGTCCCCCCGACGACGGTGCTGGCGATCGCCTGCGCAGGCTTCCTGTGGATCTTGCTGCTCCCATGGCGCCTCGGTGAATTCGTACGCCCGCTGCTGCTCGCCCGCGCCTCAGCGATCCCGTTCAGCCAGGCCCTCGGCACCGTCGCCCTCGAGCGGGTCGTCGACGGCTTGATCGTGTGCGGCATGTTCTTCGCCGCGACCGCCACGCTGCCCGCGGCGCCGGCGATCGCCAGCCTCTACACCGCCTGCCTCGGGGTCGCCGCCCTCTTCGGGGCCGCCCTCCTCGTCCTGCTCGCGCTCGCGGTGTGGCCGCGCGCTGCTGGCGAGTTGGTCCATCGCAGCCTCGGTCGATTCGCCCCTGGTCTTGCCGATCGCCTCGCCGAGCTCGCCCGCGGCATCGCCGAGGGCCTCGCAGCGCTGCCCTCCGCCCGTCCGCTCCTGCTCTTTGTCCTCGTCACCCTCGCCTACTGGGCCGCCAACGCGTTTGGCATGTGGATGCTCGCCCGCGGCTGCGGCGTCCCCCTCGGCCTCGCGGAGACCTTCGCCGCGCTCGCCGTCTTGAACCTCACCCTCCTGATCCCCGGCCCCCCCGCCCA
This sequence comes from Nannocystis sp., assembly GCA_044228605.1. Classification (GTDB taxonomy): domain Bacteria; phylum Myxococcota_A; class Polyangia; order Nannocystales; family Nannocystaceae; genus Nannocystis. Next base: position 1,111 of record JBGAUO010000214.1, on the reverse strand, counting down.
CGTCGGCACCTTCCAGCTCGGCTTGCTCACCGGCCTCGCCCTGTTCCTCCCACCCGCGACGGTCGCCGGTCCGGGGGCCGTGTTCGCCTTCTATCTGTACGTCTGCCAGCTCGCCATGATCGTCATCCTCGGCCTTGCCGCCAGCCTGCGGCTGCGCTGGGGCTGGCGCGAGACCCTGGCCCACCTCCAGGGCCGACGCCCTGCGCCACCACCGACGTCTTGAACCTGTCCTTCGGGACAGCTCCACGCGACATGTCCCCCAGGACATGTCCCTGCTCCCGCCGCTGCGCGCTCCGCCGAGCGCCCAACTCCGCGCGCTTGCTGCTAAAGTGACGCCCATGTCGCTTCGCGCCCCAGCCCTCGCGCTCTGCGGATTGTTCGCCTGCAGCGGCCCCGCCGATCCGCCCCCGCTGCCCGCTACACCCGCGGCGAAACCAGTCACGCCGCCTGCCGCCACGCCCGCGGTCGACGACACCAAGGTCAGCCTGCTCCCCGCGCAGAACAGCCCCGCGCCGGCCAAGGAGCCCCCGCTCACCCAGGAGGAGCTCGACCTCATCGCCGCCGATCCGGCGGCTCTGACCCCCGAGCTGCGTCGCAAGCGGGCCTTCGCGCTGCGCCGCAAGATCCTGCAAAACCCCGATTCGCCGACCGCCCGCCAGCTCGAGGCCCTGCGCCTCGCCTTCGAACGCGGCGAGCTGCAGCCGCAGCTGCCCGACCGCCCGACCAGCGACGCCGGCATCACCCTGCACGCTCGCCCAGCCGCGCCCGGGCCCGCGACACCCGAACCGACAAAGACCCCATGAACGACCGCTCCGACGGACTTGTGCGCGAGCAGATCCTCGGCCCCGGCCTGCTGCGCTGGACCCTCGACCATCCGCGCAAGCGCAACGCCGTGACGCCACAGATGCTCGCCTGGCTCGAGCGTCGCGCCGGCGAGCGAGGGCCGCTTCGCCTCGAGCGTGGCGAGCTGGCGCGGGTACCACGCGTACTCATCGGCCTCGTACTCTTCGGGCTCGTCTTCGCCGTGCACCTCGGCCTCGCCGGTCTCGCGGTGCTCCTGCTCGGGGCTCACGATGACGGTGTCGTACATGCGGAAGGGCACTTCGCCCTT
>JBGAUO010000213.1:0-5837 GCA_044228605.1 Nannocystis sp. | reverse complement strand
GCAGCTGCGCGAGGTCGAACACGGGCTGGGTCTGGATGTAGCTGGCGCCGGCGCCGAGCTTGGGCAGGAGGTTCTTGAGCATGACGGCCTGGTCAGCGGCGTACTGGTTCGCGGTTGCGCCCACGCAGGCGACGCGCTGTGAGGGCGCTGAGCTGCATGCCGGCTGACTCGAGGCTGCTGATCGCTGTGTCGAGTTGGTGTTGTTGCTCCGCTTCGTCGCCGCGGCAGCAAGCGAGGCCAGCACGTAACAGGGCAGCCTCCGCCCGCAGGTGGAGGCGCCCTTCCTGCTCGAGCCGGGTGATGTCTCCCATTGCGATGGTGGCGAGGTGTTCGTGCTCGGTGGGCGCTGCGCGGAGGGCTGCGATGCTGGCGCGGGCTCGGAGGATCAGCGCCTCGGCGCGGCGGGTCGAGAGGCGCAGGAAGCTCGAGTCCTCGAGGGGGGTCCACGCTGTGACGATGCGCTGCCATGCGTCGGCGGGCCGGCCTTCGTAGAGATCGCAGTAAACCTCGATCTTGAGGGCATGCAGGTGTTGCACGTGGAAGCCCTCGCACGGCCAGTGAGCGAGGGCGCTGCGCACCCTGGCGCGGGCGGCCGCGGGGGCGCCGCTGGCGAGCAAGGTGAGGGCCGAGTACATCGCCGCCACCAGGCTGGTGTGCATGTCGCCGGTCTCCTGGGCGCGGCGCAGCATCTGCTCCGAGCGCTCGCTCATCGTGCGAAGCTCGCCGAGCGCCTCGAGGGCGGCCATCGTGCTGCCCTGGCCAAGGCTGCACTCCCACGCGCTGCTGGGACAGTGCTCGCGTAGGTACTGCACGCCGAAGTCGAGGTCGGTGAGGGCCGCGAGCCACTGACCGTCGGTACGGGCTTGGATGCCCCGGCACACGGTGGCGAGGCCGACGGCATACGGGTCATGGATGCGTAGGCCGAGCTCTGCGGCGGCAGCGAGCATGGCGAGACCACCGTCGTGGTTGCGGCTGGCGTGGGCCATGCCAAACAGCGCGAGGGTGCGGGCCACTCGGCGTGGCTCACCTGCCTCAAGGGACATGTATGTGCATTGGGCCAGGAAGACGCCGCTGCGGAGCGGGTCGTTGAGGAGGAGGCCCTTGCCGGCGGCCCAGCACAGGTCGATACGGTCACGGTCACGGCTGGGGATCTGGAATTCGCTCTGCTCGCTGAACCGCAAGCCGCGACGTACCAATTGGTCGGTATGGCTGACAAGCTGGGCGTTGAGCTCGCGCGGACGGTCCGGCAATGCGATGTTGGCCTCGCGCAGCAGCGGGTACAAGATCTCCAGCCCGCGCTCGAGGTATCCGTGGTTCAGGTACTGCTCGGCGGCTTCGCGGCGTAGTCGGGCCGCAGTGTTCCCCGAAGCCGCGTCGGCGGCGGCCAGGAACAGCGGAGCGGCCTCGGCCCCGCGTCCGGCCTGCACCAGCGCCTCGGCGCAGTTCTTCTGCAGGCTCCACCGAGGTGGCGACTTGCAGGCGATGGCGAAGCGGTAGAGCTCGGCGGCGTGGTCGAAGGCGAGGGCCTTGCTCGCGGCATAGGCGGCGGCGGAGGCATGCTCGAGCGCTTCGTCGAAACGCCCGGCGGCATGCATGTGCCGGGCGATGCGTTCGCTGTCATCGCTATGATCCGCCAGCAGCGCCTGGGCCAGCATGAGGTGGCTGTGGCGCAGGAGGTCGCCGTCGAGCACCCGTGAGGCCGCCTGCTGGATCGGCTCATTGAACGGGGACACCGTCGGTGCGTCACCGTCGACCTGCACCAGGCTCTGGCCCTGGAGCTGGGTAACCAGCGCCCGGAGGTCGCCTTGCCAGGGGCCAGCACGCTGTAGGAGCGGGAGCGATAGCGCCCCGGCGGCGACGACTCGTGCGAGTACTTCGCGGGCTTCTGCGCCGAGCCGCGTGAGACGGACGCGGACCAGGCGACGCAGGAGGTCGCCGTCGCCAGCGGGCATTGACATCTCGGCCTCGGCGCCGCTCGTGGGCTGGCGCCCGAGCTCCTCCACGAGCGCGCGCAGCAGGGCCGGGTTGCCACCCGACTCGCGGGCGATGTGCTCGGCAAGCCGCAGGCGTCGCGGCGAGGGCTCGCCGGACATCAGGCGCAGCGCCAGTCTTGCAGCGCCGACCTGCGACAGCGGAGGCGTCTCGACCATGCGCAGTGCGTAGGCTGGCGTCGCCATCGCGCGTAGCAGGGCGATGTCGCGGAGCATCGGTGTGGCCTCGTCGCGGCGGTATGCGCTGACCAGCAGGAACGGCGGTACGCCGGGCGGAGCGAGCAGGTGGTCGAGCAGGCGGGCGCTGTCGACGTCACCCCATTGCAGGTTGTCGAGGAACACTATCAGTGGGCGCTGCTCGGCGATGCGGAAGAGCAGGGCCTTGAGCCCGTGGAAGGCTCGGCGCCGCATCTCTGACGGCTCGGGCACGACAGGCGGGGTCTGGTGGGCGATCCACGGCACACGTGCCAGTACCGGGAAGATCTGGGCCAGCGCGTAGAGGCTCTCGCCGAGCGGCATGAGCAACGCGTCGCACTCGGGTCCGGGGATCCGTAGCAGGTGGCCAGCGAGCGCGTCGATCAGGCCGTCGAAGGCGCGAAAGGGCAGCGCTTCGCGGGCCGAGCAGCTGCCCTCGAGCACCACGAGGTGTGGCTCATCTGTGAGCTGGGCCACGAACTGGCGCAGCAGCGAGGTCTTGCCGCTCCCCGCCGCGCCGACGATGTCCACGCACGTTGGTTTGCCCGCGAGGGCCTGGCGATAGCCGGCGTGCAGTTGCTCGAGTTGAGCCTCGCGTTCGACAAGCTCGCCGGCGACGAGGTTGCGCCGCGGTGCGGCTTCAGGGCTCCGGCCACGGGCGCACCAGGCGAGTAGTTCGGTGACGCCAAGTCGCGCGGCCGGCACGCGGTGCAGCAGGGCGGCAACCAGGTCGTCGAGCCCAGGTGGCACGCGGGGGTTGAATTGCGAGACGCGTGGTGGGTCCTCGTATTGTTTGTCGAGGATGATCTCCATCGCGCCGCCGATGAACGGGTAGCGGCCGGTGAGCACCTCGAAGAGGATCGCCCCGACCGCGTACCAGTCGGAGGCGGGCGTGGCGAGCTGGCCGGCTGCCTGTTCCGGGGACATGTACGCCGGCGTCCCGCGGATTAGCCCGCGAGAGCTGGCGAAGATGGTCCTGTGGTCGATCTCGTTGACCAGGCCGTAGTCAAGGATCACCACGCGGCCCGCGTCGGTGACGAGCACGTTGGAGGGCTTGAGGTCGCGGTGGATCTTGCCGGCCTGGTGGATGGCGTGGACGCCGTGCACGAATTGCCGCAGCAGCCCGCGCAGCGCCTCGCCGTCGCCGAGACGGGCCGCTCGCATGGCGCTGCCGAGGTCGCCCCCGTGCAGCATCTCCATCGTGAAGTACCAGCGGTCGCCGTTGTTGCCGAGCTCGTGCAGGGTCACGAGGTTCTCGTGCGAGATGTCGGCCATGCGGCGAAACTCGCGTTTGAGTCGGTAGACACCAGCTGGGTCGACCTCGAAGATCATCTTGAGCGCGACCCGCTGTCCGTTCCGCGTATCGATCGCCTCGTGCACCTCCCCCATGCCGCCAACACCGAGCGACCGCACCAGCTCGTACGGCCCGAGGCGCGGCCTTTCATCGGCAGGGGGCATTCCGGCAGGCCCGAGCGTCGCCGCAGCGCTGTCCACAGGAGGGTGGACGCGCGGCAGGGTGGTGGCCGTGTCGCTCACCTCGTAACTTGGCCGCTCGGCAAGTACGGGCGGGGGTGGTCGCTTGGGTCCGTGCGCCAAAGGGTGACCAGGCTAACACGCCGGGCGCGGAAGACGATCGCGCGAAACCGTGCGCGCTGTGGCGTCTTTCGGGCCGCCCGGTGTCGACCTCGCGGACGTAGGCGGAGCATCCGGTCTTGACCGCGGCAAGGCGGTCACGCGCCACCATTCGACCGGGTCGTCCGAATCTCCCGCGAGCTCGGAGCAGCCCGCGCGCTGCAGGTCCTTGGCCCACGCGTCCTCCTGCGTGCGTCCGGCCACAAGGAGTACCGGGTCGATGACGTGGAACGGTCGGCCTGCGAAGGGGAGGTAACGGTATAATTCGCGATTGTTGTGGGATAGGCGGAAGAATCGCTGACACGAGCGATTGCGGATGAATTCGCCGATATCGGTGACGCGGGCGCGATAACGTGCTGGCATGCGGGAGACCGGTCCTCAAGAGACCACAGGGAGCGGGGTGTGTACAGGTCCGGGTGAATCCTCGACCTGTTCCTCGCCGCCGCTCATGCAGGGCCCGCGTAGCACTCCGGCTACATCGCGCCTTACTCGAAGCTAACTGCCACTTTTCCGGGTACGAGACTTCCGATCCGCCCCGACCTTCGTGCGTCCACGTGGCTGCGTGGCGGCGGCACCTGCCTCTTCGCCGAGCGCCTGCCCAAGCGCCCGCAGCAACGCACCCTCCTCGCCGCCGAGCAACTCGCAGAGCGCATCGAGTGTGCCGAGCGTCGGTGCGAGCACCGCGCGTTCATAGCGGCTGATCGTGTTCGCCGACACGGCATCGACCCCGAGCGCCTCGGCCAGACGCGTCTGTAGCCCGGCCTGAGACAACCCGCTGCGCTCGCGGGCGCGGCGTAGCAACGCCGCGAGCTCCGCCCGCACGTGGTTGTCTCGAATCTCGCCTGATGAACGGCGTGCCAAGGCGCCCGGATGGTAGTCGTCCGGACCTCGCGCGCCTAGAACCTTAAACGACTAGCCTCTTACAGTCTAGTCTTTAAAAGATTATACTGACGGTTGAGGACATCATGACTTCTCCGCAGACACCGGAAAATCAGTCAGCGAGCCCAGCGCCCGGCTACACCGCCACCTTCCACCTCCCGGACGGCTCCCGCCTCATCGTCGCGGTCGCTGGCGCGGTCGCCTTCTCCTGCGGCGGCCACCGGGGCTCGACACGGCTGGTCATCCTCGGCCCCGACAGTCGCGTGCGCGCCCGCGGCGACCTCGACGCGCTGCTGCGCCGAGCCGGGCTCGGGTGACCGGCCGCGAGCCCTCCTGCGCGCCGCCCAGCCCGGCCACCCGGGCGACCTGCGCTTCGCCACTCACGAGCTGTTCGCCGCCAGCCGCCCCGACATGTGCGGCCGCCACGGCGACGCTGTGCGCGTGCTCGTCGCGAGCACGTTCTGGGCGGCCCTCACGGATAACCAGCCGGTCGGCTACCTCGCGAAGCTCGCCGGGGAGCCGGCCGCAGGGCGGGTGCTGTGCGATACGGACGAGGGCGTGATGCTCTACCTCGACCTGCTCGTCGAGCGCGAGCAGGCCGTGGTCATCGACGACGTGATCGCCCAGTTGCGCACGATCGGTGCCCTTCTTCGCGGCGCCGTGGCTCCCCCGCGCCCGGCGACGCCAAGCCGTAGTGGTTCGGCGAGAAGGCCGCGTTCACCCGTCGCACGCGCATCCGGGCGGCGTGTGGCACTCGCGGTTCGCCGCGATGCAGGTGTTCCCGCAGGCGCGGCCGCTGTGGCAGGTCCGACAACAGCGAGACGGCGCCGGCGAGCTCGAGGCGGGCGCACTGCGTGGGGCAGGAGCCAGCGGCGTGAACTCGAGGGAGCTCGAAGACTCGGTCCAGCTGCGCTCGACCGTCGTGACCGACGCCTCCTGAACAATGGTAACTGCCGGCGACGGGGGACTCGGGTTCGCGGGCTCCTCGGGCTCCTCGGCCTCGGACTCCTCCGGCACCTCGGCCTCCGCCCGCCCGCGACAGCCCGCCGCGAAACATGCAGCAGCTGTCAAGGGACGGGCAAGTGGATCCTGCTCGGGACGGCCAAACGGATCCTGGAATAGCGGGTCGGCACGGACCCC
>JBGAUO010000212.1:0-5869 GCA_044228605.1 Nannocystis sp. | reverse complement strand
CCGCGCCCGAAGCGCGCGCGATCCTCGGCCGGGAGCTCGGCGAAGAAGCGGTCGAGCACCCCGACCGCGCGCTCGCCGTCGAGCTCGTGCAGCAGGTGGCGCTCGGCGCGCGTGACGGTCATCGGCCGCCCGAGGGGGCGCGAGCCCTGCGCGACCACGGTGTCCACGACCAGGTCGCCCACCATCGCCACGCCGACGACGCCGGCCTGGTCCTCCCGCCCCGCCTCGCCCCGATCCACATCGTCATCGTCCCGATCTTCCGCGGCGACGACGAGCGCAGCCGTGTCCTCGCCGCCTGCGCCAAGCTCCGCGACGCCCTCGTCGACATCGACATCGCCCCGCCCCGCGCCCGCTACCGCGACTTCCTCGAGGTCGTCGTCGACGACCGCGACATGAAGCCCGGCGCCAAGTTCTACGACTGGGAGCGCAAGGGCGTCCCCGTCCGCGTCGAGCTCGGCCCCAAGGACCTCGAGAAGGACCAGGTCTGCGTCAAGATGCGGATCGACAGCGAGGCCGGCAAAGGCAAGGAATTCCTCCCCACCGCCCAGTTCCTCGCCACGGTCGTCGAGCGCCTGCACAAGTTCCAGGCCGCCCTCCTCGCCGCCGCCCGCCAGCGCCTCCACGACCGCAGCGTGCAGCTCAACACCTGGGACGAGTTCCTGCGCACCTTCTCCGGCGACCAGAGCACCTTCGCCTGGTGTCACTGGGACGGCACCCGCGAGACCGAGGCCAAGATCAAGGAGCAGACCCGGGCCACGATCCGCTGCATCCCGCTCCCCGGCCAGGGCCCCGCGCCCGAGCCCGGCAGCTGCATCCTCACCGGCAAGCCCAGCGCCCAGCGCGTCCTCATCGCCAAGGCCTACTAAACCCCCCGACCCCCGCTCGCGCACCACGACCGGGGGCCCCTCCGACCTCAGGAGCTCGCCATGCACACGGGATCTTGTCTCTGCGGCGCCGTCCGCTTCGAGGTCAACGGCGAGCTACCACCGCCCGACGCCTGCCATTGCACACAATGTCGCAAGCATTCCGGGCACGTCTTCGTATCCACCGACGTCCCGCGCAGCGCCGTGACGATCCACGGCGCGGACCAGGTCACGTGGTTTCGCTCGTCCGAGAAGGTGCGCCGCGGCTTCTGCACCACCTGCGGCTCCTCGCTGTTCTGGGACCCGATCTACCGCGACTGGATCGGCATCGCCATGGGCGCCTTCGATCTGCCCACAAACACCCGCATGGATAAACACATCCATGTCGCCTCCAAGGGCGACTACTACGATATCGCGGACGACCTGCCACAACACCAGCACTGAGCGCGCCCCGTGACCGTCACGGCCGGGCCCGCGCCACATACACATCCTCGCCGTCGTCCCCGGCGCTCCGTTGCAACCCCGGCGCCGAGCCGAAGCTGACCTCCCCGTCGTAGCGCCCGGCCATGTAGATCGCCCCGGTGGGCCCAACCGCCAGCTCCACATCCGCGGCATACAAACGTGGCTGCCACAAGAGCCCGCCGTCGCGGTCGAGCTTGGCCACCACCGCGCCATCGCGGTCCGCGGCCGCAAACGCCACCGCCTCCTCGATCACCAGCCCGCTGCTCGCCTCCAGCGACGTCGAGACCACGCTCTGGCCCGCCCCGTCGATCACCAGCGAGTCAAAAAAACACGCGCCGTAACACCCCCAGCTCCGGGCCCACCGCAGATCCCCCCGCGCGTCGAGCCGCGCCATCACCAGCGCCAGATCCGAGCTCTCATTGACCAGCATCTCGTTGCCCAGCGCCAGCATCGGCCCGCGATAGTAGCCAGCCACCACCGCCTCACCGTCCGCGTCCACGCGCACCTGCGACAGCGCCTGGTCCGAGGCCACCCCGTACGCCCGCCCCCACTGCCACGCACCGTCGCCGTCGAGCTTGACCACAAACATGCTCCTCTGGTTCGGGTCGACCGCCTGCGCGTGCAACGATCCACCCGCGAATTGCATCGACCCGACAAACCCACCGACCAACCACACCTGCCCCGCCGCGTCGACGTCCATGTCGAGGATCTCCTGCCCGTGCTCGTCGCCAAAGCCGTGCGCCCACACGACCTTCCCGTCCGGCCCCAGCTTCACCACCATCCCGTCCGACATCCCACCCGCGCCGACCAGCATGCCATCATATCCCTCGCCCACCCGCAACGGCCCGCCGGAGAAGCGACCCGCGATCCACAGATTGCCCGCCCCGTCGTAGGCCAAACGCGCAATGTCGGCGTCCCCCCCGTCGGCGCGCAGCGGCATGTCGCCGACATAATCACCGGACTGCGCAAATACACCGACGATCGCGGCCTGCGAGCCACCCAGCGCCGCACGCACCGGCGCCTCCTTCGCCACCCGCAACTTGCCACAATGCACGGCCCCGAGCGCCACCTGCCCGCGGCGATCCGCCGCCAGCACCGTCCCGACGCCACACGCCCCGTCCTGCAGATCCGCGAACAAAAGCTCGGGCTCCCCCTCGACATTCAGCCGACCCATGAACATCGTCGGCGTGTCGGACGTGGCCCACGACCGCCCGCCGATCTCCAGCGACCCTGAAAACCCGCCGGTCAGCCAGATCCGCTCGTGACCGTCGATCGCCAGCGCCTCCACCGTCGCGTGCCCGGGTGCCCCGCCGTCCGCCTGACCAAAGCTGCGCACCCACACGACCTCGCCGCTGCACGCCGACCGCCCGTCGCAGTCCTCGTCGGCCAGGGTCCGGCAATCTTCCACCATCGGCAGCACCTCCCCCGCGCACGCGCCCCATACCCCGTCCTCGCCGCACACCCGCACCGCAGCGCGGCAACTTCCGACCTGCAGGGCCTCCGCAGGACCACCATACGCACAGCGCTCACGACTCCCCGGCGAACACTCGGCGAGGTCGGCGATATCCGGGTCCTCGGTCGTCGTCATCACCGCCGGCACCGCGCTCTCATCGCTGTCCATGGACCCCGAGGAGCTGCCCTCCCCCGTGCTCGCCAGCTCCCCCGTGCTGCTCTCCACAACAAACGCGGTCGGCGACAGGCAGCCCGTGACGAGCACGACAGAGGTCCACAGGAGGGTGACAGAGACGGTTCGCTTCAGCACGGCACCAAGGTCGCCCCGACCCTCCACGCCGTTGCGCCCCCGCGACGAATTTTCGCCGCGCCACCCGCGCGCAGCCATCCCACGTCCCGCACGGATCGAATGACAACACCCCACGAGGGTGCAATCCTCCACGCCCCATGCCCACGCTCCGCGGGAACGAGATCAGGCCCCGCGCCCGCCAGCCAGCCGAATGCAAGGACGTGCATGCGCAACGCGGGGCTGACAATCAGACCTGCGGGACGAAGATCAACCCGGAAGACTCGGCCAATTTTGCGGCGACGGCGCGACTCGCCGGGCTCCACGACACAATGAGCGCGGCCGGCCACGGCGGCGCTGACCTCGAGCGCCTCCTCGTGCGCGTCCTGTTCTGCCTGTTTGCCGAGGACACCGGGATCTTCGAGCCACTCGCGTTCACCAACCTCATCCTCTCGACAAACGAGGACGCCAGCGACCTCGGCACGCGGCTCGCTGACCTCTTTGAGGTGCTCAACACGCCAGAGCATGCGCGGCACGAGCACCTCAGCGACGACCTCGCGGCGTTCCCCCACGTCAACGGCTCCCTCTTCAAAGAGAAGCCAGGATTCACCGCCTTCACTCCGAATCAGCGCAGCGAACTCCTCAATTGTACCGCCTTTCATTGGGCGACGATCTCCCCAGCGGTCTTCGGCAGCCTGTTCCAGGACATCCTGCACAAGCCAGACAGACGGCAGGTCGGCGCCCACTACACCAACGAGCGCGACATCCTCAAGGTCCTGAAGGCGAGCTTTGTCGATGAATTGCAGGCCGAGCTCGACGCTATCAAGGCCGAGCGATCGACCGGCCGGAACGCGCGCCTGGTCGACTTTCAGGGCAAATTGGCGGGCATTCGCGTGCTCGACCCGGCGTGCGGATGCGGAAACTTCCTCATTTTGGCCTACCGCGAACTGCGGCGATTGGAGCATGAACTCCTCGTCGAGCTACACGCAGAACCGACGCCGCGAAGCCTCGGCATCCGCGACCTCTGCAAGGTCGACGTCGACCAATTCTTCGGCATCGAGATCCATGAGTGGCCGTGCCGCATCGCGGAGGTCGGCCTCTGGCTCGCCGATCTTCAGGCCAATCGCCTGCTCGCCGAGGCGCTCGGCCTCTCGCTCGGGCGGGCCCCGCTGCAAGCCAGCCCGACGATCCGGCATGGCGACGCGCTGAGCCTCGACTGGCGAGCCGTCCTGACCCCATCAGACTCCGTCTACCTCCTCGGCAACCCGCCCTTCATCGGGAAGAAGGAACAAACTCCGGCACAAAAGGCCCAGGTCCTGTCAACCTGGGAAGGGGCCCCCGGCGCTGGTGAGCTCGACTACGTGACATGCTGGTACCACAAAGCCGCCGATTATATCCGCGGCACCGGGGTGCGCGCAGCCTTTGTATCGACCAGCTCCATCACCCAGGGCGAGCAGGTCGGCGTCCTCTGGCGCTACCTGCTCGCACGTGGCGTCCGCATCCATTTTGCCCACACCACCTTCGCATGGGAGAGCGAAGCGCGAGGCAAAGCCCACGTGCACGTCGTCATCATCGGGTTCGGCGCCATCGATGTGACAAACAAGACGATCTACGAGTACTCGTCCCTCAGGGGGCCGCCTACTGCTGTCCCGGCAAAGAACATCAACCCATACCTCGCCGATGCTCCGGACCTGATCATCCGCTCGCGGTCCGCACCGATCACCCCCGGCCCGAAGATTAACTACGGCAGCATGATGATCGACAAGCCCAGAAAAGCCGGGCATGGAAAGGGCCGGTATGACCACGGACTGATCATCGGCGGCGACAGCGAGCGAGAGGCGCTGCTCGCCGAGGACACGAGGCTTCGCCCCTACATCAAGCGCTGCACCGGTGGCGACGAATACATCCATGGCGAGACAAAGTGGTGCCTCTGGCTCGTGGACGCGCCGCCAGAGCTGATCGATTCGAGCCCGTCCGTGAAAGCACGCGCCGACGGCGTGCGACGGTTTCGCCTCGCGTCGGGGCGTGGGCAGACGAGGAAACTCGCGGAGACTCCAACCCTCTTCGGCGAGCGACGGCAACCGTCCTCCCGCTACCTCCTCATCCCAAAGGTCTCGTCCGAGGCCCGGCGCTACATTCCCATCGGATTCCTCGAGCCAGACATCATCGCAACCGGCAGCGCGCTGATCGTCCCCGAGGCCACGGAGTACGACTTTGGCGTGCTCTCTTCGTCCATGCATCACGCCTGGATGCGGTGCGTCGGCGGGCGCATGAAGAGCGACTACCAATATTCCGCCGAGATCGTCTACAATAATTTCCCGCGGCCCATTGCACCCACATTGGCTCAGACGGCAGGTGTCGAGGCGGCCGCCGCCGGAGTCCTCGCCGCGCGGAAGAATTTCCCAGGAGCGACCCTGGCGGACCTCTACGACCCGGCTGCGATGCCTTCGGAGCTCTCAAGGGCGCACGCCGACCTCGATCACGCCGTCGAAGCATGCTACCGACCTGCACGATTCAATTCGGACCGTGAACGTGTCGAGCATCTCTTTACGATGCACGCCACCCTCTCGGCCCAGCTCAGGGCCACCGCGGGAGAACCGCAAAAAAGCCGCCGCTAGGATCGCCCCCGGGCCACCGATCGGATATCCCCGCTTCGCCCTCCATCCGCTCCACCATGTTCTCCCGCCACACCACCTGGAGCACCGAGCCCTCCCTCCTCGACCGCGCCCGCGCCCGCGCCCGCGAGCCCTTCCTCGACCTCACGATCTCCAACCCCACCCGCGTCGGCCTCACCCACCCGCCCGCC
>JBGAUO010000211.1:0-5952 GCA_044228605.1 Nannocystis sp. | reverse complement strand
CGTGGGCGGAGTCCGTGGCCATGGGCCGCGCGGGTAACACGTGGCGTGGACCGGTCCCGGGGGACAGATCTGGTGGTGGGGCGGGTCCGGGGGCGGCGGGTCAGCGAGGGGCGGGTCCGCGGGCGGCGAGTCAGCGAGGATGGGTCCGCGGGCGGCGGGTCCGCGAGGGGCGGGCCAACGAGGGCGGGTCCGCGGGCGGCGGGTCAGCGAGGGGCGGGTCGGGCGGGTCAGGAGGGCGGCGGGTTGTTCGATGGGGGCGCGGGCGGGCTGCTGGCGAGGGCGACGAGGGCTTTTTGCTCGGCGGGGTCGAGCGGGCCGGCGCGCAAGAGGGCACCCTGGGTGACGAGGGCGAGCAGGAGCGCCTCGGACTCGATCGTGGGGGCACCGGCGGGGCGCAGGTCGGCGATGCCGGCGGGGCAGGTGTCGCTGAGGAAGCGGAGACGGTCGCTCTCGGCGATGCTGCTGATGGTTTTCAGGGCGTCGGCGAGCGACGTGCCGCAGCGCTGCTGCCAGCCGGCGTGGGCGTCCTGGCTGTCGAGGCCGGTGAACACGAGGGTGCTGCGAAGATCGAGGGGGGCGCTGACGAGGGCGTCGAGGGCGTCGAGCAGGGGCTTGCCGAGGCGGCCGCGCTCGAGCTCGGCGAGGCCGCGGGCGGCGATCATGGGGCGGTATTCGGGGGCGACGTTGTCGAGGGCCTGGCTGAGTTCGGTGGCGCTGGGGCCGCGGCGCGGGGGGGGCGGGGTGGGGGGGGGTTTGGCCGGAGCGTCGACCTGCGCCGTGCAGGCGGCGAGGGTGAGGAGTGCGATGAGGGCGCGGCGCATGCGGCAGGGTAACACGCGTGAGCCTGGCCGAGAGGACAGGTCGTGGGGCGCGGGCGTGCCTGTCTTTTGGGGCAGGTGGCTGGGCGTCGGCGCGCGCGGGCCGGGGGAGCGCGGGTACGCTGGGGCAGGTGGCTGGGCGTCGGCGCGCGTGGGGCCGGGGAAGCGCCTGGACTTTGGGGCGGATGCGCCGCGCGTCGTGGGGCGCGGGTCGACATGTCCCAAGGGACATGTCCTTAGGGCGTAGGGGTGCGCTCGCGGCCGCGTTCGGCGTGGTGGAGGTCGGTGTAGCGGCGCAGCGGGGAGAGCCAGACGAGGGCGGCGAGCAGGGCCAGCACGAGGGCGGCGAGGCCGAGGGTTCGAGCGGCGCGGGCCGGGGCGACCAGCGGCGGGTCTGGCGGCGGTGGGCGTCGGCGCAGGCGGGCCACCAGGGCCGGCCAGGGCAGCGTGAACAGGGGGACCAGCAGCTTGGCCTGCACATAGCCGATGCCGGTGAGGAGGGTGACCTGGACGTGGAAGCCGAGCAGCAGCAGGCCCCAGGCGGCGCGCAGGCGCGGGCCCACGAGCATGAGCGGGGCGCCGAGCTGGACGACGAGGGTGAGGGTGGCGAGCAGCTGCGAGAGGTGCGGGCGGGCGGTGATGAAGTGGGCGTAGTCGCCGATGAGGGAGTTGTCGGCGACGCGGTGGTGGGCGAGGACGATGGCCCGCAAGGTCTGCTGGTCCGCCCAGCTGACGCCGCTGTGGAGCAGCTTGCTGAGGCCGGCGCCGGCGTAGATCGCCGCGAGGCAGGCGAGCGCGGCGGCCTCGGCGAGGCGCTCGTCGCGGGGGAGTGAGGGCGGCTGGTGGCGGTGGACGAGGCGGGCGAGCAGGGTGCCGCCGAGCCAGCCGAGCAGGAGGGCGCCGGAGAAGAAGTAGGGGCGGCTGGGGCCGTGGATGAGGGCGGCGTGCGACTCGTTGAGGAGGGCAAGCGAGAGGAGGGCCAGGCCGCCGCTGCGCAGCGGATGCCAGGCGCGGGCGAAGCCGAGGAGAGCGAGCATGCCGGGGATCGCGATCGTGGCGACGAGGATGGGGTGGTCGCCGGGGGCGAGGAGGAGGGCCGGGGCGAGCGGGTGAGAGCGCGGGCCCGCGGGCGTGGTGGCGACCTGGGCGGCGACGGAGACGAGGTCGACGGCGGCGACGAGCGCGAGGCCGAGGCGGAGGTGTCGACGTGGGGTGCCGTGCTCGGCGGGCGGGCGCTCGGCCCTCGTGGCGTGGATCATCGCGGCACGGCCCGGCAGGTGGCGAGCGTGCAGTCGCTGAGCGTGGGCTCGCCGGGATGTTGTGTGAGGCGAAAGACGCGACGGACGACGGTGACGGGGGGGGCGTCGGGGAGCGCGGCCGCGCGCTCGCTGAGCAGGGCGAGGGCACCACGGTCGAGGTAGGGCACGTGGTAAAACGGCCACTGCGCGGGGCATGCGGCTGGGCGGATGTCTGGGAGGGCCTCGCAGTCCCACGCGACGTACCGGTCGAGCTCGTGCACGTGGCCGTCCGCGTCGCGGGCGATGATGCGGCTGGCCGAGTGCAGGCGCTCGGTCGAGTACATGTTGAAGCTGGAGAAGGGGAAGACGTTGCCGGCGGCCCGGGCGAGCGCGAGGTAGCCGACGAAGACGAGGAGGGAGCTCGCGCGCGCGAGGTCGAAGGGGCGCATGCGGTGCGGCAGGGACGATACCTGCAGGCGGGCTGGTGACGCCAGCATGGGATATCATCCGCGTCGTGGTCGCGGGGTCCAAGAGAGGGGGTGGTGGGGGTCGGGATCGACGCTTGCCGCGGATCTTCTGGCCAGCGCTGGCGCTGGTGCTCGCCTTCACGGCCTGGTGTGTGTGGTTGGTGCGAGCGGTCGAGGGTGAGCGCGACCAGGTCTCGGCGCGGGTCGGCTGGCTCGGCGAGGCGCAGGGGCTGCAGCGCACGCTCGGGCAGGGCGCCTCGATCGACGCGGCGCTGCGGCGACTGGCGGACGAGGTGGAGGCGGGTGGCGCCGGAGCGGCCGTGCACTCGGCGCTGATCACCGCGCTGGGGGCGAGCGAGGCGACGCTGCGCAACGAGGCGCTGGACGGCTTCGTGCGGGCGGTCCGCGGCGAGACGGCGGCGCTGTCGCAGCAGCTCGGCAAGCGGTGGAGCGCGCTCTACGTGTTGACCCTGGCGGCGCTGCTGTCCGCGATCATGGTGCTGGCGCTGCTGGTGGTGGCGACGTGGCGGCGGCGGGAGGCGGAGGCGCTGCAAGTGTCGCTGGCGGAGGCGATGGCGGAGGTCGAACAGGCGCGGGCGGACGCCGAGGCGGCGAGCGTGAACAAGACCAACTACGTCACGCACATGAGCCACGAGCTGCGCACGCCGCTGAACGTGATCCTCGGGTACACGGCGCTGCTGCGCGACGCGCCGGCGCTCGCGGAGGACGCCGAGACACGTGAGGATCTGCGGCAGGTGGCGCAGGCGGGTGAGCACCTCCTGGGGCTGGTCAACACGATCCTCGACATCTCGCGGATCGAGGCGGGGCGGCTCGAGCTGCGGCCGGAGCCCTTCGATGCCCGGGTGCTGGTGGACACGGTGGTGGGGCTCCTGCGCGGGCAGGCGGCGCCCGGGGTGGTGCTGCGCGCCGAGGTGGCGCCGACGCTGGAGCGTCTGCAGGGCGACCCCCAGCGGCTCCGCCAGGTGATCGTCAACATGGTGGCCAACGCGCTGCGCTTCACGGCGAATGGGTCGGTGGTGGTGTCGATGGCGGGAGCGCCGGGCGCGGTGCGGGTGGAGGTCGTCGACACGGGGGCGGGGATCTCGAGCGAGGGGCTGGCGCGGCTGTTTCGCCCGTTTGTCCAGGTCAGCGGCGACCGGCGCGGCAGCGGGATCGGGCTGGCGCTGTGCAAGCAGCTGGTCGAGGCGATGGGCGGGCAGATCGGCGCCGAGAGCGAGCTTGGGGTCGGCTCCCGCTTCTGGTTCGTGGTGCCGCTGCCCGCGGCCTGAGCGGGCCGTGTTGGCGATGAACAGTGTTCGCGGCCGGAGCTGGGCTGGCATCAACGGTTGCGAGCGTTGCATTGGCGCCGCGGCGTGATCGTCGGGCGATCGGTCGCCGGCCCGGGCGCGGGTGCGCGCAATCGCGGGCGGGGGCCGGCGGAGATGTGCCCTGGTCGGGTCGGAGGGCCCCGGTGGGGGCCACTGGCGGCGCCCCTCGTCCGATCGCCGATTGCTGACGAGATGGGTACAGGTGGTGTAGCTTGCGTAGCCTACCGCACGCCGCTCGCGCCTCGAACCCGTTCCCGTCACCACCGTTGTCGAATCAGGACCAAAGCGCAGGCACCCGTAACACGATGACAACCGGCATCACACCGGCGTCACAGTCGCAGTACGAGGGCTACCAGGGGACCGAGCTTCCGCCCGGGACGGTGGTGTCGTGCGGGTCGCAGTTCGAGATCGTACAGCCGCTCGGGGAGGGCGGGATGAGCAAGGTCTACAAGGCCTTCGACCGCCTGATGAACCGCTACGTGGCGCTGAAGGTGATGAAGAACGACGTGCCCGACTGGGCCCACCGGCACTTTCGCCGCGAGGCCCGGATGTGCGCGAGCTTCATGCACAACAACCTCGTGCACGTGATGCAGGTCGGGACCACCGAGGAGTTCGACCTGCTGTGGTTTGCGATGGAGTACCTGCGCGGCAAGGACGTCGGCTGGTTCGTCGACAGCGGGACCTCGATGTCGATCCCGGTGATCTGTGAGATCTTCTCGCAGGTGCTCGACGCGCTGCGCTACGTGCATTTGCGGCGGATCGTCCATTGTGACATCAAGCCGTCCAACATCTTCGTCACCCGTGACTCGCACGATCCGCTGCTGCGGGTCGTGAAGCTGCTCGACTTCGGGGTCGCGCGCGACCTGAGCGACCTGTCGTCGCACTCGACCGGGCACGTGATGGGCGACCCGCGTTACATCGCGCCGGAGCAGACGATCCCGGGCAACTACATCGATCACCGGGCCGACATCTACGCGCTCGGCATGACCTTCTTCGAGCTGGTCACGGGCGGGCGCCACCCCTTCGAGGACCTGTTCGACCAGCACCCGCGCAAGCTGCTGGTGGCCCACCGCGAGCGCGACCCGCTGCCGGTCAGCCACTTCCTCTCCGAGTCGGTGCCGGCCGCGAAGGCGCGGGCGATCGACGCCTTCTTCGAGAAGAGCTGCGGCAAGCAGGCGCAGACGCGCTTCGCCGACGCGGCCCAGATGAAGGAAGCGCTCGGCGAGCTGGCCAAGTTCGGGTGAGCTCATGATCACGACGGTGCTCGGCGGGGACGACCCCGCGGCGATCGCCCGTGCGGCGCAGCTGCTGCGGGGCGGCGAGCTGGTGGCCTTCCCGACGGAGACGGTCTACGGGCTCGGGGCCGACGCGCTGGCGAGCGCGGCGGTGGCCAGGATCTTCGCCGCGAAGGGGCGCCCGGCGGACAACCCGTTGATCGTGCATGTGGCCGATGTGGACGCGGCGCGGAGGCTGGTGCGCAGCTTCCCGCCGCTGGCCGAGCGGGCGGCGGCGGCGTGGTGGCCGGGGCCGTTGACGCTGGTGCTGCCGCGCGATCGTGCGCGGGTGCCGGACGCGACGACGGCGGGGCAGGACACGGTGGCGATCCGCGTGCCGGCGCACCCGGTGGCGCTGGCGCTGCTGCGTGCCTGCGGGCGGCCCCTGGCGGCGCCGTCGGCGAATCGTTCGGGGCGGCCGAGTCCGACGCTGGCGGAGCATGTGCTCGCGGATCTGGGCGGGCGGGTGGCGCTGATCCTCGACGGCGGGCCGACGCTGCACGGGCTCGAGTCGAGCGTGCTCGACCTGACGGGGCCGCGGCCGCTGCTGCTGCGCCGCGGGGCGGCGACGCTCGAGCAGCTGCGGGAATTGCTGGGCCCGGTGGACACGCTCGACACGCTCGACGGGGCCGACGCGGCGGCGCTGCCGCACTAGCCGGTCAGGCAGTCGCCGGGGCGGCCACCGCCGCCTCGGGCGTCGCCTGCTGGTCGATGGGGCGATCGGCGAGCCGCAGCAGCAGGCGCGACGTCCGGTCGCGCATCGAGGCCCGCGTGTCGAACAGCTGCAGGCGGCCCGCCGACATCAGGTGCAGCAGGACCGAGAGCCC
>JBGAUO010000210.1:0-6116 GCA_044228605.1 Nannocystis sp. | reverse complement strand
GACCCTTGCCCGCTCGTGCCGCAGAAGCGGACCGCGCCGGTGCGGCCCTCGAGCACGCAGGCGCCGCGCATGACCTCCGCCCCGCGACGCTGCCAGCGGCAGCACGCGTCCTACTCCGAGGACAGGTGCACGGGGTCAACGGACAAGCCGCGGGGAATGGTGAAAGTACTGAGCACCCGGAAGTCGCGCTGGCCGTCGGTGTCTTCGTACCGGACCTCGAACTCGATGGGCGTGCCATGCGTAGTCCGCTCGCAGGGGTCACCGCAGCCCACGAGCCCGAAGTCGCCTGGACCAGGTGGAGGTGCGCCAGGAGACACGCTACCAAAGCCCACTACAATTCGCGTCACGACGCCACACTCGCTACCAGCGAGCGTCGCGGTCAGCGTGCGCAGCTGTGCCCCGGATGTGCTCGAGAATGCTAGGGCTCTTGGGCTGAAGTCCACCGTACAGTCGAGCAACTCTACGGCCGCGTCGGAATCTGTGCTTGCGTCGAGAGCGCCGGCATCCGGGACAGGTCCGCCTGATTCACAGCCAAACGCGGTGGCGACGAAGAGCCAGGAGATCGTTCCGATCTTTGCTAGGTGGCTCATCCTGGTACACCGCCACAGACTCCGCCGTTGCAGTTGTATTGCCCGCACTGAAGGCTCGTTGTGCAGAATTGCCCGTTGGCTCTGAGAATCCAGGCACCAGGGAGCGTCCCGCAGTGAACACCATCGGGTCGCTGATACGAGCAGCACTGGTCGGCCGTCCCAGCGACGTCGCCGTCCAATTTGCAGTTGGGGTAGTGAAAATAGAACGCCTCGTTGGCGTTGGCGTTGGGTACACCGCACGAGTACTGTTGTAGCTGAATCTCTTCGCAACCCGGCCCGGACTGAGAGGGCACACAACCCCATGGCACATTTAGGCACTTGAGGCTGTGCACGAACCTAAAGTTGCGACCATCCAGCATTCCGTAGGTGTTGGGGGACCAAAACTGCCAGCTGGAGTCTTCTTTCCTGAACGCAAGACCGGTCGCGTCCCAGCACGTTCCGTCACCGTTCTCGATGTCTCCGCTTAGCTCCAACTTCGAGGTTCGCACCCGACTCAGTCGTTCGAATATAGACGATTCGGTGTCGATAGAGGCGGGTCGTCCATCGACGTCCGTCGGCGGCAACAACGTCGAGTTCCTGGTGGTCGCACCCGGGTGAACCAATCGCCATGGGGAGCGCCGAGCCCCCTCGGCGAAAGCCCGGCGCAATCGGAGCGGCAAGTGTCTTTGTCGGCTCAGCAGAAGAGGACCTGGGAGACGGCTCTTCTTCAATACTCGCGTCTCGTCGAGGGGCCGCCGTGATTCCAGCATCCGGAACTGGACCGTCGTCGACGGGCTGGGCCACGGCGCTCTGGAATTCGAGCGCTGCAACGAACAGATACACCATCCAACCATTCACACTACCCACGCCACTGGTGTACCGCCCCAACTCGGCCCGGTCAACGCTCAGGGGCAGCCGAGCGACATCAGCGTCGTCTCATTGGACATCGCCGCCTCATCGCACTCGTTCTGCGCGCCGAGCCCGCGGCCGGTGCCGTCATCATCGACCACCATGGTCACGATCCGCGGCGAAGGCGGGGGGAGCGGCCAGCGCACCATCACCAGCTCGGCTTCACCGGGCGCCAGCGCGCGCGAGGTCTGCGCGGTGGCGAAGGCCGGGTTCGCGGCCGAGGGCGCGCCGTCATAGAAGCCCACGGTGACGCCGGGGCCGACCTGGATCGCGCCGCGGTTCTCTACCCACGCGCCGAGATCGATCGACGAGGGGCAGTGCTTCTGCGCGGCCGCCATGGTCACGAACAGATCGGGCGCCGCCAGCGCGGGGCTGCTGCCGGTGCCTTGGACGTTGGTCCGGTAGGTGTTGGTGCCGAGCCAGGAGGGCATCTCGGGGAAGGGGACGCGCCCGTTCAGGTCGATGTTGGTGATGTGGTAGCTGTGCTGGTTCCAGATCGTGCGGGTGGGCACCCAGTTGTCGCGCACGTCGCCGAAGGCCCGGAGCCCGCGCTGCAGCGGCCCGCGCCCGAAGTCATTGCCGCCGACGATGATCTCCGCGTTGCCGTCGCGGTCCACGTCCGCGATCACCGGATACTCATGGGCGGTGAGCGTCGAGTTGGGCGTGGACCAGACCACCGCCGCCGAGGCCGTGCCCACGTAGCTGAAGACGTAGAGCGTGTTCTCGTCGTTATAGACGACCTCGGCCGTGCCATCGCCGTCGAAGTCGAACACCGAGGAGCCGGTGCGCGAGGACGACAGCTCCTGGATCTCGCTCGACCACAGGACCGAGCCGTCGAGCTCGTAGACGGTGTAGCGGGTGCGGCCGACCACGCCGATCTCGGGCGCCGGATCGCCGTCGAAGTTGGCGATGGTCGGCGGGCCGCCGAAGCCGCCGCCGCGGATCGCCACGTGCCGGATCTCGCTGCCATCGCTGTCCAAGATGTAGAGGTTGCTCCCGCCGACCATGGCGAACTCCGGGGCTTGATCGGCGTCGAACTGGCCGACCGCGATGAAGCCGTCGGGGCGCGCTGGGAAGTCCCAGGCGATGCTGCCGCTCGCGCGGTAGGCGGTGCGGCCGGTGATGACCTCCGAGGTGCCGTCGCGCTCGAGATCGGCCACGACGCTGATGCCGCCGACGCCGTTGGACCCTTGCCCGCTCGTGCCGCAGAAGCGGACCGCGCCGGTGCGGCCCTCGAGCACGCAGGCGCCGCGCATGACCTCGGGATCGCCGCCGTCGAGGTTGCCGATGGTGAGCCCGCCCCACAGCGACTGCACCGGGTGGCAGGCCGCGCTGCTGCAGTCCCAAAACACCGAGCCATCGGAGCGCAGGGCGATCACGCCGCCGCTCCAGCGCTCGGCCACGATCTCTACCCGCCCGTCACCGTCGAGATCGGCCGCCGCCAAGTTTGAAGCGGGGGCGACCTGACGGGCGACGCCGGTGGCCGTCCACAGCTCCCGCCCGTTGTCGCCCGACAGCGCGCGCACGAGGCCGGCGTTGAGCGTGTGCTGGTACGGCATTCCCGCCGGCCCGGTGGTGTCGAAGCTGATGAAGACCACGTCGGGCACGTCGCGCTCGTCGACCATACCGTCGCCGTTGTCGTCGGTGAGGTTCACCACCAGCGGCGTGGACATGACCTGGTCCTTCTCGGGGTTCGGCGTGCTGGCGCCGGGCACCCAGGTCCACTCCACGTCGGGCTGGAACATGCCGCGCGGGGGCGTATAGGAGCAGGTCGCGTTGGTCGGGCCGCCGGTGCGGAAGGTGGTGGGCGGATCGCAGGCGTCGCCGATGCCGTCGAGATCGGTGTCGCGCTGGTCGGTGTTCACGACGGCGGGGCAGTTGTCGATGACGTCCGGGACGCCATCGCCGTCGCCGTCGTGGTTGCCGCTGTCGGGGAGGCCCAGATCCGGGAAGCCGGCGTCCGCGAAGCCCGCGTCGGGAAAGCCGACATCTTCAAAGCCCACGTCCGGAAAGCCGACATCCGCGAAGCCGGCGTCGGCGGCGCCGAGATCGGGCGCGCCGAGATCGGCCGGCTCCGCGTCGGGGAGCACGCCCACGTCGAGCAGCTGCGGGCTCACGCATTGACCTGAGACGCACATGGTCACGCCCATGCAGTCCGCTTGGGTCTTGCAGCTCCCGGGCGCGTCCTCGCCGCAGCTACAGCCCGAGAGCATCACCGCGAGGAGGAGGAGCGAGGTCCAGATCGGGCGCATCCGCGCATGCATAGCCGAATCGGGCCCGAAATCGCGAGGAAAGTCGCCAGGCGGCGGGACTGCCTCGTCCGACCGGCGGTCCATAGGCGCAGGGGGTGATGCCCTGATATCCGGCCAGGAACGAACGACGAGACGACGGAGCGACGAGACGACGAAGTGGCGGAGCGTTGGGGGCCGGCCCTCCGGGATTCGTCCTTCTGTTTCGTCGTTTCCTCGTTCGTTTGTTCCCGTCCGAAAGGGCCCTTGACCCTCCCTCCGTTCCTGGCTCTTTGGGATCCGGGTGGAGCGGAAGAAGGCAGTCATCGTCGGCTCGGGCTTCGCGGGCCTGTGCATGGCCATCAAGCTGCGCGAGGCCGGCATCCACGACTTCGTGCTGCTGGAAAAATCCGACAGCGTCGGCGGCACCTGGCGTGACAACCACTATCCGGGCTGCGCCTGCGACGTGCCCTCGCACCTGTATTCCTACTCCTTCACCAAACCCTACGACTGGTCGAGGAAGTACGCGCACGCGCCGGAGATCCGCGCCTACCTAGAGGGCGTCGCCACGGACTACGGGCTGCGGCCGCACCTGGTCTTCGGCGCCGAGCTCATCCACGCCGAGCACGACGGCGAGCGATGGAGCGTACGCACCAAGGACGGGCGCGCGTGGTCCGCCGAGCTCCTCATCCTCGGCGTCGGCGGGCTCAGCCGCCCTGCCCTGCCGGCGATCGAGGGCCTCGAGCATTTTGAGGGCCCGAGCTTTCACTCGGCCGCCTGGCGCCACGACGTCCCGCTCGAGGGCCGGCGGGTCGGCGTGATCGGCACCGGTGCCAGCGCGATCCAGCTCGTGCCCCCGGTCGCCGCCGCCGCGGGGAGCCTGGCGCTCTTTCAGCGCACGCCGCCGTGGATCGTCCCCAAGACCGATCGGGCCTTCACCGCTTGGGAGCGACGCGCGCTCCAGCACCCCGCGGTGGCCCGCCTCTACCGCGCGTTCATCTACGGCGCCCAGGAGTACCGCGCGATCGCCTTTTTGGGCGGGCCCCGGATCCAGCGCCTGGCCGAGCGGGTCGCCCGCAAGCACCTCGAGGCGCAGGTCCCCGATCCGGTGCTCCGCGCCCGCCTCACGCCGAGCTACCGCATGGGCTGTAAGCGGATCCTCATCTCCAACGACTACTACCCCGCGCTGGCCCGGCCGAACGTGGAGCTGGTGACCGATCCCATCGCCCGCGTCGAGCCCCAGGGCGTGGTGACGCAGGATGGTAAGCTGCGCCCGCTCGACGTGCTGATCTACAGCACGGGCTTCGCGGTGCACGACTACGTCGGTCCGGCGGTGATCAAGAACGCGAAGGGCCAAGATCTGGGCGCGCTGTGGAAGAAGGGCGCGGAGGCTTACCTCGGCGTCACCGTCGCCGGCTTCCCGAACCTCTTCATGCTCGTCGGTCCCAACACCGGCCTGGGCCACAACTCGATCGTCTTCATGATCGAGAGCCAGCTCTCCTACGTCATGGGGGCGCTTCGGCACATGCAGGCCCGAGGGATCCAGACGCTCGAGCTCAAGCCCGAGGTCCAGGCCCGCTACAACGAGGAGATCGCCCAGCGCCTCGATCGCACCGTCTGGGCCACCGGCTGCCAGAGCTGGTACCAGGACGCGCGGGGCAGGAACACCGTGCTGTGGCCAGGGACCACGCTGGAGTTTCGCTCCCGCACCCGCCGCTTCGATCCCGAGAGCTACCTCAGCAAGGAGGCCCGCGCATGAGCGAGCTACAAGGCGCACGATCCGTCGTCACCGGCGCAGGCGGCGGCCTCGGCCGAGCCTTCGCCGAGGCCTTGGGCGCGCGGCGGGGCAAGCTCCTGGTCAGCGACATCGATCTGGCGCTCGCCGAAGCCACCGCCGCGCGCGTACGAGAGCTGGGCGGCGAGGCCGAGGCGATGCGCTGCGACGTGCGGCAGGCCGCCGAGGTCGAGGCCTTGGCGGCGCGCATGGACGAGCGCTTCGGCGGCACGGATCTGGTGATCAACAACGCGGGCGTGGCCGTCTCGGGCCTGGTCGGCGAGGTGTCCCTCGAGGATTGGCGGTGGATCCTCGACATCAACCTCCTCGGCGTCATCCACGGCTGCCATAGCTTCATCCCGCGCTTTCGCCGCGCGGGGAGCGGGTACGTCATCAACGTCGCCTCGGCGGCCGGCCTGGTCTCGCTCCCCACCATGGCCCCCTACCACGCGACCAAGGCCGCGGTGGTCGCGCTCTCCGAAGCCTTGCGCGGCGAGGTGAGCCACCTCGGGATCCACGTGACGGTGCTCTGCCCGACCTTCTTCGTCACCAACATCATCAAGGCCGGCCGCGGGCCCGGAGATCCGAGGGACGCCGAGGAGGCCACCAGGATGATGGAGCGCTCCCGCCTGCAGG
>JBGAUO010000020.1:50771-51365 GCA_044228605.1 Nannocystis sp. | reverse complement strand
ACCTGGCCGGTGGTCGCGGTGCCGTCGGTGGTGGGGCCGGCGGTGGTGAGGCCGGTGGTGGCGTCGGTGGTGCTCTCGGATTCTCCTCCCTGGGTGGTGATGCTCCCCTGAGACTCGCTGCTCGTGCCGTCTGGCCCGCCACTGGTCGGGGAGGCGGTCGCGGTGCCCTCGGTGGCGGTCGCGGTGGTCGCGGTGGCGGTCGCGGTGGTCGCGGTGGTGGTCGCGGTGCTCTCGGTGGCGGTCGCGGAGGCGCCGTCGTCGCCGCTGCAGGCGATCACGAGCAGCGAAGATGAGAGCAAAAGCGCGAGGGGCTGCGTGGAAAGGGTCATAACAAATCCTTATGATGTGTGGCCGCAGAGGCGCGATTTTGTGGCCCCTACCTCGATATTTCCAAGGTATAGAGGCCGCGCCCGGCGCCCTGTCGCATAAAAAATCAGCCGCTGCGCAGCCTGCTCGCGCGGATCATCGCGAGCGCTGACGAACGTCGTCGCAGGGGCCGAGGCGACACTCGCAAATCGCCATCATCGCGGATCTCGCGGGCCACCGTATCCGACGGGGGCCGCGTCGGATGCGGTGGCCCGCGGCGGGTCTTCA
>JBGAUO010000020.1:0-50761 GCA_044228605.1 Nannocystis sp. | reverse complement strand
GGGGCCGGCGCCTAACCTCCAAACCCCCCACCTCGGGTGTCCGGGGGGCCCACGGTTGCGGCGGGGGCGGGGGGGGGTGGGGGGCCCCCGCGGCGGGTCTTCAGGGCGCGACCTGGCCGACGTTGACGTTGAAGGTCGTGGCCTTGTATTCGGCGCTCCACGGCCACAGGGTCTGATTGGTCGGGGTCTTGAGCGCTGGTTTGTCGCCGACCAGGCAGCTGAGGAGCATGAACGGGTCGATGCGGCGGCCGAGGGAGAGGGTCGTGTTCAGCGACTTGAGGCCGGTGGGATTGAGGCAGGTCGTGGTCATCGCGGTGCGCAGGGCGGCGGCGGCGGGGGTGTCACCGTCGCTGCCCGAGATGTGGGCCTCGCTGAGCGCCGCGAGCTTGCTCGGGTGCAGCGCGGCCTCGAAGTGCAGGTGCGCGCGGATGCCCGCGGCGGCGGCGTTGCCGGTCTTGCCGGAGGTCCCGAGCGACTGGCCGCGCTTGACCACGCCGGCGGCGTTGGGGTTGCTGCCGGTCGAGGCGACCGCGAGCTTGTCGAGGTGGGCGAACAGCAGCGAGGCGTACACGGTGGTGCCGCCCGCGAGCGAGGCGGGGATCTGGCAGACGACCTGGGCCCAGTTGCCGTAGCCGCCGTCGTAGCCGGCCAGGTAGGCGCCGTCGCAGGGGCTTTTCAGGGCGGTGCCGACCGGCATGAGATAGTCGATGCCGCTGTGTTGATAGCCGCTGCGCGGGGCCTTGAAGGAGCCGAGGCCGTAGGCGTCCTCGCGGATGCCCTGGTCGAGCGCGGCGATGTATGTCCAGGGCATGGGCGCGGCGACGTCGCGGATGCGCACGGCGTCGGCGATGACGACCTTGCCGGCGGTGGTCCAGCGCGAGAGGACGACCTTGTTCCAGCCGACTGTGAAGTTGACCGTGCCGAGCTGGACCCACTTGCCGCCGTTGGCGGTCTGGTTGACGCTGTAGGAGGCGAGCTTGGTGCCCTTGGCGTCGAAGGCGATGAAGGGGGCGGTGGTCGAGCGGTTGCTGCCGGCGGTGTACCAGACGTCGACAAAACGCGGGCCCGCGGCGGGCATGTTGAAGGCGAACTCGGCGGCGTCGGAGACCGGGCCGGTGTTGGCGTAGAGGTAGCTGGTGCCGTAGTAGCCGGGGTTTGAGGTCGATGCGAGCCAGTTGGCCGACACCGTGACCTTGGCCTTGGTCGGGTCGTTGCTGGCGTTGCTGCTGTCGATGATGATGGTGGGCGCTGCGGCGCTCGGGTCGGGGAGCTCGGCGAGGCCGTCGATATCGTCGACGTCGTCGGCGTCGGCGTCGTCGTCGTCGTCGTCCTCCTTCTCGTGGGGATGGTCGGCGTCGTCGACGTCGAGACACGCCGGGGCGGCGAGCGTGAGGGCCCAGAAAAGGAGGGAGGAAGAGGAGCGGGGGGGCA
This sequence comes from Nannocystis sp., assembly GCA_044228605.1. GTDB lineage: Bacteria > Myxococcota_A > Polyangia > Nannocystales > Nannocystaceae > Nannocystis. Next base: position 49,330 of record JBGAUO010000020.1, on the reverse strand, counting down.
TTGACGGTAGGGTCATCGTCGAAGGGGTGCCGGTGCAAGCCGGGCGAGGGGTCGGCGGTCGGCCGGCAGCTCACGAGGCCCGGCGTGATCGAAGGGCAGTCGGTCGCTACGGTGTTTGTGGTGGGCACATTGTGGCCGGGCACGTCACCCGCTTGTCGCGAATCGTGGGATCGTGGATCGGTTCCACGGTTTCCTTCGCTTGGCCACCAGCCGCGCGGGGTCGCACCTAGCGAACGGCAGCGTCGACGCAGGTTGGTTGCGCTTTACGCCCCGCGGGCCGCGGCTTATCCTGCTTGTGTTGCGTGCCCGGTTTGTGCCGGGTGGATCACCGTCTGCCGTGGGGTGCGAATGTCGAAGCGTTTGGTGGTGCTCGTGCTGGTCGCTGCTGGGTTGCTGCTCCTCGCGGCGACCAACTATCACCGCCTGAAGATCATCAGGTTTCGCCCCGCCGTCGAGACGGAGCTGTTTGCGGCGCAGATCGGCCACAGCTGCGAGCGTGTCCACGAGGTGATCGGGAGCAGGTTCAGCCGGGCCTATCGGGGGATGGCGGCCGAGCGAGCGCTGACGAGCGGCTCGGGCATCGACGACAGCGCGTGGGGCGACCCCCTGGGGCGCTGGGCCGGGAGCGCCGATGAGGTCGCGGGGGGGAAATTCGGGCGTGAGGAGGTTTCAGAGTATGAACAATACGAGCTCGATCCCGAGCTGCGGAAATACTACGATCTTCCGGCGCGCGAGCGCATGCTCGACTGGATGTTGGTGCACAGCGGAGATGCCTGGGAGTCCGAATACGAGTACGGAGGGCGGCCCGCCCCGTTCTTCGCACATTTTGTGATCCACCTGCGCTGCGACGGGCCCAGCGCGACCACCGTCCAGATCTACGAGGATAGTCCGTATGTCTGCGCGGGCGAGTTGTTCGGATGGCAGACCAGCCACGGGCATCTGTTCGCCAATCACAGCTTCGGGTTCCATCCGGACTGCCGCAGGGTCGCGCCCACGCGGATCGATCGGGCGGATGTGCTGAAGCAGGTCCAGGCGCTGTTCTGAGCGGTCGGGGGCGCCACGGCGCCGGGCTCAAGGGCGGCGTGGGGATCCTGCGTTGGGGCACGCAGGTTGGTAGGGGCGGGTTCCCACGAGGCGGGTCCACTCGTCCTGATTGAGGTTGCGGCCGGCGCGGGCGCAGGCCTCGGCGAGCTGGTCGGTGAGGGAGATCGGGAAGACGCGGGCGATGCCGTCGGCGCCGGCGGTGAGGAGGTGGCGGCCGTCCGGGCTGATGCCGCCGGTCCACAGGGTGTCGTCGCCGAGGCCGGGGGCGGTGCCGCGGTGGGGCAGGAGGAGGGAGGTGGTGTCGTCGCCGCGCAGGCGCCACAGGCGGGCGGTGCCGTCGGAGGAGATGGTGGCGATCTGCGAGCCGTCGGGGCTGGGCACGGCGACCCAGACGGCGTCGGCGTGGCCGCTGAGGACTCGGGGGGCGCCGCCGTCCGCGGGCCAGACGCGGGCGGTGGCGTCGGCGGAGGCGGTGAGGATCGCGTGTTGTTGCGGGAACGGGGTGACCTGCCAGATCGCCCGCAGGTGGCCCGGGCGGAGGCGTGGCGGGCCAGGGTCGGCGAGGGACCAGATCCGGGCGGTGGCGTCGTCGCCGGCGCTGAGCAGGGTGGCGCCGCCCTGGGTGAAGGCGAGGCTGCGGATCGGCAGCGGGCGTGAGATGTCCGAAGGGACAGGTGCGGCGGAGCTGTCTGAAGGGACAGCTTGGCCGAGGAGGATGGAGGTGACGGGGCTGCGGCGGAGGTCCCAGAGGCGCAGGGTGCCGTCCTCGCCGGCGGTGGCGAGGTGGGCGGCGTCGGGGCTCCAGGCGAGGGCGCGGATCGCCGCGGTGTGGCCGGGGTGGGCGAGGGTGGTGGGGTGATGCTCGGGGCCGAGGGTGGTGAGAAAGAGGGTGCCGTCGTCGCCGCCGAGCGCGAGGTGGCGGGTGTCGGGGCTCCAGGCGAGCTCGCCGAGCGGCGGGCCGCGCAGGGGCTCGGGAGGCAGGGTGGCGAGCAGGGTCGGCGGAGCGCTGGCGAGCGACCACAGGCGGGCGAGGCCGTCGCTGCCGGCGGTGGCGAGGAGGTGGCCGTCGGGGCTGAAGGCGGCGCTGACGCTGCTGCCCTCGCGGTGGCCGCGGAGGACGGTCGGCGGGCGGCCGTCGCGGGGCCAGATCCGGGTGGTGCCGTCCATGCTCGCGGTGACGATGCTGCGGGCGTCGGGGGCGAAGCTGGCGTGTTCGATGCCGGCGTCGTGGCCGCGGAGGACGGCGGGGTCGTCGGCGAAGTGCCAGATGCGGGCGCTGCCGTCGGTGGAGGCGGTGAGCAGGCGGTGGCCGTCGGGGCTGAAGCGGGCGGCGACGACGCTGCCGCGGTGGCCGTGGAGGACCAGCGGCGGGCCGGGGCGGTCGAGTTGCCACAACCAGGCGGCGCCGCCGGGCGGGGCGCCGAGCAGGAGGTTGCGGTCGGGGCCGATGCGGACGCCGGCGAGGGCGTCGCTGTGGCCGGGGAGGGCGACGCGGGTGCTGCTGCCGTCGCGCTCCCAGATGCGGGCGCTGTCGTCCATGGCGACGGTGACGAGGCGGTTGTCGGGCGCGAAGGCGGCGATGTAGACGGGGGCCGTGTGGCCGCGCAGGCGCTGGATCGGCCCGCCGGCGAGCGGGACGATCGCGGCGCTGTGGTCGGCGGAGGCGAGGGCGAGCTCGCTGCCGTCGGGGCTGAACTCGGCGGACCACAGGGGGTGGCTGGCGCCGGGGAGGCGGATGAGTCGGGGCTTGCCGCCGCGGGCGGGCCACAGGCGGGCGCCGCCGTCGGCCGCGGCGGTGAGGACCTGGGCGCCGTCGGGGGACCAGCTGGCGCGGCGCAGCGGTGCCGGGTGGGGGAGCGTGAGGGCGGGGGCGTCGGGGCGCAGCACGACGGCGAGGGCGGGGGAGCGGGCGAGCAGGGCGTCGCCGTGTGGGTGCCACTCGAGGTCGCGCAGGTCGGGGAGCTCGCACGGCCAGTGCGCGGGCGGAGGGATGTCTGAAGGGACAGGTGAGGTGTCTGAAGGGACAGGTGGCAGGGTCCAGACGCGGGGGCCGCCGTCGGCGCGGCGGAGGGCGGCGAGGCGGCGGCTGTCGGGGCTGAAGGCGAGGGCGTGGACCTCGTGGTTGTCGCCGGAGCGGAGGGTGTGGGGGGTGTGGGGGTCGGCGGTGGACCACAGGGTGAGGCTTCCGTCGCGCTCGCCGGTGGCGAGCCAGCGGCCGTCGGGGCTCTCGGCGATGGTGTCGACGAGGCCGGCGTTGGGGCGGAGGTAGGGGGTGCTGCGCACGTCGCCCTGGGCGTCGAGGAGGGCCTGCTCGGCCTCGGCGATCGGCTCGGAGCCCTCGCGGGTGTGGAGGGCGACGGCCTCGACGGCGAGCAGGAGGCGCAGCTGGGGGTCACGGTCGGCGTGTTGGCCGGAGAGAATGGCGAGGCGGCGGGCGTCGCTGCGGCGCTGCTCACGGGTGCGGGCGGCGTCGCTGCGCAGGAGCTCGGCGGTGGCCTCGGCGCTGCGGGCCTGCTCGTCGGCGAGGTCGCGGGCCTGCTGGCGCTCGCTGGCGGCGAGGAGGGCGTACACGCCGGCGGCGAGGAGGGCGAGCAGGGCCAGGGTGATGGCGAGGCGGCGGCGCCAGCGGGTCGGGTCGCGGGCGAGGGCGGCGAGCAGGGGGTCCATCGCGGGCCAGCGCGCGCCAGGGTCGGGGGCGAGGCCACGCTCGACGACCCGCTGCAACCAGGCGGGCAGCTCGGCGGCGCGCGGGCGGCTGGGGGCGCCGCGGGCGATGGCGGCGCGCAGGGCGGTGGGGGTGTCGCCGGCGTAGGGGCGCACGCCGTGGAGGGCCTCGTGGAGGGCGGTGCAGAAGCTGAAGAGGTCGCTGCGCGGGTCGGCGTCGGCGCCGTCTTGCTGCTCGGGGGCCATGTACGCGAGGGTGCCGAGCACGGCGCCGGGCGTGGTGAGGCGCGCGCCGGGGTCGCGCAGATCTGGCCCGGAGGACAGGTCGTCGGCGGATGTCTCACGGGACATGTTACCTGGCTCTTGGGGCAGGCCAGGGACGCGGGCGAGGCCGAAGTCGAGGACGCGGGGGCGCTGGTCGTCGTCGCCGACGAGCACGTTCTCGGGTTTGAAGTCGCGGTGGACCAGGCCGCGGGCGTGGGCCGCGGCGAGGCCCCGGCCGGCCTGGAGGTACATGCCGACGAGGTCGCGCCAGGCGCGGGGGGCCTGCGCTTGCCAGGCGCGCAGGGTCTGGCCGGGGACAAACTCCATCGCCAGGTAGACCTGGGCCTGGTACTCGCCGACCTCGTAGACCTGGACGACGTTGGGGTGGGAGAGGCGGGCGAGGGCCTGGGCCTCGCGGCGGCTGCGGGCGCTGGCGTCCGGGTCGTGGTGTGCGGGGTGGACCAGCTTGAGGGCGATCTTGCGGCCGAGCTCCTCGTCGTAGGCGACGTAGACCACGCCCATGCCGCCGGCGCCGAGGCGGCGGAGCACGGCGTAGCGGCCGACGCGGGCCGACTCGGCGGGGGCGCCGAACAGGCGGGCCTTGAGGTCGGCGCGCGCGAGCTGGTGGGCGAGGCCAGGCGCGGGGGAGTCGGCGAGCTCAGTGGCGGCGTCGCTGTCAGCGAGCTCGGGGTCGCGATGGGCCGCGCGCTCGTCGTCAACGCTGTGGGGCTTCATGCATGAACCGACCGCGTGGTGGGATCTTGCCAGAAGACGCGCCTAGCGGTGGTCGTCGGGGGGCTCTTCGGGAGGCGCGGGCGTCGGGGCGGGCGCACGCACCACCCGGTTGCGACCGGCGTGTTTGGCCGCGTAGAGGCCGGCGTCGGCGCGTGTCAGGGCGTCGAGCAGGTTCTCGCGGGCGTCGACGCCGGCGACGCCGATGCTGATCGAGACGTGGAGCGGGCCCTCGGCGGTGTCGATCGGTCGGGAGGCGATGGTGTCGCGGAGGCGCTCGGCGACGATCTCGGCGGCGCTGTTGAGGTCGGTCTCGGGGAGCACGATCGCAAACTCCTCGCCGCCGTAGCGGCCGGCGATGTCGCTGCCGCGCAGGCCGGCGAGGATGCGCTTGGCGACGGTGCTGAGCACCTCGTCGCCGACCGAGTGGCCGTGGTTGTCGTTGACGTGCTTGAAGTGGTCGATGTCGATCATCAGCACGCTGATGTCGTGGCGGTAGCGGCGGGCGCGGGCGATCTCCTCTTCGCCGAGGCGGAAGAAGTGGCGGCGGTTGTAGAGGCTGGTGAGCCAGTCGATCGTCGCCATGGTCTGGACCTCGGCGAGGAGGTGGCGCTGGGCGACCTGGGCGTCGTACTCGCGGCGCTCGAGCTGGCGGTGGTGGGCCATCGAAGCGACGGTGATGATCGCGGTGCCGAGGAGGAAGAACTGGTTGGTGAGGGCGGTCGGGAAGTCGGTGATCGTGGCCAGGCCGAGCGCGAAGGGGGCCATGTAGAGGGCGTAGATGGCGGCGTTGAAGAGGATCGCGGTGAGGATGCGCCAGGAGAACAGGAGGCCGACGCCGAGGACGATCAGGTTGATGCCGGCGTAGTAGCCGGACTCGTAGCCCTCGTGCAGGAAGCACATGACGATGATCGAGCCGGCGGCCATCAGCGAGAACATGAAGGCGAGCGGCTGGGCGTGGCGCTCGAGCCACTCGGGGGAGACCCGGGCGGCGATCAGGAGGACCAGCCCGACGGCGGTGGGGACCAGGCGGATCCACAGCAGGACCCACACCTGCTCGGGCAGCACGAACCAGTCGAGGGCCCAGAAGGCAGGCACCAGGGCCACGCCGAGGCGGAGCTCGGTGCGCAAGGCGGCCGCGTTGCGCGGCTTGAGGCTGGCCTCGAAGTTGTCTGCGGTGGTGGTTGCCATCACGGCTTGCGCAGGAGGATGAAGTCGTAGGCGCGGGAGGCCTCGCTCTGGAGCTCGAGGGTCGCGCCCTGGTTGACGGCGCCCTCGGCGAGCTGGCGGAGGTCGTCGCGGTCGCGGTAGATGAGGGTCCAGTCGCACGCGAACTCGCACATCCACGCGTGGTTGTTGGGTCCGAGGGCGTTGCCGATCGCGAGCAGGCCGCCGGGGCTCAGGCGCTCGTAGAGGGCGAGCAGGAGGGCCTGGGCGCGGCGGCGGTTCAGGTAGTCGAACATGCCGACGCAGTAGATGAAGTCCTGGGGCTCGCCGCGGACGGCGAGGGGGTCGCGGATGAGCTGCTCAAACGAGAGGTAGAGGCACTGGGCGGTGCAGTCGGCGTGGCGGGCGTCGATCGCCCGGAGGACGTCGTGGTAGGCGACGCTGAGGGCTCGCTCCTCCTGGTCGATGAGGGTCCAGCGGATGCCGGCGGCGGGGAGCTCGGTCTCTGCGAGGTACTCGACGACCTCGCGGGCGGGGCCGCAGCCGAGGCTCATGGCGCGCAGCTGTTCGCCGGCGTCGCGCATGCGGGCGTGCTCGCGGGTGGTGAGCTGCTTGACGAGGTCCTTGCGGGTGCGGACGCCGGCGCTGAGCGGCTCCTCGCAGGCGAGCTTGTGGAAGACCTGGCCGAAGGCGGTGTCGCCCTCGAAGCCGTCCTTGTAGATGTGGAGCATCACCGAGAAGTCGCCGGCGTAGCCGAGCGGCTTGGTGTAGGCGCGGTGCAAGATCGGGGCGGCGACGATGAGGGGTGTGAGGAGGGTTTCGGTGGCGGTCTTGGCGGCGGAGAGGGCCTTGCGGTCGCCCTTCATGGTGGCGGCGGCCTCGGCGGCGGCGGTCCGCAGGGTGTGCCAGCGCGGGCGGATCGCGACGATGGCGCGGCGGGCCAGCGCCTCGCGCTCCTCGGCGATCGCGTGGGCGTCGCGGCGGCGGGCCTCGTAGCTGTCGAGGATGCGCTGGTAGAAGGCGGCGAAGTGGACGGTGGCGAGCAGGGCCTCGCGGTAGGCGACGGGGATCCGGGCGATGATGCGTTCGGGGCCGTCGACCAGGTCCTGCATGAGCGCCTGCTCCTCGTCGAGGCGCTGCATCTCGTGCAGATCGAGGAAGCCGGAGAGCAGCTGGAGGCCGACGCGGCGCTGGCCGTAGAGCTGCTCCTCGCGGGCGACGCGGGCGCGGCCGACGTAGGCGCTGGTCTCGTGGACGCGGATGTCGACCTCCAGGACGTCGTCGACCCGCCAGTGCGGGCCCTCCGGGGCGAGGAAGGACACGCCGTTCATGGCCATGTCGTAGAGCTGGAAGCTGTCGCCGGCGATCGTGATGGTGGACGCCTGCTCGCGCAGGAGCTCCTTCGCGAGCTGCCGCCGGGCCCGGAATGCGATGGCCTGTCCGAACCCCCCCGTGAGCTCCTCGTATGTCCTCACCGAACGACCTCCTCGAAGCAGCCACCCTCGCCGCGTCCGGCGTCGTCAGGCCGCGCGAGGGTCCACTATAAACCATCGCCGGGGCGTCTCATGAGCTCATGGCGAGCCTCTGCTCGTTTGGCCAGGTGGCGCGCATGTGCACGCATTCGTGTTCGCGCGGCGCGATCGAGGATCAGAGCTACAGCCAACCTTGATCGCGGCGCAGCGCGGCGGCCCATACATCGAGCTGTTCGGGCGTGACGGCGGGTCGCTGCGGCGCGCTGGCGAGGAGGGCGGCGACACGTTCGCGCAAGCGTTGCTTCCCGCGGGCGATTCGGCCGCGGACGGTGCCCTCGGGGAGGCCGAGCAGGCCGGCGAGTTCGCTGCCGGAGAGGCCCTCGAAGTACATCAGCTCGAGCACGATCTGGTCCTCGACGGGGATCTCCCGCAAGGCCTGGACCAGGCTCTGGGCCTCACGCTTGTGCGCGACGATCGAGCTGAGCGAGGCGGGCGCGAGCTCTTGTACGCACACGGCGGCGAAGTCGATCTGCTCGCTGTGCCGCTTGTAGCGGCCCCGGATGTACTTGCGAAGGACGTTGTGGGCGATCGCGTAGAGGTACTGGCGGACGCTGGCGTCGCCGCGGAAGCGGTCCTTGCCGGTGGTGCAGCCGAGGAAGGTCTGGCCGACGAGCTCGGCGACGTCGTCGTCGCTGCACACCTTGTTGCGGAAGAAGCGGGTGATGGCGTCGAAGTGGCGGTCGACGAGGTGGTTGCCGGCTTCGCGGTCGCCGGCTTGCCAGGCCAGGAGGAGCTCGCCGTCGCTGCGCACGCGGGCATCGTACGCCCGGTCGCGGGCGCCCGTCGAGCGCGTCAGTGCTTGGGCCCGAGCTCGCCGCGGCGCAGCTTCTTGTAGAGGTCGAGGGCGTCGCGGATGATGCCGAGGGCCTCGGCCTGGCCGAGCATGCCGTCGATGACGACGGCCTTCTTCTCGAGGATCTTGTAGTCCTCGAAGAAGCGCTGGACCTCGCGCATGATGTGGGCGGGCAGCTGGGACTGGTCGGTGTAGTCGCAGAACCAGGGGTCGTGGGTGCTGACGGCGACGATCTTGTCGTCGATGCCCTTGTCGTCGCGCATGCGCATGACGCCGATCGGCCGCGCGGTGACGATGCACAGCGGGTGGACGGGGCTCTGCTGGAGGACCAGGACGTCGAGGGCGTCGCCGTCGTCGCAGTAGGTGCGCGGGATGAAGCCGTAGTTGGCGGGGTAGTGCACCGCGCTGAAGAGGACGCGGTCGAGGCGGAGGAAGCCGGTCTCCTTGTCGACCTCGTACTTGTTCTTGCTGCCCTGGGGGACCTCGATCACCGCGGGGAAGCCGTGCTCGATGACTTGCTCGTCGACGTAGATGTCGTGCCAGGGATGCATGGGGGGGGGACGCTCGGGCACTTCGGCGGGGCTGTCAAGTCGCGCCGTGGTGGCTGGCACAACCTGTCCCGTAGGACAGGTTGGAGAGTGCCAGCGGTGTCTATTCGGCGGCGGCCGCTTCGTCTGCCAGTGCGGCGTGCAGCTCGGCGAGGACTCGCGAGGGGCGCGGGCGCTCGAGGCTGAAGCGGGCGCTCGTGTCGTTGCCGGTGCGGCGACGGATGGCGCGGTGCGGCGCGGTCTCGCCGTGGGGGCGGGCGAGGGTCGTGCGCAGCGGCGGCTCGTCGGGTCGGCCGGCGGCGGGGGCGTGGGCGAGCGGTTGCTCGTCGGGCGTGCTGGGTCGACCACGGACGGTCGGGCGCGCGGGACCGGGCTTGCGGTCGCGGCGGGGCTTGGCCGGATCGAGCAGCTCGGGCTTGGGGGCGGCCTGCTTTGCCAGCTCGGCTTGTTCGTCCAGGGCCTTGCGGACCGAGACGGCGGCGCCAGCGTGGCGACCCCGGTCCTCGGCGCCGAGGACACGCGCGCGGGGGAAGTTGCGCATGCCGGGGGCGCCGGTGGGCGTGCGAACGCGCGGGTGGGGATGGGTGGGCGCGGGTGCGCTCAAGGAGCTGCGCGCGGTGGTGCCCGCGACGCGCGGCGTCGGGGCGGTGTGGCCGATGATCTTCGGCGGGGCTTTGCGAGGGCGCTTCGGGGTCGAGGGGGGGGTCATCACTCGGGCTCCCAAGGGTTGATCATGCGTGCGGTCATTTCCGCGACTGCATCGATGCCCGGAGTTTATGCAGCCGCTCCGTGTGGCGATACAACGAAGGTGAAGCGAACGAAGCGTCACGGCGGTGTGGGGCCGGCGACAAAAACGAGCCCCTGCGGTGCGTGGATGGCGATCTGGAGAAGCCGCGTGGATGGCCTCTCGGCGGCGAATAGTCGCTGTTCCTGATCTGTGGATAACTGCGTCGGACGACTGTTCGCGGCGTGTTTGGATAGCGATGCGGCTGATCTTTTTGTAAGCCAGCAAACATTGTGTGCAATCAATAATGGCGCGCAGTTGAGCCTGTGTTCGCGCTCACGAGGCGATCCCGGAGGTCTCCCTCCTGGAGAAATCGCGGGACATTGATGAGATGTCCTCAGGGACAGGTTGCAAATGCGCGCTCATTGCCGGCGCGCGGCGGCCCGCGCGGCGAGCTGCAGATCGATCACGACGTCGTCGGCGACGACCGCGGCGCGCACGGGCGTCGCGTCGTAGTCGACGCCGAGGAGATCGAAGGCGGTGGCGCCGGCGATCGCCTGGGTGAACGCGAAGGTCTGCTTGCCGAGGCCGCTGTACCAGGCGGCGATGCGGGCGCGGGCGCTGCCGGTGATGCGCTCGACCTGCGCGTCAGGCACGGTGATGCCGAGCTCGCCGCGCGTGGCGTTGATGTTGGGCGTGCCGGCGAAGAGGACGTGGGCACACACGCCGGACTCCTTCCACGCGTGCAGCCGCAGCGGCCGCGGGCCGGCCTGCCAGGCGACGCCGGCGGTGAATTCACCGGTGGGGCTGGGCTCGCCGGCGAGGTCGTAGCGGGCGGGGATCTGGCCGCGGGCCATGGCCTGGTTGGCGAGCTCGGCGGCTGTCCCTCCGGACATGCGGACCTGGACCAGGCGGACGTCGCCGCCGGGGGCGCGGGCCGGGCCGGGGGCGAGACCGGCGGCGGGGAGGGTGGTGTACAGCCACAGCTCGAGGTCGGCGGGCGACGAGCGCAGGGCGACCCGCGCGAGCGGCACGGGCGGCAGATCGATCTCGAGGTCGACGAGGGTCTTGAGGTGGCCGAGCAGGCCGTCGCGCACGCGCGGGAAGCTGCGCTCGACGAAGCTGGTGAGCGCCTGGTCGGCGAGCTTGTCGAGCTTGCCGCCGACGAGGGCGCGGGCGGCGGGCGGCAGGAGGTCGGCGACGAAGGCGGCGAACCTCTCACGCTCGGCAGGCGGCAGGCTGGGTCGCACACGCAGGAGGTCCTGCGGGCGCAGCGAGAGGCGCACGCTGCCGCCCTCGGGGGCGATCTGCGGGGCGACGGTGGCCTCGAGGTCGATGGCGGTGACGTCGCGGCCGCGGCTGCGCAGGACGAAGCGGGCGCGCAGCCCGAGCTGACCCTCGGGGGCAGGCAGGACCTGGACGCTGTGCAGGGCGACCGCGAGGTCGCCGAGCCCGAGATCGATCGGCAGATCGAGGTCGGGCATCGGCACGGTGATCGGTGCGAGCCGCGAGAGCGGGAAGCTGAGGCTCTGGCTGAGGGTGGCGAGCGGGACGGCGACGACCAGCTGGGCGGCGTTGGCGGGGCCGCGGCGGCGATCGAAGGCGCGGTGCTCGTCGCGGACCTTGGTGCAGGCCGCGGCTGCGCAGCCCGAGAGCGCGGGCGCGAGGGCGAAGAGGAGGAGCGAGGCGAGGGCGCGGCGGCTTGGCATGCGAGGCGCGCAGTCTAACGCGCGCGGGCGCGTGTGCGGGTGGCCGCACGGCGCGTGGCTTGGGGGACGTGAGCCCCGCGCGGCCGCCAGTCTGTGCGCGTACAATCGCCGCGTGCCCGTCGGAAACTGGCTGGTCTTGCTGGTGGCGCTCGCCGTGGTGGCCCTGGACGTCAGCGTGGTGGCGCCGTGGACGGGGCTGCCGGTGTTCCTGGGGATGTTGCTGGTGGTGCTGGCGGTCGCGGAGCGGATGCGGCAGCTGATCACGGACCGCAAGGGGACGACGGCCGGAGGGTGGCTCGGCGGGGTGCTGTGGTTCGAGGGGGCGCTGCTCGCCGCGCTGGTCGGCTTCGCGGTCGCGCGCGGGCTGATCGTGTGGCACATGTTCGCGCCCGATGGGGTCGACCCGGCGGGTCGCGTGGCGGCGGCGCAGACCTACGACATGGTGTTCACGGTGCTGGCCGGGCTCGCGGGCGGGCTGGTGATCGCGCCGGACCGGACCGGGCGGGCGCTGCTGCACACCGCCCAGCGACCGGCGCTGCTGCTGGCGGGGAGCTTCGCGGCGATGATCTTCGTCGGCAGCCTGCTGCTGACGCTGCCGCTGTCGGTGACGAAGTTCGGGCACGTGTCGTATGTGGACTCGCTGTTCACGATGGCGAGCGCGGTGTGCGTGACGGGCCTGACGGTCAACGACGTGCCGACGACCTACACGCTGTTCGGACAGGCGGTGATTTTGGCGGGGATCCAGCTCGGGGGCATCGGGATCATGACGATCGCCGCGCTGGCGCTGACCTTCAGCCGCAACACCTCGCTGCAGAGTCAGCTGCGCTACGCGGCGATGCTGGACGCGCGCACGCTGACGGACCTGCGCCAGATCGTGGTCGGGATCGTGGCGGGGACCTTCTTGATCGAGGCGATCGGGGCGACGGCGCTGTACTTCCTGTTTGTCGGCGATCCGCGGCTCGGCGAGGCGTCGCCGCTGTGGATGGCGGTGTTCCACGCGGTCTCGGCGTTCTGCAACGCCGGCTTCGCGCTGTTCCCGGGCAACCTCAGCGGCTTCGTCGGCGACGCCACGGTGCAGCTGGTGATCATGGGGCTGATCGTGCTCGGCGGGCTCGGCTTCCCGGTGATCATGGAGCTGGTGCGCACGGGCTGGCGCCGGCTGGTGCGGCTGGTCCGCAAGCAGGCGCCGATGCCCCAGCGCCTGAGCCTGACGGCGCGGGTGGTGCTGTCGACGAGCTTGATCCTGATCGCGGTCGGGACGGCGGCGATCCTGCTGCTCGAGTTCACGGGGGCGCTGGCGCCGGCGGCCGAGGTGGGGCCCGGCGGGCGCGTGCTCGGGGCCCTGTTCGCGTCGGTGAACACGCGCACGTCGGGGTTTAATACGGTCGATCTGGCGGCGATGAAGGACGCGACGCTGCTGGTGATGTGCGCGCTGATGTTCATCGGCGGCTCGCCAGCGTCGACGGCGGGCGGCATCAAGACGACGACGGCGGCGGTGGTGTTCGCGACGCTGCGCGGGGAGCTGCGCGGGCGCGAGCCGGAGCTCGGCGGGCGAGCGATCGCCCCGGAGGCGCTGCGCAAGGCGATCGCGGTGACCTCGATGTCGCTGGGGATCGTGCTGACGGTGATCTTGCTGCTCACGCTGACGGAGGACCAGCCGTTCATGCGCCTGACCCTCGAGGCGGTGTCGGCGTTCGCCACGGTGGGGTTGAGCGCGGGGGTGACGGGCTCGCTGTCGGTGGCGGGCAAGCTGATCATCACGGCGACGATGTTCATCGGCCGCGTCGGACCCTTCACCATCGCCCTGGCGGTGGCGGCCGGCGGCGACGAGGCCAGGCAGCGCTACCGCCTGGCCCGCGAGGACCTGCCGGTGGGGTGACAAGCGGCGCCGGCCCTGCGAGGATGGTCTGATGTCGACCAGCCAGCGCTACCTCGTGATCGGGCTCGGACGCTTCGGGGCGGCCCTCGCCGAGTCGCTCAGCGAGCAGGGCGCCGAGGTGATCGCGGTCGATAATCGGATGCAGGAGGTCGAGGCGGTCAAGCGCAAGGTGGCCTTCGCGCTCGAGCTCGACGCGACCGACCCGCTGGCGCTGCAGTCGGTCGAGCCGCTGCGCTGCACGGCGGTGATCGTGGCGATCGGCGAGAACTTCGAGGCGACGGTGCTGACGATGGCGGCGCTGCGAGAGATCGGGGTGCAAAACATCATCGCGCGGGCGCGCTCGGCCCGGGAGGCGCGCATTCTCCAGGCGGTCGGGGCCTCGGAGATCATCGAGCTGGAGACCGAGATGGGGCGCATGTTCGGGCGCCGGCTGACGGGCACGCCCGCCGAGCTGCCGGCCAAGCGCTGAGCTGGGGGAGGCATCGCCTGTCTTTTCAGACAGGTGCGCACGACGAGGCCCGGGCCGCCACGACATCCCGTCGAGGCGGCCCGTGCTCGGGTTCAAGCCAGAGGTTATGGTGAAGGTTAAACGCGGCATCCCCGGCGTCACCGAGGATGTCGCGGAGGACGAGGGCCCGGCCGAGGAGGAGTCAGACCGAGACCGCGGCGGCCGCGGAGGCACCAGCGGCGACGCGATTGCCGTCGTTGGTGTCCATGATGCGCCCGCCCTCGCGGTTCCAGCGGATGCCGTGCTTGATGATGCGGCGCTTGAGCGCGTGGCGGGTGATGCCGAGCAGCTTGGCGGCTTCGACGATGCTGCCAGCGGTGGTGAGGGCGGTCTCGCAGAGGAGGCGCTCGGCGACGGTGAGGTTGTAGTTGTCGAGGACGATGTGCATGCAGCCTGTGTAAAACAGGAGCTTGATCCATCGGAGACAACGCGCGCGCCCACTGAACAGGGCGGCGCTTGCGTCGGAGGCCGTGAGCGGGGTCAGTACGCCTGGAGGTCACCGCTGCGCGCGAGCACGCGCAAGCGGAGATGCGTGGGGACTCACGGGTGGTCGCGCAGCCAGGTGCGGGTGAAGTCGGTGGTGTCGCGGTAGCTGACCGTGACCTCCTCGATGATGTGCTTCTCGACCTTGCCGCCGAGCAGGGGGACCTTGCAGCTGATCTCGCCGTCCCAGGTGCGGCGGACCTTGGCCGGGCCGAGAGACTGCACCCGGTAGGTGCCGCGGGTGGTCAGCTGGTCGGCCATGAAGCCGGGGATCGTGACGATCTCGAGGGTGTTGGTGCGGGCCGTGAAGACGCCCTGCTCGGTGTAGGTGATGGCGCCCTTGACGAACTTGGCGACCAGCGCCGGGACCTCGCGCTGCGGGCTGAGCTTGACCTTGCGGCGGATGATCAGGGCCTCGCCCTCGCCCTCCTGCTTGACCTCCAGGACCTCGCGGCCGACTCGCAGGCGCTTGTAGAGCTCGAGGTTGTAGGCGTCGTCCCAGAAGACCTGCCAGTAGTGCTCGAGGCTGGTGTCGAAGTCGTCGCTGATGGTGTAGCGCATGGTGGCGCGACACTAACACGGCGTCATGGGGGTGGATCGGCGGCGGGCTTGGGTGCGCGGGGCGAGCTGCGGACCAGGATCGCGAGCGCGAGGCCGCCGACCAGTTCGCCGTACCACAGGGTGCAGGCGCGGATGAGCAGGGTGGTGGCGAGCGCGGCGGCCTGCGAGACGCCGCTGGCGAGGCGGGCGACGAGCACGGCGAGCGAGCCTTCGGTGGCCCCGAGTCCGCCCGGGAGGAAGCTGAGGGCGCCGATGAGGGTGGTGGTGGACCACAGGAAGGTGCACAGGGCCAGGCTGGCCTCGGCGCCGACGAGGCCGCGGACGATGAGCCAGTAGCCGATGCACTCGAGGCCCCAGCCGAGCACGCTGATCAGCGAGAGGACGAGCAGCGGGCGCAGGCGCAGGAGGGCGGCGCTGCTGTCGACGAGGGCCTCGGCGCGGGCGCTGATGCGGGCGAGGCCGGGCAGGCGGGCGAGCTGGGCGAGCAGGCCACGACACAGGCGCGGGGTGCCGAGGACGACGACGCCGGCGATCACGAGGGCGAGGGTGACGAGGACGACGGGGAGGTACTCGCGGAACTGGCTGACGCCGAGGGCGCTGAGGACGACGAGGGCGACCAGGTCGCTGAGGCGGTCGGCGATGACGATCGGCGCGGTGCGGGTGAAGGGGACGCCGTCGGTGAGGCGCAGGAGGTAGCTGCGCAGGACCTCGCCGACCTTGCCGGGGGTGACCGACATCGACAGGCCGGCGAGGTAGATCAGGAGGGAGCGGCCGCGGGTGAGGCCGGGAGCGTCGCCTGGGCCGCTGCCGCGGACGCCGAGCCAGCCGAGGCACAGCTCCCACTTGAGGAAGCGCAGCAGGTAGTTGGCGCTCGAGAGCAGGAGCGCGAACAGGACCGCGGACCAGGCGTAGCCGGCGAGGGCCTCGCGGATGCGGCCGAGGTCGACGTAGAGCACGGCGCCGACGTAGAGCAGCACGCCGAGGACGACGCCGATCAGGGCGCGCTGGACGAAGCGGCTCATGCGGGCGGGAGCATAGCGGGTCGCGGCGGCGAGGCGGCGGCTGCTTGCGGCCGCGTGGGCGATTTGCCGGCCGAGGGCCGCTTGTCAGGGCCGGGCGCCCGCGGCACCCTCGGGTCATGTCGACGAGCGAGGTCCTCTGGGTGGGTCGGATCGCCACGGCCGCGGGCGCACGCTGGGTGCAGGTGCAGGCGAGCGGCGCGGCGCCGGCGGCGGGTGATGGTCTGCGGGCGATCGAGGACCCCTTCGCGGACGAGGAGGGCGACGCCTATGCGCGGGTGCAGGCGAGCGCGGGCGGGGCGGAGCTCGGGCGGGTCGGCGAGGCGCGGCTGCTGCCGCCGGTGCGCCCGAGCAAGGTGCTGTGCGTGGGCCGCAACTTTCGCGCGCACGCGGCGGAGCTCGGCAACGAGGTGCCGACGGAGCCGCTGCTGTTTTTTAAGCCGCCGAGCTGCCTGGTGGCCAGCGGCGAGCCAGTGACGCTGCCGCGGGGTTATGAGCGCATCGACATGGAGGCCGAGCTGGTGGTGGTGATCGGCCGTCGGGCGACGGCGATCGCGGCGGCGGACGCCTGGCAGTACGTGGCCGGGTACACGCTCGGCAACGACATCAGCAACCGCGACCTGCAGAAGCGTGACAAGCAGTGGACGCGGGCCAAGGGCTTCGACGGCTTCGGGCCGATCGGTCCGTGGCTGCGGATGACGCCGCCGGGGCTGGTGTTGCCGGCCGCGGCGCTGCGCATTCAGGGGGCGATCGACCAGGTCGGCAAGCAGGACGCGTCGCTCGCGGACATGGTCTTCGACGTGCCGTTCCTGCTCGCGTACATCAGCGCCTGCATGACGCTGGTGCCGGGGGACGTGATCTTCACGGGGACGCCGGAGGGGGTGAGCGCGCTGACCCCGGGGGTGACGACGCAGGTCTCGCTGGCGGGGTGGGCGATGGTGCCGCTCGAGAACCCCACGCGCTGACATGTCCCTTGCGACATGTCAGCGCGCTAGTCGTGTTTGCCGGGCTTGGGAGGGGGCGGCGTTGCGGGCTTGCTGTCGGGCTTGCTGTCGGCCTTGGGTTCGCCGGCGCTGCGGATCTCCGACTCCTTGTTGGTGATCGAGGACTTGAGCTGGCCGTTGGGGTCGATCGAGAAGCGGATCTCGGCCTTCACGTCGATCACCAGGCCGGCGATGACACGCTGCATGAGGTCGACGGTGTCCATGCCGTCGAGGAAGTTGCGGACCTCGGCGGAGACCATGCGGACGACCTCGGTCTTGGTGGCGGCCGAGACGCCGGTGACAAAGTCCTTGCCCTTTCCGAGCGCGCCGTCGGGGTCGAGCAGGCCGGTCAGGCCCTCGCTGATCTTGCGGCGAAAACCACTCGACCCGAACAGGCGGTCCTCGCGAGGGGGCGGGGTCTCATCGTCGTCGTCCGGGTCGCGCATGGTGGTCACGGTACCGCTGGGCGCGACGGAGGCCAACACGCGGCGGAGGCGGGGGGCAGGCCTGCAAACGCGAATTTCGGCAGATCTCCTGGTTTTTGCGATCGCGGTCGCGGGGCCGGCGAACGGGCTGTGGGCCCGGGTAGGCCCGGCCCAGGGCCCTTCTCGTGTTCGGGCTCCAGGCCCGCGGGGGATGATGTAGGTGCATCGGTTCCCGACTGGGCTGCCGGATTTTGTCGATGTGTCCAGGGCTTTCCAAGCTCGCGGGGAATGTGCTAACTGGGGCCCAGCGTTTGAGATGCGGGTTTTGTCCCCAGGACAGAACCGCTCGGACGCCCGGCTTAAACTCTGCCTCTTGTCCTACATGTCCGACTTTTTCCTTCATCGAAGCCCGCGTGGTAACTAGCAGGCTCCCCAACAGGACTGGAGCGAGGTTTCATGACCGCCTATCTCGGAAACATCTGTGCTGCCCTCGTCACCATCGGTCTTCTGGTCGGCACGCTCCGCTTCTCGCGGCGCGTGAGCAGCTAGGCCGCGGTGCGCGCGCGGGCCTGTAGTCCGCTCCAGCTTCGGCGAATTGGATGACCGGCAAGCCCGACAACCGCGACACGCGCGATCCATCCGGGTTGCCCGAACTGCTGTGGCACACCAGCAGTGAGCTGAGCCTGCAGGATATCGGCGAGATCCAGCTGCTCCTGCGTGGGCAGTCGGTGATCGACTGGCACCGGCTGGCGCTGACCTCCGACGAGGACGTGCGTCGGCTGCTTTCGCTCAACAGCCTCGATCTCGATGACGCGGGCGACCGCGAGCGCCTGGCCGAGCTGCGCCAGCAGGCCGTGCGCTACATCGTCGAGGTGCTGAAGCTGCGCCTCGATGAGAGCCTCGCCGAGAAGCTGCCGTGGTCGCAGATCCCGCTGCTGGCGTCGGGCAAGGCGGGGTCGCAGCAGCGGCAGGCATGCATGCTGCTGAAGGTGATGCACATCATCTATCACCTGGACGCCCGCGAGCTGCGGACGACCCTGGCGATCAGCGACAACGACATCTTCTCGCTGGTCGAGGAGAGCGTGACGCGGATGTTCGATGAGCTGCGGACCGCCGGGGTGCCGGTGGTGGAGTTCTCGTGGTCGCGCAAGACCAAGGAGTCGCAGGTCACCAAGCTGCTGCTCAAGAAGGAGACCAGCGCGGCCCGGGTGTTCGACCGGCTGCGGTTTCGCCTGATCGTGCGCAACGCGGCGGACCTGGTGCCGACGCTGCGGATCTTGCTGCACCGCTGCATCCCCTTCAACTACGTGGTGCCCGGGCAGACGGTGAACACGCTGATCGACCTGGCGAGCCTCAAGGCGCTGCACGACGCGGCTTTTGACACCGAGGAGGGGGCGGCCCCGGCGGCCCCGCCGACGGGGTCCGGGGCGGGGAATGAATTCTCCGGGCAGAGCTTTCGCCTGCTCAATTTCATCGCTGACCTGCCGGTGCGGGTCGACGCGCTGCTGCCCCCGGGGTCGCGCGCGGACGGCAAACACTGCGTGGTGTTCGTGACGGCGGAGTTCCAGATCATGGACAAGGGCACCGCCGAGGCCAACGAGCAGGGCGACAACTCGCACACGCAGTACAAGCACCGCCAGCACCAACACGTGCGCGTGCGGCTGCTGCGTGAGCCGCGAAAGCCGTAGACGGGCTGTTTCCGGTGGGCGCGGGAGGCGACGCGTATTCTGCGTCAGTCGGATGGGGTCCAGCGCCAGTCGATGGCCTCCGGGGCGCGCACAAAGAGGGAGTGGAGCTCTGGGATCCGGGTGTGGAGACGCTGCATCTCGTGCCACACGGTTGGGTGGGCCATGCGGCGGATCTCGTTGGCGGCGCGGTCGAGGTCGACGTCGGGTCGCTCGGCCTCGGACCGGCGGACGTACTGATCGAGGAGCGCCCGGTAGCTCAAATAGGCGTGCCGACGCGAGGTGCAGAGAATCTCTCGGTTGAGCCGGAGGAGCGTGATCGTCTCGCTGGCGCGCAACCTGGCGACCGGGTCAAGGCCGTATCGCGGCGTGATGCTGAAAGTGTCCAGGATGTCGACAACGAGGAACTCGCAAGGGTCTTCCCGGCGTGGGTCGATGAGGAGATGAGTGCCAGGCGGTGGCGCTGAGGTCCCGTCGGGGACCTGGACGTTGCCATCGACAAGCAGCGGGTAGCGCGAGCCCTTGGGGCCGTTGCAGGGCCCGCAGGCGTAGAGGTAGTTGGTCCAGGCGAAGACGGCGTCGGGGTAGAGGTGCTTGGGTCGGATGTGCTCGACCTCGTCGGCGCAGGAGTCCTCGCAGTACATGCAGCGCTGTGCGCCGCTGGCGAGGGCAGCGAGTGTGCGGCGGACCTCGACGAAGGTCGGGTTGTCGGCACGGTTGCGTGAACTGAAGAGGCGCTGCGCTGCCGGCACGCGAGCGGCGTGATCGGGGAGGGCGTCAATCTCCCGCTGCCAGGATGCGAGCTTCTCGGCGACGGGCCTGGGAAGATCGCGGGCGGGGACGCGGATCACCGTGCGGCTCCCATGCTCCCTTGCTCGGTGGGGAGGGCGGCTCGTAGGGTCGTGCGTTCGGCTTCCTCGGGCGGAGTGAGGCCCGCATCGAGGGCCTTGATGTTAAGCTCGGCGAGGCGATGCAGCTTGGCCTGGCCCTCGGCGGAGCGCGTCTCGACCAGGCCGAAGCTCTCGGTATCGTAGGCCTCGAGGATATTGCCGTAGAGGAGGCGCTGGAGGTCGGCACCTTCGACGAAGTGAGCGGTCTCGTTGCTGCCGGGGCGTGGGAGGCGAAAGACGCTGCCGTTCACGGCGGCCTGGCAAACGAGCGGGCTGTGGGTGGTGACGATGAACTGGATCTGCGGGAAGCAGGTCGTGAACCAGCGGCCGATGCGGCGCTGCCAGTTGGGGTGCAGGTGGGCGTCGATCTCGTCGATGAGGACCACGCCGGGTGTGACGATCTGGGTCGGGTCGTCGGCGGCGAAGACGTTGTCGGCGCCGTAGGTGGCGACGAGCTGGCGGATGAGCTCGAATGTGAGGCTGAGGATCGAGCGGAAGCCGTCGCTGAGTTCCTCGACGTCGAGATCGCAGTCGTTGGCGTCACGGAAGCTGACGCGCTCGGAGTCGACGCCGAGCATGCGGACGCCATGGGGGAGGAGGTCTTGGTGGTTCAGAAAATTGGTGAGGCGCTGGAGGAGGCGGCCATGTTCTCCGCCGGTCACGTCTCCGCGGTTCTTGGCCTCGAGAGACTTGAACTGGAGCGTCTGCAACCAGGCCAGGCACTCGGAGAGGGCGATGCTTTCGTCGAAGAGGGTGAGGTGGCGCGCGAGGCGAGGATTGGTGTGATAGAGCTTCTCGGCATCCTTGTCGCCGCCGCGGAAGCGGCGGAATGGGCCGTAGGCGGCTGAGAACCAGTGGGCATCATCCGTTGTAGCGAGGGGATTTTCGGGGGGTCCCCTGAAGGAGACGAGGCCACCTGCACGGTTGAATGCGATATACGCCATTGGGTTCGCCCCAGGCTCCTCACGAGCAGGCACCACATCGAGCCCGACCCGGCCCGACGCTGCGTCGCGGTGGAGCCAGTCGTTCCAGGTCTGACGCAGGGCTACGGCTTCGCGCGAACCAACGAGCGCGAGGCCGATGGCCTTTAGCGTCGAGGTCTTTCCCGAGGCGTTGTCACCGAGTAGGACATGCCAGCCAGGGCCGGTTTGCGGCTCCCAGACGAGATGGCGGATCCCTCGTATGTTCTCGATTTCGACGCGCCGAAGGAACATGGCGCGGGTACTCTAACTCAGCTCGCGGCGGCGAGGGTGCGCGACCAGCGGGTGACGCAGTTGCGGCCGCCGTGTTTGCAGCGGTAGAGGGCCTGGTCGGCGCGCTCGATGAGCTCGCTGGGGTCCTTGCAGTCGACCGGGAACTCGGCGACGCCCATCGAGATGGTGACCTGGAAGTTGGTGCCGTCGGCGGTCATGACCTGGGCGGCGACCTCCTCGCGGAGCTTGTTGGCGAACAGCTCGGCGCCCTCGCCGTCGGTGTCGGGGAGGATGAGGACAAACTCCTCGCCGCCGTAGCGGGCGACGACGTCGACCTTGCGGGCGCGGCCGGCGAAGACGGCGGCGACACGCTTGAGCACGGCGTCGCCGACGGGGTGGCCGTGGGTGTCGTTGACCTTCTTGAAGTGGTCGATGTCGGTGAGGATGAGGGCGAACTTCTGGCCCTGGCGCTCGGCGAGGGCGTGGATCTGGGCCAGGCGCTCGCGGAAGGCGCGGTGGTTGGTGAGGCCGGTGAGGCCGTCGGTGGTGGCGCGCTCCTCCATGGCCCGGTACATGCGGGCGTTTTGCAGGCTGACGCCGACCTGATGCGAGATGACACGCAGCATCTCGCGGATCGGCCGGGGGAAGCGGCGCTCGCGGGCGGAGGCGAGGACGATCGTGCCGAGGACCTGGTCGCCGCGGACGAGCGGGAGCACCAGCAGGCTGTGGGCGTGGCGCATGCGGGTGTGGAGGGTGAAGACGACGGTCTCGGGCTCGACACGCTCGTCGCCGGCGGGCATGTGGTGGCGGTTCTTGACGGCCATGGCGACCAGGCCGGCGCCGTCCTCGAAGACGAGGTCAGCGAGCTGCTTGGCGAGGCTTTGCCAGTCGTGGCCGTACTCGCGGTCGTCCTGGCCGGGAGCGTCGACGGCGAGGACGCGGTGGGCGAGGGCGTGGCCGTCGAAGCCGGTGATGACGGCGAGGTCGTAGTCGGCGATGGCACGGATCGCGCGGAAGCTCTTGCTGTAGACCTCGTCGAGGCCGAGCGCGCCGCTCAGCAATTCGCTGGCGCGGTAGAACTGCTCCTGCTCGTACTTGCTGCGCTCGATCGCGGAGAAGACACGCTCCTGCTCGACGATGCGCTGGACGAGGGTGCCAGCGGCGGCGACCCGGGTCTGCTCGTCGGCGGTGAAGGGGCGGTCGCCGGTGCGGTCCGCACAGATGATTCCGAGCAGCTGGCCCTTGCGCAGCAGCGGGATGGCGCAGAGGTCGGTGACGACCGGGCCGCTGCGGTCGTCGCGGTAGTAGGGCGGGAGGCGCCGCTCGGACATGTTCTTGAGGGTGAGCGGGTGCGGGCTGCTGCAGATGCCGGCGAGCACGCCGGGGCCGTGGAGCTCGTCGCGCAGCTCGCCCACGGGGCCGACGGCCTGCTTGAGCACTAGGGCGTCCTCGGACTGCCACAGGAGGGCGGCGCCGTGCAGGCCGAGGGCGTCGCGGAGGAGGCCGAGGTTGAAGGCGACCTGCTCGTGGATGCCGTGGACGGCGCCCTGGGCGAGCTGGAGCTCGTCGACCTCGCGGCTGCGGCCGCTGGTGCCGGCGATGAGGCGGAAGTCGCGGGCCTCCTGGCGCATGCGGGCGAGCTCGCCCTCGACGCGGTGCTCGTGCTCGCCGCGCAGGCGCGCGACGAGGCCGCCGAGGATGAGGAGGTTGCCGGCGGCGAAGAAGCCGATGAAGCCGAGGTGATAGACGACGAGGGTGCCGTCGTTGGCGCCGACGATGAGCTCGAGGACAGCGATGCTGGCGAGCCAGGTGAGGGCGACCCAGCGGGTGCGGTGGATGATGAGGAGGAAGGAGACGAGGGCGTAGACGAGCGGGTGGATCGCGCTCTGGAGGCCGCCGGTGAGGGCGACCAGGAGGTACACGCCGGTGATGATGAGGAGGCCGAGCTCGAGCTCAGCGCGGGGCGTGCGGGCGGCTGTCCCGGGGGACAGCTCGCGCCAGACGGCGCGGGCGAGGGTGGCGGCGTAGAGGCCGAGGCCGAGGGCGAGCGGGAGGCTGCCGCGGGCGAGGGCGCCGGTGGAGGCGATGCCGGTGACCAGCAGCAGCCAGGCGGACGCGAGCACGACGAGGGGCCAGCGGGTGCGCCAGAGCAGATCCGAGAGGGTACGCAGGTGGGTCATGGGGCCTTGGCGGGGGCGGCGGGGCTCTGGACTTCGAACACAACCTCACCGGGGCGGATGAGGTTCAGGTCTTCGCGGGCGATGCGGGCGACCTCGGCGGGGTCGCGCTTGAGGGCGGTGACTTCGGCTCGCAGCGCCGAGATTTCGCCGCGCAGGCGATCGTTGCTGCGCTGCAGGGCGGCGTGCTCGCGCTCGACGCGGCCGAGGTCGTCGGCGCCGCTGCTCGTGCCGATGTGTGTCGGCAGGTAGGCGACGGCGAACGCCAGCAGGGCGGCGAGCAAGATGCGATTGACCCACTGCATGCGAGAGGTTCGCAGGCTATCCGCAGCGGGGTTTGGCGCAAGATTTCGGCGTTTTGCCGGGCGCAAATTTTGGCGACGATCCCGCGTGGGGCGGGGGCGCTCGCGGGGTCAGGGCGCGCGCCTGGCGATCACTGTCTGGGCGTCGACGCCGGGGGCGAGGGCGCCGCTGCGGAAGTTGCCCGTGAGGCTCTCGAGCTCGAGGCCGGCGGTGGCGAGCAGGAGGCGCAGCTCTTCGGGGAAGATCTGGCGGTGGGCGAGGTGGACCACGCGGCGGGGCTCGGGCGGCGGCTTGAAGGCGCGTGGGCGGCGGGGGGCGTCGTCGTAGTAGATCCGGACGTGGCAGATCTGGGTGTCCGGGTCGTAGGTGTGGTTGGTCGAGTAGACCATCGAGGCGCCGCTGACCGGGTGCGTGAAGTAGGTGACGCTGTGGCGCTCGTTCGGGTCCCAGGTGAGCCACTGGAGGTCCGGGAGCAGCACGTCGAGGGCGAAGCTGCCGCCCGGCTTGAGGACGCGGCGGACCTCGCGGAAGCAGGCCAGCAGGTCCTGCCAGCGGTACAGGTGCATGAGCACGTTGAAGGGGGCGATGACGAGGTCGAAGCGCGCGTCGGGGAGGGGCATCGCGCAGATGTCCCCGAGGACAGGTTCGATGCGGGTCGCGGCGGCGAGGTCGACCAACTTGCGGGCGAGGAGCTCGAGCATGCTGGGCATGCGGTCGATCGCCGTCACGCGGTGGCCGTCCTGGGCCAGCGGGATGGTGATGCGACCGGTGCCGGCGCCGAGCTCGAGGATGTCGAGGGGGCTCTCCCTTGTGGGGGTCGCGGCGAGCCGCTGGGCCTGCTTGCGGTACCAGGCGATGTCGTGGCGATGATCGCGGTACTCGAAGTCGTAGAGCTCCGCGTCCTCGTAATGATCGGCGGTGCCGCGGCGCAGGAGCTCGTGCGGGTCCGGGCGCGGGGGGCCGTCGCCTTTGCTGGCCATGGCGCTACCTCGAGGAGGATGAACGCGGGCGGTCGTCGTCGCGCCGGCGCAGGCGAGTGCGCTTCTTGCGGCGTTTGGGGCCGGTGCCGCTGCGCTCGCCGCTGTCGTCGTCGCTGCCCGAGACCGGCCCCGAGGTGGTTGCGAACGGGCCGCCGTTGCCTTCGGAGGCGGCCGCGAGGCGCTGCCAGTGGGTGAGCTCGTTGCCGTCGCCGCCGCGGGCTTTGACGGAGAGGCCGAGGA
This sequence comes from Nannocystis sp., assembly GCA_044228605.1. Taxonomy (GTDB): domain Bacteria; phylum Myxococcota_A; class Polyangia; order Nannocystales; family Nannocystaceae; genus Nannocystis. The sequence goes on along the minus strand of JBGAUO010000020.1, from coordinate 24,827 downwards.
ACACCAGGGCGTCGTGGAAGTACTGGCGCTGGACGAGCGAGGGCCGGCGTTTGCGGCGGGTGACGGCCTCGACCATGCGGCGGTGGGCCATGAGGATCTGGCGGGCGAGCTCGCGGTCGCGGCGGGCGATGCCGAGGGCGCTGCAAAACGGCATCATGAGGTCGTCGATCCTCTGATCGAGGCCCTGGCGCGAGGCGGTCATCCACTGGTCGTCGATCAGCGGGGCGAAGAGGACGGCGAGGAGGACGCCGTTGTCGGCGATCTGGTAGGTGGCACCGGTGAATTCGTCGAGCGCGCCGAGCAGGTCCCACAGGAGGCGCCCGGGGCTGCCGGGGGGCGAACGCGAGGGCACCTGCAGACCGGGTGCGGCGACCCGGGCGAACAGCTCGAGGTAGCTGGGCATGAGGTGCTGCAGGAGCTGGGTCTCGAGCAGCAGCTCGAAGCTGCGGCGGGAGGCGCCGCCGCGCATGAGCTTGTAGATCTCCTCCAGGACGCGGGCGCGTGAGCACTTGGCGATGTCCTGGACGGTCCCGAGCAGGGCGGTCCAGGTCGCGGGCTCGATGGTGAAGTCGAGGCGGGCGGCGAACTTGATCGCCCGGATCATGCGGACGGGGTCCTCCTGGAAGCGGAGGAGGGGGTCGCCGATCGTGCGGATGACGCCGCGGTCGAGGTCGCTGAGGCCGTCGACGAAGTCGACGATGGCGTCGGCGTCGAGGTCGTAGAAGAGGCCGTTGATGGTGAAGTCGCGCCGGCGCGCGTCGTCCTCGACGGTGCCCCACTCGTTGTCGTGGGTGATCAGCGGGTCGTCCTCGGCGGCCACCGGGGTGGTGCGAAAGGTGCTGGTCTCGATGATCTTGGGGCCGAAGAAGACGTGCGCGAGCTTGAAGCGGCGGCCGATGATACGGCAGTTGCGGAAGGTGCGACGGAGCGCCTCGGGGGTGGCGCTGGTGGCCACATCGAAGTCCTTGGGGCGGCGCTTGAGGTAGAGGTCGCGCACGCAGCCGCCGACCAGATAGGCCTCGAAGCCCCCGGCAACCAGCTTGCGGACGACCTTGAGCGCGTCGGGATCCACGTCTCGGAGGGAGATGGCGCCTCTGGTGCCTGCTTTGCCGTCGGCCATGCGAATGCGACGCTGCTCTAACACACTCATCGGGGCCGCGGACAAAGGTCGCGCGTGTGCCCGCCCACCCGTGGCGCTGGCGGCGCTGACGGCGCGGGTGCGCGCGCGCTGTTCAGGGGTCAAACGAGCGCTTGATCTGAGCCAGATAAAGCGCGGCATTGACTCAGATAGGGGTGGGGCGCAGTTTACTGAACAGGCGAGCAACCTGACCATGAGCACCGGATTTCAGACCCTGAACGTGACCTCCTCCTGCACCGGGCTGCACGTGCTGCTGGGCAGCCGTGGGGCCTCGGGCGAGCCTGGAGGCCGCCCGGAGCTGGCCCTGGCGACGCTGATCGGCGAGCACGAGGCGGGCGGGGAGGCGGTCACCACCGTGACCCTGCGCCTGGCTCGCAGTGAGGACGCGTTCTGGGCCCAGGCTGCGCTGCGCTGGCTGGCGGCCCATGGGCGCCGGGCCATCGTCCGTACGGCGCGGGTGATGCCGAGGGCCCTGGTGCTGGCGACCCGGGACTACGGGGCGACCGTCGTGCTGGAGATGGCCCATCACAAGCTGGAAATTCAGCGGGCGTTGCTGGGGGAGAACGCCGACGCGGCGCCGGCGCTGCTGCTGCAGGCCCAGCACCTGCGTCGGCTCGGCGTCGGGGTGGCGGTCCAGCTGGGGCCGCTGGTCGCGGGCTTGCACGATCGGCCGGGGCAGATCGACCCGCTGGTGCGGCACATCGCGGCGGCGGACATCCATGACGTGCACCTCAGCGTCGGTCGTCTGACGCCGGTGACCGCGGAGAAGCTGATCACGGCGCTCGGGGTGGACGCTGGTTTTGAGGTGTCGCGGCGCTACGCGGCGACCTCGAGCACGGGGTCGTGGCGCCTGTCGGCCCGCGCTGCCGACGGGCTGCGCGAGGCCGTCCGCGGCGTCGCGCTGACCCAGGGGCTGGTGGTCGACGGCTGCGGTTGCGCGCACCACTGCCACCTCGATGTCGCACAGCGCCGGGCCTATGTCGCGGTGCAGGGGCCCGAGCTGTTCGCGGGGGTGCCGTGATGTTGGCACAGACACAAGTCAGACCGCGGCGACACACGCGGGTGATCCGTGGGCGCTGTCCTTTGCGACCTGTCGCGGGGGACAGGTCAGCAGCAAAGGTGGCGGCGGGTCGGCCGGACTGGCAGGTCGCGTTGGACGCTGCGTTGGCGGCGGTTGCTGGCCAGGTTCACTACAGTGAGTGGGACTCGCTCAGCCACATCGCCGGGGGCGAGGACTCAGGTGGCGCTGTCAGTCTCGTCGTCTTGGTCGAATACCGTGACGGTGTTGACACACGCCATGCTACCGGCGGCGATCATCATGGCCCCGAGGAGCAGCAGGGTGAAAAATTTACGGTTCATTCGCGAAAACTCCGGCGAGGTCTGAGGACAGTATCATGGTTGGCGCGAACAGCTGCAAGGCGTCGCGCTGTCGCGCTATGAGCGCGGTCCGATCGATGGGGTCTGCGGCGAGCCAGGTTTGCGGGTGTGCGGCGAGCAGATGTTTGGCGGCCACGGGCAGGCCCAGGTCGATGAGCAGGGCGAGCTGCCCGAGCAGTGGCCCGCCACGTTCGGGGGCGAGGCGCAGGGCGCTGCGGTAGTGCTCGAGGGCTCGCCGAGGTTCGCCGAGGCGGTGGAAGATCTGCCCGGCGACCTCGTGGAGCTCGGGCGAGTAGGGGTAGTCGTGCAGGCCGGGTTCGAGGGCGGTGAGTGCGAGGGCCCGGCGATCTGCTTCGTTGTGGCCTGGGAGGTCGAGGCTGGTCTGGGCCAGCCCGGCGAGGATGCGGGCGTTGCGGTCGGGGCTGCGCTCGAGGGCTGCGGCGAAGCGGCGCCGGGCCTCGGACCAGTTCTGGCGGGCGGCGGCGAGGCGGGCGAAGCACAGCTGGGGTAGCTCGTAGTGCGGGTCCAGGCGCTCGGCGTGGATGCAGTGGGCTTCGGCGCGAGCCAGGACGGTGGCGCGTCGGGTCTGGTCGGCGGCGGCATCCTGGCTGGCGATGAGGAGTTCGCCGACGGTCGCCTGGGCGCGGGCGGAGCCGGGGGCCATGGCGCGGGCGACGGCCCACAGCTGGCCGTTGCTGCGGTAGTTGAAGGCGGTGCCTGCGAGCACGGCGCCCTGGAGGATCACCAGGGCTGCGAGGGGGGCCAGTTGCAGGGTGAGGCTTGCGGTGAGGCGGCGGGCGAGCTTGAGGAGGAGGGCGCAGAGGCCGAGGCACACCGGGAGGCTCGGCAGATACATGAAACGGTCGGCCCGCATGTTGGGCATGGCCGCGAGGTTGCTGGTGGGGAGGGCGAGGATGAAGGCGCCGACGATCGCCAGGCAAGCGAGCGGGCGCCGGCGGGCGCAGCTGAGGCCATAGAGGAGGAGGCTGAGGAGGGCTGTGCTGGCGAGGATGGTCGCGGGGTCGGTCCAGCGGGCGCCGGCGTCGATGTATTCGGGGGCGAGGCCGAGGGGAAGGACGATCTGCTGGAGATAGGAGAGGTGGATCTGGCTCGACATGGCCAGCACCGGGGCGAGGCCGATGCGGGTGGCGAGCAGGCGAGGGTTGCTGGGTCCGTAGGGGCTGAGGTCGCCGTAGAGCCAGACGGTGAAGGCGAGGAGGAGGGCGGCGCCGAGGAGGAGGGCGGCCGCGAGGCCGAGGAGGCGGGGCCAGGCGCGGCGGGGTTGCCAGGGGGCGAGCGCCTCGGCGAGCAGCCACAGGAGCGGGAGGGCGGCGGCCGACTGCTTCATCGAACATGCCGCGAGAGACAGGAGCATGGCGAGCGGCGCGAGCGGCCAGGCGCGGGGGCGACGGACGGCGGTGCTGGCGGCGGTGCAGGCGAGCAGGCCGAGGAGGGCCGCGAGCAGGTCTTCGCGGAAGGAGACGACGGCGATGGCCTCGGTGTGGATCGCCAGGAGGCCGAACAGGGCGAGGGTGCTGGCCCACAGCAGTGGTGGGGCGCCGAGGCGGCGCAGCCAGGCGGCCAGGGTGGCGCAGACGCCGAGGTGGAGGAGGATCGAGAGGGCGTGGTGGAGGCGTGGGTCGAGGCCAAAGAGCTGGTAGCTGAGCATGTCGAACAGCACCAGGCCGGGGCGGAAGGCGTCGGGGATGTTGCGGGCGACGGCCTCGGGGGAGAACAGGACGCCGAGTTCGCCGGGGACCCGCAGGAAGCCGTTGGCGACCAGGGTCCAGCCGTCGTCGTAGACCAGGCCAAAGCCGAGCTGCGGGAGCAAGACCAGGGCGATCAGGGCGAGCAGGGCCGCGAGGACGACGTTCGGGCGGAGCTCGCCGGGCAGCGTGGGATCCGGGGCCGGCGATTCACCTGTCCCGGGGGACAGGTGACGATCGGAGCTGGCCGGGTCCATGGGCGGCGGGTCACTTGCTGTCGTCGTCGGCGCAGCGGCCCGCGGGGGCGGTGGCGCGGCGGCGCTTGGGAGCGAGCGGGCCGCAGCGGGTGTAGTCGACGCCGTAGCTGGTGAGGGCCAGGACGGCGCCGACGACCGCGATCACGGCGCCGGCGATGCTGGCCTTGTTGAGGTTCGCGCCGCGCTTCTCGAGGTCCTGGACCTCGCTGGCGGTGGCGGTATCGCGGTAGCCGTTGCTGAGCTGGCGCTGGGTGGCGTAGCCGGCGGAGGCGGTGCCGATGGTGCCGACGCCGCCGACCGCGACCATGCCGATGCCGAGCCAGAACAGGACCGGGGTGACGGGTTTACGGGCGCCGGGCTGGGTGTCCGGGGCGGAGCTTTGGCCGGCGCGGGCGGCCATGGTGGCCGCGGTGCGCAGCTCGAAGTTGCTGCGCTCGCCCATGTTGCCGACGTTGAGGCGCGGGTCGATGTGGAGCTGCGGCTGTGGCTGGAGGCCGGCGCAGGCGGTGGTGAGGGAGAGCAGGCCGGCGAGGGTGGAGCTGATGAGGCGAGTCTTCATGGGCCGTCCCTCAGGTGGTGCCGCTCGAGGAGCCGCCGTCGGTGTCGAAGCTGATGGGCAGGCAGATCTCGAGGTCCGGGTCGCAGGCGAAGCCGTCGGAGCACTCGACGGCTTGCTCGCCGACGCAGGTAGGTTGGCAGACGTTGAGGCCGGCGATGCACACGTTGCCCGTGCCGCAGCTGTCTGGTTTGTTCGCGTCGCAGGTGGTGAGGCAGCTCGAGAAGCCGGCGAGGGCGATGCACACCTCGCCCTTGTCGCAGGGGGTGGCCGCGGGGTTGTCGCAGCCGGGGACACACAGGGCGCCGGTGCAGTATTGGCCTGGGGGGCAGGGTGGGGCGCCCTTGGTGTCGCAGCGCTGGCCGCAGAAGCCGGCGCCCTCGGCGAGGCTGTTGCTGCCGCCACCGCCGCCGGCGGTGCCGAGCAGGGCCGGGTCGATGCCATCCGGGCCGATGGCGATGCAGATCTGGGGGTCCGTGCAGAAGTCGTCGTTGGACTCGTAGCCCTTGTACTTGGTGTAGTCGTCGGTGCCGCAGAGGTTGGCGCAGGCGCCGTTGAAGCAGAAGGCGAAGCCCTCGGTGGTGGGGCAGTCCTGCTGGTAGGTGAGGAGCTCGCAGGGGTATTCGCAGAGGCCGCCGTGGCAGCTCTGGCGGTAGGCGACGCCGAGGGCCGGGTTGGCCTTGACCTCGGGAGAGTCGCAACCCTCGACGAGCTTGGCGGCGGCGGCCAGTGAGATCGCCTTGCCGCCGCAGTCGAGGGCCAGGCAGTCGTCGTCGACGTCGCAGCTGTAGCGGAAGCCAGGGGCCGGCGACGGCCGCAGGTAGCAGCCGCCGATGACTCCGGCGGCCAAGGCGGCGATGAAAAAGCTGCGACGCATGGGTTCCTGTCGGCTTATAGCAGCGGCCTTCGTCCGTGGGGGACGCCGGAGCCGCAGAGAAAATGTGCGAGGATGCGCACGGGCCTTTCGACCCGGCTTTTCAGGGCGTCGGCTGGTGGGTGCGAGCGGAGCAGGCTCACGCGCGCAGGGCTGCCGTCTTGCTAGGGCGGCGCCGGGCGTGCTACACGCCCCGCCCGAAGCATCAATCCACATGCCCCCGGAGGGTCCGTGGCGTCACCTTGCGGTCATCGACCGCCCGGTGGAACGAGACCCGACGAAGGGGGCAGAGGCAACAACGCCGAAAGGTCCGATAGTCCATGTCCACTGCATCTCCTGATATTTCGTCGTCCGAGCTGAACACCACGCTCGACATGAGCGACGGCCAGCGCATCATCACCGTCCGCCAGCTGCTCGAGGCCGGCGTGCACTTCGGTCACCGCACCGAGCGCTGGAACCCGCGAATGAAGCCGTACATCTACGGCGCGCGCAACGGCATCCACATCATCGATCTGCAGCAGACCGCGGTGATGTTCCGTCGCGCCTACGCGTTCATCCGCCAGTGCACGGCGGAGGGCAAGCCCGTGCTGTTTGTCGGCACCAAGAAGCAGGCCGCGGACGTGATGGCCCTCGAGGCCCAGCGCGCCGGTCAGTACTACGTGTGCAGCCGCTGGCTGGGTGGCACGCTGACCAACTGGACGACCGTGCGTCAGTCGGTCGACAAGCTGCGTGGCATCGAGCGCATGAGCCAGGACGGCACCTACGAGCAGATCACCAAGAAAGAGGCGCTGATGCTCGAGCGCAAGCGCGGCAAGCTCGAGCGCAACCTCGGCGGCATCAAGGACATGCCCAAGCTTCCGGGCGCGGTGTTCGTGATCGATCCGGTCAAGGAGCACATCGCCATGGTCGAGGCGAATCGCCTCGGCGTGCCGGTGGTGGCGGTGGCGGACACCAACGCTGACCCGCGCCTGATCAAGTACGTGATCCCGGGCAACGACGACGCGATCCGTGCCATCAAGCTGTTCTGCGCCCGCATCGCGGACGCGTGCATCGAGGGCACCAAGCTCGGCAAGACCCGCGCGGTCAATGACCCCGGCGAGGGCCGCGACCCCGAGCCGATCCGGGTGACCACCGGCGGCGATGGCCCGCGCGTCGAGATCGTCACGCGTCGTACCCAGCTTCCGCAGCCCGAGGCTGCCGCCTCCCCTGAGGAGGATGTGACCCCGACGATCGATACGGAGAACTAGACCATGGCCGTCACGATTACCCCCGTCATGATCAAGGAGCTCCGCGAGCGCACCGCCGCGGGTCTCATGGACTGCAAGAAGGCGCTCGTCGAGACCGACGGCGACCAGGAGAAGGCGATCGAGTACCTGCGCAAGAAGGGCCTCGCCGCCGCCGCCAAGAAGGCTGGCCGCCTGGCCAGCGAGGGCGTCGTCACCTCCTACGTGCACAGCAACAACCGCATCGGCGTGCTGCTCGAGATCAACTGCGAGACGGACTTCGTCGCGCAGACCCCGGACTTCAAGCAGTTCACGGCCGACGTGGCGATGCAGATCGCGGCGATGAACCCGTCGGCGGTCCGGCGCGAGGAGATGGACACTGCGAAGGTGGAGTCCGAGCGCGTGCTGCTGCGCGAGAAGGCGCTGGCCGAGGGCAAGCCGGAGAAGATGGTCGACAAGATCGTCGACGGTCAGATCGGCAAGTTCTACTCGGAGCACGTGCTGCTCGAGCAGAAGTTCGTGAAGGACGACAAGAAGACCATCGAGCAGATCCAGATGGAAGTCGTGGCGAAGCTCGGCGAGAACATCAAGATCCGCCGCTTCGTCCGCTATGAGCTGGGTGAGGGCCTCGAGAAGAAGAACGAGGACTTCGCCGCCGAGGTGGCCGCGCAGGTCGCGGCCGCCAAGGCTGAGTGAGAGCCGAACGGGCGAGGGACAGCACCTCGCCCTTCGCGTGTCTTGCTTCGTTTGTCGTGCTTCGTGAGTCTTGCTTCGTGAGTCTTAGAGCCGCCGTGTTGGCGGCCTCGCAGGAAGGTGCTCGAGCATGGAAGCAGCGCCAAAGTACAAGCGGATCCTCCTCAAGCTCTCGGGCGAGGCCCTGCAGGGTAAGCAGGGGTACGGCATCGACGCCGAGGTGATGCGTACGATCGCGGAGGAGATCGAGGATCTCGTCGCGCTGCGGGTCGAGGTGGCGATCGTCATCGGCGGCGGCAACATCTTCCGCGGGCTGAGCGCGGCGGCCTCGGGCATGGACCGGGCGAGCGCGGACTACATGGGCATGCTGGCGACGGTGATGAACTCGCTGGCGCTGCAGGACGCGCTCGAGCAGCGCGGCGTGCACACGCGGGTGCTGTCGGCGATCGAGATGAAGGAGATCGCCGAGCCCTACATCCGCCGCCGGGCGGAGCGGCACCTGGAGAAGGGTCGAGTGGTGATCTTCGGGGCCGGGACCGGCAACCCGTACTTCACGACCGACACGGCGGCGGCCCTGCGGGCGATGGAGATCCACGCCGAGGTGCTGCTGAAGGCGACCAAGGTCGACGGGGTCTACGACAAGGACCCGCACAAACACGACGACGCGGTCCGCTACAGCCGGCTTACTTACCTCGACGTGCTGGCGCGCGGCCTGAACGTCATGGACAGCACGGCGATCTCGCTGTGCAAGGAGAATAACCTGCCGATCCTCGTGTTTGACATGCTCGAGCGGAACAACATCCGCCGGGTGGTGTGCGGGGAGGAGATTGGTACACTCGTCTGCCCCGACGGCGAGAGCGTGCTCGCGGGTCCAGGCTGAGACCGAAGAGAGCGAAGGAGCAACGACGATGGACGAGGTACTCGAACTCGCGAAGGAAGGCATGGAGGAGGCGATCGACCGCCTTCGTAAGAGTCTGACCAAGGTTCGCACCGGTCGGGCCAACCCGGCGATGCTCGACGGCGTGCGCGTCGACAACTACGGGTCGATGATGCCGCTCAACCAGGTCTCGACCGTCAGCGTGGGCGACGCGCGCCTGCTGGTGGTCAAGCCGTGGGACCGCAACATGGTCGGCCCGATCGAGAAGGCGATCAACGCCCAGAACCTCGGTCTGAACCCCCAGAGCGACGGCACGGTGATCCGGCTGGCGATCCCGCCGCTGACCGAGGAGCGCCGCAAGGGCCTGGTCAAGCAGGTCAAGGAGAACTCCGAGGAGGCCAAGGTGGCGATCCGTGGCACCCGCCGCGAGTCCAACGAGGAGCTCAAGGAGCTCGAGAAGAAGGGCAAGATCTCGGAGGACGACCTGAAGAAGGCGCTCGAGAAGGTGCAGGACGTGCACGATAAGTACATCGCCCAGGTCGATGAGATCACGAAGAAGAAGGAGGCGGAGGTCATGGAGGTGTGACGCCTTCGCGCTCCGCTGCGTGATCTTCTCCGTGATTTTGGACGAGAGGGCCGGGCCGCGAGGCGCCGGCCCTTTTCATGCGCGCGCCGCGGCTTCTGATATCGTCGGCCGGCGATGCACGCAGGCAGGCACTATTCGCTGTCCGAGGTCATGTACTGGACCCGGCGCGAGACGGCGCTCTTTGTGGTGATCTCGGCGGTGCCGACGCTGCTGTTCACGCTTGCGGGTTGGACCTGGATCGGTGTGCCGTGGCTGCCGATCGCGCTGGTCGGCACGGCGGTGGCGTTCATCACCGGGTTCAAGAACAACGCGTCCTACGCGCGGCTGTGGGAGGCGCGGCAGATCTGGGGGGCGATCGTCAACACGAGTCGCAGCTTCACGATGCAGGTGCAGAGCTTCGTCGAGGATGAAGCTGCACACGCGAAGCTGGTGCACCGACATCTGGCGTGGTTGACGGCGCTGCGCTTCGCGCTGCGAGAGTCGCGGACCTGGGAGACGCAGCTGCGCAGCGACAACGTCGAGTACAAGACGTGGTACCGCGTCGCCGAGCACCAGGGCGACGTGGGGACCGAGCTGACGCCGCTGATCGACGCGGAGGAGCTCGCGTACGTGATGGCGCGCAAGAACCGGGCGACGCACCTGATCGCGCTGCAGTCGCGGATGTTGGCCGGGCTGGCGCGGGCCGGCCGGATCTCCGAGGTCCGGCACACCATGCTCGAGGGGACCCTGGCGCTGCTCATCGAACATCAGGGGAAGTGCGAGCGGATCAAGAATTTTCCGTATCCGCGGCAGTTCGCTACGCTCAATTTGTTGTTCGTGTGGCTGTTCATCCTGCTGGTGCCGTTCGGGCTGCTGCAGGAGTTTCAGAAGCTGGGGCCGGGGCTGGTGTGGATGACGATCCCCGCCGGGACGATCGTGGCGTGGGTGTTCCACATGATGGACAAGATCGGCGAGAGCTCGGAGAACCCGTTCGAGGGCGGGGCGAACGACGTGCCGATCACGGCGATGAGCCGGGCGATCGAGATCGATCTGCGCGAGCTGCTGGGCGAGAAGGACATCCCGCCGGCGTTGCAGCCGACCCGGAACATCCTGATGTGAGGCGCGCTCAGGGCTGGTGACTGTGGCGCCTGCGCTCACACGACGCGCAGCGCGGGGCGCTCACGCAGCTCGGGGACGGCCTCGAGCAAGCGGGCGGTGGTGAGGTCGAGGTAGGCGTTCTCGAGGTCGACGCCGATGTACTGATGGCCGAGCCGCACGGCGGCGACGCCGGTGGTGCCGCTGCCGTTGAAGGGGTCGAGGACGACGCCGCCGGCCGGGCACGAGGCGGTGAGCAGGCGCTCGAGCAGGGACACGGGCTTTTGTGTCGGGTGGCGGCCGTGGGTCTTCTCGCTCTTGCCGGGGGCCGTCATGCGCCAGACGCTCTTCATCTGCTTGCCGCCGTTGAGCTCGCGCATGGTGTCGTACTCGAAGTGGTGGCGGCTCTTGCGGTTGCGAGCGGCCCACAGGATCGTCTCGGTGCTGTGGGTGAAGTAGCGGCACGAGAGGTTGGGCGGCGGGTTCGGCTTCTCCCACACGATCTCGTTGAGCGGCTTGAAGCCCTGCTGCTGCATGGCGTAACCGACCGAGTAGATCACGTGGCCGGTGCCCGAGACCCAGATCGTGCCGTTCGGCTTGAGCACGCGGTTGCAGGCGGCGAGCCACTTGTGGTTGAAGGCGTGGTTCTCCTCGACGCCCTGGCTGCGGTCCCAGGCGCCCTTGTCGACGCTGGTGCGCTTGCCGGCGCGACAGGTGGTGCCGCCGTTGCTGAGGAAGTAGGGCGGGTCGGCGAAGATGACGTCGACGGACTCGGCGGGGAGGGCGTTGAGGACGCTGACGCAGTCGCCCTTGAAGAGGCGGACGCGGGTGTCACCCGAGCGCCAGTAGGGGTCTGGCGGAGGCAGCGTGGGGGCGGCGCTGGCGGTGGTTCGCGCGGAGCTGGCCGTCGCGCGGGTCTTGCTGGCCGCGGGGGCCGGCGTGGCGGTCGTCGCAGGGGCGGCCGGCGCGGCCGTGGTCGTGGCGACAGCAGCGGCAGCAGCAGGCGTCGTGGCGGTGGCGGTCACGCTTTGGAGCACGCGCGCACCATTGCCGGGTCGCGCCCGAAGGCCCAAATTTTCGCCGAAGTTCGTGATGTGCTGGGAAGCGCGCGAGTGGTTTGCCGTGTCGGCGGGCATTTGTTATGGAGGTAGGCGCCTATGCCGAAGATCTCGCTCTCGCGTAACCACTCCCTCTCTCCTGCCGTGATCAAGCAGCGCCTCGTCGACCTCGGCGAGAAGTTGCAGGCGAAGTACCAGGCCAAGACTGCGTGGGAGGGCGAGAAGACGATGAGCGTCAAGGGCCCGGGTGTGGAGGGCAAGCTGTCGATCGGTGACACCAAGGTCGACGTGAACCTCGACATCGGCTTCCTGCTCTCGCCGATGAAGGGGAAGATCGAGGAGGCGCTGACCAAGGAGCTCGAGAAGGTCACGGCGCCGGCGACGACCTGAAGCGCCATGACCCGCGCGCCGCTGCGACTGATCACGATCGGCTTCAGCCACTACTGCGAGAAGGCCCGCTGGGCGCTCGATCGCAGCGAGCTGTGCTACCGCGAGGAGGCCCACGTGCCGATGCTGCACTGGGGCGCGAGCTTGCGGGCGGGCGGTGGACGCACGGTGCCGGTGCTGGTGACACCCGAGGGGGTGTTGCGCGAGTCGACGGAGATCCTCGAGTATGTCGACGCCCGGCTGGCGCCGGCGCGGCGCTTGTTCCCGGAGGAGGGCGCGCTCGCGGCCGAGGTGCGGGCGCTGGTCGCGGACTTCGACCGCGGGATCGGCCCGGCGGTGCGACGGTGGTTGTACTGGCACTTGCTGCGCTCGCGGGCGGCGTCGGTCGAGCTGCTGGCCTCGATGGGGCCGGCGTGGGAGCGCAGCGTGGTCCGCGGGGTGTTCCCGGTGATGAAGGCGCTGATGATGCGCGGGTTGCAGGTGAACCCGGCCGGGGCCGCGCGTTCGATGGATCGCATGCTGCGGACCTTTGACGCGGTCGAGGCCCGGCTCGCGGATGGCCGCCGCTATCTGACGGGGGACCGGTTCACGGCGGCCGACCTGACCTACGCGGCGCTCGCGGGGGTGCTGGTGCAGCCGCCGGAGTATGGCCGTCCGGCGCCGCAGAGCGCCGGGGCGATCCCGGCGATCGCGGAGGTGATCGCGGCGGTGAGGCAGCGGCCGGCGGGTGCGTTGGTGCTGCGGCTGTTCGCCGAGCAGCGGCCGCCGCTGCGCGGGGTCTGCTGAGCTCGCGCGGCTACTCGGGCGCGAAGGGCCACCAGGGGTCGGCGACAAAGAGGCGCCCCGGGGCGCGGCCGTAGAGCCATGCGCCGTAGAGCTGGACCAGGGCGGCGAGGATCACGAGGGCGGGGAACCAGCGCCCGCGAGCGCCGCCACCGACGACCAGGAGGACCAGCAGCAGGGGGAGGAAGTCGAGGGCGAAGCGGTAGGAGAACTGGACCTGACCGCTGTTTTGGTAGAGCAGGGCGGGGGTGGCGACGGCGAGGGCGGCGAGGAGGAGGCCGGTGCGCTGCGGGAAGCGCTGGCGGGCGCGCGCGAGCAGGAGCAGCCAGGGGGTCGCGAACACGAGGCCCATGCCGTGGATCGACCAGCGCAGGTGGGGGTTCCACTGCGGGGTGAGCCACAGCATGCATTCGAGGTTTCGCCACAGGTAGTGCGGCGAGAACATGCCGAAGGTCTGGATGCGGGTCTGCCAGCGGATGTCGAGGTAGCGGTGGCCGAACTCGAGGGGGTCGTCGAAGCGCAGCCAGTTGAGGGCGGCCATGGCGAGGCCGAGGGTGGCGAGCGGGGCGAGGAAGCGCAGGAGGGCGGCGGGGCGGTGACCTTGGCGCCACCACTCGAGCAGGAAGAAGGGGACGGCGAAGGCGAGGGAGACGCGGCAGCCGACGGCGAGGCCGAGCCACAGGCCGGCGCGCGCGGGCTGACGGGCGTCCCAGGCGGCGTCCAGGTGGAGGATGAGGAACAGGGCGCCGAGGATCTGCGCGGTGAACCACACGCTGCCGTGGGCGGCGACGAAGCAGGCCGGGCTGGCGAGGGTCCAGGCGGCGGCGGCCCACAGGTGCTCGCGGGTGGGCCCGGGGTGAACGCGCTCGAGGAGGCGCAGGAGCAGGGCGGGGATCAGGGCGGCGGCGAGGACGGTGAGCAGGACGTCTGGGAAGCCGAGGCCGAGGACGAGGACGCCGGGCAGCATGACCAGGGCGGGGGTCGGCGGGAAGGTGACGTACCAGGCGCTGCTGCGCGCGAGGATGTCGCGGCGGGCGAGCTCCTGAACCTCGCCGGTGGTGCGGCGCCAGGTCTCGATGCCGTCGTCGCGTCGGCGCAGGTCGCAGGCGGGGGTGCGGCAGGGGTCGCCGCGCAGCTCGCTGCCGTCGCGCAGGCGCAGGGTCCAGACGCGGCCCCAGTCGTCGTGGCCGCGGGGGTAGCCGGGAGGGTCGCCGGGGAGGGCGAGGCGACCGGCGAGCCAGCCGTCGGCCATGTGCACGAAGTGGTTGTTGCGGCTCGGTCGCAGGAGGGTGGGGCCGGCGAGGACGCCGAGGGCGATGGCGGCGGCGAGGAACAGCAGGACAGCGCGCAGGCGCGGGGTCACGGGCGGGCCTCACACTGGGACGCTGCCATGGGTCGGCGGTGGTTGTAGCCGAGAATCGGCGCGGGTGGGGGCGCTTTGCCGGGCCGGGATGGGACCTGTCTGATGAGACATGTTGCGGTAGGCGACGCGGCAGGCCGCTTCGATGTAGGATAGGCAGGTCATGCTCTCGCGTCTGCCCGAGTTCCCGCTGCGCCCCGTGGGGCCGGCCTCGGAGGCGTTCCTGGGGCGGGGGGTGGAGAGCTATCGGGGCGCGGCGGAGCTGGTGTGGCGCCTGCCTTTTGGACGTGGGGTGCGGCGCGATGACCTGGGGGTGCTCAGCGAGCGCCGCGGGACCTGCAGCACAAAACACGCGCTGCTCGCCCGCCTGGCCCACGAGCACGGGGTGGACGTGGCGCTGGTGCTGGTGATCTACATGATGGACGGGCAGAACACGCCGGGGGTTGGTTCGGTGCTGGCGTCGCACGGGCTGACCACGCTGCCAGAGGCGTATTGTCTGCTGCGCTGGAACGGGGCGGACGTCGACCTGACCCGCGGGAAGATGCCGGCGTTGACGGGGCCGTGGTTGAGCGAGGCGGTGATCGAGCCGGACGACATCGCGGAGCACAAGCCGGCGGTGCACCGGAAGTTCCTGGCGCAGTGGAAGGTGGCCAAGCTGCCGGGGTGGACCCTCGAGTCGCTGTGGCGCGCGCGTGAGGCGTGCATCGCGGCGCTGTCCGGGGGCTAGGCGCCGGTCGGGTGCAACTGCCACAGCTCGCCGTGCGGGGTGGCGCGGTAGTAGGTGCAGACGCGGCCGTCGAGGTAGGGGGGGCGGAGGACGTCGAGGAAGCAGAGGTCGTCGAGGGCGAGCAGCTCGTGCAGGTTGTCGGCGACGGGGTCGACGAGCCAGACCGGGGAGCTGGGATCGAGGGTGGTGATCCGGCGGTGGGCGAGCGGTGGGGTGTGCCAGGTGTAGCTGGTGCACTGGACGCGTCCGGCGAGCACGCGCATCCAGACGCGCATGCGCGGGTGGTCGTGCAGGGGGATGCGCTGGCCGCGGGGGAGGAAGAACAGGCCGATCTCGCAGGCGGGGTCGCGGTGGAGGTTGCGGCTCGACCAGCTGCGGTGGGGGAGATGAGCTTGCAGGTCGAGGCCGAGCTCGGGCCAGCGCAGGGCGGCGAGGCGCGCTGCGAGGCTGGGGTCGGGGAGGGCGGCGAGCTCGCGGCCGAGGCTCATGGGCGGGTCAGCGTTCGGCGATGACCGCGAAGGTGCCGAGGTTGCCGAAGACGTCGCGGGCGCGGAGGACCACGCGGTGTTTGCCGGGCTTGAGGTCGGCGGGGAGCGAGACCTCGAAGGCCTCGCTGTCGCCGTCGAAGAGGCCGTCGGCGGGGCTCGCGGCGTGGAAGCTGCCGCCGTCAACGCTGTAGCTGACGTTGATGATGCGGCTGCCCTCGTCGTGCGCGCGGGCGGCGATCTTGCTGCCCTGGACCTTGACCTCGTCGATGGTGGGGCGCTTGTGGTCGACGACGAAGGGGGCGCTGACGACTTCATCGGTGCGGGCGCGAGCGGAGCCGTTGGTGGGCTCGTCGCTGGCGACGACCTGGGCCTCGTAGACGCCGTCGGGGACGCTGCCGAGGTCCCACTTGAGCTCCTTCTTGGTGACGGGGGCCTCGCCGCCGAGCTTGATCCACTGCGACTTGTCGCCGCCTTCGGGGCGGATGCGGACCTCGTAGGAGAGCTCGTCGTCGTCGCGGGCCTCGGCCTTCCACTTGATCGTGAGCTTGGGGTCGGGCTCGCCGTCGTCGTCGTCATCGAGCTCGGGGCCGGCGATGGCGACGCTCTGGACCAGCGGGGCGAGGTTCTCGGGGGCGTAGAAGAGCGAGATGTCGCGCAGCTCGCTGGCCGGGCCGTCGACGCCGACCTCGAGCTGGACGTAGCGGCGTGCGGGCACGGCGAGGGCGCCCTTGTGGGCGTCGGCTTGTTTGCCGAGAGTGACGGTCTTCCACTCGCTCCAGCGCTTGTCGGGCTCCTCGCCGGGGCCGCTGCGGGCGCGCAGGGTGAGCGGGCCGGTGCCGCGGAGGTAGACGGCGCCGTAGGCGGCGGGTTGTTTGGCGTCGAAGACCTTGCTGCGGTAGCGGGACTTGGCGGCGGGGGCCTGGCCGGGGGCGGCGAGGCGGTAGACGGCCGCGCCGTCGCCGGCGGTGGCGAGCACGCCGCCGCCTTTGAGGGCGCAGAGGTTGGTGGCCTGGCGCTCCTCGAGGTCGGCGATGACGGCGACGTCGCGGCGGCCGCGGACGCGGTAGATCTTGCCCTGCTGGGAGGTGCTGACCAGGATTTCGGCCTTGCCGGGGCCGGCGATCGCGGCGGTGAAGTACTGCTTCTCGCGGTGCAGCCAGGTGTCCCAGGCGAGCTCGCCGGCGCGGGCGAGCTCGAGGGCCTTGCCGGCCTGACCGGCCTGGGTGAGCGGGACGAACATGAGGTCGGCGGTGCTGCTGGGGGCGCCGCCGCTGGCGTCGAGGCTGCCCTCGGTGGGCTGGCCGACGAGGCTGGTGCGGCCGAGGGTCTTGGTGAGGGCCTGCAGCGTGCTGATGCCGCGGTCGGAGAAGTCGTTGACGGCGGCGACGAGGCCGCCGTCGGTGAGGGCGAGGGCGCGGACCTCGTCGCCGGAGAAGTCTTGCAGGAGGACGCCCTCGACGGGGTCGCCGACCTGCAGGAGCTTGGCGCCGGGGGAGGTGCCGACGACGATGTCCTTGCCGACGGTGAGGATGCTGAGGATGTCCTTCTCGTCGCTGTCGAGCAGGACCTTGGTGTCCTTGCCGTTCATGTCGAGGGAGAGGAGCTCGCCCTTGGGGCCGGTGCCGATGAGGAGGCGGTTTTGGTGGGGGACGATGGCCCAGATCTGCTCGACCTTGAGCTCGGCGAAGGGGGTGACCTTGCCGGCGGCGTCGATGCGGTGGATGACGCCGCCGGGGAGGGTGGCGGCGAGCAGGTCGCCGCTCGGGAGCTGGGCGAGGGCGGAGACGACGGCGCCCTTGAGCTCGGCGAGCTTCTCGACCTTGGGGGCCGGGAGGGCGCCTTTTTTGTCGTCCTTGCCGGGCTTGGGGTCGAGGCGGACGCGCTGGACGGTGGCGGCGTCGGCGGTGCCGACGTAGGCGAGCTTGCCGTCCTTGCCGTCGGCGAGGCAGGTGAAGGTGCTGGCGCCGGGGAGGTCGGCGCGGGCGGGGGTGAGGCCGGCGGTGACCTTGCCGGAGGCCTCGATCGCGGCGCCCTCGGCCTCGCCCTGGTCGAAGTCGTCGAAGTCGGCGACGCGGAAGCTGCGGGTCCCGCCGGCGCTCGCCAGGGCCGGAAGCAGCGCGACGGCGAGGAGCAGGGTGCGCGGGGCCCAGCTCGGACCTGGCCCTTGGGACAGGTGTTTGCGGGCATGACCGAAGGGACAGGCGTTCGGGGTGCGCATGGTCAGTCGTCAAATCCGCGGCGGGGGAGCACGGACACCTTGATCGCGTGCTCGCCGTCGACGAGGTTCTTGGTGGGGAGGACGCGGCGGGCCATCTGCTTGAAGCGGACCGGGCCGATGGTGGCGCCAGGGGCGGAGAGGGTCTCGAGGACGCTGCCGGGGAGCTCGGTCATGAGGCCGTGGCGGGTGGAGAGGCCCTCGTCCTCGCGGTAGATGGTGGCGACCAGGCTGCGCGCGGGGTAGACGGCCTCGAGGGTGTCGAGGAGGTCGTCGAGGGTGTCTGGGATCGGCCGCGGTGGGCGGGCGTTCTGGCCGCTGGTGAGCTCGATCTGGATGTCCTGGCCGCCGGCGTCGTCGGGGATGCGGAGGGCGAGCTGCTCGCTGCGGGTCTTGCCGCGGTAGTCGCGGAGGCGCAGCTCGAGCTGGATCAGGTCGCCGGCGTGGACCTCACCCTGGGCGAGGCGCACGGACTCGATCGTCTCGACGGGGGCGCCGTACTCGACGCTGACGCGCTGGACGATGCTGCGGATCGTGGCGACCTCGAAGTCGTTGTCGAGGAGGGCGGCGATGACGATCGGGCCGCGGGTGCGGGCGATCGCCCGCGGGTCGACGCCGTCGGCGAAGAAGTGCTCGTCGGAGATCCGCAGGGTGCGCGGGCCCTTGCTGGTGGTGACGGCGATCTCGTGCTCGACCCGGGCGACCAGCTCGGCGCCGTCGCTGCTGCCCTCGGCGACGGCGTCGGTGAGCAGGCTGGCGGTGAGGCTCGGGGTGAGGTCGACGCCGAGAGCGACCTCGCTGTTGTAGGTGCGGGCGGGCATGGCGGCCTCGGGCCCGCGCAGCTCGGTGGTGACGGGGATCAGCGGGGCGGTGAGGTCGGTGCGCAGCGAGATGCCGGCCTGGCGATCCTGGATCAGGGTGCCGCGCACCGCGAGGGCGCTCGACAGCTTCACCGAGCGCTCGACGCTGGGGATGATGACGTGGACGCGGGCGTCGGCGATCGGGAGGTTGCTGGGGCCGGAGCCGAACATCTCGTGGCCGAAGCCGAGGAGGCGCTCGCCTTGTTTGCCGCCGACCCAGGTGATCGTGCCGTTGGGCGAGACGGCGTTGTCGCCGCGGATGAGCACGACCGAGACGGCGTCGCCGCCCTTCCAGATCTTCTGCGCGGGCGCCGGGAGGTTGGAGCCGTTGGCGCCGCCGCGGGCGGGGATCAGGCCGAGCTGGTCGGCGAGCATGCGGGTGGCGGCGGCGCCGAGGCCCGAGACGGCCATGGGGGCGCCGAGCGGCGCGAGGCCCTGGCTGGGGTCTTGCTCGGCGGGGCGGCGGCGGGCGGGGAGGGGCGAGACGTCGAGGCCGAGCATGGCGTCGGCCCAGCCGGCGGCGCCGGCCCTCGCCTTGGCCGAACCTCCGCGCACGCGGGCCTCCGGGAGCACCTCGGGGCGGTACGGCAGGTCGCCGACGGCGAGCATGTTCTTGATCGGAGTGATGCCGCCGATCGGGTCCTTGTTGAAGCGGTAGCCGTAGGCGAGGGCGCCGACCAGCTTGCCGTCGATGTAGATCGGGCTGCCGGACATGCCGCCGACGATGCCGGAGTGGATCAGCCGCGGGTCGCTCGAGCGGAAGAGGATCGCGTCTTGCTTGGGCTGGTAGTCGCGGACGACGTCGATGACCTCGATCTCGAAGCGGTCGGTGTCGCTGCCGGAGAAGACCGTGACGGCGTAGCCCTTCATGCCGGGGCGTACGTCCTCGATCGGCATGGTGTCGATCGGGGCGGCGCGCACGGGCTCGCCGGCGAGGCCGACGGCGAGGCACCCAGCGAACAGGCCGACGGCGATGTTAGAGCTTGGCGGCCTGGTCATGGCGGTCGAGGGCTTGCTGCATGATAGCGACCAGGTCGTCCTGCGGGGTGTAGAAGTACTTGAACTTGTCGCGCCCGGGGTTTTGCAGCGCGGGATCGAGGCGGCCCTTGGGGTCGAAGAACAGGACGCGCGGGATGTACTGGCCGTCAGGGCCGTGGCGCAGGGCCTCGGGCGACTGGTCCTGATCGAGGTTGACCATGACGAAGCGCTCGCTGGCCTGCGCGATCGTCGGGTCGAAAAAGCGCTGCTTGAGCTCGCGGCAGCGGGGGCACCAGCCGGCGTGGACGACGAGCATCAGCGGGCGGCCGAGCTTGGCGGCCTCGGCGAGGCCCTCGTCGAGGCCTCGCCAGGCGATCTGATCGCCGTAGCCGTTGGCGGGCGCGGTGGCCTGGCGGCGCTCCGCGGGCTGGGTCGTTGTGGTCGCGGTGGTCGCGGTGGGGGTACCCGCTGCCGCGTCGGCGCTGCGGGGCTTGCCCATGTCGCCACATGCGCCCACCCACAGGGACAGGCATGCGAGTGAGGATGCGAGCGCCGCCGCTGTGCGGTTGACGAGGTTCACGAGGCGGGACCATAACACGCGAGTTCGGGAGATCTGCCTGGAAATGTCCGCGGAGGGCCCCGATAATGCCGCGTCAGCCATGGAAGGAGTGCGACACGACTTGCAGCAAGACGGGGACGACCGGTTTCGGGCGATGGCCGACACCGCCCCGGTGCTCATGTGGATCGCGGGGTCGGACGCGCAGGCGACCTTCTTCAACGCGAGCTGGTTGCAGTTCACCGGGCGCGAGCTGAGGCAGGAGCTCGGGACCGGCTGGCTCGAGGGCGTGCATCCGGACGATCGCCAGCGCTGCATGGGCACGTACCTGGCGGCGTTCTTCGCCCGTCGCGGCTTCGAGACCGAGTACCGCCTGCGCCGCCACGACGGTGAGTACCGGTGGATGGTCGACAGCGGCGCGCCGCGCACGGGGCCGGGCGGAGAGTTCGCGGGCTACGTGGGATCGTGCATCGACATCACGCCGCGGCGCTGGGCCCAGCAGGAGCTGGCGCGAGTGAACGGACAGCTGCAGGCGGTGCTCGATGCATCGCACCAGGTGGCGATCATCGCCACCGACCCGGAGGGGGAGATCACGCTGTTTAACCGCGGGGCGGAGGCGATGCTGGGCAAGCCGGCGGCGGAGGTGCTGGGCCGCGTGTGCACCCCGCTGGTCCGCGACCTGCCGGAGTTCGCGGCCCGACGCGCGCGTCTGTCGACGGAGTTCGGGCGGCCGATCGACGGCTGGGACGTGCTGGCGCTGCGGGCCCGCCTGTACGAGCACGACGAGCAAGAGTGGACGATCTACCGCGACAACGGGCGGGTCACGATCAACCTGGTGGCCTCGCCGATGCGCGCGCAGGACGGCGAGATCACGGGGTACGTGGCGATCGGCCGCGACATCACCGATAGCAAGGCCGCCGAGGTGGCGCTGCGCGAGAGCGCCTACCGCGTGCAAGGGGCGCTGCACGGGAGCATGGACGCGATAGCGATGATGGTGGCGATCCGCGACGACGCCGGCGTGCTGATCGACATGATGTTCACCGATGTGAACCCGCGTGCGGAGCTGATGTTGGGCCGTCCGGCGGCGGCGCTGATCGGCGTGCGCCTGCGCGAGGTGTTCAAGACGCCGGCGCTGCCGGCCTTCCTCGCCAAGTACGAGCAGGTCATCACGAGCGGGCAGCCGCTCGAGGAGGAGTACCAGCTGCGCTACGGCACGATCGGCGGGATCGAGTGGCTGCGGATGCAAGCGGTGGCGCTCGGTGACGGACTGGTGCTCACGTCGCGCGACATCTCGCAGCGCAAGCGCGACGAGGAGCGCCTGCGGCTCAGCGAGGCGCGCCTCAACATGGCGCTCGAGGCGGCCCAGGACGCGCTCTGGGACTGGAACCTGGTCAGCAAGGCGATGTACGTCAGCCCGCGCTGGCTCGGGCGCCTGGGTCTCGACCCGAACACGCCGGTGTTGCCGCAAGCAGCGATCGACGCGCGGGTGCACCCGGAGGACCTGGCGGGGATGCACACGGCGATCGAAGACCACCTGTCCGGACGCACGTCGGTGTACGAGTGCGAGTACCGGGTGCGTGACGCGGCCGGCGGGTGGGCCTGGGTGCTGGCGCGCGGGAAGGTGGTCGAGCGCAACGCGAAGGGCAAGCCGCTGCGCATGATCGGCACGGCGAGCGACATCCGGGTCCGCAAGCAGCAAGAGGCCGAGCTGCTGCGCGCGAAGGAGGCGGCGGAGCGGGCCAACCGGTCCAAGAGCGAGTTCCTCGCCAACGTGAGCCACGAGATCCGCACGCCGATGAACGGGATCCTCGGGATGGTGGAGCTGGCCCTCGATGACGAGCTGGCGCAGCCGCAGCG
Organism: Nannocystis sp.; assembly: GCA_044228605.1. Taxonomy (GTDB): domain Bacteria; phylum Myxococcota_A; class Polyangia; order Nannocystales; family Nannocystaceae; genus Nannocystis. The sequence goes on along the minus strand of JBGAUO010000020.1, from coordinate 3,197 downwards.
CGACCGCCTGCGGCTGGTGCACGACTCGGCGCGCTCGCTGCTGGCGATCATCAACGACCTGCTCGACCTGGCCAAGATCGAGGCGGGAAAATTCGTGCTCGATCCGACCCGCTTCGCGCTGCGGGAGGAGGTCGAGCTGACGCTGCGCTCGCTGGCCGTCCGGGCCCAGGAGCGCGGGCTGTCGCTGGGCTGCGAGATCGAGGCCGAGGTGCCAGCGCATGTGGTCGGTGATCCCGATCGTCTGCGCCAGGTGCTGGTGAACCTGGTCGGCAACGCGATCAAGTTCACGGAGAAGGGGCACGTCGCCGTGCGCGTGCGCTTGGCGCCGGGATCGCGGCCGCGGGTCGTCTTTGAGATCGAGGACACGGGCATCGGCATCCCGCCGGACCGCCTGCGGGCGATCTTCGTGCCCTTCGAGCAGGCCGACGCGTCGACGACCCGGCGCTTCGGCGGTACGGGCCTGGGCCTGACGATCGCCAGCCGCCTGGTCGGGCTGATGGGCGGTGAGATCGGCGTGGCGAGCGAGGTCGGGGTCGGCAGCACGTTCACCTTCGACGCGGTGTTTGCCCCGGTCTCGGCCGACGCGCCGGTCCGCCGCGCCGGTCCGCCGCCCCTGGCTGCGCGCGCGGCCAAGAGCCGTCGCCTCGAGATCCTGCTGGCCGAGGACAACGCGATCAACCAGCGGGTGGCGGTCGAGATCTTGAAGCGGATGGGCCATACCGTGACCGTCGTGGCGGACGGGCAGGCGGCGGTCGACGCCGTCGAGCGTGGCCACTACGACCTGGTCTTGATGGATGTGCAGATGCCGACCATGGACGGCTGGCAGGCGACGGCGGCGATCCGGCGCAGCCCGCACGCACACGCGAGGCACACCCAGATCGTCGCGCTGACGGCCCGCGCGACCGAGGAGGACCGCAAGCGCTGCATGGCGCACGGGATGAACGGGTTCTTGACCAAGCCGCTTCAGGTGGCAGAGCTGCTGCAGCTGTGCGAGGAGGGCAAGATGCCCGAGCGACCCGCGGCTCCGAGGAGCGTGGCCTCGGAGGGGCCGCGTCCGGCGATCGACGACTGGAACGGGGTGCTCGCGCGGGTCGGGGGGTCGGCGCCGCTGCTGGCCAAGCTGGTCGGGATGTTCCGCGCTGAGCGGCCGGCCCTGGTGACCGAGCTGCGGGCGACTCTGGTGAGCGGCGAGGGGCTGCGACGCGTGGCGCATCGCATCGCCGGCACCGTGGGGATCTTCAACGCCGGGCTGGCGCTGGCGTTGGCCCGTGAGGTCGAACAGCGGGCGCCCGCGAAGGCACCCGATCTGGGGGCGCGGGTCGAGGCGTTGTGCCACGAGCTGGAGCGTCTCGAAGGTGAGTTGGTGGCGCGCAGCGCGGCGCTTTGATTGGCCGACGGGCGGGACGGGTGGCCGGCGGGCGGGACGGGCAGGTGCCGCTGGGCTCGAGATATCGCGGCGCTGCGGTGGCACGCGACTTGAAACGCGAGGTGCATGCACGAGCACATCTCGTATCCGGTGGAGTACGCCAGGCGTGAGCGGACGGGGCCGCCGATCGGCTTCTTGCCGGTGCTGGAGGAGGGCCTGGAGGAGCCGGCGAGCGTGGGACGGTTGGCGATCGAGCGACCGCGCGAGCGTATGCTGGCGTTCGGGCCGACGGCGCTCAGCAACGTCGAATTGATCGCGCTGCTGCTCGGCGGTGGGCACTCGGAGCAGCGGGCGCTGGCCCTGTTGCAGCAGATCGGGGGCGTCGGCGGGCTGCTGCGCTGTGTGCCGGCGGAGCTGCTCGAGGTCGCGGGGGTCGGGGCGGCGTCGGCGACGGCGGTGTGCGCGGCGATCGAGCTGGCGCGGCGCATCGGCCAGCTCGAGATGCCCTTCGAGTCGTCGATCCAGGGCCCCGAGGATGTGCGCCGCTACGTGCGGGCCAGCCTGCGCGGGCGCTCGCAGGAGGTCTTCGTGGTGCTCGGCCTCGACAGCCGACAGCGGGTGCGCCTGGTCCGCGAGGTCGCGGTCGGCTCGGTGTCCCACGTCGAGGTCCACCCGCGCGAGGTGTTTCGGCCGCTGGTGCGCGCGGGCTCGCATTCGGTGATCCTCGTGCACAACCACCCGAGCGGCGAGCTGCGGCCGAGCGCATCGGACCTGCGCATCACGCATCGGCTGGTCGAGCTCGGCGAGCTGCTGGGGATCCCCGTGCTCGACCATCTGATCGCCACGGATGACGGGGTCACCTCGTTCGCGGGCCTCGGGCTGCTGCCGGCGCCGACGCCGAGCCCGGAGGACTGCGGGTGATGGGACTCATGCATTGGTTGATCGCGGCGGTGCTCGATCCCTATGCGAGTCTCCTCGAGTTCGAGGAGGCGGCGACGCGCGGGGGACTGCAGGTGGATCGGGCCTGTCATGCGCGCGCGCTGGCAGAGGAGGACGAGGTGATCCTCGACGGGCCGGTGCCGCGGGAGATCACGCGCTGCGGCGAGTGCCCGATCTTGATCGGCGCCGTGCCGCCAGGGGGAGCGTGCCAGCGGTACCCGGGCGGCAGCGACTGCGCAGGCGGGCTCGTCTGCGCGGGCGAGCCGGACGGGTCTTGCGTCGATCCCTGCGCGCCGAGCCCCGCAGGGGCCCGCTGCTATCCCCACGAGACCGGCTGCGAGCCGGGGTGGTTCTGCGATCCCTGGCTCGAGGTCTGCCGCAGCGCTCAGGGGGTCTTCTTGAGCAGCGGCCGCAGGTGGGTCCAGATCGTCTCGGCGAGGATGACCTGGCCCTCGGCGGTCGGATGGATGCCGTCGGCCTGGTTCAGCTTCGCGTCACCCGCGACACCCTCGAGCACGAAGGGGATCAGGGGCACGGCATGAGCGGCGGCGAGGTCGGGGAACATCTGGCGAAATCCGGCGCTGTAGTCGGCGCCCATGTTCGGCGGGACCTGCATGCCCGCGAGCACGACCTGCGCGCCCGCGGCCTTGCAGCGGATGATGATCTGCGCGAGGTTCTCGCGGGTGTGCGCGACCGGGAGACCGCGCAGACCGTCGTTGGCGCCGAGCTCGAGCACCACGAGCGCGGGCTTCTGCGCGAGCTGCCAGTCGAGTCGCGCGAGGCCGCCGGCGCTGGTGTCCCCGCTGACGCCGGCGTTGACGACCCGGTAGCGATAACCCTCGGCGTCGAGGCGCGACTGCAGCAGGGCCGGCCAGGCCTGCGACTGTGCGAG
>JBGAUO010000209.1:0-6216 GCA_044228605.1 Nannocystis sp. | reverse complement strand
GTTTGCTGTCGGCCTTGCCGGGGAGGCCGACCTGGTCGAGCAGGAGCTCGGCCTCCTGGCGGGCGGCGCGGACGGCCCAGCCGCGCAGCTGGAGGACCAGCATGACGTTCTCGCGGGCGCTGAGGGAGGCGACGAGGTTGTGGCCCTGGAAGACGAAGCCGATGTAGGAGAGGCGCAGCTGGGGGAGCTGGGAGTCCTTGACGCCGGTGACGTTCTCGCCGAAGAGGCGCAGCTCGCCGGTGGTGGGGGTGAGCACGCAGCCGAGGATCGAGAGCAGCGTCGTCTTGCCGGAGCCGGAGGGGCCCTCGAGCATGATGAATTCGCCGGGTTCGACGCGCATGTTGACGTCGCGCAGGGCGGTGAAGGCGGTCGAGCCGGAGCCGTAGACCTTGCCCAGCTGCTTGACCTCGACGGCGGCCTGGCCGCGGAGGATCGATGTCATCGGAACACCATCCCGGGTTCGACCTTGCGCAGGCGCAGCAGCGCCAGGCCGGAGGCGATGATGCACATGAGGATCATGACGATGGTGGTGCCGATCAGGAGCTCGCCGGGGAGGATCATGGCGAGGGTGGGGGAGCGGATCTTGCTGGCGACGAAGGTGACGAGGCTGAGGCCGATGAGCGAGCCGATGAGGGCGTAGACGATGGCCTGGACGACCAGGAGGCGGGCGAGGTCGCGGTTGGTCGCGCCGATCGCCTTGAGGGTGCCAAACTCGCGGACGTTGTCGAGGACGGCGGAGAACATGGCGAGGGCGACGATGACGAAGCCGATGATGAGGCCGAACAGCGCCGAGGTGCCGAAGGTGATGCCGATCGCGGTGCGGGTGAGGAGGTAGCGGACGATCGAGCTGCGATACTGGTCGCGGGTCAGGACCTTGGTGTCGGGGAGCTGGGCCTGGAGGTCGGCGGCGACCTGCGCGGGGTCGTGGCCGTCGGCGACGCCGACCAGGCCGAAGCTGGTCTGGTCGGGCGGCATGCGCATGATCTGCTGGATGAGGTTGTAGTCGCCGAAGGCGTAGGACGGGCCGAAGGGGATCAGGCCCCAGGTGAAGCCGCTGACGACGACCTTCTTGCCGCCGAGCTCGCGCACGCTGCCTTGATTCATGCCGCCGAACTTCTCGCGGTCGGCGTGTTCGAAGAACATCATGTCGGGGCTGGCGAGGCTCTGGGGGTCGCCGACGACGACGTTCCAGGGGCCGCCGTGGAGCGCGGGGACCTTGGTGCCGACGAGGGTGACGGCCTCGGAGCCGCCGGTGGGGAGGGCGATGGTGGAGGCGCCGTAGAGGAGGGGCTCGGCCCACTCGACGCCGTCGACGACGCGGGCTTGCAGGATGTAGGACTCGGGGATCGGCTTGCCGGGCTGGAAGGCTTCGGTGCCGGGCGGGGCGATCCAGATGTCGGCGTCGGCGTTGGCGACGAACATCGTGTTCTTGTAGAGGAGGCCCATGAAGGTGCCGGCCTGCTGGTTGCTCAGCAGGACGGCGAACACGACGCCGGCGACGGTGCCGACCATCTTGAGCTTGTCGTGGAACATCATGCGCAGGGCGACCCGGGCGAGGGTGCGCCAGCGCAGGCCGAAGCCGGGGCGGGTGGTGATTGGCCTGGCGATGATGGAGGGGATCATCGGCCGAGCTCCTGGGGTGCGAGGGGCGGCGGGGTGTCGGGGTTTGCCGGGGCCGGGGGTGCTTGCGCGGGCTCGGGGCTGTCGGCGCGGAGCAGGGCGTCGGCCTCTTTGGGGTCGCGGCCGGCGGCGAGGCGGAGGGCGATGCGGGCGTAGGCGAGGTCGGCGTTGGCCTGGATCAGGGAGATGTGGGCGGAGAAGGCGTCGCGTTCGGCCTGGGTGACCTCGAGGAAGATGCCGGTGCCGGCCTCGTAGCGCTGGCGGGCCTGCTTGTGGGCGGCGCGGGTGGTGTCGCGTTCGACGCGGGCGGAGCGGGCCTTGGCGATCGCGGCTTTGACTTGATGCCAGGCGTTGTGGATCTGGTCGTAGACGCGCTGGCGGGAGCGGTCGACGCGGACCTGGGCGAGCTGGGCCTGGGTCTTGGCGGCGCGCAGCTGGGGGATGATGGCGAGGTCGAGGCGCCAGCTGAGGTTGAGCGAGGCGGAGGCGATCGAGTACTTGCCGAGGAAGCCGGTGGCGTTGGTGAAGCGCTCGTTGGCGGAGGCGGAGAGGGTGGGGAAGAACAGGGCGGTGGCGCCGCGGACCTGGACCTCGCTGGTGCGGGCGTCGGCGAGGTCGGCCTTGACGGAGGCGACCTGGTCGATGTTGCCGTCGACGAAGCTGGGCAGCGGTGGTTCGTCGGCGAGGGAGACGGTGATCGAGGGGTCGGCGGTGGTTGGTTCGGGTTCGACGCCGGCGAGGCTGACGAGGCGCTGGCGGGCGATCGCCAGGTTGTACTCGGCGTCGGCGATGCTCTTGCGGCCGCGTTCGACCTCGACCTCGGCGCGGCGGCGGTCGAGGTCGGAGGCGACGCCGGCGGCGGCGCGCTGCTGGACGATCTCGAGGCTGGCGCGGGCGGCCTGGAAGACCTCCTCGGTGGCGGCGATGAAGGCCTCGGCGGCGACGACCTGGTAGTAGGCCTGGGCGACGCTCTGGTCGACCTGGAGGCGGGTGGAGGCGACGCGGGCCTCGCTGGCGGCGCGGTTGGCCTTGGCGAGCTCGAGGTTGCGGAGGATGCCGACGTCGACGATCGGCTGGGTGAGGGTGAGCTGGGCGTCGAGCTGGTTGAACGGGGTGATCGTGCGGGTGACGGGGTTGGCCGGGTCGGCGCCGGGGAGGGTGACCTTGACCTCGTATTGATTGCGCGTGTAGGCGGCGGTGGCGGAGATCGTGGGCGTGTAGTCCCACTTTTGTTGGTCGATCTGGTGCTCGCGTTGGCGGACCACGAGGGCGGCCTCGCGGTTGTCGGGGTTTTGTCGGCGCGCGGCGGCGAGGAACTCGGCGAGCGGCTGGAGGGCGTGGGCCGACGCCGGGGCGAGGGCCGCGGCGGCGAACACGGCGGCGCAGACGAGGGTGAGCTGGGCGGGGCGGGTGGTCACGGCGCGCTCCGGGCGAGGGTGAGGTGGCTGTCCCGGGGGACAGGTTGCTCGGGGCTGGCGCCGCGCCACAGGAGGTCGACGAGGCCGCGGAGGAAGGTGGGGAGGGGCAGCGGCATGGTGTGCTGGGCGCGGGTGACGAGCTCGAAGAAGACGTATTGTTGGACGCTGCCGAGGAACACGCGGGCGAGCAGCTCGGGGTCGACGGGGCGCAGTCTACCGAGCCGGATCTCGGCCTCGAAATAACCCGAGAGGCGCTGGAGGGCGCGCAGCGGCGGGGGGTTTGGCCGGGTGAGCACGTCGGGCAGGCCGCCCGGGCCGGGGTTGGCGTAGCTCATCATGATCAGGGGCATGAGCTGGCGGAAGAAGCCGATGCCGGCGGCGCCGAGCTCGTGCAGGTGCTCGCAGAGCTCGCCCTGGCCGACGCGGGTCTCGAGGTCGGCGAGCCATTCGAGCTGCTCGAACTGCGGGTGCATGGCGGCCTGGAAGAGCTCGGCCTTGCTCTTGAAGCGGTTAAAAAGTGTTCCCTCAGAAACTCCGGCTCGCTGGGCGACCTCCGCGGTCGTCGCGCCGAAGCCGCGTTCGAGAAACACGGCCCTGGCGGCGTCGATGAGGGTTTGGTCCTTGATGGAGACGGGGCGCGGCATCGGCGGGATAATGAGTCAGGGCTTAATAACTCGGATCGGGCGACTGGGCGGGGTGGGGGAGGTGAGAAGAAACGCACGGGGTGGATGGGCGGAGTCGCGCGGTGGCCGGCGCGGCGGGTCGTGATGGTGGCATTTGTGTGATTGTGGGTAGTTTGCCGGGTCCGGGAGCGAATCGTCGGGTCGTCGTGATAGGGTGCGCGGCGCATGCAGCCGACGACCGCGAAGCATCGATATGACAATGGTGACGAGATGCCGATGCTCGGCCTTGGGACCTGGAAGTCGGCGCCTGGGGACGCGTACCGGGCGGTGAAGGCCGCGCTGGCGCTGGGGTATCGCCACATCGATTGCGCGGCGATCTACGGCAATGAGGCCGAGATCGGCCGCGCGCTGGCGGAGGCGTTCGCGGAGGGCTCGTTGCGCCGCGAGGAGCTGTGGGTGACGTCGAAGCTGTGGAACGACGCGCACGGGCCGGAGGCCGTGCTGCCGGCGCTGCGCCGGACCCTCGCGGACCTGCAGCTGGCTTACCTCGATCTCTATCTCATGCACTGGCCGATCGCGCATCGAGCGGGGGTGTTGCTGCCGCGGGGCGCGGGCGACTACGTGGCCCTGGATGAGCTGCCGCTGGCGCGGACCTGGGCGGCGATGGAGCCGGCGGTGGGGCTCGGGCTTTGTCGGCACCTCGGGGTCTCGAATTTCAGCGCGGTCAAGCTGCGGGTGCTGCACGCGGGCGCGACGGTGCGGCCGGAGGTCAATCAGATCGAGCTGCACCCGTATCTGCAGCAGCCGGAGTTGCTGGCGGCGTGCCAGGAGCTCGGGGTGCACGCGACCGCGTATTCGCCGCTCGGCTCGGGCGACCGCCCGGCGGGGCTCAAGAGCGCGGACGAGCCGGTGTTGTTGCAAGATCCGGCGATCGCGGAGATCGCGGGGGTGCACGGGGTGAGCGCGGCGCAGGTGCTGATCGCGTGGGCGCTGGGGCGCGGGACCTCGGTGATCCCCAAGTCGGTCGATCCGCGGCGGATGCAGGAGAATCTGGTGGCGGCGGCGGTGCGGCTGACGGGCGAGGATATGCGCAGGATCGCCGGGCTCGAGCGGCGGCGGCGGTACCTCGACGGCAAGGCGTGGACGGCGGGTGGGGTGTATTCCGTGGCCGGGTTGTGGGACGAGTAGCGCTCAGGCGCGGCGGTGATTGAGCGCGAGCAGGGCGGCGAGCAGCTCGTCCTCGCTGGCCTCGGGGCTCCAGCCGTAGGCGGCGAGCACGGCGTGGTCGAGGGTCTTGTGGGCCGCGCTGAGCCAGGCGGGGCGGAGGTTGTAGAGGGCGGTGAGGGTGCGGCGCGGGTCGGTGGTGAGCCAGCGTTGGCGGGCGAGGTCGAGGGAATGTGCGGCGGCGGTGATGGTGTCGTGGTGGTGGCGCTCGGCGGGGCCCAGGTCGGCGATGGGGCGATCGAGTGGCCAGGGGAAGGGGAAGGTCTCGAAGATCGTGGTGGGGGTATATCGTGGGTCGTTGCCGACGCCGAGCCGGCTGCCCATGCGCAGCGACCACAGCTCGTGGGGGCGCGAGTGGAGGACGCCGAGGGTGTAGGTGTCGTCGCGGGCGATGACGATGAGCTGGTGATCGGGGAGGGTCGGCGGGGTGAGCCAGGCGAAGATGCGGTGGCGGGAGGCGGTCGGGGTGACGAGATATCGTGGCAGTTTGGCGATCGCGGCGCGCATCTCGGGGCGCGGGCGCTCGTGCAGCCACCAGGCGGCGGCGGTGCTGCGCGAGCGGGCCCGCAGCGGTTTGACGAGGGTTTCGAGGTACGCGAAGGGCTCGCGGTGGCGGGCGGCGGCGGCGTGGCTGCGGCCGTCGAAGTCGATGATAAACATGCCGCGGTGGCGGCCGGTGAGGTCGCGGCCGTTCACCCAGGGGCGCACGACCTCGCGATTGCTCGCGGTCGTGAGCATGCGGGCGGCGGCGGCGGCGGTGAGCTCGAAGGGGCCGCCCTTGGTGTCGCCCATGAAGGCGACGCGGAGGTTCTCGTGCAGGCGTTTTGGTTGGTGACGTGGTCCGGAGCGCAGGTCGGCCTGGATCTCCGCGACGGGGTGGCCGTCGAGGAGGCGATCGGTCTCGCTGCCGTCGTCTTGACCGACGAGGGAGACGCGGACGGCGGCGCCGTCGACGTGCCAGGGGAGGTCGCTCCAGGCGAGGAAGATATCGCCGCTGTGTTTGATACGCTCGAGGACGCGGAGGTTGGCGCCGGCGCGGATGCCCTGGGTGGCGAGCAGGGCGGCGCGGCGGCAGCGTTTTTGCGCGATCTGGGCGCGGGCGTGCTCGTGCCAGTAGGCCGAGAGGTCGGCGCCGCGGGGGACCTGACCGGACCAGGCGGCGAGGAGACGGGCGACATAGTTGTCGCCGAGGGCGGCGCGCAGCGATGCTGCTTCCACCGGGTCGCCGGTCGGAGTCGCCGTGGCATGGGCGTTGATGTAGGACAGCTCGGACGGCTGTAGGCCGGCATCGCGCAGGGCGGCCGTGACGGCAGCGGTCTGTCCGCGCGAAT
>JBGAUO010000208.1:0-6450 GCA_044228605.1 Nannocystis sp. | reverse complement strand
CTCGCCGCACGAACGGCCGGTCTATGGCGTCAAGAAAACGGCGAGTGGATCCTGGGACCTGAGAGATACCCGATCCCCGGCTGCGGCTCGGTGTGGGACTCCGTCACGGCCGACTTCAACGGCGATAGGATCGACGATCTCGCGCTCGTGGGCTGGCCCTCGCCATCCCACGAGAGCGAGGTATGCACCGACCTCGACCTGCACACCGCGAATGTCTTCCTCTCACTGCCCGAGTCATCGACCCTGACCCTCTCGCACGCCGTCCCATTGCTCATCTACCCCCATGACCTGGCCGCGGGCGACTTTGACGGGGACGGCGACATGGACCTCGCCAGCGGCGCCGATTTCCGGGGCGTGAGGCTGTCAGTCGTCGCGGGGCGCGGGGACGGGACCTTCATGCCGGCGACGCAGCTCATCGAGGCCTCCACGATCTTCGCGGGCGACCTCGACGGGGACGGCGACGACGAGTTGCTCGTCTATCGCTACGGCGGGCTCGACAGCGAGCAGAAGACCGTCATCGAGGAAATGACCGTCATCGACGATCCGCTCGGCGCCTACCAGGCCCACCTCCTCGAGCCCTACTCTGGAACCCCGCTCGCGCTGTCGGACCTCAACGGCGACGGCCGCGACGACATCGTCTACAGCCACCTCGACCCGAACATCGGCCACGTGCTGAACGTCGCGGCGTCCTCTGCCCCGTAGATGCCCCGGCGACCCCCCTTGCGCACGCCGCAGCGGCAAGCCAGCGACCACGCGCACAGCTCGTCGTGCGTCGCCACATGCTCCGCCGCCGCATGGCGACCCCGTCCCCGTAATTCCGCCGCCGCCACCGCCTCCTGCGGGGCTAGCCACCGGCGGCGTTCAGCAGTAAAACCGCCCTGCCCATGCCCTCGCCCGCTCCGTCGTTCCCGGCGCGCAGCCACGACTTCGCGCCCTACGCCCCCTGCCACAACTGGATCGCCGGACAGTGGACCCCCGCCGCCTCGGGCGAGACCCTGCCGGTCCATAATCCCCGCCACGGCGAGGTCCTCGGCCACGTCGCCCTCTCCGGGGCCGCCGACGTCGCCAAGGCCGTCGCCGCCGCCAAGGCCGCCCTGCCCGGCTGGAAGGACACGCCGCTCAAGGAGCGCGCCCAGGTCCTGTTTCGCCTCAAGCACCTGCTCGAGCGCGACCTCGACGAGCTCAGCTGGCTGGTCTCGCACGAGAACGGCAAGGTCCTCCCCGAGGCCCGCGGCGACGTGCTCAAGGGCATCGAGTGCCTCGAGTACGGCCTCAGCCTCGAGAACATGGCCCAGGGCGAACAGCTCGACGTCAGCCGCGGCATCAATTGCAGCGTCAACCATGAGCCGCTCGGCGTGGTCGCCGGCGTCGTGCCCTTCAACTTCCCCGTCATGGTCCCGCTGTGGATGCTCCCGCAGGCGCTCGCGGCCGGGAACACCTTCGTGCTCAAGCCCTCGGAGCTGGTGCCCTACGGCGCGATGAAGCTCGCCAGCCTGCTGCAGGAGGCGGGCCTGCCCGACGGCGTGTTCAACACCGTCAACGGCGGGCAGCCGGCCGTCGAGGGCCTGGTCGACCACCCGGACGTCAAGGCGATGGCCTTCGTCGGCTCGACGCGGGTCGCCCGCCTGCTGTACGGCCGCGGCGCCGCGCTGGGCAAGCGCATGCTGTGCCTGGGCGGCGCCAAGAACCACCTGCTGGTCGTGCCCGACGCCGACCCCGAGCTGACCGCGACCACCGTCGTCGCGTCGGCCTACGGCTGCGCCGGCCAGCGCTGCATGGCCGCCTCGCTGATGATCGCCGTCGGCGACATCCAGCCGATCATCGACCAGATCGCCAGCATCACCCGCAAGCTCAAGCTCGGCGAGGACATGGGCCCCGTCATCTCGAGCGCCGCCGTCGACCGCATCCACCGCTACATCGACGGCGCCGAGCAGCTCGGCGCCAAGGTCCTGGTCGACGGCCGCCGCGTCCAACCCGTCGGCGGCAAGGGCTGGTGGGTCGGCCCCACGATCCTCGACCACGTCCGCCCCGACATGCCCGCCGGCTGCGAAGAGATCTTCGGACCGGTGCTCTCCATCGTCCGCGCCCGCTCCGTCGACGACGCCATCGCCATCGAAAACGCCAGCCCCTACGGCAACGCCGCCTCGATCTTCACCAGCTCCGGCGCGGTCGCCCGCCACTGCATCGAGCGCTTCCAGGCCGGCATGTGCGGCGTCAACGTCGGCGTCCCCGTCCCCCGCGAGCCCTTCGGCTTCGGCGGCTGGAACGACAGCCTGTTCGGCCAGGGCGACCTCACCGGCTACGACGACTTTCGCTTCTGGACCCGCCCCCGCAAGCTCACCTCCCGCTGGTCCCTCAGCAAAGACGCGACCTGGATGTCCTGACGCGCAGCGAGATCAACCGCCATGAACAGCTCGAACAGCCCCAGCAAGATGAACAGCCAAGAGATCGTCGACGCCTGCAAGCAGCACACGATGTGGTCGTGGTCCAAGGGCAGCGCCGTCCACCCGATCGCCGTCGAACGCGCCGAGGGCGTGTACTTCTACACCCCCGAGGGCAAGCGCTACCTCGACTTCAACAGCCAGCTCATGAGCGTCAACATCGGCCACTCGCACCCCCACGTGCTCGCGGCCATGAAGGCCGCGATCGACAGCCAGATGCTGTTTGTCGCCCCGAGCCTCGCCACCGCCCCGCGCGCCCGCCTCGGCAAGCGCCTCGCCGCCCTGGTCCCCGGCGACATCAACACCTTCTTCTTCACCAACGGCGGCGCCGAGGCCAACGAGAACGCGGTCAAGGCCGCCCGCCTGTTCACCGGCCGCCACAAGATCCTCAGCCGCTACCGCAGCTACCACGGGGCCACCCACGCCGGCATGATGATGACCGGCGACCCCCGCCGCCTCGCCAACGAACCCGGCGCCCCCGGCTTCATCCGCGTGATGGACCCGATCCCCTACAACTACTCGTTCGGCGCCACCGACGAGGAGCGCACCCGCAATCACCTCATCTACCTCGAGGAGGTCATCCACTACGAGGGCCCGCACACGATCGCGGCCATGATCATCGAGACCGTCATCGGCACCAACGGCATCCTCCCGCCGCCCAGGGGCTGGCTGGCGGGCCTGCGCGCCCTGCTCGACAAACACGGCATCCTGCTCATCTGCGACGAGGTCATGTGTGGCTTTGGCCGCACCGGCAAGATGTTCGCCTTCGAACACGGCGACATCATCCCCGACATCCTCACCATGGCGAAGGGCCTCACCAGCTCATACCTCCCGCTCGGCTGCATGGGCGTGCGCGACGCCATCGCCCGCCACTTCCAGGACAACGTCTTCTACGGCGGCCTCACCTACAACGCCCACGCGCTGTGCCTCGCCACCGCCGAGGCCGTCCTCGACGTCATGGAGAACGAGGGCCTGGTCGCCCACGCCGCCAAGATGCAAGACGTCATGCTCGCCGAGATGGCCGCCCTCCAGGCCAAACACCCCTCGGTCCGCAGCTACCGCGCGCTCGGCCTGTTCGGCGTCATCGAGCTGCAAAAGGACCGCGACGGCACGACCATGGGCTCCTACGGCGCCTCGCACCCGGCCGTCGACAAGCTCATGGCCTTCTTCAAGCAGGAGGGCCTCTACACCATCTCGCACTGGTGGAACGTGATGTGCAACCCCCCGCTGTGCATCACCCCCGAGCAGCTGCGCGAGGGTTTTGCCATCCTCGATCGCGGGCTCGAGATCACCGACGCCGCCGTCACCGGCTGAGCGCCGCTACGGACTGGCGACCGCGATCGTGCCCGTGAAGGGCACACCGCTGACCATGAGCGCCATGTCGATGGCGATCGTCAGCGGATCGATGTTCGTCCGCTGCACACACCCGCTGGCGGCGTCCAGCGTCACGTTGCCGGCGTAGTCCCAGTCCATGCACGGCGGCGCGGCGGCGGGCGTGATGAACACGTACGGGAAGCCGTTGCTGTCGCCGACCGTGAAGTTGTCACACTGCTCGGCCATGATGTCGCCGAAGAAGATCACCGTGACGCAGGTCTGGTGCTCGGGATCAAAGCCGCCGACGGCGTAACGCAGCGAGTTGATCGGCAGCTCGAAGAACACCAGCGAGGCCGGATCGAGCACGAGATCGGCCCCGCCTCCCGTGCCCCCGGTCGACGAACCACCCGTCGACGAACCCCCCGTCGTCGAACCGCCAGTCTCGGAGCTGTCGCCGGTCGCCATCGTGCTGCCACTCGTGGTCGGCGCCCCCGACGACGACGACGGATCGCCGGTCGTCACGCTCCCACCTCCGCTAGACGTCCCCTCGCCGCCGCCGCCACAGGCGAGGACCCACGCCAACCCGCACGCGCCACGAGACCGACCTGGCATGCCCCAGCCTAACCCGGCCGCTTCTCCGCTCACCAGCCTCGAGCCCCGATACCGCGCGCCACACGGCGAGCCTCACCGCCTCGGCAGCAACATCCGGCCATTTCTGCCACACGCTCCCCGATCTCGATCCCGCCTGCAGGCTCAAGAACGAGCCGATGTAATCCCTGGTGCCGTCAGGCGACACACGACGCTTGCGCGGCCCTTCCACCCTTGCGACCCTCGAAGCGCCCTTGTCCATGCGAAGCAGCCAACCCAGCGATGACCTCGGGACGACCCTCGCCCCCGGCGCTGCCACGGACAACCTCGCGGCCACCCTGGCCCCGTCCGGCAAGCCCTTCGCCGGCACCGTGGCCCCCACGAGCGACACGCCCGCACCCTCCCTCGAGCCCGCCGTCGGCCTGACCCTGCAGGCCTTCTCGCCGCCAAACCCCACCCCGGTTCCGCCCTCCGCCACCGACCGCACGACCCTGCGCGAGCCCGAGGCGGCGCGGATCAGCGGCCTCGACAAGACCCAGATCTCTCAGCCCGGCGCCGCTGTCAGCGTGGCCCTCGACGAGACCCACCTCGGCGCCCCGCAACCGGCCCGCATCGGCCGCTTCGCCATCCTTCGCACTCTCGGCGCCGGCGGCATGGGTGTGGTCTACGCCGCCTACGACGACGAGCTCGACCGCCGCGTCGCCATCAAGGTCGTCCGCGACGACGTCGGCGCCGGCGCCCAGGGCCGCGAACGCATGAAGCGCGAGGCCCAGGCCATGGCCAAGGTCTCCCACCCCAACGTCGTCCAGGTCTACGAGGTCGGCGACCTCGACAACGGCCAGCTCTACGTCGCCATGGAGTTCGTCAAGGGCACCACCCTCTCCGACTGGCTGACCGCCGAGGAGCGCGGCTGGGAAGAGGCCCTCGAGATGTACCTGCAAGCCGGACGTGGCCTCGCCGGCGCCCATCGCGAGGGCCTGGTCCATCGCGACTTCAAACCCGACAACGTGCTCATCGGCCACGACGGCCGCGCGCGTGTCCTCGACTTCGGCCTCGCCCGCGCCGAGGGCCTGCGCACCCCGGAGGTCGACTCGGCCCTGCTCCGCGTCAGCGCCCCCACCACCGGCCTGCGCTCCAACCTGACCATGGCCGGCACGATCATGGGCACCCCCGCCTTCATGTCGCCCGAGCAGCACCTCGGCGAGAACGCCGACGCCCGCAGCGACCAGTTCAGCTTCTGCGTCGCCGTCTACGGCTCCCTCTACGGCATCTCCCCCTTCGCCGGTGCGACCCTGATGGAGCTCGGCGAGAGCGTCACCAGCGGCGCGCTGCGCAGCCCGCCCGAGGACTCGCGCGTCCCGACCTGGGTCTGGCAGGCCCTCAAGACCGGCCTCGCCACCCGCGCCGACGACCGCCACCCGTCGATGGACACCCTGCTCGCCGCGCTCACGCCCGACCAGGTCCACGTGCACACCCGCCGCCGCTGGCTGTGGCCCGCCGCCCTGGTCGGCGCCTCCTCGCTCGCGGTGCTCATCACCCTCGCCTTTGTCGGCGGCGACGACCCCAGCGGCGCCGACCTCGCGGCGATCGAGCGCCTCCAGCAAGAGGCCCGCGACGCCGCCACCCGCCTGCAGTGGGTCTACCCCACGCCCGTCGACCCACGCGACACCGCCTACAACCGCGTCGTCCAGCTCGAGCACTTCGAGGGCCCCGCCGCCGAGCCCGCCTTCAGCGCCGCCCTCGGCCTGCGCAGCGAGTTCGCCGAGGCCCTCATCGTCCTCGGCGACCGCTACTTCGACGACCCGCTCTCGCGCCCCTACGCCCGCGACTACTACGTCCAGGCCATGGTGTTTGTCCCCGACGACCCCCGCGCCACCGGACGCTCCGGCGTCACCGTCGGCCAGCTCTCGGACCTCCAGCAGCGCGCCGCCGACGGCCAATTCGGCGACGCCGAGCTGATCGCCGCCGACCCCCTGCGCGCCGAATTGGCAAAACAGCTTCGCATGGGCAAGAGCGGCAATGTCGAGGTCGCCGGCAAAAAACTGTTCCTCAATGTCTACGCGCCGACCGCCAAGCTCGTGATCATCGGCGCGGTCCATATCAGCCA
>JBGAUO010000207.1:0-6656 GCA_044228605.1 Nannocystis sp. | reverse complement strand
GTCGACGGTCACGACCGACGTGTCCCACAGGCCACTGGCGAACCAACCGGCGCGCAACCGCTTGAGCAGCCCCATCGCCAGCGAGAACGCACCGTGCAGCTGCTCGGACTCGGCCGTGGTCTCGAGGACCGCGATGCTCGCCCCGGCCACCGCCACCCCGTGCTCGTCGATCACCCGCCCCGAGATCCGCCCCGGCCGCAGCAGCGTCAGCGTCTGCGTCGGCAACGGCGTCGCCCCCAGGTCGACCTGGATCGACTCGCTCGGCAGGTACCCGTCCGCGTCCGCGCTCACCACGTAGGGCCCCGGCACGATCGGCCCGATCGCAACCTGTCCCTCGGGACCTGTCTCTCCGACCTGCTGCAACATCCCCACGCTCGCGTAGCCCACCGTCACGCGCGCCCCCGCCACCGGCGATCCGTCCGGGCTGATCACCCGCACCGGGATGCGATACGCCAGCGCCAGCGCCAGCCCGACCTCCGTCCCCGCCCCCAGGTTCTCGAGCGGGATCGACGCGTACTCCTGCTCACCTGGCGCCGCCGCCTCGACCATCGCCACCAGCCCGTACACCCCGTCGACCAGCTCCGCGAAGTTGAAGCTCCCGTCCGCCGCCACCGGCTGCACCAGCGGCGGCCACAGCGACGATCCCTCGAGCCGCACCTTCGCCCGCGCCGCGATCGCCGGCTCCCCGATCACCGCCCCCTGCAGCCCCAGCATCTCATCGAGCACGACCACCACCCCGGCCTCCGGCGCGTACGCATCGGTGATCGTCAGCGCGTGCCCGGCCTTGGTCACCCGCAGCCGGATCGGCCCCTCCGGCAGCGTATCCAGCACAAACCCGCCGCGCGGGTCGCTCGTCACCCGCCACGGCTCCGGCTCCCCGAGGTTTGGCAGCGGCAGCGCGGCCACCTCGGCCCCCGCCACCGCGCGCCCCTGACGATCGATCACCTCGCCCCGCAGCGACGACGCCAGGCCGAGAGCGACCGTCGGCAGCTGCACGTCGGTCGGCGTCGCCGGCGTCGTCAACACCGCCCGCAGGCGCCCCGGCACCAGCATCTCGACCGTCACCGCCGCGCTCTCGACCAGCCCCAGCGCGAAGCTCCCGTCGTCCGCGCAGCTCGCCTCGCCCAGGAACTTCTCATTGCGCCACGCCCGCGCCACGCAGGTCCCCGGCGCCGGCGCCGTCAACGGCCCTGCGTCGCCCTGGCTGTCTCTTCCGTCCTGTCCCTCAGGACCTGTCCCGGGGGCCAGGCTCTCGAGCAGCACCCGCCCGAGCACCCGCCGCTGCGCCGGCGCCACCGGCGTCGGCGTCGGCCCCGCCGCACCCTCGTCGACCCGCACGCCGAGCTCGGGCCCCGGCGCCTGCCACCACAACCACGCCACCAGCCCGCCGAGCCCCGCCAGGAGCAGCAGCCCGATCGCCCCCCACCGCACCCACCCGCGCCGCATCGCGGCCTTACGGCCCCACCGCGATCATGTCGATCTCGACCAGCACGCCGCGCGGCAGGTAGGCCACCTGCACCGTCGAACGCGCCGGCGGATCCTTCGTGAACGCCCGCCCGTAGATCTCGTTGACCTGCCCGAAGTGCTGGAGGTCGGCGAGGAAGATCCCCGAGCGCACCACGTGCTCGAAGCCCACGCCGGCCGCGGCCAGCACCGCCCGCAGGTTCGCCATCACCCGCTCCGTCTGGGCCACGATGTCGCCCTCGCCCACGATCTGCATCGTCCGCGGATCGAGCGGGATCTGGCCCGAGGTGTACACCGTGCGCCCGCCCCGGACCGCGATCGCCTGACTGTACGGACCGATCGCCGCCGGCGCGTCGGCGGTGCGAATGACCTCGGTGACAACCTCGGTGATGACTGGCTCACGGACGTTCATGGTCCCGTAGGCTCCCGCAAACCCGGCCCGCCCGCAACGCGAAACGCGGCCAGCGCGCGAGCGAGACCCGGGGCGCGCCCGCGATTGACGCCCGCGCTCGCGGCCCGTGATACTCCTGACCCCATGGAAGAACTCGTCAAGCAGATCGTCAGCAAGACCGGCATCTCCGAGGACCAGGCGCGCAACGCCGCCACCACCGTCATCGGCTTCCTCAAGGGCAAGCTGCCCGAGTCGATCGGCGGCCACCTCGACTCCGCGCTCGGCTCCGCCGCGGGCGCCCTCGGCGGCGTCGACATCAGCAGCGTCACCTCCAGCCTCGGCGGCCTCTTCGGCAAGAAGTAGCCCGTCCTTCCACCTCGCCCCGGGCCCGCGCGCCGTGCTGCCGCGAGCCCGGGTTCTTTGTGCCCGCGACGTGACGCCGGCTCAGGCCGCCCCGACCGCGAACGGGAACTTCACGTCCACATCGCCGCCGCTCGCCACGAACACCGGGAAGCGCCAGCGCTTGACCGCCGCGGTCACACACGCATCGACCGCGCCGTCGTTCACCGTGCTGCGCGCGATCGTCGGGTAGGCCACGCTGCCGTCGCCCTGGATCGTGAACGCCACCTCGACCTCGCCGCGCAGCCCCGGGTCACGCGTCAGCCCCTCGCGAAAGCACTGGCGCACCTCCGGCTTGTGGCGGTTGACGACCCCGCGGATCAGGTCGCGACCCACGCTCGCCGTCCACACCACGCTCGCCCGGTGCTCCGGCGCCGGCGCCGGATCGCGGGCGACAAACGCCTCCTTCGCCGCCCGCTTGCCGCCGCCCCAGCGCCGCCGCCCGTGCTCGTCCAGTTGGGCGATCAGGCCAACATCCACATCCACGACATCACGCGCCAGCCCGCCGCCCTGGCGCCCCGTACCCACCAGCTCCAGGCCGCGTGTCAGCGGGACCTTGGCCGCCTCGGCCGCCCACACCGCCGTCTCGCCGGCGAACACCGCGTAACGAGCCATCGACGCCCGCGCGTCCTTGTGCCCCGCCTCGATCGCCGCGACAAAGTCCGCGACGCTGAAGATGCCTGACTTTCGGGCCATGTCCTCCGAGTCATGTCCCAAAGGACTGGTCACCGCCGGCGCATCGCTCGGCGCCGCGACCCTGGCCGGCGCGGCGATCGGTCGCGCGGCCGCGGCGACCCTCGCCGGCGCCGCCTGGGCCGCCGCCGGCGCAGACGCGCCCGTCGGCTTCATGTAGCGGATCAGCGCCGCCTGCACGTCCGGATCGTCGAAGTCCGGCGCCGTCGCCGTCCGATCGCCGTGGTGCACCACGACCATCAGCACGCCGAGCAGCGCCAGCGCCCCGGCCTGCGCCAACCACAGCGGACGGTCGAGCTCCGCCCGGAAGCGCTGCACGGGCGTCGCCGCCTCGACCCGCAGCGCCACCTCGATCGCCCCGATCTGCAGCGTCGCCGCCTCGCCCGGCGCCAGCAGCAGGCTCGACTCACCGCCCGCCAGCAGCGCCGCGATCGCGCGCTCCCCGGCGTCGCGCCGCACCGTCCCTGTCATCGCCGCGTGCAGGCGCAGTCGGATCGCCGGGCCCGCGGCCTCCACCAGCGTGAAGCTGCCCTGCGCCTCACAGCCGGCCAGGGCCAGCGGCAGCTGCACCTCCGGACCCTCGCCGATCGTGTACCGCGGCAGCCACGGCGACCACGGCGCCCCCTCCGCCCCGCCACCGATGTGGCGCACATCGAGCAGAGTGCCCCCGAGGCTGACGGCGACCTCGGCGAGCGCGGCGGCGGGCTGGAGCGGGCGGACCATGCCACCACAGAGGCCGGCCCGCGGCGAAAGTTCCCGCGCGCTCGCGCGCCCCGGCGCTCACGGGGTCACATAGGCCACACGCTCGCCCGTGAAGTTGATCGCCAGCCACACCCCCAGCGCCGGCATGCCGTTGATCTCGAGCGTGTCCACGCTCGGCAGCTGGTCCGGGTTGGTCGCGGCGCACGCAGGCACGTCGATCACCGACCACAGCGTCCGCTTCCCGATCAGCGGCAGGTCGAAGCTCAGGTCCTCCGCCGACAGCTTGGTGAAGAACCCATACAGCACCCCGTCCACCAGCTTGGTCGGCGCCACCGGATCGTCTAGCGACGCCACGAACTGCGCATTGCGCAGATCGAGCGCCCCCAGCGAGCCGCTGATCGCCAGCGAGAACGAGGCCCGCTTGGTCCGCACGCACGGCTGCAGCGGCGCGTTGATCAGCCCGACATTCGCGGGCGCATACACGCTCGGGTCGAGCTCGCTGCACGCAGGCGTATCGACCGTGTCGAGCCCCAGCACCACCGCCGGCGTCGCGTCGTTGGGCGTACATTGCTTCAACCCGCCCGGCATCGCCGCCGCCTTGCAATCCGCGTCGATCAGCCGCACCTCCTTCGCCGTCGCCAGATCCTCGAGGTGGACCAGCAAGTTGAAGCCGTCGCCCGCCAGGTCCTCGCCGAGGGTCTGGTTCACGGCGAGGGTGACGTCGGTGCAGATCGGATTCTGCGGGTCCGAGAGGTCGGCCAGAAAAAGGTGCGGATCGATGAAGGTCATCGAGTTGAGCCGCATCGTGATCGAGGTGTCGATCGGCGCCCCCGTCGTCTCACCGGAGCTGGTCCCGGTCGACGTCGGCGGCTCCGTCGTGCTCCCCGGCCCGCTCGTCGACGACGCGCCCTCGCTCGTCGACGCCGTGCAGCTCGGCCCCTCGCACAGCTGGGGCCCCTCATCGCGGAAACAACCCGTCAATGCGCATACGAGCGCGATCGAGGGGAGCCCAGCCCCACTGCCCCACACCGCCGCGATCGCTTCGTGCACGCCCCCCCATGGTATACGAAGGCCCGAGTTCGGTCACTGCGGCGTGATCGAGCAGCCGCAGCGCCCGACCGCTCCGCCCGGCCACTCGCTCGCCCCCGGGAACCTCCGCGACCCTCTGCTGTCTCTGGCCCTCGCCTGCCCCAGCACCGCGAGTCCCCGATGCGATCACGTCACCCCGCCCGTCCCCTGTCCGTCACCGCCCCCCTCCTTTGCATCCTCGCCTGTACGCCCACCGGCGACCTCGGCGAGCCCCCGGGCGACGTGGACGCCGCCGAGATCATCGACGACGACCCGCAGCCGCTCTCCCCCACGGCCCGTCGACCCCGGGCCGCGCTCCAGGGCGACACCGTCCCCTCCGAGCTCCCTGTCGACGACGCCTCACGCTGCAGCGACGACCCACCCGCCGCCGACGCCCTGCCGATCGATCCCAAAGCCGAGCTCTCCGAGGGCCGCATGGCCGTGCAAAAGGGCGACAGCTGGCTCGGCCTGCCGCTGCGCGAGACCCGGTACGACACCGTCGTCGTCGGCAACATGGCCGAGACCTCCGTCATCCAGGTCTTCCACAACCCGCTGCCCGATCGCCTCGAGGCGCTCTACAACTTCCCGCTCCCCACCGACGCCGCCGTCGACGACTACTGGATCCGCGTCGACGGTCGCGAGATCCGCGGCGTCATGAAGACCCGCGCCGACGCCCGCAAGACCTATGAGGAGGCCCGGAACGCCGGCCAGAGCGCCGCCCTGCTCGAGCAAAATCGGCCCAACCTGTTCGCCCAGGCCGTCGCCAACATCCCGCCCGGCGGCACCATCGAGGTCGAGATGCACCTCGTCCAGCCGCTGCGCCGCGAGCAGGGTCGCTACCGCCTGCTGCTCCCGATCACCGTCGGTCCCCGCTACATCCCCGGCAGCCCCGACAGCGCCGGCAACACCGCCCAGGTCCCGGATGCCGCCGCGATCCGCTCGCCCGGCCTCGCCAAGGACGTCGTCAGCTGCTCCACCGTCGACATCCAGGTCGCGATCGAGGCCGCCTTCCCGCTCACCGCCCTGCGCTCCAAGTACCACGCGCTCACCGTCGACGCCGCCGGCGCCACCACCCGCCTCGAGCTCGCCCGCGGCAGCGCCCGCCCCAACCGCGACTTCGACCTCTCCTGGCAGCTCGCCGGCCTCGAGCCGCGCGCCCAGCTCATGGCCCAAAAGACAGGTGACGACGGCGGCTACTTCACCCTCGCCGTCGAGCCGCCCCAGGCCTACCCGCAGGACAAGGCCCGCCCGCGCGAGCTGGTGTTCGCGCTCGACACCTCCGGCTCGATGCACGGCGCGCCGATGGCCACCGCCGTCGCCGCCGTGAAGAAGGCGCTCGACGGCATGGGCCCGGACGACACCTTCCAGATCCTCCGCTTCGCCGGCGACACCAGCCAGCTCGCCGAGGCCCCGCTGCCCAACACCCCGGCCAACCGCGCCCGCGGCCTCGACTTCCTCACCACCATGGATGGCGGCGGCGGCACCGAGATGCTCGCCGGCATCAAGGCCGCGCTCGAGCGCCCCGCCGACCCCGAGCGCCTGCGCATGGTCCTGTTCCTGACCGACGGCTACATCGGCAACGAGGTCGAGGTCTTCGCCGAGATCGAGAAGCGCCGCGGCGACGCCCGCCTGTTCGGCCTCGGCGTCGGCAGCTCCGTCAATCACTACCTCCTTGACGGCATGAGCCGCATCGGCCGCGGCGCCGTCACCTACGTCGGCCCCGGCGAGGCCACCGACGCCGTCGTCGAGCGCTTCTACGGCTACATCGGCCGGCCCGTGCTCACCGACATCGAGATCGACTGGGGCGGCCTGCCCGTCGCCGACGTCGTCCCGAACGCCCTCCCCGACCTGTTCGCCGGCCAGCCCGTCGTATTTGTAGGCGTACATTCCGCGAAGTTCGACAACGAGGGCGACAAAGAGAATATTCTGACCGCATGCC
>JBGAUO010000206.1:6378-6661 GCA_044228605.1 Nannocystis sp. | reverse complement strand
CTGGACGGCATCACCGGCACGGGCTTCAAGGAGTGCACGGGGCTCGACCGGACACAGTCGGCCTCGGACTACCGCGAGGGCACCGACGCGACGCTCAGCAAGCGCAAGATCCCGGGTCTCGTGACCTGGTCCAACATCACCCTCAAGCGCGGCATCAGCACCGATCACGCGCTGTGGGACTGGCAGGAGAAGGCGGTGCGCGGCAAGGTCGATCGCCGCGCGATCTCCATCATCCTGCTCGATGACACGGGCGCCGAGCGCATGCGCTGGAACGTCCGCGCGG
>JBGAUO010000206.1:0-6368 GCA_044228605.1 Nannocystis sp. | reverse complement strand
ATCAAGTGGACCGGCCCGTCCTTCGACGCGGGCAGCGACGCGATCGCCATCGAGTCGCTCGAGCTGGCCCACGAGGGCATCGAGGTCGCGAAGTGGTGAACGGCGGGGCCTCGGAGTTCCCCGTGCTGCTGCCGCACGGGTACCGGGACGGCGAGGGGGTGCTGCATCGCGAGGGCGTGATGCGGATGGCCACCGCGTTCGACGAGATCGCGCCGCTCAAGGACCCGCGGGTCCAGAGCAACCCGGGCTATCTGGTCGTGATCCTGCTGTCGCGGGTGCTCACCCGGCTGGGCTCGCTCGAGTTCATCAACCCCAAGACGATCGAGGGGCTGTTCGCGTGCGACCTCGTCTATTTGCAGGACATGTATCAGCGGATCAACCGCACCGGCCGGCAGCACCTGCTGGTCGCCTGCCCGCACTGCAGCGGCGAATTCGAGGTGGAGGGCCCGCCCCCGGGGGAATGACCCGCTACCCCTCGGATCGGCTGGCCGAGGAGGTGGCATTTTTATCCTACTACTTTCACTGGCCGTACGAGCAGGTGATGGCGATGGACCATCAAGAGCGGCTGCGCTGGGTCGCAGAGCTCTCCCGACTGAACAACCAACGGAATCAGACCCAGCAAGAAGCGACGCGGCGACCCTGAAGCCATCAGGGGCCGCAGAGAGGAGCGTGGTGTGCTCGGCCTCAATACCCTCACGACCCTGGGCGTCGGCGCCCTCGGGGTCCGTCTCGACCCCTTCACCTCGTTCAACTTCATCGTTGAGCTCGACGGCCTGATCGTCGGCGGCTTTTCCCACGTCGAGGGGGTCGAGGGGTCGATCGAGGTCGAGGAGTACGTCGAGGGCGGCCGCAACGACGCGCCGCACAAGCTGCTCAAGGGGGCCCGTTGGCCCAACCTGGTGCTGTCGCGCGGGATGATGGAGGTCGACAGCATGTGGCGCTGGTTCGCCGCGACCGCCCGCGGCGACATCAAGCGCCGCAGCGGCGCGATCGTGATGCTGAACAGCCAGCGGGTGCCGGTGAACGGGTGGATCTTTCACAGCGCGGTGCCGGTGCGCTGGGTCGGCCCGAGCTTCGACGCTGCCAGCGACAGCACGGTGGCGATCGAGAAGATCGAGCTGGTGCACATGGGCCTCGAGCGGCCCGAATGGTTCGCGGCGCTCGGGGCGATCGCCCGCGCCAAGATCTTCGCGGAGTCGGGGATCGATGGCTGACCCGCTCGATCTGCGCGACTGGCAGCGGGGCCTCGATCCGGGCCTGGTGCGCCGCTTGCAGCGGCCGCTGCGGCGATCGGCGGGGGTCGGCTGCGCGTGGGCCGGCGAGGCGCTGGCGCGCGGGCAGCTCGGCAAGCTGCCGCTGCTCGCCGGCTGGATGGCGCGCTGGGGCATGAACGAGGCGACGATCGGCGAGCTGCGCCCGGTCGTGCACGCGCTGGGCTCCGAGCGTGCGAGTCACGATGCGGGGCAGGGGGCGACCTCGCCGCGGGTCACGGCGTCGGCTCGACACGTGATGGAGCCGCGATCGCCGATGGTGGCGGTGGCGCGACAGGTGGCGGCGCCAGACGAGGCCCGCCCGCGCGAGGGCTCGAGCGGCGGGCTGACGGAGACCCGCGTGGTTCGTGAGGTCCTGGTGACGCCGACGCGGGAGGATTCGGGGGGCGCCGCGGGGGCCGAGCGCGGCTCGCCGAACGTCGACCTGCGCATCGATCCGGCGCTGCTGGTCGCGCCCCAGGCCGCGACGCCGCGGGCGGCGGCGCCGATCGTGGTGACCCGGCCCGGCAACGAGCGGGACTTGCCCCCGCGGCCGCGGACGCGACCGCAGCTCATGACGCCGATGGACCTGGCGCGCGCGCAGGCCGAGCAACACGGGCCGGGGCCGGTCGCGGCGAGGATCGCGGGTGTCGCAGCCGCGGCGCCGGTCGTTGCGATGGCGACGCCGACAGCGACAGCGACACCGACGCCGATAGTGACGCCGACGGCGACGCCGATGCCGACGCCGGCACCCATCATCGGTGCCGTCGGGGGGAGCCTCCCGCTCGTGCACCCGAGCTCGCAGTTGCCGTCGGCGGCGGCCGTGACGAGGGCTTCCACCGTCGCAGGGCCACCAACAGCGCCAGCGATGGAGCCGCTCCGTGTGCGCCCGCGCGTGGTGGCGGCCTCGGTGGAACCTGTCCTGAGGGACAGCAACGAGCGAGGCGCGCGTCCGCGGGTGAGCGTCGCGGCGCCGATGCTGCCGAGCACCGCGGCGCTCACGGGGCTCGCGGCGCCGGTGGCCCACGCGCCGCAGATCGACGTGGCCCTGCCCGGTGCGGGCGTACGTCAGGCCGTGGCGGCGCCGACCCTCGCAACGACCACGCTCGCCACGACGGCCGCGTCAGCGCCGTCGCCGGGCCCGCTCGCGCAGGTGGCGACCTCGCAGCTCGACATCCCCGCGATCGCGCAGGCGGTGCACCGGCACCTCGAGCGCGAGCTGCGGTGGGAACGTGAACGCCGGGGAGGTCGACCGTGAGCACCAACTACCGCGGTTCGCCCGACAAGATGATCTTGCCGAGCTCCTGGCAGGAGCTCGGGCGCCTGGTGATCCGCTACCAGAGCGGCGAGTACCCGGAGATCCGGGCCCTGTTCAACCCCAACAAGCTGACCTTGCGCGGCAGCTCGACGGTGAAGAGCCGGGCCAACGCGGCGCAGGGCAAGCGGCACGCGTCGCTCTCGGACTACAGCTACGAGCCGCTCACGCTCAGCGTCAGCCTGTTCTTCGACACCTCGGAGACCGCGACCGGCGGGGCGTTGGCCTCGCTGTTTGGCGCCGGTGGGGGCAACAGCGGCAGCAGCGTGCTCGCGCACACCACCGCCGTGGCCGCGTTGCTGCGCCCGGTGCCGGGCGAGACGCGGCCGCCGATCTGCGAGCTGTGGTGGGGCCGCTATCAGATCTTGTGCGGCGTGCTGTCCAGCCTGTCGCAGAGCTTCACCCACTTCCTGGCCGACGGCACGCCGGTGCGGGCGACCCTCGACTGCGAGTTTCGGGAGGTCGACGAGACGCCGCTCTCGCGGCCGACCCGCGCGGCCACGGGTACCAGTCGCCTCCACGTCGTCGGCCTCGGCGAGACGCTGCAGTCGATCGCCGTGGCGGCGTACGGCAACGCCGGGCGCTGGCGAGACATCGCTCTGGCCAACAAAATCTCCAACCCGCGCGCGGTCTTCCCCGGCCGCCTGCTCACGATCCCGCCATGAGTCGACAAAACCAATCGTGGACCCTCGGGCTCCGCATCGACGGCAAGGAGGTGGCCGAGAAGTACATGGAGTCCGTCGCGGCGGTGCGGGTCGTGCAGGACGTGGACGCGGTTGGTTCGGTGGCGCTGGAGATCCTTGGGCCCAAGGAGGACATCTTCTCCTGGCTCGACGAGGCCAACGCCGACGAGGGTTCGCCGGTCGAGGTCGAGATGGGCGACAGCCAGCGGCGCGCCCTGGTGTTCGCCGGCGAGATCACGGGGCTCGAGGTCGAGTTCCGCGGCAGCCTCGCGGTGTCGCTGTCGCTGCGTGGCTACGACCGCCGCCATCGCCTGATGCGCGCGAGCACGCCGCAGAGCTACCAGGCGGTCAAGGACAGCGAGGTCGCCAGCAGGATCGGACAAAAGCACGGGCTGCAGGTCGCAGTGACGGCCACCGAGATCACCCACCCGTACCTGCTGCAGGCCAAGCAGAGCGACTACGAGTTCCTGCGCGAGCGCGCCAGGGTCAACGGCTTCGAGGTGGTGATGATCGGCAAGACGCTGCACTTTCGCCCGCACGGGTACACCGCGCGGGCGAGCCTTCGCCTGTCGGCCGAGACCGATCTGCTCGATTTCCACGCGGTCGTGACCTCGATGCAGCAGGCGACCGAGCTGCAGGTCGGCGGCTGGGACGTGGCCAAAAAGCAGGCGATCGTCGGCAAGGCCGCCAGCGCCGCGGTCGGGCGCGACGGTGGGCCCGCGCGCTCGCGCCGGGCCTTCGGGGCGGCGGTGGTCGCCACGAGCGAGTTCCCCGTCGCCTCGCAGGCGGAGGCGGAGGCGCTCGCCAAGGCGCATCTGCTGGAGCGGGCGCTCGGGCACGTCAGCGCCGAGGCGACGCTCGACGGCGACAGCCGGATCCACGCCGGGATGGTGGTCGCGGTCGCCGACGTCGGCTCGCGCTTCAGCGGCGACTACTACGTGAGCTCGGCGAGCCACGACTTCGATCGGCTCGGCTCGGGGCGCTACGAGACGCGGGTGAAGCTCCGGAGGGTTGCGTCATGAGCGAGTTCGAGGGGACGGCCGGCGGTCGCTTCTTTGGTGTGATGGTCGGCATCGTCACCGACAACCAGGACCCCGAGGGGCTCGGCCGCGTGCGCGTGCGCTTCCCGTGGCTGTCGGAGGGCGACGCCAGCCACTGGGCCCGCGTCGCGGTGGCGATGGCCGGGCACGGTCGCGGGCTGTTCCTGCTGCCCGAGGTCGACGACGAGGTGCTGGTGGCCTTCGAGCACGGTCGGCCCGAGTCGGCCTACGTGCTGGGCGCGCTGTGGAACGGCGCCGACAAGCCGCCGGGCGATCCAGCGACGCACAAAGACATCCGGATGCTGCGCTCACGCGCCGGCCACGAGATCGTGCTCGATGACACGAAGGGCGCCGAGCGGGTCACGGTGAGCGCCGGCAAGGACGCCGGCAAGATCGTGATCGACATGACGGAAGGCTCGATCACCGTCACCGGCGACAAGCAGCTGGTGCTCGCGTGCACGGGGCAGATCACGATCGGCGGCGATCGGGCCAAGATCGCCATCTCGGGCAGCGAGCTCACGGTGAACTGCGACAAGGTCAACATCAACAACGGCGCGCTGGAGGTCACGTAGCCATGGCCCAGGAGTTTCTCGGCGCAGGTTGGAGCTACCCGCTGCAGTTCGACGCCAGCGGGCGCCTGGTCCTGGCCCGCGAGGAGGACGCGGTGCGGCGCTCGCTGTGGCTGGTGCTGGCGACGGCGCTCGGCGAGCGGGTCATGCGGCCCGAGTTCGGCTGCGGCCTCCACGACCTCGTGTTCGCGCCCGCGAACAACGAGCTGTTCGGGCGGGTCAGCGAGGCCGTGCGGCGGGCGATCGCCCAGTGGGAGCCGCGGGTGGCCCTGCACAGCGTGACCCTGGTGCCCGACCCACAAGATGCGGAGCGCCTGGTGATCGACCTGCAGGTCGAGATCCTGGCGACCAACAGCCCGCTCAACCTGGTCTACCCGTTCTACCTCGGAGGCGCGGCGGATGTCTGAGGCACCCAGGCAGGACCCGCGCGACGCGCGAGCGATCGTCGCCCAGACCGAGGCGCTGGTCGAGGCCTTCACGCCGTGGCGCCGGGGGCCGGCCTCGGACCTCGACGGCATCGGCGCGCTCATCCGCGTGTTCGCGCGGATGGCAGCCCGCGGCGTGGCGGCCCTCAACGAGGCGCCGCAGGTGCAGATCGAGGCCTTGCTCGAGCTGCTCGGCATCCGCCCGCTCCCGCCGCGGCCCGCTCGGGTGCCGCTGGTGTTCCAGCTCGCCGAGGGCGCGACGGTCGACGCGGCGGTGCCGGTGCGCACGCAGGTCGGCTCGAGCGTCGACGACGAGGTCGTGTTCGAGACCCTGTCGGCGCTGACGGTCGTGCGAGCAGGGATCGCGGCGGTGCGTGTCCATGATCCGGCGAGCGACCGCTGGGGCGACCGCGACGCGCTGCTCGGCCCGGGCCTGGCCGCGCCGGCGGCGGCCTTCGTGGGTGAGGTCGCGGTCGAGCGCGCGCTCTACCTCGAGTGCGAGCCGCTGCTGCCGCTCCCGGGGCTCCTGCGTGTCGAGGTGTCCCTCGACTTCAGCGCGAGCCTCGGCGATCTGGCCAAGCTCGGCGGCCTGCCGATCCGCCTGCAGCGCTGGGATGGGGCGGCGTGGCAGGCCTTCGCTGGCGCGCCGGTGGCCTCGCTCGTCGAGGGCCAGCATCGCCTGCTGTGGGCGGCGATGCCGGCCCCGCCGCTGGTGCCGTGTGTGGTCGACGGGCGCATGGCGACCTGGCTCAAAGTTCAGGTCGACGCGGAGGCGATGGTCGGCTGGTGGCGCGCGGCCGGGGGCTTTGGGGCCAGCAAGGAGATCAGCGTCGCCGAGGCGCTGCGCGCCGTGCCGACGCTCGTGCGCGCCGGCATCAAGGTCAAGACGCGCAGCCCGGCGGCCGCGCCCGACACCGGCCGTCAGAGCGGGCGCAGCGTCGATGTGTCGCGCGACTTCTATCCCTTCGACCTGACGCCGCAGCTCGGAGCGTCGCTCTCGCTCGGCCTGCGCGCGGCCGTCGGCGCGCCCGCGGGGACCGCCGTCGCGCTCGCGGTCAAGGTCCACCCGGCGCCGCCCGTCGCCCC
>JBGAUO010000205.1:0-6818 GCA_044228605.1 Nannocystis sp. | reverse complement strand
GACGTCGTGATCGCGGCGATCGGGCGGCCCGAGTTTGTCCGCGGGGCGTGGATCAAGCCGGGTGCCGCGGTGATCGACGTGGGGATCAATCGCCTGGGGAGCGGGCAGCTGGTCGGTGATGTCGAGTACGCCGCGGCGGCCGAGCGGGCCCAGGTGATCACGCCGGTGCCCGGCGGGGTCGGGCCGATGACGATCGCGTGCCTGCTCTCCAACGTGATCGACGCGACCGAGCGGCGCGCCGGGCTGCGTTGACCTGTCCGAAGGGACAGGCTCGGCTCGATCAGGTCAGGCCGAGGAGGTCGCGGACGCTGCCGGCCACGGCGGCGGTCGGCAGGCACATGCGGGCGCCGCCGGCCCGGGCGGCGGCCCGGATCTCGTCGGTGGGGGCGTCGTGCACGGCGATGATCTGCGGCGGCGAGGCCGAGCCGGCCAGCTTTTGCAGGACCTCGCTCTGCTTGAGGTCGGGGACCGCCATCGACAGGATGACGTAGCGCGGCGGAGCCGACTGGGCGACCAGCAGGGCGTCGGCGCCGGTCTGGGCGGTCATGACCTCGACGGTGGGGCTGCCCTGGCCGAGCTCGTCCTTCACGCGGGCGCGGAAGTCGGCGTTTTGCGTGACGAGGAGGACGCGGGCGGTCTCCCGCTCGCGCGCGGCCGGCTCGGGGCCGGAGACCGGGTGACGGACGTCCTCGCGGAGGTTGAAGGCCTCGAGCACGCGCCGACGCACGTCGACGACGTCGAGCGGCTTCTTGAGGCAGGCCGCGGCCCCGGCCCCGAGGATCCGCTCCATGTTCGACTCGGTGTAGTAACCGGTGATGGCGATGATCTCGGTGTGCGTGGTCTGCGGGTCGCGCTTGAGGCGGGCGCAGACCTCGAAGCCGTCGACGCCGGGCATCATGAGGTCGAGGAAGATGAGTTGGGGGCGGAACAGGGCGACGCTGCGACCGGCGTCGAAGGCGTCGCGGGCGACCTCGACGTCGAACTGATGCGAGAGCTCCTTGACGACGTCGCGGACGAGATCGAGGACGACGGGCTCGTCGTCGATGACGAGGATGCGGCCGACCTCGCTGCCGGTCGGCACGGTGAAGGGGATGCCGCGCTCGCCGCAGACGCGCTCGAGATCCTCACGCCGCACCCGCCGATGGCCTCCGACTGTCTTGAAGGCGGGGATGAGCCCGTCCTCGATCCAGCGGATGACCGTCGTGGGCGTGACGCAGCAGATTCGCGCCACGTCGTGGGTGGAGTAGGTGTCCTTGATCGGGGTGCGTCCGCGGCTCATGGCTTGGTCTTGTCGGGGGGGAGCAGGAGCGTGAAGGTCGTGCCCTGCCCCGGCTTGGACCTGACGAGGATATCACCTCCGTGGTCCTTGAGGATGCCGTAGGAGATGGCGAGACCCAGGCCGGTGCCCTTGCCGATGTCCTTGGTGCTAAAGAAGGGGTCGAAGATTCGGCCCTGGATCTCGGGGGGGATCCCGATGCCTTCGTCGCTGACCTCGAGGCGGACACGGCCGTCGGGGTCTGTGCCGAGGAGCAGGCGGATGGTGCCGCCGCGCGGCATGGCGTCGACGGCGTTGCTCAGGAGGTTGAGCAGCACCTGCTCGAGCTGATCGGGGTCGGCCCGGACGGCGGCGTCGCTGATGCCCTCGCGCAGCACACGAACGTTGTGCATGCGCCACTGGTACTCGCCGATGCCGATGACGCGGTCGATGAGGGTGCGCAGCTCGACGCGGCGGCGCTGGCCGCCCTCCTGCTGGCGGGAGAACAGGAGGACGCCCTCGACGATCTTGCGGCACCGCTCGCCGCTGGCAGCGATCTTCTCGACCTTCTCGCGGACGTTGGGGTCGAGGTTTTGCCGCTCGAGCAGGAGCTTGCTGTAGCCGACCACGCCGGTGAGCGGGTTGTTGATCTCGTGGGCGATGCCGGCGGCGAGCAGGCCGACCGCCGCGAGCTTCTGGGCCTTGAGGATCTGGTCCTCGAGGGCCCGGCGGTGGCGCAGGTCGAGGCCGACGAGCACGGCGCCGATGACCAGGCCGGTGTCGTCGGCGCCGTGAGTTCCGGACCAATCGCGTCGCTGGTCGCGCAGGAGGCGGCCCTCGAGGTGGAGGGGGATCGCCTCGCCTGCGTGGTTCAGGACGCTCATCTCGCTGACAAATTGGCCGGTGCGACGCAGGGTGTCCCAGAGCTCCGACCAGCTCGCGGGGGCTTGCAAGGTCGCAACCTCGACCCCGAAGCGGCGACCGCGGGCCTGATCGGCGGTGATGCCGAGCAGCTGCTCGCTGGCCCGGTTCCAGGTGATGACGCGGCCCTCGGCGTCGAGCGAGTCAAGGAGGACGGTGGTCTGATCGAGGACCATCGCCTGGTAGCCGGCGAGGGCCTCGGTCTCGAGCATGAGCAGACCGTTGGACAGGCCGAGAGCCAGCTGCGGAGCGAGGGTGGCCAGCAGGCGGTGGACCTGTGGATCGAGGCTGCTGGGCTCCGCGGCGCGCAGGAGGAGGTGGCCGACGACCCGCGCCGGGGCGCCGAGGACGACGCGGAGCACGGGACGGTTGAGATCCTGATCGCCGAGGAGGGCGCGGACCTGGGGGTCTTGCGGGTCGACCGCGACGACGGTGGCGCCGGTCGACCAGGCGGCGGGCGGCGCGAGCTCGAGGCCCAGAGGGCCGAAGCGGGGGCCGTGGTCGGTGCGCAGTTGCCAGCGCTCCCAGCCGTCGCCGACGCGGGCGAGGAGGGCGGCGCGGGCGAAGCCGAGGCCGGTCATGACGGCGGTGCAGGCGGCGGCGACGCTCTCCTGCGGGCGCAGCGAGGAGGCGAGGAGGCGGTCCACCTGGGCGGCGAGGCGGGCCTCAAACTCGCGGAGGCGACGCTCGCGGAGGTCGCGGATGAGGGCGACCATCGGCGCCCCCTCGCCGCGGCCGGCGGCCAGCGAGAGCTCGGCGGCGACGATCTCACCGTCGAGGCGGCGGAGATCGAGCTCGCCATGCCAGTTGCCGGCGCGCGCCTGGCTCATGCCCTGACTGAGGGTGCGGGCGCCTTCGGGGTCGGCCAGCTCGAGCAGGCTGCGCCCGAGCAGATTGGTGCTGACGGTGGAGCCGGCGCCACGTCCGGAGCTGCCAGCGAACAGCTCGCGGGCCGCGGGGTTGGCGTGGACGATGCGGCCGGCGCCGTCGAGGAGGAGGAGACCGTGGTCGAGCGCCTCGAGGCCGCGGGTCAAGGCGCGGCCCATCTCCATCTCGGGGATGCGCTCGCCGAGCTCGGCTTCGCAGGTGACGAGGACGTTGTCGCTGGCGAGCTTGCAGGCCCGCAGGAGGCAGGGCAAAGGCCGTCCGAGCGCAGGGGAGAGGGAGATCTCCAGGCTGAAGCGGTGGCCTGCGAGACGGGGACGCATCCCCATGAAGGCGCGCCCGAACGCGGCACGCTCGCTGGCGCGGGCGATCCAGCCGAGCAGCGGCTCGCCGATGACCTCGGGGCGCGGCCGGTGCAACTGCTCGAGGAGGGCCTGGTTGCAGGCGACGACGATGCCCGCCGTGTTGAGCACGGCGGTGGGGACGGCGAGGGCGTCGACGATCTCGCCGAAGGCGGCAAATGGTGAGGCCACGGCCTGGTACTGGGTGCGGTCTGCGCCGTGCTGCATGGTTCGATCGGAGATCGTGCCGGGGCTGCTCGGCGGGCCGACGCGGGGAAACGAAGATGTCTTGGATCCCTGGCTCACAGCAGAGGCCACCATTAGCAAAGATCGGTGGAGGGCGCCCGGCCGGGCAGGGAGCCGCTCGAGGGGATGGCTGGCACGCGATTTTTGCTTGGGCGCCGCGCTGGACCCGCTAGTCTGGCGCCGCGCATGACGATCACCGTCGACCTTCTCTCTACCCCCCGGACGCCGCGGCCGGCCGCGACCGTCGTCTTGCTGCGCGCAGGCGCTGGCGGGCAGCCGCCGGCGATCTTCATGCTCCGGCGGAGCGCCAGGAGCCCGTTCATGCCCGACGCGCTGGTGTTCCCGGGCGGCGCCGTGGACGCGGGCGACGGGGATCTGGGGAGCGACGCGGCGTTCGAGGCGGCGGCCCGACGTGAGTGCCTCGAGGAGGCCGGGGTCGACCTCGGAGGTCGGCATCTGCACTGGTTTGACACCTGGGTGACGCCATCGGCCGAGCCGCGTCGCTATGAAGCGCGCTTCATTTGGGCGGAGCTGGCGAGCGAGGAGGGCGGCGAGGCGGTGGCGGACGGGCACGAGACCCAGGAGGGGCGTTGGGCCAGCGCGGCCGAGTACCTCGCGCTCGGGGCGGCCGGGGCGGTCGATCTGCCGCCACCCACGCTGTGTACGCTGCTGCGGCTCGCCGACGAGCGCCTCGCGGGGCTGCGGAGCCTGGCGGTGGCGGATGTGCGGGCGCCCGTGCTGCCCAAGGCGATGCTCGAGACGGGGGCGGACGGGTCGGGGCGGATCGCGGTGGTGCTGCCACACGCGCCGGACTACGACGAGCTGCCAGGCGAAGGGGCGCCAGCACCTGCGCGCTCGCTCGACTTGCCGCAGCGGCTCGTCCGCGAGGGTTCGGGCTGGAGGCCGGCGTGATGCGTACGGACCGAGGGGACATGGTCGCCTGGACAGGCCGCGTTGCCGCGTGGGCGCTGGTGTGGGCCGGTTTGGCTTGTGGTGATGCGACGCCGGCGCCGGCGACGGCACCAGCGAGCGCCGAAGCGCCGGTGCCGACGGCCCCGACCGAGCCTGTCGCGGCGCCCGCGGTGGTGCACCCGCTGATGCCATGGCTCGATCC
Source organism: Nannocystis sp. (assembly GCA_044228605.1). Classification (GTDB taxonomy): domain Bacteria; phylum Myxococcota_A; class Polyangia; order Nannocystales; family Nannocystaceae; genus Nannocystis. The sequence continues at coordinate 2,056 of JBGAUO010000205.1, read as the reverse complement.
GGACTCAGGCTCGGCGGTCTTCAGCCGCATCGATCCAGCGATCGATCTCGAGGCGCTGGGGCGGCTGTTCGCGGTGCCGCCGCGCGCGGGGCACATGCTGCGCGACATCATGGCGTTTCGCGCCGGGCTGGGGGCGCTCATGGAGGGCGTCGGCCCGGCGCCGGAGACCTGGCTGCGCGACGAGGCGCTGGCCTTCCTGCCGCCGCTGGCGCATGGGCCCTACATGGTGTTCGGACTCCGGCGCCCGCGGGCGGAGGTCGAGGCGCTGCTGCGCGCGGGCGGGCTCCAGGCCGAGGTGCGCGAGGGGATGACGACGTACTCGCCGCTGCCTGGTGGTGATGCACCGCCGGGGCCGGCGGAGGCGCTGCCGGTCCATCACGCGCCGATGGCGGCGTTTCCGTGGCGCGTCGTGTTCCTCGAGGACGACGTGCTCGGCTGCGTCTCGCTGCGCGAGATCGGCGGCGGTCTCGGACCGCTGACGGCCGCGCGTGACCTGCCCGCTTCGGAGCTCGAGGTCAACCTGAGCCGCAGCTTCGATGACGACGCCGAGATGCTGTTCGACATGGTCGCGAGCGGGCCGATGCTGAGCCTCGACATCAGCGATGACGTCGGGGCGATCCGGCTCGGTGTGCGTCGTTGGGAGCGCACCGGCATCGACGGTGAATTGATCTTGCAGCCGCAAGGTGAGCCCGACGCGGCGGTGAAGCAGCTCGAGGAGCGCAAGCCCGCGCTGGAGACGGACGTGGTGCGCGAGCTCTACGCGCGTGTCGCCTTCACGCCGGAGCCGCCGGTGGTGCGCGGCCGGCTGCAGTTGACGGAGGCCGACCTCCGCCTGCTGCGGGTGAGCGAGGCGCGATGACCAGCCGGGGCCTGGCCGCCTGCGTGGTGGCGGCGCTGGCCGCCTGCGGACAGCCTGTCCCTGAGGCCAGCTCGCGGCCGGTCGCGGAGCCTCCGGTAGCGGAGCCTCCGGTCGCCGTGCCCGCACGCTGCCTCGCGAATGACGAGCTCGGCGGAGCTTTTGCGGAGTGGCTGCCCGGCGATCTGCGCCTCGCGGCGGTGGTCGACCTCGAGAGCCCGGACCTGCCAGCCGCGCTCACGCAGCTGCAGGCCGGCGTGCGCGCGGGCAGCGGATTACCCGTGGTGGCCAGCCTCGGGCTCGGACAGCTGGGTCTGCAGCTGGGGCTGCTGCGTCCGCAGTTGATCACCGCGGGGCTGCGGCCGCGCCAGATCTTGCTGCTGCACGATCGCGCCGGGGCGGTCGTGTGGGTGCTGCGGGCGCGCTGCGATCTCTCCGTGCTGCAGACCACGCTGGCAGACACCTGGTCGCTGCGGGTGCGAACGCTGAGCGAGGGGTCGGTTGCTGAGGGGAGCGGGGGGCGTTTTGCGTTCGACGTCGCGTTCCTCTCGGACGACCGGATCGCCCTCGTGCCGCCCGGGATGGCCCCCGCGTTGCGCCGCTGGCTCGAGGGCGGGACGGCGGTGTCGGGGCTGGGCGCCTCGGCTGCGCCAGCGCCTGGCGCGACCCTCGACGATCTGCCGGCCGCGCCGATCCGCGGGGTCCTGAGCGGACGTTCGCTGCAGGGAGACAGCCCGGAAGCCTTGCCGCTGATCCGCACGCTTCGGGCCAGCGCGGGTGGGCTCGAGATCGACGGCGTGATGACCGGGGCGTGACACGAGGGTCACCGACTGGCCCAAGAGACATGTCGAAAAGGACAGAGTCGAGGAGCGCCGCCGGGCGGGAGAGGGGCGTCCGCGCGCGTCGGATGGGGTTGGTGTATGGACAGCTGTCCTGCGAAGTCGCGGCCGATGGTGGACCGTTGGAGGGGGGTCTTGCGGCCCCGCTGTTGAGAGGCGGACGGGCCGGAGTTGTGATACGGTCCCGGGCCTCTCGAGGAGAATCCGACAAGTGATGCTGCTTCGTACCCTTGCTGTTCCTTTCCTGGTGCTTGGTCTGGTTGTCAGCTGCGGCAAAAAGACCCCCGACGGCACGACCCCGCCGGGCGAGACTGGCGGATCCGACACGGCTGCAAGCAGCGGTGGTGGCGATGCCGGTGGT
>JBGAUO010000204.1:5822-6857 GCA_044228605.1 Nannocystis sp. | reverse complement strand
CGTTGCCCGAGGAGGAAGAGCTCGCGCACGGGGTCGGCGTCGACGGCGAGGACGGGCACGCCGCGGGCCATGCCCTCGAGCAGGACGAGCGGGAGGTCGACCTTGCGGCGCACGTGGTCGGCGGCGAACAGCTGCAGGGAGGCGCTGCGCAGGAGGGCATCGATGTCGGCGACCTCGGCGTGGAGGACGACGCGGCCGCGGGCGAGTTGCGGGGCGAGCTGCTGACGCAGGCGGGCGCGGGCCTCGGCGTCGCCGTCGGCCTTGGGGCGGCAGGCGATCGTGAGGGTCCAGGTCGCGAGCGCGGGGTCTTCGAGGGCGTGGGCGACGGCGATGAGGCGGTCGGCGATGTCGCGCTCGAGGTCGCCCGCGTAGAGGATGTGGCGGCGGGCGGCGACCTGCTGGGGGTCGTCGGCGGGGACGGCCTCGACGGCGGGGTAGATGCGATGGATCTTCTCGGCGGGCACGCCGGCGCCGGTGAGGCGGCGGGCGGTGTGATCGCTGAGGACGACGATCGCGTCGAGCGGGCGCAGGAGCTCGGTCCACTGCTCGCAGCCGTGGGCGGACATGAGGCTCTGGACGAGGAGGCGGCGCGGCTGCAGGGCGCGCAGGAGGGCGACGGCCCGCGAGGTGATCGGGTTGGGGGTGAAGCAGAGATGGACGGGGAGGCGGCGGCGCGCGGGGTGCAGCAGCGCGCGGAGGACGTGCAGCTTGGCGAGGAGGCCGGGGCTGTAGCCCATCGCGGCGTGATCGAGGACGTGGTCGCCGGGGCGCAGCGGGTGCGCGGGGTCGCCGAGGTAGACGAGCGGGCGATCGATCGGCGTGTGGGTGACGAGGTCGCGGATCAGGACGGTGCTGCCGTCGCGGAAGGGCGGGCGCAGGGGCTTGGAGACGAGGAACCAGGGCTGCATGATCACGGGCTTGGTGCGCGGGGCTCGTGGGCGCTTGGCGTGAGGGGGGAGCGCGGGGCTCGGGTGCATGGGCCGGGGGGCTCGTGGGCGTGGGCGCTTGGCGTGAGGGGGGAGCGCGGGGCTCGGG
>JBGAUO010000204.1:0-5812 GCA_044228605.1 Nannocystis sp. | reverse complement strand
GGCGCCGAATGATCACACTCGCTCGTCCGCCCGCCACGCTCGCTCGTCCGCACACCGCGCTCGCTCGTCCGCCCACCGCGCTCGCTCGTCCCGACACCGCCACGCTCGCTCGTCCGCACACCGCGGGGCGAGGCGACCTGGGCCGGGAGGCGGGGGCCGGCGGACAGCGGGTCCCTGCGACGCGGGTCCTCCCAGGGCACGTGCTCGCCGCCCCATCGGTCGGGATGCTCGTCGCGCTTTCACCGATGCTGTGGATTCGCAACGGAGGGACGAGGGGGCGGCTGCGCGCGAGCCCTGGGTCCTCCCGCTGCTTCCCGTGTCCACCGGCCCCTGTCCCCCGGGCGGGCGACGTCGCGGCCCCGCTGGTCGAGGCGCGGAGGATGTCGCGCGGCTGGCGAGGCTGCGGGCGGGTGCGGGTGATTCTCGAGATCCTGGCGAGGGCGCGGGGGCGAGGGCGGGCGCGGCGAGGGCGGGCATGGCGAGGTCAGGGGGCGTCGGCGGCGGGTTGGATGTCGGCGGCGGGGCGCTTGCGGAGGGCGCGGACCTCGACGAGGTTGAGGGCCCGGGTGGCGACGGCGATGGCGATGAAGACGAGGGCGAGGGCGGCGAGCTTGACGAGGATCATGAGCTTGCCGGCGGGCATCCAGGCGCGCGCGGCCAGCTCGACGCCGAGGGCGGCGGCGGCGACCTTGACGAAGAAGAGCAGGGGGACGCGGGCGCGGAAGAAGCGGGTGAGGGCGACGAGGCTGACGGTCGCGGCGAGGGCACCGGCAGCGGCGACGGCGATCGCGGCGCCGCCGGTGGAGCGGGTCGGGACGAGGCCGAGGCCGAGGCCGGCGACGGCGATGAGGGGGACCAGGATGAGGGCGACGGCGACACGCGAGCGCTGCACGGAGTTGAAGATCCAGGCGGCGGTGATGGTGAGCGAGTAGCCGGACATGCCCCAGACGAGCAGGCGCAGCTCGTCGGCGGCGGAGGCGTAGGCGGCGGGGAAGAGCAGGCGCTGGACCTCGGGGGCCGCGCTGGCGCCGACGCTGCTCATGAAGGCGAGCAGGAGCACGCAGACGCGGGCGGTGGCGCCGACGTAGCGGCTGATCTCGGCGTGGTCGCGGCTGGCGTGGAGCGTGGCGATCAGCGGGAACATGACCAGGCTGACGGCGTTCATCAGGCTGTAGGGGACGCGGGCGATCAGCTGGGCGCTCGAGTAGAAGCCGAGGGCGTCGTCCTGGGCGGCGGTGAGGGCGTAGCGCTTGAGCAGGAACAGGTCGAAGCCCTGGAGGACGTTGACGCCGGCGGTGAAGACGGCGAGCACGATGGCGAAGTTGGCCATCGGGTCGAGCGGACCTGTGCCGCCGCCGGCGGTCCTGGGGCGGCTGACGGTGACAAACACGATCGAGAGGCCGAAGGCGAGCAGCGAGGCGAGGGTGAAGCCGCCGAGGATGGAGGTGAGGCCGAGGCCGAGAGCGGCGGCGCCGATGATGAGGCCGGCCTTGGTGGCGGCCATGAAGATGTCGAGGCTGGCCTGCAGCTGGAAGCGGCGGGTGGCGTTGACGGTGCCGACGTTGACGGCGTAGACGGCGTAGATCAGGGGGATCGGGGCGACGATGCGCAGCGGGTCGGCGAGCGCAGGATCTTGCATGAACCTGCCGGCGATGAGGTCCGCGCCGAGGAAGAGGATGGCGGAGACGAGGCCGCCGAAGCCGGCGGCGACGCGGAAACCACGGCGGCGCAGGCCGTCGTAGGAGGGGAGGCCGGCGCCGTACTCGGCGGACATCGGCCGGCTGACGGCGAACAGCAGGGTCTGGATCAGCACCATGTTGGGCACGGTGATGAACTGGCTGAGGACGTTGTAGTCGCCGTAGGTGGCGGGCGAGACCAGCTGGGTGAGGTAGATCGAGACGGCGTAGCCGGCGAACAGGAAGAACAGCTTGGCGAAGCCGATCGAGAGGCCGCCGGTGCCGAGTCCGCGCGCCGGTGTGGGAGCCGTTGCCATCGCGGCGGGACGCTAACATGAACCGGCGGTGGCCGGCTCGCGGGCTCGCCCGGCTCAGCGGGTCAGCCAGGCGCGGCGCAGGCCGAGGGTCTGCGGGGTCAGGGCGGCGTCCGGGGCGAGCTCGAAGCGGAAGTTGCGGTGCGGGTCGGCGGCGAGGGTGAGGCTGCGCAGCTCGAGGCGACCGCCGCGGAACAGCGCGAGCTCGACGCGATCACCCGGGGCGCGCTCGCCGAGGCGGGCGAGGGCCTCGTCGCCGGTGCGCACGCGCAGGCCCGCGACGGCGAGGAGTTCGTCGCCCAGCATGAGACCGGCGGCGGCGGCGGGGCTGCCCGGCTCGACGTTGCGGACGGTGCGATCGGGCTCGAGGACCAGGCCGCTGTGGGCCTTGCCGGGGGCCTCGCTGGTGACGCGCACGCCGATCTTGGCGAGCAGCTCGGGCAGCGGGAGCTCGGTCGTGGCGTCGACGTGGCGGGCGAAGAAGTCGTCCATGGGCTCGCCGGCCTCGGCGCTGGCGGCCGCGACGATGTCGGCCTGCGTGAGGCCGCGGGGGCGCGCGCCGTGGCTGTGCATGAGGCGGCGAAACAGGCCGGTGAGCGAGCCCTTGTGGCCGTGCTGGGCGGATCGCAGGCGCAGCTCGAGGTCGAGGCAGACGCCGAGGTAGTGGCCCTTCTCGTAGTAGCTGACGACGGTGTTGCCGTGGCTGGGGCTGGGCTTGTAGGCCTTGATCCACGCGTCGTGGCTGAGCTCGGTGAGCGGGCTGTGGTTGCGGCCGGGCTTGCGCAGGTAGGCGGTCCAGCCGCTGGCGAGGTCGCGCAGGTAGATGTCGGGGGCGAGCAGGCCGGCGCGCAGGAGGGCCTGCTGCTCCATCGTTTCGGTGAAGCCCTCGTGGAACCACAGCAGGCGGGTGTAGTCCTCGCCGCGGTAGTCGTAGGGGAGGAGGTCGGCGTCGCGCAGGCGCTTGGCGTTCCACAGGTGGAAGAATTCGTGGGCGGCGAGGTGGTCGACGCGGGTGTAACCGTCTGGCCCGGAGAACATGTCCCTTGGGACACGCATGAGGGTGCTGTTGGCGTGCTCGAGGCCGCCGTCGCCGGTGTCGTCGGCGACGAGGAGGAAGACGTAGCGGCGCAGCGGGAGGCCGCCCATCATGTCGGCGAAGGCGGTGACGATCTTCTGCAGGTTGGCGGCGATGCGGGCGGTGTCGGCGTTGCTGCCGGCGGCGGCGTCGAAGACGAGCTCGATGCGCGCGCCGGCGACGGTGAAGCTGCGCAGCTCGGCGGCGCCGAGGACGAAGGGGGCGTCGACGAGGGCGTCGTAGTCGGGGGCGCTGAAGCGGGCGACGCCGGCGCTCGCGGGGTCAGGGTCGAGGGCGCTGTGCGCCTGCCAGCCGGCGGGGAGGGTGAGGTCGACGCTGGCGGGCCGCTGGGTCTCGCCGACGAGGTAGAGGAAGAGCGAGCTGCCGTTGAGGGTGGCGTGGCGGTCGTCGACGTGGCTGGTGCGCACGCCGGGTTCATCGGCGAAGACGCGGTAGCGGACGCGGAAGCCCTTGAGGCCGTGGTCGATCCGCCAGGTCTGCTTGTCGACGCGGGTGACGGGCAAGGGGCGACCGGCGAGGTCCTCGGCGTGCAGGCCGTCGACGTGGCGGGCGTGGTCGCGGACGAGGTAGGAGCCGGGGGTCCACGCGGGCATGGCGACCTGGCTGCGCAGGCCCCTGGGGCGGGCGACGGTCATGCTGAGGTGGACCCACTGCTCGCTGGGGTTCGGGATCTCGAGGGTGTAGGCGACCTGGCGGCGCGGGGTGGCGGCGCTGCTCGTGGCGATCGGGCGCGGTGCGGGTGGGGCCGCGGCGCAGGCGGCCAGCGCCGCGGCGAGGACGAGCGGTCGGCGGAGCATCGGCCGGGGAGTGTACCAGCGGGGGCCGGGACAGTGTTTCTCGGCGCGGCGGCCAGCAGCCCGTGACGCGGCGCTGACTTCCGCCACGGGTTGCTAGCTCTTGTTGGTGCGCAGCGTGCTGAAGCGGGCGCTGTTGTTGCTCATGAGCGGCCCCGGCGGTTGGGCGTGGGCGGTCGGGGGCCTGGTGATGTCGGCGGGGATCCGGAGGAGGAAGACGGAGCCGACGCCCGGGGCGCTGTCGACGGTGAGCTCGCCGCCCATGAGCTTGACCAGGCCGAGGGTGATCGTGAGGCCGAGGCCGGTGCCGCCGTAGCGGCGCGCGGTGGCGGCCTCGGCCTGCTCGAAGGGCTCGAACACGCGGACGATCTGCTCCTGGTTCATGCCGATCCCGGTGTCGCTGACGCGCAGCTCGAGCCAGCCCTCGTCGCGCTGGACGGCGAGGCCGATCTGGCCGTGCTCGGTGAACTTGGCGGCGTTGGCCAGGAGGTTGAAGATGATCTGGCGCGTGCACACGGGGTCGCCGACCACCGTGGGGTCGCTGCCGAGGAGGATCTCGACGACCAGCATGTTGGCGCTGCGGGCGATCGCCGGGCGCATGGTCTCGACCAGGTCGCCGAGGGTGGCGGCGAGGTCGAAGCGGACCGGCTCGAGGCGCATCTGCCCGGCCTCGATCTTCGACAGGTCGAGGATGTTGCCGATGAGCTGCATGAGGTGGCGACCGGCGGAATCCATGCGCTCGGCGTCGGCGACGATCTGGGCCATGCCGCGCTCGCCGGCCTCGTCGCGCACGAGCTCGATGTAGCCGAGGATCGCGTTCAGCGGGGTGCGCAGCTCGTGGCTCATGTGCGCGAGGAAGGTCGACTTGGCGCGGCTGGCCTGCTCGGCCGCGTCGACGGCGGTCTGGGCCGCGACGGCGGCGACGTCGCGGCGGGCCAGCTCGACGCTGCTCTGCTGCAGCAGGGCCCGCCGCTCCTCGAGCGCGCGCTGGCTGCTGCGGGCGGCGCTGCGGGCCAGGTCGCGCCCGCGAACGGCGGCGCGGCTGGCCAGGCCGAGCGCGAGCAGGAGCGCGGCCGGGGCGAGCGCCAGGGCCAGCGTCGGTAGTTCGCGGCTGCCGCCGACGCGGGCGAGCCCGAGGCCGGCGCAGGCGACGACGCAGGCGAGGGTCCAGCGGAGCACGGCGCGGCCGTCGAGGATCGCGGCGAGGCCGATCGCCACGGCGAGCGCGGCGGGCACGATGGGGGACGCCGCGTCGCTCCCGAGGGCGAAGGTTGTGGTGCCGCCGAGCCAGGCGAGCAGCGCGAGGCGGGCGGCGAGCAGGCCGTGTCCGCGGCGCTGCAGCACGATCGCGGCGGCGAGGACCAGCGCGGCGGCGAGGTAGGCGAGGCCGACGCGCAGGCCCACGGCTGTGCCGCCGCTGCCCGACAGCACGCCGAGCGCTGCGCTGGTGAGCAGGGCGGTGCTGATGTAGAGCGCCGACGGGAGCGCGCGGTCGCGGAGGGCGGCGTCCGAGAGGACGTCGTCGGGGTCACGCCTGGCTCCGTCGCGGCGATCGGGGTCTGGATCGGGGGCCCGTTCGCGGTCGAGGCTGTGGCTCGGCGTGGTGGCTGGGGGGACGCGTCGATCATCGTCCGCTGCCACCGGCGCGGCGCTGGACGTCGGGTCCGCTCGGCTGGGCATCGACACGCGCGCGCTCAGCATACGCCCCGGCGATCGACGGCGACAAGCTCGAGATCAGGGCGAGGGGCAGCCGACTGTTGTATGTCGGGATCGCGCGCCGTGGGCAGGTCGCGGCTGGCGTGGGGTCGCGATATCCTGGCGCCGTCGTCGGCCCGTCCGCGTCGCGGGCCGAATGCATGGACTGGCCGACGCACCGAGGTTGACGATGCACACCCTGGTACTGAGCGACATTCATTTGGGCACTGGTGCTGG
>JBGAUO010000203.1:0-6886 GCA_044228605.1 Nannocystis sp. | reverse complement strand
GTGACTCCGGCTTCGGCGGCGGTGGCGGCGGTGGTGGTCGTGGTCGCGGCGGTGGCGGCTACGACGACTTCGAGGGTGGCGGCGGCGGCGGTGGCCGTGGTCGTGGCGGCGGCGGCGGTGGTCGCGGCGGTCGCGGTCGTGGCTGAGTTGGCCTGACACCTTGAACAGGAAAACCCGGCCCTTGAGAGGGTCGGGTTTTTTCGTTCGGTGCGGCGAGTCGCGGAGGCGGCGATAGGAAAACCCGGCCTTTGAGCGGGTCGGGTTTTTTCGTTCGGTGCGGCGAGTCGAGGGATGCGGCGACAGGAAAACCCGGCCCTTGAGAGGGTCGGTTTTTTTCGTTCGGTGCGGAGTCGTGGGAGTCGGCGATAGGAAGACCCGGCCTTTGAGCGGGTCGGGTTTTTTCGTTCGGTGCGGCGAGTCGTGGGAGTCGGCTGGTTTGGCGGTGGTGCTCAGGGGGCAGAATTGAAGAGAGACGCCGTCCCGGGTGGGAGGGCGTCTCTCGGGCGCGAGGGCCTGGAGATCAGCGCTTGCTGAACTGGAAGCGAGCGCGGGCGCCAGCGCGGCCGTACTTCTTGCGCTCGACCTTGCGGGAGTCGCGGGTGAGGTAGCCGGAGCGCTTGAGGCTGTCGCGGAAGTCGCCAGCGATGCGGAGGAGCGCGCGGGCGATGCCGAGGCGGACAGCGCCCGCCTGGCCGGACAGGCCGCCACCACGGCAGGTCGCCCACACGTCGTACTTCTCACGGGTACCGGTCGCGTTGAGCGGCTGCTCGATCAACTTCATGTTGGTCGGCCGGGCCAGGTAGGCGTCGGCGTCGCGGTTGTTGATGACGATCTTGCCTTCACCCGGGAACAGCCAGACGCGGGCGATCGCACGCTTGCGGCGGCCGGTGGCGTAAAACTTCATGGTATCGGTGGCCATTGCGAGTCTCGATGAAATCAGTAGGCGAGCGTGTGGGGCTTGGGCTGCTGGGCGCTGTGCGGGTGCTCGCCGCCGGCGTAGACCTTGAGCTTGCTGTACGTGTGGCGACCGAGCGGGGAGCGCGGGAGCATACGACGCACGGCGATCTTGATCAGCTCTTCGGGCTTCTTGGCCAGCATGTTGCGGGCCGTGCAGGACTTGAGTCCGCCCGGGAAGCCGGAGTTGAAGCGGTAAAGCTTGTCGTCGAGCTTGGTGCCGGTCAGGACGACCTGCTCCGCGTTGATGCAGACGACAAAGTCGCCGACATCCATGTGCGGAGTGAAGGTGACCTTGTGCTTGCCACGAAGGATGTTGGCGATCTGACTCGCGGCGCGACCGACCGTCAGACCTTTCAGGTCGACGAGGAGCCAGTCACGGCGGATATCTGCGGGGTTGGGGTAGTGGGTACCCATGGGAAGCGGATGGATACGCGAGCGATTCGGGGCTGTCAAGCGGGCGGCGAGGTGCGTGGGAGGGGGCCAACGGGGTGTTTACGGCTAGACGAGGGTCGTCTGGGCGGTGTGTGAGAGAGGAAGCGGGCGAGCGATCTCCCAGAGCGAGGGGGGAAGGTGGCTCGCGGGGGGTGAGGCGGCCTGTTGTCTTGCCTGTCTGTCTCGCGGGGAGGCGGATGGCTGCTGGACGGGCGGGAAGGGTGCCATACTGGGGCCGGCGTGACCTCCTCCGGCGTCAAGATCCTCATCGCTGACGACTCGAGCAGCGATCGCGCGGTGGCTCGCGGCATCCTTCAAGAGGCTGGGTACAGCGTGGTCGAGGCCAGCGACGGGCAGCAGGTGCTCGACGTGTTCCAGCGCGAGCGCCCGGCGTTGGTGCTGCTCGACGTGGTGATGCCGAAGATCGGCGGGCTCGAGGTGTGCAGGATCTTGAAGGCCAAGGCGGGCGGGTACCTGCCGGTGCTGATGGTCAGCACCCGCAACTCGGTGAACGCGCGGGTCGAGGGGTTGCGCAGCGGGGCCGACGACTACCTCGGCAAGCCGTACAACCACGAGGAGCTGTGCGCGCGGGTCGAGGTGCTGCTACGCACGCGGGCGGCCTTCGACGAGCGCGTCGACGGCGCGGGCGAGGCGCAGGAGCCGGCGCGGGTGGTGGCCAGCGCGGAGGAGATGCGGCGGCGGATGCAGGAGGAGTTCGAGCGGGCCGAGCGCTACAGCGATCCGCTGGCGTGTTTGAGCATCGCGGTCGACGCGACCGAGGAGCGGGCGCCCGAGCTGACGGGCACGCTGCGGACGGTGATCGAGGCCCAGGTGCGGAAGATCGACCTGGTGATGCGGGCGGACGAGCGGGGGTTCCTGTTGATGCTGCCCAACACCCACTTTCCGGGGGCGCTGACGGTGGCCGAGCGGATCTCCCGGGAGACCCGCAAGCCGCAGCGCGGCGGGGCGAGCGGCGCAGGCTTCACGGTGTCGATCGGGGTGTCATTTTTCCCCAACAAGGACACCACCAGCCTCCAGGACATGCTCGACCTGGTGACGGCCGCGCTCGAGCGGGCGAAGCAGGAGCAGGGCGGGAAGATCTGCCTGTTTCAGCATCAGGGCTATCTGTACGCGCCCGAGGATTGAGATGCTGAAGCACACCAAGATTCCGCCTGTTCGGTCGGTCCTCATCTATCCGCGGGAGGATGGGCACGCGCGGACGACCTTGCTCGACGCGGTGGAGTACCTGCGCGGGCAGGGGGTGACGGTGGCGGTGCCGTCGGAGGTCGACAAGGTGGAGGGGGCCGCGGGGGTGGCCGCGCAGGCGCTGCGTGACGTCGACTTGATCGTCGCGCTGGGGGGTGATGGGACGCTGCTGCGGGCGAGCCGCTGGGCGGCGACGGCGGGGATCCCCGTGCTGGGGATCAACCTCGGGGAGCTCGGGTTCCTGACCGCGTACAACCGCGACGAGGCCCGGGTCGCGCTGGCGGCGGCGGTCCGCGGGGAGCTGACCTGGGAGCCGCGCATGCGCATGCGCGTGGAGGTGCGCCGCGCGGGTGAGTTGCTGGCGAGCGAGATGGCCTGCAACGACGCGTACATCAAGCACGGCGACGTGCCGCGCTTGCTACTGCTGGCCACCGAGGTGGCGGGCTCGCACATGGCGACGTACAAGGCGGACGGGCTGATCGTCAGCACGCCGATGGGCTCGACGGCCTACAACCTGGCGGCGGGCGGGCCGATCGTGGCCCCGGGGACGCAGTGCTTGACGATCACGCCGATCTGCCCGCACAGCTTGACGCACCGCCCGGTGGTGGTGCCGGGGGACTCGGAGATCCGCATCACCTACGCCGGGCCGAACGACATCAGCGCGGCGTTCTTGACGATCGACGGGCAGCGCAGCGTGGAGCTGAAGCTCGGCGACGTGGTGGTGGCGACCGCGGCGAGCGAGCCGCTGCAGCTGTGCCCGCCGGGTGTCAGCGTGTTCAAGGTGCTGGCGACCAAGCTCGGGTGGAACCGCGGGACCGCGGAGTAGCCGCGGCTACCAGGCGAGGTGGCGGCGGGGGAAGAGGATGCGGTCCTGGTCGTCCTTGGCGGCGATCCAGTAGCCGTCCTCGCCCTTGTAGACGCCGACGATCGGGACGCCGAGTGGTTTGCTGTCGAGGAAGAGCTGGCCTTCGGGGCTGGTCGAGATGTCGGTGAGGCCGTCGACGCGGGCGGTGCGGGTCACCGGGTCCCAGGCGGCGCCGAGGATCCGCGCCTCGTGGGTGGCGTAGCGGACGCTGTGTTTACACGGGAGGTCATGAAGCTTCGGGAGGGGGGTCTCGGCTTCGGACATGGCTCCAGAGGACCACGGGGCGAGGCAGGGGTCAAGGCTGGTCGCGGGGTCGACTGGAGATCCAGGTGCGGGCCGCGGCGCGAGCCGAACGTGGGAGTTCAAAGGTGTGGAGGTCGCCGTGTCGGCGGGTGGTGACCCGGAGCGGGGCGAAGAGGCGGCCGAGCGTGGTTGCGGCGATGTCGTCGCTGGGCACGTGGAGCGAGCCGGAGGAGCGCGCGAGCTGTTGCTCGGGGGGGAGGCCGTGGAGCTCGGCGAGGTGGCGTCGACCCTCGGCGATGACGTGGGGGTCGTTGGTGGCGGTGGTGGGGAGGGCCCCGACTTCGGCGCCGAAGAGGATGCCGAGCACAGCGATGCGCGAGCGGCCGCGGAGCTCTTGCCAGCCGGCGATGAAGTAGAGGCCGTCGTCGTTGAGGATGAGGCGGCCGAGCTCGACGGTCATGTTGTCGAGCTCGCCAGGGAGGCGGCGGGTGGCCGGCTCGAGCACATACACGGCGCCGCCCGGGCTGGAACGGTAGGGGTGAGCCACGCGGCCATGATGACGCGGGGGTTGGTGTCTGTCATCCGGGGCGCGCTTGTTCTGGTCCAGAGCAAGCGGAGCTGAACGGCGACGCGCGGCTGTGCTACACGGGGTCCGTGCTCAGTTATCTGCACATCCGTGGCCTGGCCCTGCTCGACGACGTGGCCCTCGAGCTGGGGCGCGGGATGAACGTGCTCACCGGCGAGACGGGGGCGGGCAAGTCGATCATCGTCGACGCGCTGGCGCTGCTGCGGGGGGCCCGGGGGCGCTCGGAGCTGGTGCGTCAGGGGGCCGATTCGGCGCGGGTGGAGGCGCAGTTCGAGCTCGACGCGCCGGCCCAGGGGCGGGTCGCGCCGCTGCTGGCGGAGCTCGGGGCGGAGGGGACCGGCGAGGGTTTGGTGCTCGAGCGGGTGGTCGGTCGTACGGGCCGCGGGCGCTCGGTGGTGCAGTCGATCTTGACGACGCAGGGGGTGCTCGAGCGGGTCGGCGAGCAGCTGATCGATATCTGCAGCCAGCACGAGCACCACTCGCTGACCCATGTCGCGCGGCACCTCGATCTGCTCGACACCTTCGCCGGGCTCGAGGCGGACGTGGAGCGCTATGCGGGCGGGTATCACAAGTGGCATGAGGCGCTGGCGGCCGAGGCGGACTTGCGGCGACGGGCGGCGGAGGGGGCGACGCGGGCCGAATTCCTGCGCTTCCAGATCGAGGAGATCGAGCGGCTCGACCCGCAGCCGGGCGAGCTGGCGGGGCTCAAGGCGCGGGTGACCCTGCTGCGCGACGGGCAGCGCTGGGCGGCCTTCGCCCGTCAGGCTCACGACGCGCTGTACGAGGCGGACGACGCGATCGCGGGGCGGCTGGCGGCGCTGCTCGACGAGGCCCGCCGCGGGGCCCAGAGCTCGACGCTGTTGGCGGAGATCGAGGAGCAGCTGGCGGCGGCGCAGATGGCCTGCGAGGAGGCGGCGTCGGCGGCGTCGCGCTTCGCCAGTGAGCTGTCCTTTGAGCCAGGTGAGCTGGAGATGGCGGAGGAGCGGGCGCACGAGCTCGAGGGCCTGCGGCGCAAGCACGGCGGCGAGGTGGACGATCTGCCGGGCAAGCTCGAGGCGATGCGCACGGAGCTCGGCGAGCTGGAGAACGCGGACTTTCACCTGGCGGCGCTGGCGGAGCGGGTGCGCGAGCTGCATGCCAGCTGCGCGGCCCAGGCCGAGGCGCTGCATGGGCGCCGCGTGGAGGCGGCGACCGGGTTGGCGCGGGCGGTGGAGGCGGAGCTGGTGGCGCTGCACATTCCGCGGGCGCGGATCGAGGCGCGGGTGGAGCTGTTGGCGGGCGGACAGCTGGGGCCGCGGGGCGCGGACCGGGTGGAGTTTTTGTTCACGGCCAACCCGGGTGAGCCGCTGGCGCCGCTGACGAAGGTCGCGTCGGGTGGTGAGCTGTCGCGGGTGCTCCTGGCGGTGAAGGGCGTGCTGGCGACGGGGGACCACGTGACGACTTATGTGTTCGACGAGGTCGACGCGGGGGTCGGCGGGGCGGTGGCCGAGGCGATCGGTCGTCGCTTGCACGCGGCCTCGCAGCAGAGGCAGGTGCTGTGCATCACCCACCTGCCGCAGATCGCGGCGTTTGCCGACGCCCACTTCCGGGTCGAGAAGCACACGAAGGATGGGCGGACGATCACGCGGGTGGTGCGGCTCGGGGAGGAGGCGCGGGTCGAGGAGATCGCGCGCATGCTCGGCGGGTCGCGGGTGAGCGGGACGGCGAGGGAGCACGCGAGCCAGCTGGTCGCGGAGGCGCATCGGGCCGCGCGCAAGACCGGGGCGAAGAAGGGGCGCACGGTGGCCCGGCCCTGAAGGGTCGAGGTGGTTAGAAGCGCAGGCGCAGGTTGAGGCTGACGTTCCAGAAGTGCGGGAGGCCGCTCTTGAGGGAGCCGGTGCTGCCGACCGCGGCGGCCTGACCCTCGAGGGCCTGCAGGGGGGCGACGGCGGTGAGGAGGGGGTGGCGGATGCCGCCGACGACAAAGACGGCGGGCACGTAGCTAAACTCGCCGATGATCGCCAGGTTGCGGTGCACGTAGACGCCGCCGCCGGCGCGCAGCGGGGCGCTGACGCCGTGGAAGTCGAGGCGGAGGTCGCCGCTGGCGGTGCTGTAGCGGTTGCGCCACAGCTGGTAGTGGATGTCGGCGCCGACGTAGGCGATGCCGCGGCCCTTGCGGATGAAGTGCACACGCAGGGAGGGGCCGATGTCGAAGGCGCGGGAGCTGGCGCTCTGGACGGTCAAGGTCGAGAGGTCGACGGCCAGCGCCGGTACGCCCATCGCCTCGGCGATGGCGACCTGCACCTGCGCGGGGTCGAGGCCGTAGAGGTTCAGGGCGTTGTCGCCGACGACACCGCGGGGGCGCAGGGTGTTCCAGCCGGTGGCGATGCCAACTTCGAGGATGCCGAAGATGTTGGCGCCGATGAAGGCGCCGAGGCGCAGGCCGGGGGCGGCGTCGTGGCCGGCGCTGCCGCTGCAGTAGCGACGGGCACAGCCGCCGGTGCCGATCTGCAGGTCGAGGATGAAGCCGCCGTGGCGCCAGCGCTTGGGGTCGTCGCGTGGCGGGGTCGTGGTGGCCGCTTGCTCCGCGGGGGGGCTGGGGGCCGGCGCAGGGGTGG
>JBGAUO010000202.1:0-6957 GCA_044228605.1 Nannocystis sp. | reverse complement strand
GCTGGCTACGAAGGATCGGTTCTCAGGGGAGGTGCTTCGATGATGCGCTCGCGTCGGCGGTGGTCGGTGATGATGGCGGTGGCGATGAGCGGGGCGGCGCTGCTGCTGGCGCGCCCGCTGCTCGGGGCGGCGGAGGTGACACCCACGGCGCGGCCGCAGGCGGCTCCGCAGGCGAAGCCGCAGGCGGCTCCGCAGGCGACGCCGCAGGCGGCTCCGCAGGCGGCGCCGCAGGCGGCTCCGCAGGCGGCTCCGGAGGTGAAGCGGGCGCTCGAGCTCGGCAAGTCGACGGGGGTCCAGGGGCCGCGCTTCGTGGTGCTGCCGGGGGCAGGGGGGCCGGTCGTCCGCGACAACGAGACGGGGCGCATGTGGGAGCGGGCGCCAGGGTCGACGGCGTACAGCTTCAACGCGGCGAAGGCGATGTGCGACGCCAAGGTGCTGGGTGGTCACAGCGACTGGCGGCTGCCGCGGATCGAGGAGCTGAAGGCGCTGCTGGCGGGGCCGGTGGAGGCGCCGCTGCCGGCGGGGCATCCGTTCACGGTGAGCGGCAGTCGCTGGTCGTCGACGGAGCTCTCGGCCACGGCGGCGAGCTACGTGCTGGTCAGCAACGGCAACACCTTCGTCGGTACGCGGACGACCGAGTATCCGGCGTGGTGCGTGCGCGGCGGGGGCAACACGGCCTATCCGAACAGCAACCCGCGCTTCACGGTGGACGGGCTGAATGTGCTGGACACGCAGACCGGGCGGGTTTGGAAGCGGGCGCCGACGTCGCAGGGGCGGTGGCACGCGGTGCGCGGGGAGTGTCTGGGGTTCGGGCCCGGGTGGCGCTTGCCGACGATGGCGGAGCTGACGGGGCTGCTGGACATGAACGCCCCGGAGACGCCGAAGCTGCCGGCGGGTCACCCGTTCACCAACGCGTGGGCGCCCTACGACGAGCGTCGCAGCTGGTCGCTGGACTCGAGCAGCGTGAGCGTGGCGGCGACGCTGCGCTTCCGCGACGGGGCGGTCGCTGCGATCGACAAGTCGACGGCGGAGCTGGCGAGCCGCTGCATCAAGATGGACATGAGCGCGGCGTGGCCGCTGGGGCCGGTGGGTCGCTTCGTGGTCCAGCCTGGCGGCGGGGCGGCGCTCGACCAGGAGACGCGGCTGTTGTGGGAGCTCGCGCCGACGATAACCGGGGTGCAGTATCCGACGGCGGTGGAGGCCTGTGAGGGCCGGTCGATCGGCGGGCTCGGAGGGTGGCGGCTGGCGAGCGTGGAGGAGTTCACGACGTTGCTCGACCGCGATGTGTCCGGCGGGCCGAAGCTGCCCGCGGGCCACCCGTTTGTCGGGGTGAGCACCGGCGACTACTGGACCAGGACGCAGCAGACGAATGGTTCAGACATGCTGACGGTGGACCTCGGCAGCGGGCTCGGAGGTCACATGTCGAGGATGGGCGGGCACCTCGTCGGTTGGTGCATGCGGCCCGCGCCGTGAGCGGGCGCCCTCAGCGGGTGCGCTCGGCGTCGCGGAGGGTGTGGCCGAGGCTGAGGAGGAGCATGTACTCGCGACTGTCGCGCAGGCCCTGCTCGTCGCCGCGGGTGAGGGTGTGGCGGACGCCGTCGGACTCGAAGGCGACGGCGGGACGACCCTGGACCTGGCCGAGCCAGTAGCTGCGGCCGCGGTAGTCGTGGGCGACGCTGGGCGAAGGGCCGCCCGCGGGCTCGTGGCGATCGAGGAGGAGGCGCTGGCCGACGCGGCGCTCGACGTAGACGGGGCCGCCGGGCTCGCGTTCGCCGGCGGGGAGGGCCGCGCCGACCAGGCGCACGCCGGGGCTCGGCGAGGCTGTCGCGGCGCCGACGACCAGTGGCGTCGGCGTCGCGGTCGCGATCGGGGCGGCGACCGGGTCCTCCGAACCTGTCCTCGTGACCAGGAAGAGGGCGAGGGCGGTGGCGCCGGCGGGGACCATGAGGGCGGCGCCGCGGAAGAAGCTGCGCAGGCGCTGAGCGAGGCCGACGCGGGCGGGTGGTGTGAGCGCGGCCTCGGCGGCGTGTTCGCGATCGACGGCGTCGAGCTCGAGCAGGACACGGGCGTGCAGCGCCTGCGGAGCGGGCTCTCTGGGCAGCTCGCGCAGGACCTGGCGGACGGTCGCTTGCTCTTCGACCATGTCTCGAAGGACAGGATCGGCGGCGAGCTGGGCCTCGACGCGGGCGCGCTCGCTGGGGCCGAGCTCGTCGTCGAGGAAGGGTTGGATGAGGGCGATGAGGCTGTCGCTGGCGGCGTTGGTTTCGGGGCTCATGCTTGACCTCGCTTGCGATACGCGGCGAGCGACACGGGGGCGGCCGAGGGGGCGGGTGCTTCGGGTGCGAGCCCGGCCTCGACGGCGGCGGGATAAAGGAGGGTGTGGAGCTGGCGGCGGCCGCGGTAGATGCGGCTCATGACGGTGCCGATCGGACACTCCATGACGTCGGCGATCTCCTTGTAGGAGAGGCCCTCGATGTCGGCGAGGGTCACGGCCATGCGGTAGTCGGGTGGCAGCTGCTGGAGGGCGGCGTCGATGCGCTCGCGGGTGCCGAGGCGGCCGAGGGCTTGCTCGGGCGTGAGCATGTGGGCGGGGGCCGGGCCGCAGGCGCCGTCGTCGGCGGCGCTCTCGTGGTGGATCGCCAGGGCGCCGTTGGCGAGGCGGTCGCGGTTGGTGCTGTGGTAGCGGGTGATGAAGGTGTTGCGCACGATCGTGAAGAGCCAGGAGCGGACGCTGGTGCCGGGCTTGAAGCTGGCCCAAAAGCGGTAGGCGCGGACCATGACGTCCTGCGCGAGATCTTCGGCCTCGGCCCGGCTCCGGGTCAGGCGCAGGGCCATGCCAAAGACGCGGTCCAGCTGGGGGAGGACCGTTTCCTCGAAGGCGCGACGAGCGGCTGCGTCCATGCGTGGGTCGGTACCGGAGCCGGTCATGGGCTATTCCCGTGCGAATTCTCGTGTGCTGGGGCGGAGTTTGCCGGGCCGGGACGCGGGGGCAGGGCGGGGGCTGGCCAGTATGTTCTCGCCGCGATGACCACGGAGCACGAGGCCACTTATACCAGCCCGCTCGGGCAGCGCTACGCGACGCCGGCGATGCTGGCCAACTTCTCGGATCGGCGTCGGGTGCTGCTGTGGCGCGATCTGTGGATCGCGCTCGCGGAGGCGGAGCGGGGGCTCGGGCTGCCGATCTCGGCGGCCCAGGTGGAGGCGCTGCGGGCGGCGCGGGAGCAGATCGACTTCGCCAGGGTGGCCGAGCTCGAGGCGAAGCTGCGGCACGACGTGATGGCCCACGTGCACCACTTCGGCGAGGTGGCGGGGGCGGAGGCGGCGAAGATCATCCACCTCGGGGCGACCAGCTGCTTCGTGACCGACAACGCGGAGCTGGTGATGATCCGGGCGGGGCTGGAGCTGGTGATGGACCGGCTGGTGGCGGCGCTCGAGCGGCTGGCGAAGTTCGCGAGCGAGCAGCGCGAGCAGCCGTGCCTGGCCTTCACGCACTTCCAGCCGGCGCAGCTGACGACGGTGGGGAAGCGGGCCTGCCTGTGGGCGCAGGACCTGGGGCTTGACCTCGAGACGATCGCTGCGCTGACGGAGCGGCTGCCGCTGCGCGGGGTGAAGGGGACCACGGGGACGCAGGCGTCGTTCCTCGGGCTGTTTCACGGGGACCACGCGAAGGTCCGCGAGCTCGACCGGCAGGTGTGCGGGGCGATGGGCTTTGCGCGCTCGATCGCGGTCAGCGGGCAGACGTACACGCGCAAGCTCGACACCTGGGTGGTGTCGGCGCTGGCGGATGTGTGCGGGTCGGCGGCCAAGCTGGCGACGGACCTGCGGCTGCTGGCGCACAAGCGTGAGGTCGACGAGCCCTTCGAGGCGCATCAGGTGGGGTCGTCGGCGATGGCGTACAAGCGCAACCCGATGCGTTCGGAGCGCATCTGCAGCCTGGCGCGCTTCGTCCACTCGCTGGCCAGCAGCCCGCGTGAGACGCACGCCAATCAGTGGTTCGAGCGGACGCTGGACGACAGCGCGAACCGCCGGCTGGTGCTGACGGAGGCGTTCCTGGCGACCGACGCGGTGCTCAATCTGCTGGTCGATGTGTGCGGGGGGTTGATCGTGCACCCGAAGGTGATCGCGGCGAACATGCGCGACGAGCTGCCGTTCATGGCGACCGAGGACGTGATCATGCGCGGGGCGGCGGCCGGCGCGAGTCGACAGGCGCTGCACGAGGCGGTGCGGACGGCCAGCCTGGCGGCGGTGGCGGGGATGAAGGAGGGCGAGGGCAACGACCTGGTGGCGCGGATGCTGGCCGATCCGTCGCTGGCTCCCCACGTGAGCCCGGGGGCGATCGACCCGCGGCGCTATGTGGGGCGGGCGCCGGAGCAGGTCGAGGAGTTTTTGGCGGAGACGCTGGCGCCGTTGCTCGCCGCGCACGCCGAGCGGAGCGGTCGCTTCGTGTCGGGGGTGCGGGTCTAGGCGCCGCGCGTGGCCGCGGACGGGGATTTAACTGCCGAGAGTCGGTTGATTTTGGGCCCTGGCGCCGGTGTATGCTGGCGCCGTGCAGGTCATCGATTTGACGCTCGAAGCACCGTGGGCCCTGATCGCCGAGGACGACGAGTTCGATGAGGACGCGTTCGACGAGGAGATGGAGGACGACGACGAGGACGACGACGAGGACGATGACCTGGTCCCGAGCTTGCCCGACGTGCCGGACGAGGACGGGGAGGACGACCTGGACGAGGATCTCGGCGATCTCGACGAGGCCGACGATGACGACGACGACGAGGACGACGAGGACGCGGGCAACACCGGGCGCTTCTTGATGTGAGCTGTCCGCAGGGACAGGTCAGCGGCGGCGGCGGCGGAGGCCGAGGAGGGCGAGCGGGAGCAGGAGGGCGAGCGGCGAGCGGGCGTCGGTGGAGCAGCCGCAGCCCTCGTCGCGCGCGGGGTCGGTGTTGATGCAGTCGCAGTTCTCGCAGTCGGGCGGGCGCAGGTCGAGGCCGGAGGCCTCGCGGAGCCAGCACAGGCCGCCCTGCGGGACGGCATAAAAGCCGCCCTTGCCGCAGGTGTAGCCGCGCGAGGTGACGCCGGCGAGGACCCACTCGCCGGAGTCGAGCTGGGCGAAGGCGGGGCCGCCGGAGTCGCCCTGGCACGAGTCGAGGCCGTCGCCGCCGGCCTGGAACTCGAGGCCCGAGCCGCTGAACTTGGTGATCGGGACCTCGACCTGGCGCTTGATGCCGGTGATGTCGCCCTCGTTGAGGCCGTAGCCGACGAGGGTGATCTTGGCGGCGACCGCCATGACCTCGTCCCATTCGTCCTGGTCGGCGACCGGGCGCGGGAACTCGAGGATGTCGGTCTGCGGGGTGGCGAGGACGACAAAGCCGTAGTCGTGGATGTCCTCCTTGCAGGTCTTTTCGCCGCAGAACTGGGGGTCGAAGCCGATGGCTGTGACCTTGGTGCTGGGGCCGGGGAAGTTGATGTCGTCGCCGCGGCGGACGGTGATGGTGGCGAGCGCCGGGTTGTCCTCGAGGCAGTGGGCGGCGGTGAGGACGATCGTCGGGCTGACGAGGGTGCCGGTGCACAGGGTGGTGCCGATGCTGATCGCCACGACGGCCGGCCAGGCGCCCGCCTCGACCTGCATGCCGCCGAAGATCGGGGCGGGCGGCGGAGGGGGCGTGGTGAGCGGGCCGACGGGGGCGGCGAGGGCGATCGCTGCGGCGAGGCCGGTGAGGAGCATGGCGGCCAGCATACCGTGCTTCGCGCGAGCGGCGGGCGGGCGATGTTGCGCCGACGATCAGAGGCTCGCGGGATCGAGGGCGATGATCGGGCCGAGGCCCTGGGCGGCGAGCGGGGCGTCGACGCGGGCGGGGTCGCCGACGACGACGATCTGCAGGCGCTCGGGGGCGAAGAGCTCGCGCAGGCTGCGGGTGGTCTGGTCGGCGAGGGCGCGACAGTCTTGCGGGGGCATCGGCGGGCGGGCGTACCAGTGGGCGCGGGCGAGGCTCGCTTGCTGGCCCTGGTCGGTCTGGAGCTGGTAGAGGCGGTCCAGGGCCTCGTGGACGCAGATGCGGGCGATCTGATCGGGGCCGGGGCGCAGGCGCTGGAGGTCGGCGAGGGCGCGCTGGATGGCGGTGAGGGCGGGGCCGATGGCGGCGGCGTCGACCTCGGTGAGCACGCGCAGGAGGCCGGGGCCACGGGCTGGTTCGAGGGTGACCTCGACGCCGTAGGTCGCGGCCATGTCGCCGCGCAGGCGCTCGCCGAGGACGCTCTGGACGAGCACGGCGGCGACGCGGACGGCGAGGTCGTCGTCGGTGAGGTCGGCGGGGCGACCGATGGCGATGATCGCCTGGGCGAGGCCGGGGCGGGCGATGCGATGGATCGCGCGGCGCGGCGCGGCCGGGGCGGCGGGTGGTGGTTTGCCGGGTGGGGGGCCGCGCCAATCGGCGAGGGCGAGGGCGGCGGCGGCGGCGAGCCGGGCGGGCTCGACGTCGCCGGCGACGACGATGGCGAGGGCGGTCGGGCCGAGGGCGCGCTGGCTGTGCGCGAGGACATGTTCGAAGGACCATGTCCCTGCAGACAGGCGACTGCGGGCGTGGGGGTGGTCGGGGGGGAAGCTGACGCGGCGCAGGCCGGCGAGGGCGAGGGCGCCGGGGTCGTCGCGGGCGCGGGCGTGGGCGGCGGCCTGTTCGGCGGCGATGGCCGGGAATTCGCCCGGGTCGAGGGGGCGGCGGAGCGCGGCCAGGAGGGCGCGCAGGGCCGCGGGGGCGTGTTCGGCGGGGACCTCGACGGTGAGCAGGGCGCCGGCGGGGGCGAGGTGGAGATCGGGGGTGCCGCCGAGCTCGCCGAGGGTCGCGGCGAGGCTGCCGTCGCGCTCGTCGTGGCCGCGCAGGAGGGCGAGCAGGAGGGCGGAGATGCCGGTGCGGTCGGCGGGGTCGCTGTTGCTGCCGAGGCGGAGGGAGACGCCGATCG
>JBGAUO010000201.1:0-6966 GCA_044228605.1 Nannocystis sp. | reverse complement strand
GCCCCGGCGGGTGAGATCCCTCCGCAACCGCCCCAGGACCCCAACGACGCCCCCTTCATGCGGGCCCCGAACAACCAAAACACCAAAAGCAAGCTGCGCACCAGCCCCGATCTGCGCCGCGGCTACTCGAGCGTCCGCCGCGTCGCCCTCACCTTCGCCCCGCTGTTCGCCTCCTTCCGTTTGCCCTTCCTGTGCCGCAGCAGCTGCAACCCCGGGCACGACAACCCGGTGCGCCGCCACGGCGCCGGCCTCGGCGGCGAGCTCGACGTCCAGCTCATCCGCTGGCTGTGGCTGCGCGCCCAGGGCAGCTACTCGGTCCACCCCGTCGACGACACCCGCGTCATCGACGACACGGAGAACGTCACCGTCACCGCCGCCGCTGGCACGATCCGCGCGCTCGGCTTCGGCGTCGGCCCGGTCGTGGCGATCGACCTCGGCCGCTTCCTCCCGCTCATCGAGGGTGGCATCGGCGGCCTGCGTGTCGCCACCCCGACCGGCGTCAGCAAGGGTCAGATGGGCGAGGCCTGCCTCGAGGGCGGCGTCTGCGACGTCGGCCTGCGCTGCGGCGGCGGCAACACCTGCCAGCAGAGCATCATCCCCGAGCTCTACTTCGGCGGCGCCGTCGACGTCCTGGTCCGCAAGCACATCAGCCTCGGCGCCCAGTTCCGCTACACCGCCCTCCTCAGCGCCCCCGGCAAGTTCCCCGTCTACCTGCAGGGCGGCCTGCGCGTCGGCGTCCGCTTCTAACGCGGCGAACAAAAAACCGCGGCCGCCCGCCCGCCACCGCCCGTCCCCCAGACGGCCGGCGCGAGCGAGGGCCGCGGCGCGCTACAGCAGCGGGCAGTCCAGCGACTTGTTGTCCGACAGCTGGCAGGTCGCCTGCACCGCCGTCCCGGCCGGCGCCGGGCCCGTGCGCTGGATGAAGAACTCGAGGTTCCAGCCCTCGTCGACACACTCCTTCGACATATCGTCGAGCGTGCTCAGCGTCAGCTTCCCGGTCGGGTCGAGCCGCTGCCCGAAGCACACGCTCGCCCCGTCGCCGGCCGTCCACACCCCGTTGACCTCCTCGCACTCCGGGATCTCGGTGCGCGTGTCGTCGCTGATCCGCACCTCGTAC
Organism: Nannocystis sp.; assembly: GCA_044228605.1. Taxonomy (GTDB): domain Bacteria; phylum Myxococcota_A; class Polyangia; order Nannocystales; family Nannocystaceae; genus Nannocystis. The sequence goes on along the minus strand of JBGAUO010000201.1, from coordinate 5,849 downwards.
AGCCGGCAGTCGGTGTCCAGCAGGTCGGTCGTGCGGTCGAGGTCCCGCACGCAGTTGGGCATGCACGCCGGCTTGATCTGGTCGCGGATCCGCTGGGCGATCGCGTCCAGCGCGTCGCGGTAGTCGGGCTGGCAGATCGAGAACAGGTTGCGCGCATCGTCGACCTCGAACGCCTCCGCGAACTCCCGCTCGCGCACCGGCGGCACCGCCGTCGAGTCCGGCACGTTGACGTCGCCGCTCGGCAGGATGCAGCCCGGCCCGATCCCGAAGTTGGCCTGGAACTCCGGGTCCGCCGCGTCCTCGTAGACCAGCTCCTCGCCCTTCTCGTAGCCCTGCGGCACGCCGGCGATCATCGACACCAGCACCTCCTGCGACGGGTCGAGCTTTTGCTTCTGCTCCTCGATCGTCTGCACAAAATCGACGTAGCGCTGGACCGGCCGCAGCACCGCGTCGGCGTCCGCCGCCCCCGGCATCCCCGCGACGTCGTAGTTCTCGGACGCGCAGCTGCTGTACGTCGGCCCCTGGCCCTCGCACTTCACGCCCGCCTTCCAGCACATCGCCGAGGTCGGCGCCGTGTCGGCGTCCGGATCGTTCCAGAACACCTTGTTGCTCGTGAAGATCTCCTTGGCCCCCGGGCTGTACGAGCAGTCCGTCTCGTCCGAGATCACCACCAGCGACAAGATCGCCGAGTCGCGGACAAACCCGTAGTTGGTCACCGAGTCGTCGCTCGAGGCCGCCGCCAGCGCGAGGTACATGCTCTCCAGGTGCGACTCGAAGCCGCAGCCCGCCACGCCCTGCGGCCCGTAACACTGGAAGGCCTCCACCATCGAGTCGAAGCCCTCCACGTTGGTCTGCCCCTCGATGCTCTCGAGCCAGTGCCGCGGCTTGGCCTCCGCCTCCTGGGCGATCGTCGTCGGCCGCACGCTCACGTCCGCGTCCGCCTTGCTGCAGAAGTCGTCGCACGCGAACGAGAAGTCGTCGTCGTTGAACGTGAACTCGCCCGCCGCCGCCCGATCGACGCAGCTCGACAGCACCAGCTTGCCGCCCTCCGGCTTGTACTGCGCGCTCGGACAGCGCGGGTTGCCGGCGTCCGTCGTCGTCACGCCGATGCGGTAGTTCGCCTTCACGTCCGGCGCCTCCAGCACGTCGATGAACGCCGCGAAGTTGGCCGACAGCAGCGCCTGCTCCTCGGCCATCGAGCCCGAGTTGTCGATCACAAACAGGATGTCGACATCCTTGTTGACCGCGATCGGAAACGAGTCGTCGCCGACCTGCGCCTTCTCGTAGTCGACCGGCTTGAGCGGGTGATCGAGGCAGCCGGCAAGCAGCAGCGCGGCGCAGGCGGGGGCGAGACGGAGCAGGTGGCGAGCGGACATCGGGAACCTCCGGAGCTCTTCCTTGCGCGCAGCGATCCACCCGGCATTCACTGTGATCCCGGCACCTTGGCGCTGCCCTGGCCCACGCCGGCCGATCGCTCGTTGGCGATCCCCGAGCCCAGCGCCAACCTCGTTGGCGGCCCGCCCCGCCCCCGGGCTACAGTGCCCGCGCGATGCTCGAGCTCAAGACCGTCCTCTACACCACCACCGGCCCCGTCGCCCGCATCACCCTCAACCGCCCCGAGCGCGGCAACGGCATCACCCTCGACATGCCGCAAGAGCTCGCCCGCTGCGTCGAGCAGGCCAACCTCGACCCCGCCATCCACGTCATCGCCCTCAGCGGCAACGGCCGCGGCTTCTGCGGCGGCTACGACCTCGTCGAGAGCGCCGAACAGACCACCGGCATGCGCCCCGCCGACTTCGTCCCCGGCTCCCCCCAGGACCCCGACGTCTTCACCCGCAACCACGACCCCGCCCACACCTGGGACCCGATGGTCGACTACGCGATGATGAGCCGCAACCTCCGCGGCTTCATGTCCCTCTTCCACAGCGACAAGCCCGTCGTCTGCAAGGTCCACGGCTTCTGCGTCGCCGGCGGCACCGACATGGCCCTGTGCTCCGACCTCCTGGTCATCGCCGACGACGCCAAGATCGGCTACCCGCCCGCGCGCGTGTGGGGCGTGCCCACCTCCGCGCTGTGGGCCCACCGCATCGGCGTCGAGAAGGCCAAGCGCCTGCTCTTCACCGGCGACTGCCTGAGCGGAAAAGAGGCCGCCGCCTGGGGCCTCGCCGTCGAATCCGCCCCCCCCGAGGCCCTCGACGAGCGCTTCGAGACCCTCCTCGCCCGGATCGCCCGCACCCCCATCAACCAGCTCGTGATGATGAAGCTCCTGTGCAACCAGGCCCTCGGCGCCCAGGGCCTGCAGGCGACCCAGATCCTCGGCACAGTGTTCGACGGCATCGCCCGCCACACCCCCGAGGGTTACGCCTTCCGGGCCCGGGCCCAGGACGCCGGCTTCCGCCAGGCCGTACGCGAACGCGACGAGCCCTACGGCGACCACGGCCTCTCGACCTTCAAGGGCTGACGCCCCGCCCGCGACTCGATATCCTGCCAGCACGCCCGTGACCCTCGGCACCCAGCACATCGGCGGCGAACGCTTCAAGATCCGCCGACGCCTCGGCGCCGGCAGCATGGGCGTCGTCTACGAGGCCCACGACCGCACCCGCGACGAGATCGTCGCCCTCAAGACCCTCCTCCACGCCGAGGCCAACGCCCTCTACCGCTTCAAGCGCGAGTTTCGCACGCTCGCCGACACCCACCACCGCAACCTCGTCGCCCTCCACGAGCTCTTTGTCGACGACCAGCAGTGCTTCTTCACCATGGAGCGGGTCGTCGGCCTCACCTTCCTCGACCACGTGCGCCCCGAGCTCGGCCCCTCCACGCGAGACCCCACCGACAACGACGGCACCGCTCACCCCGACACCCTCGGCCCCGCCCCTCCGAGCCGAGACCCACAGCCAGACGACACCGCCGACCCCACCACGCATCACCCCGCGACCGCACGGCCGAGCCCCGACGACACCGCCGAGCACACCAGCCCCAGCGACGACGACGCCGACGCCGAGGAGACCGGCGCCTACCGGCGTGAAGACGGCTCCCTCTCCTTCGCCCACGACGCCACCCTCGCCTTCGACCCCTCGCTGCTGCTCTCCCAGCGCAGCCAGGACATCGCCCGCGACCTCGCCAGCAGCACCAACACCGGCGGCAGCACCAGCACCGGCGGCAGCGCCACTAGCCCCGAGCCGCGCCCAGCAAGGCCCGACCACGACGGCGTCGACCTCCCGCGCCTGCGCGACGCCCTCGGCCAGCTCGCCGACGGCGTCTCCGCCCTCCACCGCGCCGGCATCGTCCACCGCGACCTCAAGCCCAGCAACGTCATGGTCGCCGACGACGGCCGCGTCGTGATCCTCGACTTCGGCCTCGCCACCGAGCTCCCCCAGGCCCGCGGCAACGGCTCGCCCGAGTCCGAAGAGGACGGCCTCACCGGCACCGCCGCCTACATGGCCCCGGAGCAGGTCAGCGGCAGCCGCGGCGCCCCGGCCAGCGACTGGTACGCCGTCGGCGTCATGCTCTACGAGGCCCTCTCCGGCGCCCGCCCCTTCAACGGCACCCTCCTGCAGGTCCTCCTCAACAAGCGCACCCAGGACCCGCCCCGCTCGCGCAGCTCGCCCCGCAGGCGCCGGCCGACCTGGTCGCATTGTGCGAGCGCCTGATGTAGCGCGACCCCACGGCCCGCCCCGACGACGCCGAGGTCCTGCGCCTGCTCGGCCGCGTCGACCTGGGCGTCGCCGCCGAGCCGAACGCGACGCTGGTCGGCCGCAGCAGCCACCTCCAGGCCCTGCGCGACGCCTTCGCCGCGACCGCCCGCGGCCAGACCGTCACGATCCACGTGCACGGCCCGAGCGGCGCCGGCAAGAGCGCCCTGGTGCGCTCGTTCCTCGAGCAGGTGGCCACCACCGAGCCGCGCCCCGTGATCCTCTCGGGCCGCTGCTACGTCCGCGAGTCGGTCCCCTACAAGGCCCTCGACCCGGTGGTCGACAGCCTCAGCCGCTTCCTGATCGGCCTGCCCGACGACCAGGCCCGCGTCCTGATGCCGCGCGACCTCTGGGCCCTCGCCCGCGTGTTCCCGGTCATGCACACCATCGCCGACGCGCTGCATGGCCACAACCCCGCCGCCACCGTGCTCGATCAGGTCGAGCTGCGCCGCCGCGCCTTCGCGGCCCTGCGCGACCTGCTCGGCCGCCTCGCCGATCGCCGGCGCGTCATCATCACCATCGACGACCTGCAGTGGGCCGACGCCGACTCGAGCGCATTGCTCGAGGGCCTGCTGCGCCCGCCCGGCGCCCCCGCGCTGCTCCTACTGACCAGCTTTCGCAGCGAGGAGCTCGAGCATCAACCATTCCTGCGCGAGCTGCTGGCCGCCACCGATGGCGTCGCCCGCCGCGCCCTCCCGGTCGGCCCGCTCAGCGAGGCCGAGACCCGCCGCCTCGTGCTCGACCTGATCGGCGACCCGGACGCCGCTCTCCCCTTCGTCCAGCGCATCATCCGCGAGTCGGCCGGCAGCCCGTTCCTCGCCGAACAGCTCGCCCGCTATGTGTCCCATGAGCCAGGTGTGGCCGCGACCGGGATCAGCCTCGCCGAGATGCTCGACGCCCAGATCCGGCCCTTGCCCGTCGAGGCCCGCGCGCTGCTCGACCTGCTCGCCGCCGCCGCGCACCCGGTCCGCTCCGACCTCGCCTTCGCCGCCGCCGGCCTGCAGGGCGACGAGCGCCCGCTAATCAAGAGCCTGCGCGCGGCCAAGCTGGTCCGCATCACCGCCGGCAGCGAGCAGCTCGAGCTCTACCACGACCGCATCCGCGAGACCCTCGCCGCGCGCATCCCGGCCCTGCGCCGACCGGGCATCCACGCCGCCCTCGCCGACGCCCTCGTCGCCGCCGGTCAGGCCGACCCCGAGCGCCTGTTCGTCCACCGCCACGCCGCCGGCCAGATCCCACAAGCCATGGACGCGGCGATCGCCGCCGCCACCAAGGCCGCGACCGCCCTCGCCTTCGATCAGGCCGCGTCGTTCTACCAGCACGCCCTGGCGCTCGCCCCCGCGACCGCCGTTGCCATCGACATCACCGATCCGCGCAGCCGCGCCCAGCTCGAGGAGGGCCTCGCCGACGCGCTCGCCAACGCCGGCCGCTGCCAGCCCGCCGCGGCCGCCTATCAACGCGCCGCCGCCTTCCACACCGGCAGCAAGGCCCTCGACCTCAGCCGCCTCGCCGCCGAGCAGCTGCTCGTCAGCGGCCACGTCGACGAGGGCCGGGCCGTGCTGCAGGGCGTGCTCGCCCAGATCGGCATGAAGCTCGCGCCCTCGCCTCGCCGCGCCCTGCTGTCCCTGATCGCCCGCCGCCTGCAGCTCAAGCTCCACGGCATGCGTTACAAGCTGCGCCCCGAGGCCGAGGTCCCCGCCGCCGACCTGCTGCGCATCGACATCTGCTCGGTGGTCTCGCGCGGCCTCAGCATGAACGACAACATCCGCGCCGCCGACTTCCAGGCGCTCGGCACCCTGCTCGCGCTGCGGGCCGGCGAACCGCTGCGACTGGCCCGCGCGCTCGGCATGGAGGCCAGCTTCGTCGCCTCGAGCGGCGGCGTGGCCCGCACGCAGGCGACCCGCCTCGCCCAGTCCGCCCTCGACCTCGCGCGCCAGGTCGCCCAGCCGGCGGCGATCGCCCACGCCCTGCTCAGCGCCGGCACCGTCGCCTACCTCGCCGGCGGCGTGGTGATCGTGGAGTCGCTGTTCAACTTCCGCGGCATCGGCATCGCCTTGCGCGACGCCATCCCCGAAGCCAACGCGCCGGTCGTGCAGTTCATCGCGATGTTCATCGCGCTCATCTACGTCATCAGCAACCTGCTCGCCGATGTGGCCA
>JBGAUO010000200.1:0-6997 GCA_044228605.1 Nannocystis sp. | reverse complement strand
GGGCCCGCTCGGCAGCAAGATGGCCAAGATCGGCGTCGAGCTGACCGACAGCATCTACGTCGCCCTCAACATGCGGATCATGACCCGCATGGGCCAGGGCGCGCTGACCATGCTCGGCGAGTCCAACGACTTCAACCGCGGCCTGCACAGCACCCTCGACTGCAACCCCGACCGCCGCTTCATCTGCCACTTCCCGCAGGACAACACCATCTGGTCGATCGGCAGCGGCTACGGCGGCAACGTCCTGCTCGGCAAGAAGTGCCTGGCCCTGCGCATCGGCAGCTACCTCGGCCACAACGAGAGCTGGATGGCCGAGCACATGCTCATCCTCGGCGTCGAGTCGCCCGAGGGCGAGACCACCTACGTCGCCGCCGCCTTCCCCTCCGCCTGCGGCAAGACCAACTTCGCCATGTTGATCCCGCCCAAGCGCTTCAACGGGTGGAAGATCTGGACCGTCGGCGACGACATCGCCTGGATGCGCGTCGGCGACGACGGCCGCCTGTGGGCGATCAACCCGGAGAACGGCTACTTCGGCGTCGCCCCCGGCACCAGCATGAAGTCCAACCCCAACGCGATGCACACCGTCGCGAAGGACACCATCTTCACCAACGTCGCCCTCACCAAGGACGGCGACGTGTGGTGGGAGGGCATGGACGGCGAGGTCCCCGACGAGCTCATCGACTGGCAGGGTCGCCCGTGGAAGAAGGGCAGCACCGAGAAGGCCGCCCACCCGAATTCCCGCTTCACCGCCCCCGCCCGCAACAACCCCAGCCTCTCCAAGTACGTCGACGACCCCCAGGGCGTCCCGATCTCCGCGATCATCTTCGGCGGTCGCCGGGCCACCACCGTGCCGCTCGTGCTGCAGTCGTTCAACTGGGGGCACGGCGTCTACCTCGGCGCCACGCTCGGCTCCGAGACCACCGCCGCCGCCACCGGCAAGGTCGGCGTGGTCCGCCGCGACTCGATGGCCATGCTGCCCTTCTGCGGATACAACATGGGCGACTACTTCCAGCACTGGCTGCGCATGCAGCACAAGCTGACCCTCCCGCCCAAGATCTTCATGGTCAACTGGTTCCGCCAGGGCCCGGACGGCAAGTTCCTGTGGCCCGGCTTCGGCGAGAACATGCGCGTGCTCAAGTGGATCGTCGACCGCGCCCGCGGCCGCGTCGGCACCATGGAGACCGTGGTCGGCTGGGTCCCCCGCGTCGGCGACCTCGACCTCCAGGGCCTCACGGCCCCCGAGGAGGACGTCGATCGTGCCACCCGCGTCGACTACAACGAGTGGCGCCAGGAGCTCGAGTCGCAAAAAGAGTTCTTCGCCATGTTCGGCGACCGCATCCCGCGCTCGCTGCTGCTGTGGCGTGAGCTGCTGCTCGCCCGCCTGAACGGTCTCCCGACCACTTGATGCCCGCCAGCATCGAAGCCCTGTTCGCGCGCCAGTGGCTCGGCGCGTCGGGCACCCAGTGGACGGTCGCCCTGGCGATCGTCCTCGGCGTCACGCCCCTGCTCATGCTCGCGCGCCGGCTCATCGCCGGTCGCCTGCGCCGGCTCGCCGACAAGACCGCCAGCGACTTCGACAACTTCGCCGTCGACCTCATCGAGGACGCCCGCGGCTGGTTCTTCGCGCTGCTCGCCATGCGCGTCGCCACCTTCGTCTTCGACCTCCCCGAGCGCTGGGACACCCGCGCCCAGATCGCCCTCGTCGTCGGCAGCATGATCCAGGGCGGCATCTGGGCCCTCGACCTGGTCCGCTACCTCGTCGACCGCCGCTTCGCCCACCACGCCCAGGGCAGCGACAGCCAGGTCGTCCCCGTCGCCCAGACCCTCCTGCGCTTCGCCGGCATGGTCGGCATCGCGTCCGTGGTCCTGCTCGCCGTGCTGTCCAGCCTCGGCATCGACATCACCGCCCTGGTCGCCGGCCTCGGCGTCGGCGGCATCGCCATCGCCCTCGCCGTCCAGCGCGTCCTCGGCGACGTGCTCGCCTCGATCTCGATCGCCCTCGACAAGCCCTTTGTGCCCGGCGACTCGATCGCCATCGGCGACAAGCGCGGCACCGTCCACCGCATCGGCCTGCGCAGCACGATCCTCGGCGGCCTCGGCGGCGAGGAGCTCGTGCTCCCCAACAACGACCTGCTCGCCAGCCGGATCAGCAACTTCACCCGCATGCGCGAGCGCCGGGTCGACTTCAAGATCTCGGTCCCCTACGCCACCGAGCACGCCCTGCTCGAGGCCCTCCCCAGCCTCCTGAAGGCCCAGATCGACGGCCGCGAGCAGGTCCGCTTCGACCGCGCCGCCCTCACCCAGCTGGCCGACTCCGGCGTCGAGTACAGCGTCGTCTACTGGGTGACCACCCCCGAACACAGCGTGTACCTCGTGGCCCACCAGGCGATCCTCCTGGCCATCCTGCGCGAGATGAAGGCCGCCGGGTACACCCTCTCCGCCGCCGGCGGGCCGACCTACATCCTCGCCGCCGACGCCCCGCAAGAGCCCGTCTTCGCCCCGCAGGGCCTCGAGCGCGCCCCCGCCAAGGAGCGCTGATCCGCGGCCGCGGGCGAAGCCGACCGCCGACTCGAGATGCACAGCGCCGCCATTTAGCGCGACAATCCCGGCCGCATGCAAAGCGACGACCAGGCCCCGGACGACCCCCTCGCCGAACTCCAGCGCCGCCTCGACGACGCCCTCCGTCACCACGACCAGCAACGCGAGCTCGCCGACCACGCCGGCCGCGAGCGCGACGACCTGCGCCGCCAGCTCGCCGACCTGCGCAAGCAACACGACGCCGAGACCCAGGCCCACGCGCACAAGTCCCAGGCCCACGACCTCCTGCACAGCCGCGTCAGCACCCTCGAGGCCGAGGCCGCCGAGCTCCGACGCGAGGGTGTGCGCCAGCAGAGCCGCGCCGACCAGGCCAGCCGCGACCTCCAGGCCGGCCGCCGCGACCTCACCAGCGAGCAAGCCGCCCACCGGGCCATCCAGGAGCGCCTCGCCGCCCTCGAGGCCACCCACCGCAGCGCCGCCGCCGACCTCCTCGCCGAGAAGGCCGCCCACGAGGGCTGCAAGGACCGCCTGCGCGCAGCCCAGGCCGAGTACGCCGCCCTTCAGCAGCGTGTCACCGCCGATCAGACCCAGGCCCTCGAGGCCAGCCAGCGCGCCGACACGCTCGCCAAAGAGGCCGGCGTCCTCGCCGACCGCATCACCCTGATCAAGCGCCAACTGCAGGACGAGGTCGACGCCCACGCCCACACCCGGAGGCAGCTCGAGGAGCAACGCGAGGCGACCCAGACCGCCGAACGCCGCCGCCGCGGACAGAGCGTGCTCGGGGCGATCGGCGGCGCCGCGGCCCTCGGCCTCGGCCTGCTCCTGCGCCGCAAGTGACCCGCCGCTCAGTGACAGCCCGAGAAGTTGAGATCCACGCGCAACGAGAACCCCGGCGACACGCACTCGAGCAGCGCGTGCCCGGCCACGTTCCAGTAGTTGTTCACGCGCGAGCTCTCGCGCGCCACCTCGACATCAAACAGCTCACAACCCGCGCTCGCGTCGATCACCACCGACCGGTCCGTCCCCGGCACGTTGGTCAGGAACGAGGCCCCCGCGATCGGGTCCTGCACCACGCGCACCAGCGTCTCCACGTCGTCGCCCGCGATCAGGTCGACGCCGAAGAACCCCGCGTGCTCGCCCGACACGCAGCGCGTCGGCGTCATCGTCCACGTCGCGTCGAACTCGTCGATCTCCGCCGACAAGCTCCCGTCGATCGAGCTGCTGATCCCGCAGCCCAGCACCAGCATCATCGCCCACCACCCGCGCCGCATCAGCACGACCCTATCACGCTCTAAACCCCGGCTCACGCGCATCACCGCGCCCACGGATCGGCTATCGTCGCCGGCCGCATGGCCAAGGCCGCCGACCCGATCAAGGAGCTGCAGCGCCGCCTCACTCGCCTGGCCCGCCTCGACGGCACCGTCGTGCGCACCGCCGACGGCCCCATGCTGCTGCACGCCGTCGCCGTCATCGACCCCTTCGCCCTGCTCGCCGCCTGCCGCAGCGGCCCGCCCCGCCTCGCCGCCCTGACCCCCGCCCTGCGCTGCGACGGCGAACCCAGGCCGCTGACAGCCACGCTCCTGGCCCGCGCCCACCACGACCTGCGGGCCCTGGAGCTGCTCCCATGGCTGGCGATCGTCCGCGACGCGCCGCGCCAGTTTCGCAGCTTCGGCCCGCTGGACGAGCGCTGGCTCGCCGCCCGCGGAGCCCGCATCGAGGCGCTCGCGCGCACCCTTCGGCCCGCCCCGGAGCCGGCCGACGACGCCCCGCAAGACCCCCTCCTCGCGCTCATCACCGACCTCCACGGCCCCGACGCCGCCGCCGCGCTCACCGACTGGCTGGCCCGCAGCGCCGGCCTCGGCACCCGTCGCCGCCGCGAGGCCGAGCGCCGCTTCGCCGGCCTCGTCCGCCGCCTCCGCGATCGCCACGCCGCCCCCGCCGAACCGCCCGCGGTCGCGACCATGCTCGACGCCGCCGCCGACGACCTGCGCCGCCTCACCCGCCTGCCCGGCCGCGCCGCCGCCCGCCGCCTGGGGCCGATCCTCCGCCACGTGCTCGCCTGGCCGCACGCCCCCAGCGGCCACAGCACCGCTGCGCAACCTGTCTCCGGGGACAGCTCACCTGCCGCGCCCACCCAGCCGCTCCTCCGCCTCGCACCTGTCCCAAGAGACATCTCATCGCTCGCCCTCGCCGCCCGCGTGCAGGAGCTCGCCGCGATGCTCGTGCACACCCTCGGCACCACCCGCAGCCCGGCCCAGACGAGCGCGCTGCGCCAGGTCCTCGGCGCCTACGCCCTCGCCTTCCCGATCGACCGCCAAAGCGCGCCCCCGCCCCCCGTCGACCCCGGCGCGCGCGAGCGCGCCGCCCCCCCGCTGCGCGCCGCCCCCCCCCCCCCCCGCGCGCACGCCCGCGCCCCGGGGCGGGGGCGCCACCCCCCTCCCTTCCCCCCCCCCCCCCAAACGGGCCCCCCCCCCCCCCGTCCCCCCGGGCCTGCCGCCGCCCCCCGCCGCCAGGCTGCGCGCCGCCCCACCCCTCCAGCTGCCGCTCGCCCGCGCCCTGTGGCTGCTGCGCCTCCCCGTCTCGCCCGCGGTCTGCGCCAAGCTCGCGCCCTGGCTCGCCGACGGCCTCGCGCCCGCCCTGATCGAGCAGGTCATCGCCCTCGGCTGGCACGACCGCCTCGCCGAGCTCAACGGCGACGCCACCCTCGCCGCCGCCTACGCCGACTGGCTCGTGCGCATCGTCCCGCACTATCGCCGCCTCGGCGTCGAGGTCGACACCCGCCCCCAGCACTTCGCGCGCCTGCACCAGACCCACCGCGGCGGCCTCGCCCTGCTCGCGCACTGCCTCATCGAGCACCACGCCCCCGACGAGCGCAGCGCCGACGCCCAGCTCGCCCGCCTGCGCGCCACCCTCGACCTCTTCACCGCCCGCCCGCAGCGCGCCGAGGCCCTGCTCGCCGACCTCAGCCACGCCCCCGCCGGCGCCGCCCGCCGGCACTTCCCGGAGTTCGCCGCCTGGCTCGGCGACGACCCCCTGCTGTCTCGCTTCTGCCACCTCTGTGTCCTCGCCGACGAGCCCCTCGCCCTCTCAACCACCCTGCGCCGCGACTTCGACCGCCAAGACCGCCTCATCCGCCAGCGCGACCACCTCGCCGCCTCGCCAGATCTGGCCCCGGCCCTGCGCGCCCGCCTCGCCCACCTCGAGGCCGAGCTCGCCCGCGACCTCGTCGTCGACCGCGGCTGGACCCTGCGCCGCCTCGGCGAGCGCTGCGAGGCCCTGCAGGTCCGCGCCTTCGCTCGCAAGCTCGACCAGCTCATCCGCGAGCTGCTCACCGAGGCGATCGGCGTCGCCCCGAGAGACCTCACCCCCGCCTGGCGCGACGCCCTGCGCTTTTACCTCGGCGCCGCCGACCGCAACCGCGAGCTCCTGCGCGAGCTCCTGCGCTTCGCCGCCAGCAAACCTCGCCAGCCGATCGCCCCCACCCTCCCGCGCAACCACGCCTGGCTCGCCCGCGCCGCCAACCACCTGCGCTGCGATCCCTGGCTCGCCCCCCAGCAGCGCAGCCTCGACCTCGGCGGCGCCCGCTACACCCTGTGCATCGAACAGGACCCGCTCGAGGTCCTGCGCATGGGCATCCCCTTCGACACCTGCCTCGCCCTCGCCACCGGCTTCAACGCCGACTCGACCGTGCTCAACGCCGTCGACATCAACAAGCGCGTGCTCTACCTCCGCGACGCCCGCGGCAGCGTCGTCGCCCGCAAGCTCATCGCCATCTCCAGCGACTTCGGCCTGCTCGGCTATCGCCTCTACTGTGCCCGCGGCGCCGCCGACCGCCCCGAGATCGCCGCCGCCTTCCACGCCATGTGCAGCGCGCTCGCCTCGGCCTGCAACCTCCCCCTGGTCGACGACGGCGTCCCCGAGACCATCCACCCCGGCTTCTGGTACGACGACGGCGCCGAGCCCTGGACCGACAACGACACCACCCTCGCCGACCTCGAGCCCTACTTCCGCGCCCTCGGTCGACCCGTGCCCGCGCGCATCGGCGCCTGGGGCCGCACCCGCGTGCGCGCCTGGCAAGCCGTCGCCAACAACGACCTCCCCGCCGCCCTCGCGCTGCTCCCGAACGTGCACCACAACGCCGCGACCGCCAGCGTCCACGCCATGATCTCCGCCACGCTCGGCCCGCGCGAGCTGGCCCGCCGCGCCCGCCGTGAACCCCAGCTCGCCCGCGTCCACGTGACGATGCAGCTGCACGGCGGCCCCATCGCGGCCCTGCGCGCCGCCACCGGCGTCCCCTTCGACAGCCGCCTGTGGAACGACCTCGCCGACATCCTCGACCACGCCCTGCCCTCCGCCGAGCTCGCGCGCGCCGTCCTGGCCGCGGCCCAGCACGAGCGCCGCCACAGCCCCGACCTCGACGACCACGGCCTCGCCCACCGCAGCACCCGCCTCGGCGAGT
>JBGAUO010000001.1:0-262357 GCA_044228605.1 Nannocystis sp. | reverse complement strand
CCACCGACGGCCGCACCCACGCCCCCGATCGACGCCGAGGCGGCACGCCTCGCCGAGCTCCCACACCGCGTCGTGTTCGCCGACCGGATCACCTACAGCTACGTCCTCTTGCTCCCGGGTGAGCCCGAACCGGCGCCCGCGCGCTCCGAGCTGACACAGGCCGTGCGCAAGGCCTTCGCCAGCAACCTCGACGACGAGGAGGTCATGCTCCTGCTCGACCTCATCGGCCGCCCGGAGCGTGAATTCACCGTCCGTGGCACCCCGAGCTCCGAGCCCACGCCCGACAGCGACGACGCTCCCGACCTCCTCGGCCTCGCCATCGAGGCCCACCCGCGCACCCCGAACAAGGGCCCGCCCCTGATCGAGGACCGGGTCCTCGCCGACCCAGACCTCACCCGCGACCTGCTCCCCGACGAGCGCGCCTCCTTGCCAACCCGACAAAACCTGCTGGTCCTGCGCGCCCAGTACCGCAACCAACACGCGGTCCGCGGCTTCCGCCTCCTGCAGACCCTCGTCCGCGTCGTCGCCGCGGAGCATCACGCGCTGATCCACGACCCCGACACCCTCGAGACCGTCGGTCCCGCCGTGTTCACCGCGCGACGCCTGCAGACCAGCCTCGGCAACGTCGCCGACCAGATCCCCATCATCCCCTTCCCCGACCCGCGTTATCCCGGCCGCTTCCGCCTGGCCACGCGCGGCATGCGGCGCTTCGGCAGCGTCGACCTCGAGCTCGGCGGCCTCCCAGGAGATCTCCCGATCTTGCAGCAGGCGACCTACTTCCTGCACGGCCTCGCCTCCGTGATGATCGAGCTCGGCGAGTTCGACAGCAGCGCCGGCTTCGCTGTCGAGCTCCCGCCGGTCGTCACCATCCACTACAGCGACTGCACATCCGCCTACAGCGGCCGACCGCGCAGCGCAGACCGCAGCCCGCAAGAGCTCCCGCGCTGCGGCGAATGCCCCGAGAACGCCGAGCTCCACCTCGTCGAGCGCGTTGCCGAGCCGCAGGACGCCATCTCCCACGTCGTCGCCCGCGTCGTCGCCCCGCGTCCGCGCAGCGACCGGCCAGACTACGACCATCCCGCCTGGGCCCAAGAGGCCCTCGATCGCGTGCTGGGTCGGCCATCCTCCATGTAGTCGCGCTCACAGCACATCGGACACTGTCCGCAAGCCCGGACACCAGCGACCACCACAGCGATCTGCGATGGCCCGTGGCGCCCACATAGCCGCCTCGATATACTGGCCTCTACTTCTTAATCTTTGGTCCACCTGGACCCGCTCTCTTTACTTGGATTTCTGAGGCCCCCCATGTCTTCCCGGCGCAGCCCCCTTGGCGCCCCCGACTCCACCACGGCTCGGCGCTCGACAACCCTGACGGCTCTGCTCTGCCTCCCCCTGTGGGCCCCGCTGCTCGCGTGCTCGAGCGCCGGAGATGCCGGCGGTCAGCCCTCCTCGAGCGACAGCATCAGCACCGACGACAGCAGCACCGGCGTCGTCAGCAGCGACACCAACCCCAGCAGCGCCGACGAGACCACCGGCGGAACCGCCGCCAGCACCAACGGCGACGAGGGCGTCGGCGAGACCGGCATCAGCACCACCGGCACCGGCGGTGAGCCCGAACCACCGACGGCCGAACCTGTCCCCGAGGACATCGTCGAGAACGCCATACCCGACGGCGACATCTGCGACCTCATCACGCCCGTCAGCGTCACCCTGCGCACCATCGACGCCTCCGCCACCGTCTCGCCCACCCAGGCGCGGGACGCCGCGCTGAGCGACTGGGTCTCCCTCACCGGCATCCGCATCCGCCCGTGGGAGTTCTTCAACTACTACGCCTTCAGCTACCCACCGGCCGACTACGGTGCCGTGGCGATCACCCCGCAGCTGCGGCAGGACCCCGGCGACCCGAACAACAAGGCCACCCCTGAGTTCACCCTGCAGATCGGCATCACCACCCACGCCCTGCCGGCTGAGCAACGTCCACCCGTCCGCCTCACCCTCGCGCTCGACAACTCCAACTCGATGTCCGGCAAAGCCCAGGACATGCTCCGCGCCACCGGCAAGGCCATCGCCGCCAGCCTCCACGAGGGCGATGTCCTCTCGATCGTCACCTGGAACGCCAAGAACCCTGTCGTCCTCGATCTCCACGAGATCTCCGGCCCCTCCGATCCGGTCGTCCTCAACAAGCTCGACCAGCTCGAGGTCGGCGGCTCCGCAGAGCTCTACAGCGGCCTCATGAGCGCCTACAAACTCGCCGACGCCGGCTTCAAGGCGCAGGCCTGGAACCGCGTCATCCTCGTCAGCGACGGCGGCGCAACGGCCAACGACACAGACCTCGCCGTCATCGCCGAACACGCGCAAAAACCGGGCATCTACCTCACCAGCGTCGGGGTCGGTGACGCCGGCATCTACCGCAGCGACATGATGGACGCCGTCGCCCACGCTGGCCGCGGCACCTCGCTCTTCGTCGGCAACGAGGCCGAAGCCGACAAGCGCTTCGGCGCCCAGTTCGTCCGCACTCTCGGCTCCGCCGTCCGCGATCTCAAGGTCCGCATCGACCTCCCCGGCGGCTTCGAGGTCATCCGCGACCCCGCGCTCGACAACCTCGTCAACCCCGACCTCAGCGCCGACGGCGTGCGCCTCGGCCCCAACAACAGCCTCGTCCTGCACCGCCGCCTGCGCAGCTGTGACCCGCTCGCCGGCCAGGACGGCAAGGTGCTGATCGAGGTCGGCTACACCGACGAAGCCAGCGGCGAGCTCAAGAGCAGCAAGACCGTCGCACAGCTCGCCGACCTGCTCGCCGAGCCCCCAGCCGCGCAGACCAGCCTCTTCAAGGGCATCGCCCTCCAGAGCTACGCCGAAGCGCTCGAGGTCTGGCAGGCGCACCCCCCAGACCTCGCGAGCATCCTCGCCGAGGCCACCGCACGCCTGAAGGCCGCCCTCGAGCTGCTCCCCAACGACCCCGAGCTGGCCGAGATGACCGCGATCCTCGCGATCCTCAGCACCGACTGAGCTCGCCACCAGCGAGCCCGCGCGGCGCATCTGCTACCATCCGCGCCGCATGGATTCCGCCCCACCGCTCGTGTGGATCGACCTCGAGATGTCCGGCCTCGACCCGGACACCTGCGAGATCCTCGAGATCGCAACCCTCGTCACCGACGGCCAGCTCGAGCTGCTCGCCGAGGGCCCCGACATCGTCATCCACCAACCAGACCCGGTCCTCGATCGCATGGACGCCTGGTGCACCCGCCAGCACGGCCACAGCGGCCTCACCGCGCAGGTCCGGGCCTCCACCATCTCCCTCGCCGAGGCCGAGGCGCGCACCCTCGAGTTCCTGCGCGCCCACTGCCCGCCCGGCAAGTCGCCCCTGTGCGGCAACTCGATCGGCCACGACCGCCGCTTCATCGTCCGCTACATGCCGGCCCTCGCCAGCTTCCTCCACTACCGCAGCGTCGATGTCAGCTCGGTCAAGGAGCTCGCCCGCCGCTGGTACCCCGACCTCCCCGCCCACCCCAAGGGCGAGACCCACCGCGCCCTCGACGACATCCGCGAGTCGATCGCCGAACTCCGCCACTATCGGACCCACATCTTCCGCTAACACGCCGCGCGGACGTCACCGACCTCCGCGGCCCGCGGCCCGCCACCACCCGTGTCCTTCGCCGCGCTCCGCCTCCACTACCTCCTCGTGTACGCGGTCGTCGGCGCGTACATGCCCTACCTCCCGGTCTTCCTCGGCCGTGACCTCGGCTTCCCCGACTCGCAGATCGGCTGGGTCGCCGGCGTCTACGGCCTCTCCGTCGTCGTCAGCCCGCCGATCGTCACCTACCTCGCCGACCGCCGCTTCGCCGGCCGCACCCTGATCGCCCTCGGTTACGCCCTCGCCGCGCTCGGCCTCGCCGCCATCGCCAGCGCCGACACCTTCGTCGCCGTCCTGATCGTATCCTTCGCCTTCAGCACCGTCTTCACCCCCCTGTTCGCCCTCCTCGACGGCCTCAGCTTCTCCGCCATGGCGCGCGAGCAGGAAGCCGGCCGCAGCCACCCCGCCTACGAGCAGATCCGCGTGTGGGGCAGCCTCGGCTTCATGCTCCCGGCCTTCGTCCTGTTCTTCGTCCTCAAGGCCGGCGCCGCCACCGGACGCGCCGCCATCATCGCCGCCGCCGTCGCCGCTGCCATCGCGCTCCTCTGCGTTCCGCTGCTCCCCCACCTCCCGCCGCCCGCACGCACGGTCCCCGTCCCCCGCGGCGCCGCCTGGCAGGTGCTGCGCGCCCGACCCACGCGCCACCTCGTCATCCCGCTGGGCCTCCTCTTCGCCGCGATCTCCATCTTCTACGCCTTCTACGCCCGCCTCGTCCTCGCCGTCGGCATCGCCCCCGAATGGGTCGGCCTCGTCATGAACCTGGGCGTGCTCTCCGAGCTCCCCTTCTTGCTCGCCGGTGGCGCCCTCCTGCGCCGCTTCTCGCTGCGCAGCCTGGCCCTCGTCGGCGCCGCATGCCTGGCCCTTCGCATGGCCCTGCTCGCTGCCATCCCCGACCCGATCGTCACCATCGCCTCGCAGATCCTCCACGGCCCGATCGTCGTCGCCCTCTACCTCATCCCCCCGATGTACCTCAACCTCAAGGCCTCCCCCAACGTGCGCAACCACGTCCAGGGCCTGCACGCGATGCTCTGCTTCGGCCTCGCCCGCCTGCTCGGCTCGGTCCTCGGCGGCTACGCGGCGGACCTCGCCCTCGCCCTCGCCTTCGCCCTCGCCGCCGCCCTCGCCGCCTTCGCCTGGCTGTGGCTGTGGCTCCGCTTCGTCGACCCCGAGGCCGACGCCAGCCTCCGACCCGCCCAGCTCACCTGACCCGAGAGACAGCCATCTTCATCCCTCGTCGTCGCTCTCCGGCACGACATCATCGACCCCCGCGACGATCCGCCGCGGCGGCGCCGCGACCACCGGCTGCAAACGCTTCGGCGCCGGAGGCGGCACCGCGATCGCCCCGAGCTCGCCCGGCAGCGGCCGCAGCAAGGCCGTGAACGCCTCGATCGCCGCCGCGACCAGCTCGTCATCCTGCGTCTGCAGCACCGCCCGGGCGTCACGCACCCCGGCCAGCACCGCCTCGCGCGTCTCGGCGCTGATCTTCTCGACCTCGCCCAGCACCCGCTCCGCCCGCTGCGCGATCGCCTCGAGCCGCTGCCGACGCTCGCCCAGCTCCCGCGCCGCGCGAGCCTCCGTCTCCTCCGCCCGCGCCGCCTCGACCATCGCCGCCAACACGTCGCCATCGAGCCCCGGCCGCTCGACGCGAAGGTGCGCCTCCTTCCCACGCAGCAGCTCGCGGATCGCCAGGTCGAGCACCTGGTTACCGTCGAGGTGAAATTTCACCTCGATCTCCGCGCGCCCGCTCAGCGTGAAGCTCAGCAGCACCGGCGGCTCGCCACCCCCGAGCTCGCCCTCGAGCACACGGCACTCCGGCCCGGACCGGCCGTCGCCCGGCGTCGTCAACGGCTCGCTGTGCTCCGCCGGCACCGCGGCCCGCCGGGCAAACAAGGGCCTCGCCTCGCCCTTGCCAACCTGCAGCCACAGAGGCCGACCGAGCGCCTCGTGCACCGTCAACTCCGGGCTGCGCGACGCCAGCAACCCGGCGTAGATCGCCGCCCCACGCGCGACCACATCCTCCGTGTTCAGCCCATCGACGGGGATCCTCTTAAAAATTGTCTCGACCCGCCCGTGCACCGCCGGCATGCGGCTGCACCCGCCGACCAGCAGCACCTGCGTCACCGTGTCGGCCGCGCGCCCCGAGTCGTCGAGCACCCGCTGCACCGTCGCCCCGCAGCGGTCGAGCAGATCGCCCACGAGCTTCTCGAGCCGCGCCTGCGTCAACTTCACCTGCAGGTGCTTGGGCCCCGCCTCGTCCGCCGCCAGGTACGGCAGGTGGATCGTCACGTCCTTCTGGTTCGACAGGGCCATGCGCGCCTTCTCGGCCGCGTCACGCATGCGCGCTCGCACCACCGGATCGGCCCCACCGTCCACGCCCGTCTGCTCGCGAAACTCCGCCAGCAGCCACTCCACGACCCGCGCGTCGAGATCTTCACCACCCACCTCAACCCCGCGCTGCGCGAGCACCTCCACGCTGCGTTCGCCGACCTCGATGATCGCCGCGTCGAAGCCCCCGCCGCCGAAGTCGATCACCGCGATCGTCTCGTCCTCCACCGCCGTGCGACCCGCGTGATACGCCAGCGCCACCGCGGTCGTCGCGTGCACGAGACGCTTCACCTCGACCCCACCGAGTCGACAGGCCGCGATCGTCGCCCGCCGCTGCGCGTCACGCAGCTGCCCGCGCACCGCGACCACCGCCGCCTGCAAGGGTTCACCCAGCTGCTGCTCCGTCGTCAGCCGAACCTGCCGCAGCAGCGGCGCCAACAGCACCGGCGGCGCGATCCCCTCGCCCACAGCCTCACCGCTCGCCGACACCTGCCGCACCCGCAGCTCGCCGTCCTCCGCGCGCAGCAGCGGCTGCGGACGCCACGCCTCGAGGTCCAGCTCATCGAAGCGCTGCCCGAGCAGCCGCCGCGCCGCCAGCAGCATCTGCCGCGGCCGCGTCAGGCACAGCCGCCGCGCCCGCTCACCGACCACCGGCGAACCATCATCCGCGAAGCCGACCGCCGACACCTCACGATACACATCACGCCCGAGCAGCAGCGCGACCGCCTTGCCCGCCTCGAGCAGCCCCACCGTACAGCGCGTCGTCCCCAGATCGATCCCGACAGGCAGGCTCATCGTGCGCGCGAGGGTACGCGAACCGCGATCGCTGTCAACCGAGCACCACGACCGCCGCCACGTTCACTCGAGCGACAGCTCGAGCTGCTGCGCCAGCGCCACCACGATCTGCCGCGCCGCCGTCGTCAACACCGTACCCGGTCCAAACACCGCCGCGACGCCCATCTCGCGCAGCGTGTCGTGGTCCCGCGGAGGGATCACACCGCCGACCACGATCATGATGTCCGCGCGCCCCAGACGCTTCAACGCCGCTTGCAACGCCGGCACCAGCGTCAAGTGCCCCGCCGCCAGCGACGACACACCGACCAGGTGCACGTCGTTCTCCACGGCCTGCAGCGCGGTCTCCTCCGGCGTCTGGAACAGCGGCCCGATGTCGACATCAAAGCCCATGTCCGCGAACGCCGTGGCGATCACCTTGGCCCCGCGGTCGTGCCCGTCCTGCCCCATCTTCGCGACCAGCAGGCGCGGCCGTCGGCCCTCCGCCGCCGCGAACTTGGCCGTCAGCTCCTGCACCGCCTCGATCGTGTGCACATCGCTCACCGACGAACTGTACACGCCGCTCACGCTGCGCGTCGTCGCCTGATGCCGGCCCCACACCGTCTCGAGCGCCATGCTGATCTCCCCCACCGTCGCCCGTGCCCGCGCCGCGTCGACCGCCAGCGCCAGCAAGTTCCCCGGCTCGCCCGCAGCGCAGCGCGTCAAGGCGGCCAGCGCGGACTCCACGGCCGTCGCGTCGCGCTCGCGTCGCAGCTGCTCGAGCCGCGCCAACTGGGCCGCCCGCACCGCCGTATTGTCGACCGTCAGCACCTCGATCGGGTCCTCCTGCGCGAGCCGCAAGCGATTGACGCCGACCACCGTCTGCGCCCCGCTGTCGATGCGCCCCTGGGTCCGCGCCGCCGCCTCCTCGATGCGCAGCTTCGGCAGCCCCTGCTCGATCGCCTTCGCCATCCCGCCGAGCGCCTCGACCTCCTCGATCAGCGCCCACGCCTTCGCCGCCAGGTCCCAGGTCAAACGTTCGACGTGATAGCTCCCGCCCCACGGGTCGATCACCCGCGCGATGCCCGTCTCCTCCTGCAAATAGATCTGCGTGTTGCGAGCGATGCGCGCCGAGAAGTCGGTCGGCAGCGCCAGCGCCTCGTCGAACGCGTTGGTGTGCAGCGACTGCGTCCCACCGAGCGTCGCCGCCAGCGCCTCCACGCAGGTGCGCGCCACGTTGTTGTACGGGTCCTGCGCGCACAGGCTCCACCCCGAGGTCTGGCAGTGGGTCCGCAGCGCCAGGCTCTTCGGGTTCTTCGCCCCGAAGCTCGCGACCAGACGCGCCCACAGCAGCCGCGCCGCCCGCAGCTTCGCCACCTCCATGAAGTAGTTCATCCCCACGCCCCAGAAGAAGCTGAGTCGCGGCGCAAACGCGTCGATCGCCAGCCCCGCGGCGACCCCCGTCCGCATGTACTCCACCCCATCCGCCAGCGTGTACGCCAGCTCGAGGTCCGCCGTCGCCCCCGCCTCCTGCATGTGATAGCCGGAGATGCTGATGCTGTTGAAGCGCGGCATGTGCTGCGCCGTGTACGAGAAGATGTCCGCCACGATCCGCATCGACGGCGTCGGCGGATAGATGTACGTGTTGCGGACCATGAACTCTTTGAGGATGTCGTTCTGGATCGTCCCGCTGAGCTGCGCCGGCGCCACCCCTTGCTCCTCGGCCGCGACGATGTAGAGCGCGAGGATCGGCAACACCGCCCCGTTCATCGTCATCGACACGCTCATCTGGTCGAGGGGGATCCCCGCGAACAAGATCCGCATGTCGAGGATCGAGTCGATCGCCACCCCCGCCATCCCCACGTCGCCGACCACCCGCGGGTGGTCCGAGTCGTAGCCGCGGTGCGTCGCCAGGTCGAACGCGATCGACAGCCCCTTCTGCCCCGCCGCCAGGTTGCGGCGATAAAACGCGTTGCTCTCCTCCGCCGTCGAGAACCCCGCGTACTGACGGATCGTCCACGGCCGCTGCGTGTACATCGTCGCGTAGGGCCCCCGCGTGTACGGCGGCAGCCCCGGCATCGTGCGCAAGAACGCCGGGTCGACCCCGACCAGCGCCTCGGCCCCGCGCTGCCACGGCACCTCGATCCCCTCGGGTGTGTGCCACGGCGGACGTGCCTCCACCGCCAACGCAGCCGGCACCGGCGCGTCGTCGTACGCCAGCCGCGAAAAATCCGGAACGCCGCTCACGCCCGCACCTCCAGGCGCCGCTGCAGCTCGCCCAGCAAGACCACCGCGTCGCCCCCCAGCTGCACAAACAGATCGATCCCCGCCGTCATCATCGCCTCCACCAGATCCTTCGGTCGCCCGGCCAGCAGCACCACCGCCGCCCCGGCGGCCCGCAGCGCCGGCACCAGATGCGGCACCAACTCGGGATACAGCGCGTCGCTCGAGCAGATCACCGCCACCCGCGAGCCCGTCGCGGCGAACTGCCGGACCACCTCCTCCACCGCCACCGCGCCCGCCGTCTCCACCGCCGCGAAACCACCGACGCCGAAGTACGCCCGACAAAACTCGACCCGCCCGCGCCACTGCGCCGGCTCACCCACCGCCACCAGCGCGACCGAATCCCCCCGCGCCGAGGCCCGCAGCGCCTCGAACGGCCCCGCCAGACGCCCGCGCGCCAGCCCGGTCACCGTCACCACCGCCGGCCCCAAATGTAACCTGTCCCCTGAGACAGCCTCATTCACACCTGTCCCTTCAGACATCTCCGCCGCGTCTCCCAGCACATCCGTGACGACGCTCGCCCCGGTCCCGCGCTCCTGCGCCGCCGCGAAGCGACTGACACCCACGATCGGCACCCGCACGCTCGCCACCGCCTGCGCCTGCACCTTCGCGGCCTCCGCCGCCCACCCCTGCACCAACCCGGCCGCGAGCGCCGCCGCCATCCCACCGGCCCGCTCGATCGCCTGAAACCGACCCCACGCCACCCGCGCGAGCTGATCGGTGAGCGCCTCGACGTACCCCGAACCACCCGCTGGATCCGCGACCCGCCCCAGGTGCGACTCCTCGGCCAGCACCACCTGCGTGTTCACGCTCATCCGCCGCCCCAGCTCGCCGGGCTCGCCAAACGCCGCGTCCATCGCCGTCGTGGCGATCGTGTCAGCGCCGCCGACCGCCGCCGCGAAGGTCTCACCCGTCCCGCGCAAGAGCCCCACCCATGGATCGACGGTGGTGCGCTCGCGCCACGACCCGCGCACGTGCAGATGCATCCGCTGCGCCGCCACCCCGCCGCCGCAGGCCGCCACCACCCGCGCCCACACCAGCCGCATGGCCCGCAGCTTGGCGATCTCGAGGAACAGGTCGCGCCCGACCGCCGCCGCGAACCCGATCTGCCCCGCCGCCACGTCCACCGCGATCCCGCCGGCGACCATGACCCGCAAGTACGCCGTCCCCGTCGCCAGCAACGCCGCGATCTGATCGGCCGCCGTGGCGCCCGCCTCGTGATACGCCCCGACGTCGACCAGCGCCGTGCGCAGACCAGTCGCGCCGCGCAGCGCCTCCGTCGTCACCTGCAACATGTCCCGAAGGGCATGTTCGATCGACCACCCGAGCGCCCCTCGCCGCGCCAACGCCCCCAGCGGATCGCAGCCGATCGTCCCGCGCATGCGACCCCCCGCCAGACCCGCGGAGATCGCCGCGCCCGCCGCCCCGACGGCCAGCGTCACCGGAGTGTCGGCCCCGACCGCGGCCAGCAACAAGCGCAGCTCCTCGGCACGCCGCAGCACGACCCCGTGTCGCCCCGCCGGCGGCGGCGCACCGGCGACCCCGGCAGCCAGGCGCTCGTCCAGCTCGATCCAGACCGCCTGCGCACCCCGCCCGAGGTCCTCCGCGATCGCGGCCGCGGCCGCAACGACCTGCGTCTGGCGGTACTCCGGACACACCGCCCAGCCCGCGCGCGCCAGCAACAGATCGCGCCCCGGCAGCGCCGTCGACTCCGCCGAGTAGAGCGGCTCGATGCCCACGCCCTCGGCGCTGCGTGTCGTCAAGCGCGTGAGCGGCTGACCCTGCAGCTCCTTCTCCGCCAGGGCACGCCAGGCCGCCAGGGCCTGCGTGCGCGCGACCGATTCGGGCCCATTCGCGGTGGTGGGAGCTTCAGAGTTCACGGCGCCGCGATGATACGCCCGCCCCGTCGATGCAGCTATAGTGCGCCCAGCCGGGCCATGACCACCGAACAGACGCCGCCCTCCTCCACGCCCCCCGACCCCAGTCGGCCCGCAAACGCCACCATGATCGGCCACGCGCCGCAGCCCGGCTTCACGCCTGCGGGCCATCCGTCCGCCGGCAGCTTCGTCCCCGCGGGTGACGCTCCCCCGGCGCAGCCAGGCTTTGTGCCCCCCGGCAACTTCGTGCACACCGCCCCGCAGCAGCCCTACCCGCAGCAGCCCTACCCGCAGCAGCCCGCGCCGCCGCCCGCGTACATGCCCCCTCCCGAGCGCCGACCACCACCTGTCTCTTCAGACAGACCACCCGCTCGCCCCTCACGCAACCCGATCGTGCGGCTGATCCTGTGGTTCACCGAGCCCTCCATGATCAAGGGCATGGCGCTCGGCGTCGTGCTCGCCCTGGTGATCTCGGTCGCCTTCAAGATGGAGTCGATGTGGTTTGTCGTCAGCAGCATGATCACGCTGGTCGTGACCTGCCTGTTCGGCGTGCTCATCGGCAACTACCTGTTCGAGCGCCGGCGCAAGCGCCTGCAGGCCCACGGCATGGCCATGCTGCGCGAGGCCGGCGGCGAGCTCCCCGGGCTCAGCGAGCAAGTCATGAACATGGTGCTGCGGCGCGACCTCTCGGCCCTGCCGCACATCTGGGACCACCTGCGGAGGATCCGCCCCGCCGCCGAGGAGGTCGCCGGGCTCTCGGTCGCGGCCGTGTTCCGCGTCATGGCGATGAGCACCCTCTTCGCGGTGCTCGGCGGCGCGATCAGCTTCGCGGTCTTCCTCACCTCGTACATGCAGGTCGAGCGGATGGACGCGCAGAACCAGCTCATCGCCCGGCAGATCGAGCAGACCAGCGAGCAGATGAAGCTCTCCGACCAGCAGTCCAAGATCGCCGTCGCCCTCAGCATCGCCGAACGGCGCCAGTCCACCGCCCGCGAGCTCATCGGTGTCATCAACGGCGACCGCTCGAGCACGCAAGACGGCAAGCGCAGCCTCACCACCCCCGCCGCCAACCTCGTCGCCATCGGCTTCTCCCAGCTCCCGCCCTACCGCAGCGTCCGCGCCGACATCACCACCGGCGAAAACACCCTCGCCCCGGAGATCCGCAGCCCCGAGCAGGAGCAGCTCGTCCGCTACCTCGCCGCCCTCAACGTCGACTTCGCCGACCTCGACCTCTCGGCCGCCTTCCTCGAGCACGCCCAGCTGCCGGGCCTCGACATCTCGCGGATCCAGCTCCCGCGCGTGCACCTGCGCAACGCCACCGTCTTCGACGCCAAGTTGATCGGCGCCAACCTGGTCGGCGCCGACCTCACCCTCAGCGTCCTCGCCCGCAGCGACTTCACCTCGGCCAACCTCACCGGCGCCATCCTCCACCGCGCGAACCTCACCGACGCCGTGCTCTCCGAGGTCAACCTCACCGACGCTGACCTGTCCGGCGCGATCCTCAAGAAGGCCGTCTTCAAACAGACGCTGCTCGCTCGCGCCATGCTCCACGGCGCCAACCTGACCCAGTGCGACCTCTCGGTCGCCGACATCAGCGAGGCCGACCTCGCCCTCGCGGACCTCGAGACGACCACCCTCCCGGCGGTCCCCAAGGTCCGCGCCGCCGGCTACTGGTGGCTCGCCGTCTACGCGCCGGAGTACGCCGCCAAGCTCGGCCTCGACGCCGCCGCCCAGCAGCGCAACCGTGACGCCCTCACCCGCCTGCGCGCCGCCCTCGACCCCGCAGCCGTCGCTGCCATCGTGCAGGAGCTCAAGACCGCCGCTCCTGGCGCGCCCGCCTGAGCGCAGCTCCGCCGGTCAGCCCGCGGCTAGCCGCGGGAACACTCGCCGCGCGTTCGCGGTGGTCGCCGCCGCGAGCTCCTCGGGCGCCTCACCGCGACACGCGGCGATCGTCCGCAGCACGTGCGGCAAGAAGGCCGGCTCGTTGCGCCCCTCGGCCGGCTTCGGCCGCAGATCTCTCGGCGTCAAGAACGGCGCGTCGGTCTCGACCAACAGCCGCGCGCGAT
This sequence comes from Nannocystis sp., assembly GCA_044228605.1. Classification (GTDB taxonomy): domain Bacteria; phylum Myxococcota_A; class Polyangia; order Nannocystales; family Nannocystaceae; genus Nannocystis. The sequence continues at coordinate 249,401 of JBGAUO010000001.1, read as the reverse complement.
CGATCTGCTTGACCAGCGCCCGCAGGTGCTGGCCCCGCCGCTCGTCGCAGATCCACCCGGTGATGCCGATGTTGTAGCCGCGCCGCAGGTAATTGCGCAGCGTCATCTCATCGCCCGTGAAACAGTGCACGACCACCGACTCGGGCGCGGGCTGCTCCGCGTCGAGCACCTCGATGAAGGCCCCGGCCGCGTCGCGCTCGTGCAGGAACAGCGGCAGCGCCAGCTCCTTCGCCAGCGCCACCTGCCGGCGAAACCACTCGATCTGCACCGGCCGCGGCGAGAAGTCGCGGTTGAAGTCCAGCCCACACTCGCCGATCGCCACCACGTTGGAGCGCGCCGCGAGCGAGCGCAGCGCAGCGATCGTCGTGTTGTCGCAGCGAGCGGCGTCATGCGGGTGCACCCCCGCCGTCGCGAACATCACTCCGGGCCGTCGCCCGGCCAGCGCCGCCGCGTCCTGGCTCCCACGCACGCTGGTGCCGGTGCAGATCATCGTCCGCACGCCAGCCGCGACGGCGCGGTCGATGACGGCCTCGCGGTCCGCCGCGAACGACCGGTGCCCGAGGTTCACCCCGATGTCGATGAGTTCCATACCGCGCCAGGATAACTCAACCGGGCTCGAACCCGCAGGCTGTCGATCGGCCGCAGCGATGTCACCGTCCGCGGTGAACACCTGTGACCGATCCAAGAAAGCGACCGCGACGAGAGTGGACGAAACATTACGCGCTCTACCGTTGAGCTACCGCCCCGCAAGACATGGAGCGGCCCGGAGTCGAACCGGGTACCTCGTCTTCCCAAAAGATGTAGTTCCGCCCGCATTCGCGGTCAAAGTCGAAAAGGTGCCACGACGAGAGTTGCGGGTGACGCGTGAAATGTAGTCACCCGCGCATTCGTGGCGGGCCGCGACGAGGGTTCACCGAGACGTTGGATCGTGAAAAGATGTAGTCCCGGCGAGCATTCGCGGCCAAATCAGGGGCCCTCGCCCGCCTCACAGGGCGAGGGCGTCGATCACCCCGACCCAGTGGTCGGGGCCGAGGCCACCGCGCGCGAACGCGGCGACCAGCTCGAAGACGGCGTCGGAGAAGCCGCCCACGTTGAGGATGTCGGGCCGGTCTGGCGCCTGCACGGTCGCCGACGGCTGGACATCGATGCACACCAGCTTGGCCTTCGGGTTGCGGGCGCGAAACACCTCCCACTCGCGCATCACCCCGCTGGCCCGACCGCGCCCCTTGGCGTCGATCCACGACTCGTTGTCCGAGATGAAGATCACCAGGTCGCCCTTCGCCTTGCGCTCGTTGAGCGTGCGCAGCGGCACCGAGCAGTCCGTCCCGCCCGAGGGCAACGCCGCCAGCGTGGCCGCGTTCTTCAGCACCCCCTCCGCGACCTTGAGCTCGCAGCGGAGCACCTTGTCGTGGAAGGGCAGCAGCTCGGCGCCCTGGTTGCGGCGCAGGAACGCCGCGGCCACCAGCGCCGCGACATCGATGCAGCGGACCTGCGTGGTCGCGCCCTTGCGGTGGCCCGTCACGGGCGAGTGCATCGAACCCGACACATCGGGCAGCAGGTAGACCTTCCCGTCGATCGCCGGCACATTGGCGATCGCCGCCTCCATGGCGTCCTGAAGCGCCTCACGGACGATCCGCGGCAGCTTCGGGTCGGCCTGCTTGTAGGCCATCAGCAGCTGGTATGGGAACACCCGCGCCCGCTGCACTTGCTCCGCCGACGCCAGCCGCTGGGCGATCTTGCGGGTCAGCTTGGGATCATCAAAGACCTCGTGTCGCAGAAAAGTGTTGAGGTTCATCCGCGTCATCTGCCACGCCGCCCGCTCGGCGATCGTTCGCCACTGGTGCTTGTCCAGCGGCCGCGCGGTCAACAGCTGAAACGGCACGTCCGGCGGCGTGCGCGTGCGACCGGCCTTGAAGTCCTCGAACTCGCGGACGATCGCCGGCAGCTCGTTCGCATCGTGCTTGCGGTCCAGCAGCCAGGCGTACAGCGCACGCCGGGCCGGCGTGTCCGGCAGCGGGTGCACCATCTTGACGATGTCGGCCAGCGACGGCGACTCCCCGACGCTCGCCGCCAGCAGCTGCGCGTCGCTGCGGTTCTTCAGCCAGCGCTGCACCGCTCGCTTGGGCCGCGAGCCCAGCGATCGCCGACCCGTCGCGCCGGAGCGGACGATCTGCACGAAGTTGCGCAGCAGCTTGCCGTTGTCGCAGATGCGATGAAACACCGCCTCGAACAGCGCGCCATCCCGGGACGCGAGGATCGCCAGCAACAGCGCCGGGGTGTCCTTCATGAACCCCTGCTCGCGGGCGTACACCGCCGCCCGCGCGAGAAACCGCGGCTCGACCAGCGTCGCCAGCCGCTGCAGCTCCGCCAGCTGCTCGGCCGCCGACGCGTAGAAGGTCTGGTTCAAGCAGCCGGTCGCCACGTACTGCGCCAGCGCCTGCGCGTCGCTGCGTCGGTAGGCCGCCCCGCCCGCCGCATTGACCGCGTCCGTCGCCGGCGCGGCCGTCTTGCGCTTGAACAATGAGGTGAAGAGGTCGAGGTTGGCCATGACAGCGCTCCAGGTGCCGGTCCGCGACCATCGCGGCGCCGTTGCCCTCCCATGAGCACATCGCAGGCCGCAAGGCACACCCGGGCCATTATTTCATGAATTCAGCGACTTACCGGTGTCGCCGCCACGGCGCAACCGAGAATCACGCGCCAGTTGGCGAAGGATTTATCCAACCATCTCATCTCGCCGGGCGGTGCCCGGGCGAGTCCGGCGACCTACAGGTTGAACTCGCCCTTACCCTGACGAACCAGCTCGACCTCGCCGTCGACGAAGCGCAGCACCGTGGAGGGGTCGGGCCACAGCGGCCCGGCATCGACGATCACGGCGACCTCACGGGCATAGCGCTGCTCGTAGTCGTCCGGCTCCTCGAGCTCGGGCACCCCTTCATCGTAAGGCGTGACCGACCCGGTCAGCAGCGGCTCGCCGAGCTCCGCGACCAGCAGCGTGCAGATCGGGTGCTCGGGCATGCGGATCCCGACCTCGTGGTGGCGGTTGTACATGCTGCGCGGCACATCCGAGGCCGCCTTGAGGATCAGCGTGTACGGCCCCGGCAGCAGCCGGCGGATCAGGCGAAAGTGCGAGTTGCTCATCACCCCGTAGCGGCCGACCTCCGCCAGCTCCGTCACGATCATCGTCAGCGGCTTGTGCGAGCGCTCGTCGAGGCCCTTGAGCTTGCGGATCGCCGCGATGCCCTTGACGCTGGACAGCGCGCAGCCGAACGCGTAGCCCGTGTCCGTCGGGTACACGATCACCTGGCCGCGCTTGAGCGCGTCGACGGCGGGTTGCAGCTTGCGGGGGTTGGGCCGCTCGGGCTCGACGTGGACGCGCATCAGGGGTCGTCAGCGATGCAAGGTGGTGCCGGTCGCGCGGAGGTCGACGCAAGCCTGCTTCACGCGCGCCTGCATGCCCTTCTCGGCCGCCTTCAGGTACCCGCGCGGGTCGTAGTGCTTCTTGTTGCCGACCTCGCCGTCGACGCGCAGCACGCCGTCGTAGTTCTTGTACATGTGGTCGGCGATCGGCCGGGTGTACGCGTATTGCGTGTCGGTGTCGACGTTCATCTTGACGACCCCGTACTCGAGGGTCTCGTGAATGTCGGCCAGCTCGGAGCCAGAGCCGCCGTGGAACACCAGGTCGAAGCGAGCCGCCGCGCCGAGCGCCTGCTCCACCGCGCTCTGCCCGTCGCGCAAGATCGTCGGCTTGAGCTTGACGTTGCCCGGCTTGTACACGCCGTGCACGTTGCCGAAGGTCGCCGCGAACATGTAACGCCCGCCCTTCACCTCGCCGAGCGCGCGGGCCACCGCGACCATGTCCTCCGGCGTGGTGTACAGCTTCTCGGCGGGGGCGTGCTCGTTGTTGACGCCGTCCTCTTCGCCGCCGACCACGCCGGCCTCGACCTCGAGGATCAGCTCGAGCTCGGCGCACTCGGCCATCAGCTCGCGGGCGATCCTCATGTTCTCCGCGAGCGGCAGCTCCGAGCCGTCGAACATGTGCGACGAGAACAGGTTCGGCTGGCCAGCGGCGCGGCGGCGGCGGGTCTCGGCCAGCAGCGGGCGCATGAACTTGTCCAGCTTGTCGGCCGGGCAGTGGTCGGTGTGCAGGGCCACGTTGATCGGGTAGCGCGGCGCGACGCGGTGGATGTGCTCGGCCAGCGCGATCGCCCCGAGCGCCATGTCCTTCACGTACTGCCCCGACGCGAACTCGCCGCCGCCGGTGCTCACCTGCAGGATGCCGTCACACTTCGCCTCGGCAAACGCCGCGAGGGCCGCGTTGATCGTGCTGGTCGAGGTGATGTTGATCGCCGGGTACGCGAACTTGTGCGTCCGGGCGTGGGCGAGCATGCGGCAGTACGTGGCGTAGTCGGCGACGGGCATCGATTGTCCCCCAGGGCGCCGCAACAGGTATCACAGGCAGGACGCGAGGTCACGCGGCCGCGGTCGTCGGGCTGCCCGCGGCTCGGCGCGCGCGCCAACGGCTCGCCACCCAGTGCAGCGCGAGCAGGGCCAGGATGATCGCGTAGGGGTCGTAGGGCGTGCGCAGGCGGACATCGCCGAAGAACACCGCCGCCAGCAGCATCGAGTCGAACAGGCACAGGGCCAGCACGGCCGTCGCCGGCGCGCGGCGCAAACGGGCCAGCCCGAGGCCCACCCCGATCAGCGACGGCACCAGCACAAACACCTGGAAGCCGTAGCGAAACACCTCCGAGGGCGGCAAGAAGTACGCTCGGTTCTTGGCGTTGTCGGGCCACTGGCGCGAGACAAACCACTGCAGCAGCAGGTTCACCAGCGAGTACTGCAGCTGGCCGAGCACACCGGTGCGCCGGTAGCACTCCTGCCGCAGGTCGCGGTGGATCCACGGATCGCCGATGTAACCGACGAAGCGGATCGTATCCGACGCCATCGCCGGATTGAGCGCCAACGGATGCCCCGGCGGAAAGGTCGAGTGCAGCGTACGGTAACCCGGCAGGCTCACGCGGCGGCCGTCGTTGGTGTTCTTGGCCTTCGCGCTGCGCGCCAGGTCTTTCGGCTTCTTGAACGCCTGCGTCACGATGTTGTGACAGCGCCCCGCGGTGAGGTTCATGTTGGCGTTCTCGGCGATGCCGTCCCAGCGCCCGGTATGGCTGTGGTAGCGCCACACGCTGAACGCCAGCGCCGCGATCAGCGGCACCGCCACGCCGACCAGCTGCCGCCAGCGCACCCACGGAAGGCCGCGCACGTTGATCAGCCACAGCCCGAACACGCTCACGAAGAACACCGCCGACTGCGGCCGCAGCATGAAACACAGCGCCGACGCGACCCCAGCGCCCCACGCCATCTTGCCCTCCTGCACCACCCGCACCAGCCAGTACGCGGACAACAGCTGCAGGCACAGGAAGGGCGTCTCCGACAGGAAGAAGCCCGTCGTCGACAGGTTCGGGTACCACAGCAGCGCCAACACCCCCGCGATCTTCGCCAGCCGCGCTGTCGGCAGCACGCGGCACGCCAACAGATACGTCAACGGCACCGCCGCCGCTCCGAGCAGCCCCCACACCACCGCCCCCGCACGAAACGCCCCCGCGCCGAACACCCAGAACACCCCGCCCAACAGGAAGTGCGTGCCGTAGGCCTGCCACGCCAGCTCGCGGACCCCGCTGCGCGGCCCGTGCACCGCGAGATCGGCGGCCCGCTTCACGTACATGCTCATGTCGCTGAACACGTAGTCGCCCGGCGGGTGGACCACGAGCACCCAAAAAAGGCGGGTCAGCAAGGCCAGCGCGGTGAGCCACAGCAGCACACGACGCGACGGCACGACGCTGGGCGCACGCGGCGTGGGGTCTGGGCTCGTCACGAGGCCGGGAGGGTAGACGACAGACGGCGCGCCGGGGAGGGGCTCCCTGGTTTCCCTCGGAGCGAGGTAGAAATGCCCCATGTCTGTGCAGCCGCCGATCCAGGGGTCCGAGGTCTTCACCGCGCGTCGCCAGCGACTCGCGGCCCATCTGGGTGATCTGCCGGTCGCGCTGTTCGCCGGCGACCTCAGCCCGCGCAACTACGCCGCCAACATCCACGCCTACCGGGCCCACAGCCACTTCCTTTACTTCACAGGCACCCCCTGGCCTGGCGCCGTGCTGCTCGGCCAGGGCGACACCTGGGAGATCTTCGCCGCCCCGCCGGCGCCCGACGACGCCCTGTGGATCGGCCCCTCCGCCAGCTGGGAGGCCCTGGCCACCGCGATCGGCGTGCGAGCGATCCGCCCCCTCGCCGAGCTTCCGGCCGCCATCGCTGTCCAAGGTGGCGTCCAGGCCGTCGCCACCCTCCCCGCCATCCACCCACTCACCCGGGCCCGCCAGGCCGCCCTGTTCGCCCGCCCCTGGGGCCTCCACGACGAGTCGCTGCTCGGCGCGGTCCCCCTCGCGGGCCCCGACATCAAGCTCGCCGACGCCGTGATCGGCTTGCGCCTGCGCCACGACCCTGCCGCCCTGGCCCACATCCGTGACGCGGTCGCCATCACCCGCGAGGCCCACCGCGCTGGCATGGCGATCACCGCCCCTGGCCTCCGTGAGTGCGAGGTCCGGGCCGCGATCGAGCGCGAGTTCACCGCCCACGGCGCCTGCCCGGCCTACGGCAGCATCGTCTCGGTCGCCGGCGAGGTCCTCCACAACGAGCACAGCCACCAGCGCATGGCCGCCGGAGATCTCCTGCTCGTCGACGCTGGCGCCGAATTGCACGGCTGGGCCAGCGACGTCACCCGCACCTGGCCCGTCTCGGGCCACTTCAGCCCGACCCAGCGCGCGATGTACGACATTGTCCTACAAGCCAACCTCGACGCCATCGACCGCGTGCGACCCGGGGTTCGCTACCGCGACGTGCACCTGCAAGCATGTCGAACCCTGACCCGCGGCCTCGTCGACGAGGGCATCCTCCGGGGCGACGTCGACGGTCTGGTCGAGCGAGGCGCCCACGCCTTGTTCTTCCCGCACGGCGTCGGCCACCTCCTCGGCCTCGACGTGCACGACATGGAAGATCTCGGCGACCGGGCGGGGTACGGCCCTGGGCGGACGCGCAGCCGACAGTTCGGGCTCGGTTATCTCCGCCTCGACCGCGACCTCGAGGTCGACATGGTCGTCACGATCGAGCCGGGCTTCTACATGGTCCCGGCGATCCTTCAAGACCCGGCGCTGTGCGGCCCCTTCGACAGCGACGGCACCCTCCAGCGCGACCGCCTCGCCGCCTTCGCGGACGTACGGGGCATCCGCCTCGAGGACGACGTTCGTTGCACAACGGGCGAGCCTGAGGTCCTCAGCGCCGCGATCCCGAAGGCCGCGCAGGCGGTGATGGATTGTGTCGGGCGTTGACATGGATAGTGGATAATCCGGCCCCGAGCGGCCCCGCCCAGCCCCGCCGGGCCACGCGGCTTCCTGGTAAAGCGCGCCGCGACCGTGGTACCCTGGCCCCGCAACCTGCCCTGGTGGGTCGCACGGCCCTTCAACATGACCAGGCGTGGTGGCCGGGTGCCACGCGCCGCTTGGAGTCGACGATGAACTTCCGCCTCATGCTCCTGACCTCTGGGCTTCTCACCGGCATCGCGCTGGGCGGCTGCAGCCGCGAAGAGTTGGCACCCTGGTTCCCGCAGGAACTGCAGATCGACTGTCAGGACGTGCCGACCGCGGTCCTCGGTCAACCCTACAGCTTCGACCTCAACCTCACGGGCGGCCTGCCTCCTTTGACGGTCACGGCCGAGGGCCTGCCGATGGGCCTCACCGTCGACAACGACGGCGTCATCAGCGGCACCCCCACGGAAGAGGGCACCTTCGACTTTCGCATCACGGTCACCGACGCCGACGGCAACGTCCGCGTGTTCGAGACCTGCGGCGACCTGGTCGTCGACCCGCCCGACCAGCCGATGATCCAGTGCACCGATGACACGGGCAGCATCCCGGACGGCTTCGTCGGCATCGTCTACAGCTTCCAGGTCAACGCCCCCGGCGGCGTCGTGCCGTACACGTGGTCGGCCACCAACCTCCCGCCCGGCCTCACGCTCACGCCGGACAACGCCAACGGCACCTCCGCGACCATCAGCGGCACGCCCACCACCAAGGGCAGCTACGCGGTCGACATCACGATCCTCGACGCCAGCGGCGTCGAGACCACCGCCCCCTGCGGCGACCTCGTCATCAACGACCCGCTCTCGGTCGACACTGACAACCTCCTGAAGGCCCACGGCGGCTGCGTCCCACTCGGCGTCACCCTCGCCCAGCTCCAGAAGGACAACATCCTCGTCGGCGGCGACGGCTCGCCCATCGCCTGCGCCTTCGTCAACGGCCGCGGCAACGGCAACAAGAAGTGGGACGGCGTCAACGACACCGAACCGCCAGGCCTGGTCCTCGACGCCGGCAGCTGCGCCTGGAGCGGCAAGGTCAGCTCCAACCTGCCCTTCGGCATCTACGCGTACATCACCACCTTCACGCAGACCGGCCTCAAAGCCTACGTGCCGTACTGCGCCCCGCAGGACGTCCAGGCCCCCACGGCCTACGACGTCATCCGCGAGGACACCGGCAGCGACGCCACCTTCAAACCCGGCGTCGTCACCGTCGGCCCAGGCGGCCTCGCCTACGGCAGCGACGTGCCCGACCCCAAGGTCACCGTCACCGACAACGTCAACGCCTGCGCCGGCAACACCTGCTTCTACGCCTTCGTGTTCGCCTACAACGCGCTGTCGCAGATGGCCTCGGTCTCGGCCAACCCGAACAGCAAGTTCCCAGCCCAGGGCTTCGACGGCTTCACCCACGCGCTGCGTGTCACCGACGACCAGCTCGACATCTTCCGCACCCGCGCCTACGTCGCCAACATCCAGTTCGACTACTGCATCGCCGCCAACGGCGACGACTGCGGTAACAACGAGATGGACTCGGCCAAGCGCGCCGAGCTGGTCCGCAAGAACGGCGGCAACAGCAACTACTACTTCAGCCTGGTCGCCCTCCCGGCCAACTGAGCACGGTCAGCCCACCTCACCCAAACCACCCCTCCTCCGTCGACAGCGAAGCAACGCAGCTTGAGCAGTCAAGACAACCGCGGAGGAGGAGGTGCCGCCAGCCTGAGGGACCGCCGAGTCGCCCGGGTGATCGACCGCGAGATCGCACCGATCTGGCACGACCGCTTCGCGCGCCTCATCGTCCGCAACCTCCCAGGCTCGAGCGACGTCATCGCCCTCGACATCCACTGCGGCGTCGGACGCACCACCGCAGAGCTGCTGGCACGCCTCGGCCCCGCCGCCCGCGTCCTCGCCATCGAACCCGATGACACGCTCATCGAGATGGCCAAGACCCGGATGCGCCCCGAGTGGAGGAACCGGGTCTACCTCAAACCCGGCAACTTCGACGACGTCGCCGGCATGGCCGACGACAGCTACAACTTGGTGGTCGCCAACCTCGTGCTCGGCGACACCGGCGACATCGGCACGGCCCTCGCCGAGATGATCCGCGTCAACCGGATCGGCGGGCGCATCCTCGCCACCTTGCCGCTGGCCGACTCGTGGAACGAGGTCGAGGATATCTTCGCCGAGGTGCTCCGCGACGCCGGCCTCACGGCTGCGGTGCGTCGACTCGAGCGCCTGCGAGAGCTCCGCCCCACCGGCCCCCAGCTCGCGCAGATCGTCCGCGGCCTCGGCGTCGCCGAGGATGATTTTGTCATCGAACAAGAGCGCTTCCAGATGCTCTTCCCCAGCGGCCGCGAGTTCTTGTTCGCCCCGGTGGTCGAGCACGGGCCGCTGCGCCTGTGGAAGGCCGTCATCGGCAAGGACGGCAGCCCGCAGGAGCTGTTTTGGCGCCTCAAGGAGGCGATCGACATCTACTACACCGGCCACGTGCTCGCCGTGAACGTGATGGCCGGCCTGATGAACATCACCGTCGCAAAAGGCACGGAGAGCCCCGGCCCGCGACTCGCCGCCCGCTACTGGCGGCACTACCCCGGCCTCGACGCGTTGTGGGGCGGGCTCGCGGCCGGCTATGTGCGAGTGTCGGAGCCGAGCCTGCCACCCATGGGTGACTTCGAATTCGACTTCGACATCCAGATCGACGAAGGCGAGGCTCGCCGCACCGGCGCCCAGAGGTCCGTCGCCACCACCTCGTCGATCCCCATCGCCACCGACGACCTCGACGACCCTACCCCGGTCTCCCCGGCGCTCGTCCCCGTCGCCGCCAAGCCGGTCCGCGCCGAAGCCGGCAGCGGCCGTCGCACAGAGCCCGCCCGCCCGCTGAGCGTGCTGCAACCAGTCAAGCCCGCACAGCCGACCCCCGCCAAGGTCCAGCGCCCAGCGATCGCTGAGGACGACTTCTCCGACATCAACGATCTCCCCGACCCGACAGCGACCTTCCGCGCGAAAGACCTGCCCGCGTCCCCGCCACTCGCCGAGCCCAGCGATGCCGACGAGCCCGAAGAGTCGAGCGATCCAACCTCGACGTTCAACGCAGACGACTTGCGTGCCGCCCGCTCGCAGCCCCACCCGCAAGCCAACGAGCCCGAGCCACCACCAGAGCCCACCGCCGAGCCAGAGCCCGAGCAACCAGAGCCCGAGCAACCAGAGCCCACCGCTGAGCCCGAGCCCGAGCAACCAGAGCCCGAGCCCAAACTTGCGGCAGCCGCCGAACCCAGCGAGCCCGCGCCCCTACCCTTCCGCGCACCGCTCCAGGACAGCGGCGTGTCTCGGCGTCCGTCTGCGAGCGAACCCTCCAGCCTGCCCGCGTTCCGCCCCCCCACCAGCGACAGCGGCAATTTCCGCCCCCCGACCGCCGCCGAACCATCGGCCCTACCGACCTTCCGCCCTCCGACCGACAGCGGGTTTCGCCGCCCCTCGTCGGAGTCCAGCGGCTTCACGGCTCCTCCTGCACCCGAACCCGCGCCGCCCACCGCCGAGGCCAGCGGCTTCACCCGCCCCTTCCTGCGCACGCCGCAGTCGGGCAGCCCCGTCTCGACCACGGGCTCCTTCAACGTCTTTGCCCCGCCAAAGCCACGCCTGTCCGAAGAGACAGCCGCGAAGGATGAGCCGCCCCACAAGGCGCCCTCGGGTGAAACCTCCACACGCACGAGCCTGAGCTCCACCCTGGCCGACCTCGACGCCCTCGCGACCGCCCGCGACGCCGCGACGGAGGAGCCTGAAGAGCTCGATGAGCTCGACGAGACCGATGAGCTCGACGAGGACGAGCCGAGCACCGCCCGCACCGCCGCGCCGCCGCCGCGACCGAAAGCCCCGCCACCGCCACCGAGCGGGGTGTTCAAGCCGCGCCCGCTGCTCCCGATCGTCCTCCCGCCGAAGAAGAAGTGAGCGCCGTGTCGCATGTCCTCAAGGCCAGGTTGGCCGTGCTGCTCCTGCTGGCCTGCAGCCCGACCCCAGCCCCGACCCCGACCCCGACCCCGACCCCCGCGCCACCAACAGCCACGGCGCCTCCGCGCCCCGCCCCGCCGGTGCGCAAGGACGGCACGATCTACGCCGAGGCCTACCAGATGGGCACACGCTTCTCGATCAACGTGTGGGTCGGCGAGCTCTCACCCGCCGCCGCCGGCGTCGCCATCGAGGCCGCCCTCGCCGAGATCGAACGCATCGAGCAGATCATGAGCGAGTGGCGGCCGAGCTCCGAGCTCTCACAGCTCAACGACGCCGCCGGCCAGGAGATGCGCCCGCTCAGCCCCGAGCTCTTCGAGGTCCTGCAACGCAGCAAGATCATCTCCGAGGCCACCGGCGGCGCCTTCGACCCCACCTTCCACGGCGTCGGCCAGCTGTGGAAGTTCGAGCCCGGCTCCGTCCCGCCCACCCAGGAGGCGATCGCCGCCAAGCTCCCGCTCGTCGACTGGCGAGCCATCGAGCTCGACCCCAACACCCAGCGCGGTCGCCTCGCCCGACCCGGCATGAAGGTCGGCCTCGGCGCGATCGCCAAGGGTTACGGGGTCGACCGCGCCTCGCAGGTCCTCAAGCAACACGGCTTTGTCCACCACATCGTCGAAGGCGGCGGCGACACCTACGTCTCTGGCACCAAGGCCGGCGCGCAGTGGAAGGTCGGCATCCAGCGCCCCGACGGCCCCGGCTCCATCGCCGCGATCCCAGCCAGCGACCGCGCCATCGTCACCTCAGGCGGCTATCAACGCTTCCTCGAGGTCGACGGCAAGCGCTACGCCCACATCATCGACCCCCGCACCGGCTGGCCGCTCGACGAAGCCTCCAGCGCCCAGAGCATCACGGTGCTGGCCGCCGACGCGACCGACGCCGACGCCTACGCCACCGCCGTCGCCGTCATGGGCCCCATCAAGGGCCTCGAGTTCGTCGAGGCCCACCCGCAGCTCGAGGCGGTCCTCCTCACCCGCTCGGGCGAGGTCCTCGTCTCCCGCGACCTCGCCCCGACCCTGATCTGGCCGACGGACGGCCCCCCACGGCCCGGCCAGCCGCCAACCGCCAGCGAGCCAATTCCGCGCTGACCCCTGTCGCCGGATTTTCCGGCTCACTACACTCCCCGGATGGCCGACACTCGAGACGACGACGGGCTCGCCAGGGGAGACATCGACGCCGCCAAGCTCACCCGAGTCGGCTTCGGCGCCGCGCTGATCGGCAGCCGGCGCACCGCAGAAGCGTCGGCCATGCACAGCGAGGCGCGGCCCAGTTCCAGCGACCCCGACCGGCCTGCCTCGGCCCCACCCGAGCGCACCCGCCTGCGTCTCGTCGCTGGCAAGGTCGTCCCGGGTACTCGCTACCGCCTGGTGCGCTGGCTCGGCGAGGGCGGCATGGGCGTGGTCTACGAGGCCGAACACGTCGACATCGAACGCCACGTCGCGCTCAAGATCTTGCGCTTCGATCTCAGCCACGAGCCCGAGATGGCCCAGGTGTTCCGCGACGAGGCCCGCGCCGCCAGCCGCATGGGCCACGCCAACATCGTCGAGATCTTCGACTTCGGCGAGCTCCCGGACGGCCGCCTGTTCATCTGCATGGAGCTCCTCACTGGCAAGGATCTCGTCCCCGTCGACGGCGCCACCCGCTCGCCCGCCGAGCTCATCTCGATCCTCCGTCAGCTCTGCAAGGGCCTCGCCGCCGCTCACCAGCACGGCATCGTCCACCGTGACATCAAGCCCGAGAACATCATCCTCGTGCAACGCAATGGCCGCGAGGGCGTGGTCAAGCTGGTCGACTTCGGCATCTCCGCGATGCTAGCGGCCGGCAAGGTCGCCGATAGCTCGCGCATCTCCGGCACCCCACACTACATGGCCCCGGAGCAGGTCCAGGGCGATCCCTTCGACGGCCGCCTCGACATGTACGCGGTCGGCTGCGTCGCCTACGAGCTCCTCACCGGCGCCCCGCCCTTCCCCGGCGAGATCGTCGAGGAGGTGCTCATCGCCCAGCTCGACAGCCCGCCCACGCCGCCCAGCAAGACCCACGCCGGCGCCCACACCCCGCCGGCCCTCGAGGCCGTGATCCTGCGCTGCCTCGCCAAGCGCCGCGACGACCGCTACGCCGACATGAACGACCTCGAGGCCGCGCTCTGCGAGGCCCAGATCGCCGCGGGTATCACCACCGCCTGGGACGACCTCCCGCTCCCCGACGTCGACCCCGAACGCGTCGCCCGCCTGCGCGCGCGCATGCCAAACGTCCACAACGTGCCGCAGCGCCGCCGCTGGCTGATCCCCGTCGCCGTCGCGGCCGCGTCGCTCATCGCCGGCGTCGCCGTCACCGTCGCCCTCCTCGGCCGCGATCCCACAGACGAAGCCCGCGCCCGCGTCGACCGAATCGCCGAAGAGGCCCTGCTCGCCGCCTCACTCACCAACTTCATCGCCGCCCCCACCGACGACCCCAAGGCGCCCACCGCCTACCAGAAGGTCCTCGAGCTCGAGGCCCTCCCCGGCGACGCCGAACGCCTCGCCGACGAGCGCGGCGCTGACCTCCGCCAGCAATTCTCCGCCGGCCTGATCGCTCTCGGCGACAAGTACTGGGACATCAGCGGCGCTCGCCCCTTCGCCGTCGAGTACTACATCTGGGCCCGCACCTTCGACCCCGAAAACCAGCGAGCCATCGACCGCTCCGGCCTCGCCCAGGGCGGCTTCATCCACTTCCAGGCGAAGGCCGCCACCGGCGGATTTAGCCTCTCCGAGCTGCAAGCGATGGGCCTCGTCGGCGCCCTCGCCGACGACGACCTCCAGCGCCGACAGTCCCGCGTCGACAGCCTGCTCGCCGCCGCCGACCTCTCGCTCAGCAGCCTGCTCGCCGTCGACGAGGGCCTGCGCGGCGTCGGCGTGCGACCGCCCGCGCGGCCGCAGGTCCAGCCACTCGCGCCACCACCCCAGCCACCACCTGTCCCTGCGGACATCCCCGAGCCCGCCGACGCCGTCGAACCACCGAGCCCTCCGAACAAGCCGAACAAGCCCGCGATCACCAGCACCAAACGCGACACCGGTCGCGCCCGTGAGCTCGCGGAGGAGGGCATGAAGGCCCTCAACGGCGGCCGCCGCAGCGACGCCGAGAGCCTCTTCCATCAGGCGATCGCCTACGACAACCGCAACGTCAAAGCCCTGATGGGCCTCAGCGACGTCTACTTCGACAACGGCGCCAAGGTGAAGGCCGTCCAGTTCGCCGAGCTCGCCGTCGAAGCCGCCCCCGGTTCGCGCGCCTCCAACCTCAAGCTCGGCGACGCCTACTACAACGTCCTGCGCTACCGCGACGCCCTCAAGCACTACGAGAAGGCCCTCGAGCTCGGCGAGCCCAACGCCCAGGGCCGCATCGAGAAGGTCAAGGCCCGCATCGGCAGCGGCTGAGCGTCAGGCCACCCGCTACGGCGACAGCTCGACCTCGGCCTCGTCCGTCTCGTCGAGGAACTCGCGCGCCGCCGCATAGAAGTGCTGGGCGATCACCAGCGACGAGTGCCCACCAGGCAGCACGATATAGTCGTGCGCACGGTCGACACCCTCGACCGGCCCCGGGTCGCGACAGAATGCATCAGCGTCGGCGTGGATCTGACGCACCCGCACGCCCGCGGGCAACGGGGCCGCGCGCAGCTCGTCGAGGAACTGACAGCCCGGCCGCACCTGCCACACCGATGGACTGACAAGCCCGACCGTGGCGATCCCCGCCAGCGACATCCAAGAACCCGCAAGCGGCGTCCCCAACAAGACCAGGCGACGGATCCACCGCGCCCCCTGCATGAACTTCACCGCGTGCAAGGCCACCAGCCCGCCCATGCTAAACCCCAGCACGTCGACCCGATCGAGCTCGAGGTTCTCGACCAGGTCCTTGAGCCGATGGATGAGCTCCTCCGACGAACTGCGCAGCGAGCCCAGCTGAAAGGTCCCGTGGTGGTAACTAAACACCACCCGGCCGTCCGCCTGAAACCGCCGCGTCAACGGCTGCATCGTCCCCCGCGTGCCGAGGAATCCGTGCAGCAGCACCACCGGCCGTGTCCCCGGCTGGACCCACGACAGGTCGCCAGCCACCCGGTTCCCACGCAACAAATGCCGCGCATAGCCAAGGCTGTGAGACACCGTCTCCGCCGCGCTGTGCAGCCTTTTGCGCACGAATCCTTCGCTCACGGATCGCCATTCTACCAGCACTCGCCGGCCGCGGTAATTTCCAAAAGCGGGTCGCAGCATGTGTGCATCACCGACGCGATCGGTTGGACAGGCGTCCGCTCGACCTGTCCTCCGAGACATCCGCCGCGCTGAACTCGCCGCGGTGCGTCGCGCTCGACCAGCTCAGCCCCGCTCGCGCGCCGCCAACGGCGCCTCCGGCAGCATCCCGCGGAACAGATCGACGCCGCGGCCCATGTCGAGCGCGTGACAGCGGGCCCGCGCCTCACTCGCCAGCCGCGTCCCCGGGAACGCGTGCATCGCCTGCTCGTAGCGCGACGCCGCCAGCTGACGATCTCCCAGCTGCTCGTGGGCCTGCGCCAGATGGAACAGGTAGACCACCCGCGCCGGATTAAAGCCGAGACACTCGAGCCCGCGCTCGAGCAGCGGCACCGCCTCGCGCGGCCGATTCATGCGCGCCAGACACAGCCCCTCGAGCGCCGCCCACGTGCACGCAACCGTCGGCTGATACGGCTCCGGAATGTGGCGCAGACACGCGTCCCGGTCCCCGCGGATCGACCCGAGAAGCACCGCGTCCGGCTCACGCGACAACACGTCCAGCTCATGCCGCCCGAACGCCGCCAGCGCCTGCAGGTGCGGCGACAGCTTCGCCGTCGTGCTGGCATACACCTCGCGCGCCTCCTCGAGTCGCCACTCGGCGACCAACAAGCCACCGAGCTGGGCCCGTGCCAACCACTGCCGCTCGACGCTCACCGCCTCGCCCGCGGCCGCCAGCGCCAGCTCCCCGCGCAGGTGCTGCTCGATCTGCCGATGCCGCCCCGTGGCGATCGCGCGTCGAAGGTTCGCCGCCTCGAGCAGCGCCCGCCGCTGATGCCCACGCCCCACGAGCCACGCACCCAGGCTCATGCTGAACACCACCGCCGCGATCGCCGTGAACTCCCCGGCGCAGCCGGGCAGCAGCACGAGGCCGATCAGGAGCAGCGCGTCGCGGGACATCGTCCGTCCAGCATACCCGCCGTCGACTCCCCGCTCCTGCAAAAAAACCACCACCCTCTCACGCACAAAATTCCAGCGCCTGCGCAACGAAAGCGCCCGAGCGGCCGATGAACGTCCCGCATGTCCACCGCCCTTGCGCACACCTTCACCCGGGAGGCCGCCACGCCGCCGCTCGCGGCGACCTCGCATCCCCCACTCGCCACGCATCACCTTCGCTCCTTGCTCGTCGGCGCCGACGAGCGGGCCCGTCACCCGGACGCCGAAGCCCGCGAGCTCGCCCCAGGCCTGCACGAGCTCGTCGGTCTACGCCGCGAGCAATCCGTCGAGGTCGTCCCTCGCGGCGCCCTTCGCTCGCACGGCCTCGACCCCACCGAAGCATTTGCATGCGCCCGGCGCGGCACCTGCGAGGAGCCCCTCGAGTTCGGCCGGGCCGGCCCGCTGCCCGGCGTCCACGCCTACATCCTCGGCGGCCCTGGTGGCCCCGACACCGCCGTCGCCGCGCTCGAGCTGCTCGCCCGCCAAGCGCTCGGCCACGCCGGTGCCGTGTTAGCGATCCCCGCCCGCGGCACCGCTCTCTTCCTCGCCCCACACCTTCGCGGCCTGCCCCGCGCGCTCGCCCGGCTCGGACGCGTGCGGCAGTTCTGGTGCAGCGAGCAGGACGACGCCCCGCAGCAGCTCACCGCGTCCCTGCGCTTCCTCGCCAGCTGGACCGCCAGCGCCCACGTCCGCCTCCCCGCGCCTGTCTCCCCGTCCCTCTACTGGCACCGCAGCGGCCACCCTCTCGCCCTGCTTGTTGCCGACACCCGCCACCCCTTCACCGCGCCGCCCGAGCTGCAGGCGTTCCTCGGTTGACACTGGCACTTCGGGGCAGCCAGCGAGATCGAACAGCGAACAACCTGTCCCTTCGAACATCCACCAGCGATGGATCACCGTTCTACCGCGACCGCGCGCTTGTGCGCTGCGCTGCGCTGGCCCGCCCTGCGCTATTGTTGGCCCCGTCATGGCCCTCACTGATGCAGAGAGCCTGGGCGCCACCACCCTGAGCGCCACCGGAGCCGCCCCGCGCCCGAGGCCCGACGAGGTCCCGCAGCAGATCGGTCGCTACACCGTACTCAAGGCGATCGGCGCCGGCGGCATGGGTGTCGTCTACGCCGCCTACGACACCGACCTCGACCGCAAGATCGCCATCAAGCTGCTCCACGAACAGGTCATCACCAGCGGCCCGAGCACCGTCGGTCACAGCCGCCTGCTCCGCGAGGCCCAGGCCATGGCCAAGCTCTCGCACCCCAACGTGCTGCAGGTCTACGAGGTCGGCACCCACGCCGGTCAGGTCTTCCTCGCCCTCGAGTTTATCGAAGGCAGCACGCTCGAGGCCTGGCTGCTCGCCGCCCAGCGCGACTGGCACGTCATCATCGATGTCTTCGTCCAGGCCGGCCGCGGCCTCCAGGCCGCCCACGAGGCCGGCCTCATCCACCGCGACTTCAAGCCCGAGAACGTGCTCATCGACCGCAACGGCCGCGCCCGCGTGATGGACTTCGGCCTCGCCCGCGCCGCCGGAACCATAGAACCTGGCCCGAGAGACATCCCAGTCTCCGGCACAAACTCCAGCCTCAGCATCGACCTCACCGCCACCGGCGCGGTCATGGGCACCCCGCTCTACATGGCCCCCGAGCAGCACCTCGGCGGTGCCACCGACGCTCGCACCGACGAGTTCGCCTTTTGTGTCGCTCTCTATGAGGCCCTCTACAAGCAGCGCCCCTTCGCGGGCGACGACCTGCACACCCTCGCCAGCAACGTCATCCGCGGCCAGGTACGCGAGCCGCCGCGCGAGCACAGGGTCCCGGCCTGGTTGCGCCGCGCCATCCTCCGCGGCCTCGAGCCCGCGCCCGAGGATCGCTATACGAGCCTCGCTCCCCTCCTCGTCGAGCTATCCCGGGATCACGACGCGCCGCGCCGACGCCTGGCCCTCGGGGTCACCGCCCTCGCCCTCGCGATCGCGGCCGGCTGGGGGTTTGTTGCCGCCAGCGACGCCGATGACCAGCGCTGCCGTGGTGCTGCGATCCAGCTCGTCGGCACCTGGGACCACGCCCGCGCCCAGCAACTCGACGACGCCTTCGCCGCCACGTCACGCCCCTACGCCGCCGCCACCGGCCAACGCGTGCGCGCCCTCCTCGACGCCCGGGCCGCCACCTGGGCCGGGGTGCACGCCGCCGCCTGCGAGGCTCACGCGCGCGGCGACACCTCTGCCGAGCTCTACGACCTCGAGGTCACCTGCCTCGAGCGTCGGCGCAGCGAGACCCACGCGCTGGTCGATCTGCTGGTCCACGCCGACGCCGAGATCGTCGACAAGGCCGTCGGCGCCGTCATGGCTCTGCCACCGATCGCCGGTTGCACCGACCGCGCCGCCCTGCTCGCGCGCGTCAAGCCGCCCGAGGACCCGGCCCTCGCCGCCGAGGTTACCCGCTTGCAGACCGAGCTCGACCGGGCGCGCGCCCTCCAGGACGCCGGCAAGCTCAGGGACGGCATCTCGCTCGCCACCAGCATCGCCGCGGCCGCGGACACCAGCGGCCATCGCCCCGTGATCGCAGAGGCTCGCGAGCGCCTCGGCGAGCTGTTCAGCCGCGCCAGCGAGTTTGTCCCCGCCGAGGCTGCCCTCTGGGCCGGGCTGTGGGCCGCCGAGGCCAGCCACCACGATGAAGTCGCCGCCGCCGCGTGGACCGAACTGGTGCGCCTCGGCTCCAAGAATGGCAACCCCGCGGACGCCCGCCGCTGGTCCGAGCGAGCCACCGCCGCCGTCGCCCGCCTGGGCGACCCTCCGCTGGCCTCGGCGCGCCTCGACAACGAGCTCGGCAACCTCGCCTTCGTGCTCGAGGATCACGCCGAGGCCGAGCTCCGCTATCGTCGGGCGCTCGAGTCGCGGCGCGCCGCACTCGGGCCCGGCCACATCGACGTCGCCGCCTCGCTGGCCAACCTCGGCAACGCCCTCAAGGGCCTCGACCGCCACGAGGAGGCCCTCGCCGCCGCCAGCGAGGCGCTCGCGCTGCGCGAGGCCAGCCTCGGCCCCGACCACCTCGACGTCGCCGCTTCCCTCAACAACCTCGGTGTCCTCTACAAAAACGCCGGCCGCTACGACGACGCGATCGCCGTACTCATGCGCGCCCGCTCGATCTGGGTGAAAGCGCTCGGTCCCGAGAACCCGACCTTGGTCAACGGCGACCTCAACCTCGCCACCGTCCACTACGAGCGCGGCGACCTCGGACAGGCCAAGGACCTCTGTGAGCGCGCCCTCGCCCTCGCCGAACGAGTGCTCCCGACGGACCACCCGACGCTTCTCAAGGCCCGCAGCAATACCGGCGCCTTCACCCTCCTGCTTGGTGATTTCGACCGCGGCGAGGCACTGATGCGCGCCAACCTCGAGGGCGACCTGCGGACCTTCGGTCCCGACCATCCATCGATAGCCACCAACCTCGGCAACCTCGGCATGATCGCGTTTGAGCGCGGCCGACTCGACGAAGCCGCCGACCTTGTCGCCCGGGCGCTCGCCATCTACGAGCGCAAGTCCGGCCCGGAGCACTCCCAACTCGTCCACGGGCTCGGCAACCTCGCCCAGCTCGAGCTCCTCCGCGGCAACCTCGAGCGCGCCGAGGCCCTGGCTCGCCGCTCACTGACACTCGCCGTCAAACACTTCGGCGTCGACTCCGACCAGACCAGCGTGGCCCGCCTGGCGCTCGCCAGTCTCGCCGTCGAGCGCCACCAGCCTGGCGCCCTCGCCGAGCTCGACCACGTCGCTCGCATCGCCCTCAAGAGCCCGCACGAACCTTCCTCGCTCGCCCTCTATCGTTTCACCCGCGCCCGCGCCTTGCTGGACAGCGGCGGCGACCGGGCCGAGGCCAGCAAGCTCGCGCGCGAGGCCCTCGCCTATCACGCCGCCCGCGGCCCGGCCTTGCTCACCAAAAAGATCACCGCCTGGCTCGCGCGCCACCGGCTGTGACGGCAGTCAGCCGGCGGCGGAGGCCGCAGCTCCGCGCCCGAGCCCGAGGAACGCCCGCGTCCGTTCGTGCTGCGGTCGGTCGAGCACCGCGGCTGGCGCTCCGTCCTCGATCACGGCCCCGCCGTGCAGCACGAGCACACGATCGCTGACCTCTCGCGCGAAGCGCATCTCGTGGGTCACCACCAGCATCGTCAGCCCGCCCTTCGCCAGCGCCGTCAGCACGTCGAGCACCTCGCCGACGCGCTCCGGGTCGAGCGCGCTGGTCGGCTCATCGAGCAGCAGCGCCGCCGGGTCCATCGCCAGCGCCCGGGCGATCGCCACCCGCTGCTGCTCGCCGCCCGACATCTCGTGCGGATAAGCGTCTGCGCGGTGCCCGAGCCCGACCGAGTTCAGCAAGCCATGCGCCCGCTCGCTCGCCTCGGCGACCGACAGCCCCTTCACGTGCACGGGCGCCTCGATGATGTTCCCCAGCGCGGTGCGGTGCGCGAACAGGTTCCACTGCTGGAACACCATGCCCACCTGCTGCCGCACCGCCAGCAGCGCGTGCGCGTTGACCTTCGCCCCGCCGGGCACCAGTCTGTGGCCGCCGATCGTGATCGATCCGCCGTCGAAGCTCTCGAGCCCGTTGAGGCAGCGCAGCAGCGTGCTCTTGCCGCCGCCCGAGGGGCCGATGAGGCTGACCACCTGCCCGGCCTGAAAGCTGAGCGAGATGTCGTTCAAGATCTTGCGCGGGCCATAGGCCTTGCAGAGTGCGTTGACCTCGATCATGACCTCGCCAGCCTCGCTTCCAAGCGCCGCGCGAACAGCGACAGCGGGTAGCTCATCACGAAGTAGAGCAGCGCGCACATCAGCCCGGGGATCGCCCACGAGCGCACGTCGACCGCGGTGATCGTCATACGCTTGGTCAGCTCGACCACCGTGATCACGCTGACCAGCGAGCTGTCCTTGAGGAGCGCGATGAAGTCGTTGGTGACCGAGGGCAACGCCAGGCGGAAGCCCTGCGGCAGCACCACCCGGCGCAGCGCCAGCGAGGTCGGCATGCCGAGCGACAGCGCCGCCTCCATCTGCCCCTTGGGCACCGCCTGGATGCCCGCGCGGTACACCTCGGCCTCGTACGCCGCGTAGTTCATGCCGAGCCCGATGATCGCCGCCGTGAACGCGTCCAGCTTGATGACATCAGCCAGCCCGTAATACAGCACATACAGCTGCAGCAGCACCGGCGTGCCGCGGTACAGCTCGACGTACGCCTCGGCGATCCGCGACACCACGACGTTCCCGTACAGCCGGCAGACCGCGAGTCCGAGCCCGAGCGGGATGGCGATCGCCATCGCCAGGATGCTGAGCACCAGGGTCACGCCGGCCGCCTGGATGAAGGCCACCACGTGCGACGAGCGCAGCTTGCTGACCACGGCCTCGCCGAGCAGGCGCCGCTGATCGCCGTCGCTCCAGGCGACCAGCCCGAGCTGGCGGTCGTTCCAGATGTTCTCCTTCTTGAGGATCTCCTCGAGCTTGCCGCTCTGGACCACCTTCTCCAGCGCCGCGTCGAGCGCGTCGCGCAGGCTCTGGTCCGTCTTCGGCGTGGCGATCGAATAAAATCCGTCCGCGAAGTCGCCGACGACCCGCAGCTGCGGCCGCTTCTCGCCGTAGATGCCGGCGATGATATCGTCGTGGAACACCGCGTCGATGCGCCCCGCCACCAGGTCCTGGTACGGCTCGTCGGTGCCCTCGTAATAAACCGGCTCGATGCCCTTGGCGAGCAACTGTTCGGCCGTGTAGCTATTGGTCAGGGTGCCGACCCGCTTGCCTTTGAGCGAGTCGAGGTCGGCGACCACGCTCGGGTCGTCGCGTCGCGCAATCAGCCGCGACGCGAATACATAGTACGGGCGGGTGAACAGCACGCGGCCCGTGCGAGCCGGCGTCACCTCGATGCCGTTCATGGCGATATCGAAGGTGCCGCGCTCGAGCGAGGGGATCAGCGCGCTCCAGTCATTTTGCACGAACTCGGCCTTGACCCCGAGCTCGGTCGCCAGCGCCTCCGCCAGGTCCACCTCGAAGCCACGCAGTTTCTCCGGGTGATCGGGGTCCTCGTAAATGTAGGGCGCGCCGCCCTGAACATCCGCGCCCCAGCGCAATACGCCGGCCTCTTGGATCCGGCGCAGCGAATCATCCGCCGCGGGCGACCCGGCACAAGCCCAGGCTGACAGCGCCACAATGAAGGTCAGACAGACCCGCACCAGGGAGCCGCCGAGCGAGACCGGGAGACGCCGCGCATGATCCAAGGTGAATTTTCACTACCATCCGACGAAGCACCGACGCAAGCGAGATCGTCGGCAGCGCGCTCATGGTTGATTGCGCCGAGCATCGCGTGTTATCTCGATGAGAAGATGTATCAGCAGGATCGGCATCCGCGGGTTCGCCAGACGAGGTTTTCCCTGCTGCCGCGGGTCTCCCGGACACCACGAAGTCGGCAAGCCGCAGCGAACGACGAATCGACGCTCGCAAGCGCCGATCGCCGATACGGGCTCGACCGAAGGGTCGCAATCGCAGGCTGCATGAGTCTCATGGCCGTCGTGGCGATGACACCTGCCACGGCGCTGGCCTGGCCCTTCACGAGCTCGTCGGCGCTGACGGCTGCACCCCCGGCGTCCGCACCCACGACCACGCAACCGACCACGCTACCGACCACGCTACCACCCGCGCCCGCCTCACCGACAACCCCCGTCGGCCGGCCCTACGTCACTCCCTCTTCCGCCGCACCGATCGTCGACACCCCGGGGCTCGCCGCTCCCGCGAACAGCCCACCGCCGGGCACCCACGCCGCACCGCCCATCCCAAGTACGCCCGTCAGCCCCGCCGCCGCCGCCTTGCCGACCGCTCCGGTGGCGACACCGCAAACCACGCCCGACGCCACGCCGCCCGGCACCCACGCCGCCGCGCCCACACCCGACGTCCCGGTCGGCCCCGCCGCCGCCGCGCCCACGGCCGCGGGTGAAGAGGCCGCGGGCAAAGCCGGCGACGTCCCGCTCGCGCTCGGCTTCCACGGTGCGATGGAATTCTATTACGCCTACAATACCAACAAGCCGAGCAACGATATCACCAATTGGCGCTGGTACGACCACCGCCATAATCAGCTCGGTCTCCAGGGCCTATGGTTCGCCCCCGAATATCTCATCGGTCCGGTCAGCGGCCACTTCCAGCTCCAGCTCGGCGTGCTCGCCGAGCTGTTCTGGTACAGCGAACGCTCGCTCGAGGAGGACCTCCTGTGGCGCCTGCTGCAGGAGGCCACCATGTCGTGGCAGACCCCGTGGAAGCGCCTCTCGATCGAGGGCGGCATCTTCAACGTCCCCTTCGGTCCGGAGTGGAACCTCGCGTCGAAGAACTGGAACTGGTCGACCAGCAACCTGTTCGCGGTCATGCCCTATCAGATCACCGGCGCGCGCGCCAACTTCGACCTCGGCCGCGGCGTGGTCGCCCGCGCCGGCGTCTATAACGGCTGGGATCGCATCGTCAAGGATAACAACAAGCAAAAGGCGATGATGCTCTCGCTCGAGTGGACCGACGAGAACGACGAGGAAACCTACGTCTTTTTTAACTACATGATGGGCAACGAGCGCGACACCGACGACGGCCGCGGCCGCACGCCCCGTCACACCTTCGACCTCTACGCCCAGTGGCACGTCCGCAAGCCGCTGTTCATCCGCGCCTGGACCTTCTCCGGCTTCGAGCGCCGCGACCGCACCACCGACGGCTGGCTCGGCCTCGCCGGCTTCGTCCGCGTCGACCCGCTGTGGTGGTGGAGCATCACCGGCCGCGGCGATTATGTGTACACCCGCGCCACCACCGAGAACCTGTTCTTCAGTGACGTTCTCGCCGACCCCAAGACCACCACCGCGATCGGCTCGGGCACCCTCACCCTCGACTTCCACCCGCACACCAACATCTCCCTGCGCCTCGAGGGCCGCTACGACAGCGCCAGCTTCCCGCTGTTCTACAAGGGCAACGTCCCCCTCGCCGACCCCAACGACCCGCGCAGCTTCATCACCAACGCCAACCGCCAGGCCACCGTCCTCGCCGGCATGACGACCTGGTTCTAGCCTCAGCGTCCGCGGTCGGACACATGCCGCAGCTCGGTCACCAGCACCTCACCGAGCACCCCCACGCTGATCACACGCCCCTCGACCACCGCCGCCGAGGCGAACAAGAAGTCGTGATATTCGACGCGCTCGGCGAAACCACGCTCGACAAAACGGGCGAGCGAGCCGCTCGCGTCGCCCCGCACCTGGCCCCGGATCGCCCGCATGTGCCTGCCCTTGCCCGGGTTCAGGCCGACGCAGATCGCCAACAACAGGACGACCACCAGCCACGTCCGTGGCCCTGCACCGCGCAGCGCGGCGAACACCGCGAGCAACCCGAGCAGCCCGAGCAGCGCCGGCAACATCAGGTCCATCTGCACGCACATGACTGGTTCCTTCGCTCCTCGAGTGGCGCCGTTCCCCGCCTTCGATGCTAACGCCCCGCGCGAGAAGAACCAAGGTTCATCCGCGGCTCGGCCCCGACGCCGGAGCCAAACCATCGTTGTCCCACCGGATCAGCGCCGACCACGAGTCCGTGGCCTCGTCCTTCAGGTAATTCTCCAGCGCGGTCACCACATGAAACCCCTGGTGCAGCTGGAACGACAGCGTGGAATCGTAGACCTCTCCCCGCACCACCCTGTCGATATACTCGGCCGCGCTCATCCGCTGCTTGTACGCCGCAAAGCCCGGGATATGCCCCCCCGCGAGGATCCCCCGCTTGCCATGCCGTCGCACCAGGTCCTTGCGCAGCTCGTAGAGCATCCGACCGATCCCCCGCCGCCGGTAGGCCGGGTGCACCGCGATGTCGGTGCCGTAGTACCAGGCCCCCTCCGCCCGGTGATTCCCGCACTGATGCACGCCGGTGATCGACAAGATGTTGTGCTGCGGGTGGTCAAAGTCGAAGTCCAGGAAGATCCCCGCCCCCTGCCCGACCACCCGCGCCCCGTCGAGCACCACGAAGAACCCCTCGGGGAAGGTGCGCGCCGACTCGACCGCGTCCTCGAGGTCGATCAGCTCCGCCGGGTCCGCGTGCGGGAAACACAGGCGCTCGAGCTCGCCGACCGCCGGGGCCAACGCCTCGCTAATCTGCACCACCGTGAAGTCAGCCATGACGATCCACCACGAAGCGTTGAAACGGTCGGTCCGCCGGAATACCCCACACCGCCCACAGCTCGCGCGTATCGGGGCGACAGATCACCGCGCCTGAACTCTCCACGTGGTACGGCGCCCGCGAACGGCGACAGATGTACGCCGGCTCGCGCAGCAGCGCCTCCAAGCCCGGCAGGTCCACACGCTCCCCCAGCGCCGCCAGCATCCGCTGCGCCATCGCCAGCCGCTCCACCGAGGATCCGACCAGCTCCGCGCTGCGCGACGCCTCGCGGGCCTGACACGCCGCGTCGAGACAATGATTGGTGTGCACCAGCGGCGCCCGCTCCAGGGCGGTCACCGCCGCGTGTGTCGCCATCGCCTCGACGTTGTACCCGCGACCTTGCGCGTCGAGCAGGAGAAAGTCGTGCCCGCCGGCCAGCGGCGCCCGCAACACCGCCTCCAGCGCGGCCTCCAGCGTCACCTGCCGCAGCACCTCCCGCACCACAAAGGGCCAGGTCACCCCGACACGCCCGTCCGTCGCGGTCAGATTGTTGATGCCGATGCACAGCCCGTGTTCGTTCATCCCGATCTGCCCGAGGCAACCCGCGGTGCTAAACACCCGCGCACTCGGCCCCTCGCTCGGCTGGATATCGAGCAGCACCACGTGCGGCGTCGCCGAGTCGTGCATGTCCCAGGTCTGCGCGAACCACGGACCACCGAGCGCCGGCGGCACGATCACCGCCGTGCAATCGTCCTCCTCGGGCGCCGCCTGCCCGAGCGCCCGCACCGCGTCGACAAAATCGGTGAACCCGCCGACGATCACCGCCTCGGCCGCCGAGATCCCCGCGGCCTCGGCCATGGCGATCATCTCGGCGTACAGATCCGGCGAATACGCGGCGTGCGCGGGCAACATCGCCTCGGCGAGCGCCAGCATGTCATCCCGGGTCGCGGCCCGCCCGGCCCAGCTGCCGTCGCTCGCCAGCGCCACCCGCTCATCCGTGTACACGCGGATCGAACGCGCGAGCGCAGCCCCGTGCTCGCGCCCACGTCGGCTCGCGTCACCTCGCAACACCACCGGCACCAGGACACCGCCGCTCATACGAGACCTCCGAAGTAGCGTGTCTTCACCTCGACGTACTCGTGCACGCCCTCGCGCCCCGACTCGCGCCCGAGCCCGGACTGCTTGAAGCCGCCAAACGGCGCCTCCGCTGTCACCGGATACCAGTCGTTCACGCCGACCATCCCGAACTCGAGCCGCTCCGACACGCGCATCGCCGTGCCCAGATCTCGGGTGAACACATAGGCCGCCAGCCCGTACTCGGTGGCGTTCGCCAGCGTCAGCACCTCGTCGACCGCGGTGAAGGGCATGACCGGCGTCACCGGCCCGAAGATCTCCTCCTGGACCACCGGCGCGTGCGCCGGGACATCGCGCAGCAGCGTCGGCGGATAGAAATATCCCGGCCCGGGCAGGCCGCCGCCACCGACCACCGGCACCGCCCCCGCGGCGATCGACCGCTCGACGATCTCCGCCACTCGCTCGCGCTGACGGGCGTTGATCAGCGGCCCCACCGTGGTGTTCGGGTCGAGCCCCGGCCCCACCACCTCGGCGCGAACCGCCACGTCCATCGCCGCGAGGAAGCGCTCATAGATGTCCGTGTGCACATAAAATCGCTGCGGCGAGATGCACACCTGCCCACAATTGCGGTGCCGCGCCGTCACCCCCGCCCGCGCGACCGCCTCGAGGTCCGCGACGTCCGGGAAGACGATCACCGGCGCGTTGCCCCCGAGCTCCAGCGCCAGCCGCGTCACCGTCCGTGCCGCACCCTCCATCAACAGCTTCCCGACCCGCGTCGACCCGGTGAACGCGATCTTGCGGCAGCGCGGGTCGTCGAGCATCGCCTGACCGATCGCGTGCGGCTCGCCCGTGATGACATTGAGCACACCCGGCGGCAGCCCGGCGTCGTGCAGCGCCCGCGCGTAGTCGAGGGCGGTGCGCGGCGTGAACTCTGACGGCCGCACCACCGCGCAACAACCTGCGGCCAGCGCCGACGACACCGCCCGGTTGACGTTGTAGATCGGGAAGTTCCACGCCGTGATCACCCCGACCACCCCGAGCGGCGCATAGGTGACATCGATGCGTCGCCCCGGCGCCCGCGCGGGGATCCATCGCCCGCCCAGCGCTCGCGCCTCCTCCGCGGCGGTGCGCAGATAGTTGGGCGCCCCGGCCCACTCGCCGCGCGACTGCGCCAGCGGCTTGCCCGACTCCTCGCTGGTCCGTCGCGCATAAACCTCGACGCGCTCGCGGATCAGCTCGGCCGCCCGCTCGAGGATCGCCCCCCGCTCATAGGCCGTGCGCCGCGACCACCCCGGGAACGCCTCGGCCGCCGCGTCGATCGCCGCGCTCGCGTCCGCCGCGTCGCCCCACGGCACCTCGCCCACACCCTCGCCAGTCGCGGGGTCGACCACCGTCCACCAGCGGCCGCCCACGGCCGCCCGCTCCACCCCGCCGATGACCTGCAGCTCGCGGTTCACGAGGCCCTCAGCCGCGCTCCGACGGCGTCGACGGACTCATCCAACACCTGCATCGCCTCGGCGAATTGCTCGTCGGGCAGGTCGAGCGGCGGCAGGAAGCGCACGCAGTTCGAATGCAACCCGGCGCGGATCGTGATCAGCCCGCGCTGCAAGGTCTCGGCGTTGACCGCCTGGGTCGCCTCGACCCACGGCTCCTTGCGCACCGGGTCGCGCACCAGCTCGAACGCCAACATCGAGCCGAGCCCGCGCACGTCGCCGATCCAGGTCGGATGCCGGGCCTGGATCGCCAGCAGGCGCTCGCGCAGGCGCTCGCCGAGCCGCGCCGAGCGCTGCAGGAAGCTCGGTTGATTGATCAGCTCGATCGAGCGCAGCGCCGCCGCGCACGCCACCGGGTTGCCCGAGTAGGTGCCACCGAGCCCGCCCGGGTGCGGCGCCTGCATCACCTCCGCGCGTCCGACCACCGCCGACAGCGGCATGCCGCTCGCCAGCGACTTCGCCGTCAGCAGCAAGTCCGGCACCACGCCCGCGTGCTCGACCGCCCACAGCTTGCCGGTGCGGCCCATCCCGCACTGGATCTCGTCGACCACCAGCAACATCCCGTGCTGGTCGCACAGCGCCCGCAGCCGCTGCAACCACTTCGCCGGCGCCGGGTGAAACCCGCCCTCGCCGAGCACCGGCTCGATGAACACCGCGGCGACGTGCTGCGGGTCGACGATCGCCGTGAAGCCGTGCTCGAGCTGCTCGATGTGCCAGTCGACCCACGCCTCCTCGGTCATCTCGGCCGGGCGGCGGTAGGTGTTCGGGAACGGCAGGCGGTACACCTCCGGCGCGAACGGACCGTAGCCCTTCTTGAACAGCGCGAACTTGGAGGTCATCGCCAGGGTCATGTTGGTGCGCCCGTGATAGGCCCCGTCGAAGACCACGATGCCCTGGCGCTTGGTGTAGCTGCGGCAGATGTGCACCGCGGTCTCGACCGCCTCGGCGCCGCTGTTCATCAGCACCGTGCGCCGCGGCAGGTCGCCCGGGACGATCGCGTTGAGGCGCTCGGCGACCGCGACGATCGGCTCGTAGCTGGCCACGATCGCGCACATGTGCAGCAGCTGGCCCGCCTGCTGCTGCACCGCCTCGACGACCGCCGCCGGCGTGTGTCCGAGCGCGAGCGTGCCGATGCCGCCGGCGAAGTCGAGGTAGCGATTGCCGTCGACGTCGGTGACCACGGCGCCGTGGGCTGAGGCCACCGCGATCGGGGTCAACCTCGCCGCGCCGCTCGGCATCGCGGCGTCGCGGCGGGCGACGATCTCGCGGCTACGGGGTCCAGGGATCTCGGTTTGTAGATGGATTGACCGTGTCATTTGCTGATCGTCTCCTCGCTCGCCATGTCCGCGGCCCACATGCCCTTGTCGCGCGAGCTGTAGACATAATGCGGCGTCTTCGCCAGCTCGACGCCCAGCGCCGCGACCTCTTCCTCGAACCACTTCGGGTTGCTCGCCAGCTGGGTCTTCATCCGCTCGAGGTAGTCGCCCGCGCCGCCGACACCCGGATAGTAGCGGCGCAGGTTGTCGTAGCGAAACAGCCGCTTGAGCCGCTGGAGGTTGCCCGGCCCGGTCGGCAGCGGCAACAGCTCGACGTCGGGTTTGCCCTTCGCGCGCCGCTCCGCGAGCCGAGTCTGGACGATGTCGATGCTGTTTTGCAGGAGGTCGGGCGTGCAGAAGCAGGCGAATTCGTCATAGAGGTGGCGCATGGTGATGCTCGCCTCCTCGATCGGCAGCCGGGCCTGGCGCTCGCGGCCCATCCGCCGCAGCAGCAGCATGAACGGCACCGGCTGGTTGCCGGTCGCCGCGATCACCTCCGGCGCGCGAAAGTCGGGCTGACTGTACGGAAAGTGCCGCGGGTCGATCACGTCGAAGCCGCCGCGCCCGTAGAACAAGATCCGCTGCAGCGACAGGCGGTCCTCCGGCGAGAAGAACTCCATCTCGGCCGCAAGGTTTAGCTGCACCCCAAAGTTCTTGCCCGGCTGATCCGGCAGCGGCAGCTGCACGAGCCCGCGCTGCTGCAGCTGGTACAGGTACTCGACCGCGAGCTCGACCGGGGCGATGCGCAGCCAGTAGGTGAGCACGGTCCCGCGCGCTTGCGGCAGCAGGTTGATGTGGCTCAAGTACACCGTGCACAGGTCCGGCGCCCAGCCCGGGTTGTAGAGCACCGTGCCGTCACGAACCCCGCGCAGGTTGCCGTCGCGGTCCTTGGCGATGATGAGGAAGTAGCGGCAGTAGGTCCCGGACGGCAGCGGCTCGAAGGGGTCGTCGAGCAGGAAGCGGCGGATCGCCGCCTCGGGCTCCATCTCGCCGGTCGGACCGAACACGTCCCACAAGATCTGATAAGCGCGCGCGAAGTCGGGGTGGTCCGGGTGCTCGATCGACTCGAGCGCATAGCGCCGGGTCTCCCGCTCGATCATCTCCACGATGTCTTGCTGATACAGGTCCTTCAGGCACAAGCGGACGCGGGTTCCGAGGGTCATGCGATCCTTCGCGCCTCCAGGATGCCCAGCTCGCCGCTCTGGTGTAAAGTGCCGACGGGCCCGTACGCGCGTCCGTGGCCGCGAAACTCGCATCTCTCTGTGGGACCTCTGCTTGCGCCCCGACCTCATCGACGACAACCGCTCCGCGTGGCTGGCCGCCCTGCCGCCCTACGAGCGCCTCCCAGCCCTGCGCGGCGAATGCACGGCCGACCTCGCGATCATCGGCGGGGGCATCACGGGCATGTCGACGGCCTGGCACCTGAGCGAGCGCTATCCTGACCGTCGCATCGTCCTGCTCGAGGCCCGCGGCCTCGGCAACGGAGCCAGCGGGCGCAACGGCGGCCAGGTCTTGAACGGCATCAACGGGGTCGAGCCGCGCGACGCGACGCTGGGCCAGCGCGTGTTCGCGGCCACCTCGGCGGGCATCGACATCGTCGAGTCGCTCGCACGCGCGTCGACGATCGACTGCGGCTTCTCACGCCGCGGCTGCCTCGAGGTCTACACCACCGAGGCCAGCGCGCGCGAGGCCGAGGCGCGTGTCGGGACCTGGCGCGAGTGGGGCCTGCCGGTGCGCTGGCTCAGCGGGGCGGGCATCGGCATGCGGGGGATCCACGGCGCCGTCCTCGATCCCGGCGCTGGCATGGTCAACTGCGCCGCCCTGCTGCGCGGGCTACGAGCGCCGCTGCTGGCCCGCGGCGTGGAGATCCACGAGGACACGCCGGTGCTCCGCGTCGAGCCTGGCGCGCCGGTCGTGCTGACCTGCGCCGAGGGCAGCGTACGCGCGGCGGCCCTCGTCGTCGCCACCAACGCTTACACCCCCATGCTCGGCATGTTTGGCAGCGGCATCCTCCCGCTGCACTCGCACGTCGTCGCCACCGCGCCGATCTCCGGCGAGCGCTGGCAGCAGCTCGGCGTCGAGGGCTTCGCCGATGACCTCGACCGCATCGCCTACGGCGGCCGCACCAGCGACGACCGCATGCTCTTCGGCGGCGGCGGCAACGCGGCCTACACCTACAGATTTGGCGGCGCGCCGGTGTTCCCGCACGACGCGGGCGCAGCGAACTACCGCGCCATCGAGGCGCGCATGCGCGGCTACTTCCCCGACCTCGATGACGTCCCCGTGACCCACCGCTGGACCGGCCCGCTCGGCATCACCTTCGATCGCATCTGCTCGATGGGCGTCACCGGCCCGCGGCGCAATCTCTACTACGCCCTCGGTTACAGCGGCCACGGCCTGGCCCTCGGCGCGCTCGCGGGCCGGGTCCTGCGCGACCTCTACAGCGACGACCACGCGCCGTGGCAGGGCCTCCCCTTCTATCAAAAGAAGCTGCTGCCGATCCCCCCCGAGCCGCTGCGCTGGCTCGGCTATCAGCTCTACACCCGCCTCACCGGCCGCTCGCCGCGACGTCGCTGACGACTCGCGAAACGCGCGGCGCCCGGGGGCCGCCGCGGATCGCCTCATGGATCAGCGCTTGAGCTGCGGCAGGCATTCGCCGCCGACGCTGACGAGCCCACGATTGCAGCGCAGCGACTTCGGCACGATCAGCTTGCGCGGGGTGCCGACCACCGCCTTCTTGACGATCTCCGCGTATCCGCCCGACGCCACGATCCCCTTCGGGATGATCACCTGGTCGTTGACCTTCGGCGCGACCCACTTGTCGGCCTGCACGTCCTGGGTGTTGACCAGGTCGAGCTGCACCGACTGCAGCTGGAGCGCGCTGCAGCCGATCGCCGGCGTGTCGTTTCCGGCGTCGGAGTCGACCGTGCACTTCATCGAGCTCAGCACCCCGCGCGGCTTCTTGTTGAAGATCTCGGTGCGCGGGTCCTCGCCGGTCTTGCCGCGCAGGATGCCGTGGTACTTGCCGGCCGCGATCGCCGTCAAGCAGCTCTCGTACGCCTGCTTATTGAGCGCCTTGATCGGCTCGCAGTTGGCCGGGTCCTCGGTCACGATCGCCGCCTTGACGCCGGTGTCGCCGCGATAGGCGCACTGATGCAGGGTCACGGGCCCGTTCTGGGTCATCTCGGCCTTGGCGAGGTCGACCACGTTCGCCTTGATCGAGGTCTCGAAGGTCGTGTGGTCGGCCTTGCTCTCCTCCATCTTGATCTGCAGCGAGGCCAGCAGCTTGCGGGTGTCGAGCGGGTCGCCGCCGGTGAAGTCGGGCTTGAACTTCAGGTGCGCGCTGAAGTTCACCGGACCGCCGCCCATCTCGCGGTCGCCCTTGGTGTTCGAGAACTGCCCCATCGTGTCCATCACGGCCAGCTTGAGCTTGTCCTGCATGGCCTCGCTCACGTCGCGCGGCGCGTAGCAGTCCGACACGTAGCGGGCCGGGAACTGGTCGTATTCGGCGACCGCGAAGTCCTCGTAGTTCTTCCACTTGTTGTACAGCGACTCGCACGCGGGCGCGCTGTTCCAGTCGACGTCGCAGCTCTTGGCGCTGCTGCGCATGCCGTCGAGCTGGGCCTGATAGAAGCCGCGGCGGGCCTTGATGTGGGCGATGCGGGCGTCCCGCTTGGCCGGCGTGGTCCCGATCGCGAACAGCTTGGCGTTTTGCAGCACGAAGTCCGAGTCGGCGATCAACGCGGTCAGGCCCCACGCGGCCTCGGCCACGCGGGTCAGCTTCTGCTCGGCCGTCAACGGCGCGAGCGGGTTGTTGGCGGGCCAGTTGGCGACGATGCTCTCGATCGGCACCGCCTTCAGCTTGTAGGTCTGCTTGGGCCCGTTGGCGCCGGGGAACGCCTTCACCTGGGCGAGGAACTGGTCGATGGTGAGGCTCGCGGTGTTGGTCCCGCTCGAGGTCACGCGGATCTGCAGATCCTCCGTCTTCGCCGCCTCCTTCATCTTGTTGACCGTGTTGGCGCTGACCTCGGCCGCGAAGGTGCCGTACTGCCCGTCGACCGAGCCGCCGGCCGCCAGCTTGCTCTCCGTCAGCGTGTCCTTCACCGATAGCTGCACCGTGCCGAAGAACCACCGCCCCTTCTGCTCGCCGATGATCACGTAGTCGCCGCACTGCTCGCGAAACGCCGGCGTGCCGACGAGCGCCAGGTACTCGGGCTTGAGGGTCAGGTCGCCGGCGATGTACTTCATCGGCTCGACGTTGTTGTACGAGGCCAGGATCGTGTGCGTCAGGAAGTTCGTCTTCACCGAGCGGAAGAAGTCGACCTTGGCGCTGGTGTTGACGCTGGCGACCCCCATCGACGCCGAGAACTTGGTCGCCACCGACAGGTCCATCTCGTCGGCCAGCTGCGCGTTCGAGATGATCGAGCTGAACTTGAAGTCGTCGCCGCTCGCCCCGGAGCCGCCCTCGGTCACCCCAGGCGCGAACTGGACGCAGGAGCGCAGCACGAACTCGCGGCTGATGCTGTTGTACCCGTAGCCGAGCCCCGACTTGGTCTGCGGCGGCTCGAGGTCGATGTACTTGTCCATCGCGACCGCGGCCTGACTGCCCGTCAGGGTCAGAAATCCGCACGCCGCACCCACCAGCCGCTTTGTGGCCACACTTCGCATGTTCGTCTCGCTTCCGGCGCGCACGCGCCAATGTCTGGGGCTCAGATCGGGCCCACCCGGGTCCGCCTCATCGGCGTCCGACATCGAAGTGACGAGTCAGCGCCGATCAATTGCGGCGAAGTTCATGGCAAGCTCGCGGCGAAATGTGCGCGCCCGAGTTCATCCCCGAGGACCTCGCTCCGGGTGACCGTCGCGCCCGCGAGCACCGCTCAGACCTGCGGGTACGCGCCGTCCGCGACGCCCAGGACCCGCTCTTCGATCGCCTGTACGCGCGCCTGTGGCACGAATTCGGGCATCGCAACGAGATGGAGAGCCGCGCCACGATCGTCGAGCGCCTCGCGCAGGACCCCCGCGACCTCGTGCACGGTCACGCGCTGCGCTACGAGCTGCTCGCCGTGCTCGACGACGACGACAACATCGTCGGCCTGCGCGACCACACCGCGATCGTCCCCCCCGCCGCTGCACCGGGCGCGCCGAGCCGCGTGCTGGTGCACCTCTCGCACGTGATCGTCGAAGCACAACATCGCGGCACCGGCCTCGCCGGCTGGCTGCGCGCCCTCCCGCTGCAGACGGCGCGGACCTGCGCCGCCCTCGCGCGACGCAGCTGCGATGGCATCACTCTGGTCGGCGAGATGGAGCACCCGAGCGACGCCACCGACGTGCAAACACGCCTGCGATCGTACGCGAGCTCGCTGCAGCCAGTGCCGCTGATGCTGGCCCTGCGTCGCGTCGGCCGTGAACACGAGCGCACGGTCCCCGCCGCCGAGGTCCACGAGCTCGTCACCGGCCTCTACACCGTGTTCGCCGTCCACCAGCGCCGCGAAGACATGGCCCCGCTGTGGGCCTGGTGCGACGCCCTCCCGCGAACCGGCGCCGTCCCGCTGCTGCCGCTGCTGGCCTGAGCCAGGCCTTTACTGCGACCCCACGCCTCGGCCATCATCCGCCTGCGACGATGCTCACCGTCACCCTCACCGCCGTCGACCTCGAGGACGAGCAGGACATCGCCGCCTTCGTCGCCTTCATCAACCGCAATTATCGCAGCGAGTTCCCGGTCGACAAGGCCCTGCTGCTCGACCCTTCGCACCGCTTCTTCTGGGCCCGCGACCCCGCCGGCGCCCTCGTCGGCAGCGCGGCTTATGTGCGCAGGACCGCCTTCCTCGCCGAGAGCATCAAGACGGTCGTCGACCCGACGCAGCGCCTGCGAGGCATCGGCGCCGCGATCTCGCAGGCGATCGAGGACGAGATCCGTCGCGCCGGCTTCAAGAAGGTCATGTCGACGATCTACATCGACAACATCCCGATGATCGTCATCAAGCTACGGCAGGGCTACGTCATCGAGGGCCTGCACCGCGACCACGAGAAGCCCGGGCTGCACGAGTACTCGCTCGGCAAGCCGCTGGTTTGACACCTGCGGATCTCGACGAGCGGGGCACAAGATTGTGAGCGGAGGAGGAGGGATTCGAACCCTCGGTGGAGTTACCCCCACGACGGATTTCAAGTCCGTTGCCTTAGACCGCTCGGCCACTCCTCCGGGGCCCGGGAGTATGGGCAAGCCGCGTCGCCGCGTAAAGCTCTTTCCCTCAACGCTCGCGCATCAGCTTCTCGACCTCGGAGCGGGCGCTCGCCTTGTCCCCGGCCATTTGTAGATAGGCCGTGAAGGCGGCGCGAGCCTCCGGGCGCCGGCCCAGGCGGTGCAGCGAGCGACCGAGCCACAGCTGCGCGTCGGCTTGCCAGGCAGCACCGGCGCCGGCCAGCGCCAGGGCGCGCCCGAGCCACGGCACCGCCTCGGCATGGCGACCGAGCACGGCCGCGGTGCGCCCGGCCCAGTAGAGCGCCTCGTCGGGGTTCGGGTCGTCCTCGATCGCGTGGATGAAGCTCTGCAGGGCCTCGGGCAGCTGCTCTCGCTCGCGGAGTGCCAGGCCGAGAGCGAGGTGCGCCCCCGCCGGGACCTCGGCGGCGCGCGTGACGGTCTGCAGCTCGCTGACCGCCTCACGCGCGAGGCCCTGAGCGAGCAGGGCGCGACCGAGGAGGAAGCCGGCCTCGAGCAAGCCGGGGTCCTGCTGGCGGGCGCGGCGGTAGGCGGCGACCGCCTCCTGGGTCTTGCCGCTGCGCTCGGCGATCTTGCCGGTCCACAGCTCGACCTCGGCGTCAGGCGCACGCGACCGGGCGAGGCGGATCTCCGCGGCCGCCTCGGCGTTGCGGTCGCGCTCGTAGAGGACACGCGCCTTGACCCAATGCGCCTCCGACGAGCCGGGGTTTCGCTGCAGCACCTTCTCGACGTCGCTGCCAGCCGCCTCGCGGTCGCCGTGGGCCAGGCGCAGCAGGGCGTTCATCAGCACGATGTCATCGGCCGCGTCCGGGTCCGTCGCGTACGGCTGCAAGAGCTCGGCGAGGGCCGCCAGGTTGTTCTCGCGGAGGTACAGGCGACCGAGCGGCCCGACCAGGCCCGGATAACCGCCAGTGCGCTCGAACACCGCAGCCAGATCGGCGCGGCCGGCCGAGGCGCGGCCCTGCTCGAGCGCCAACACGCCCCGACGCAGCTGGGCTGAGTTGTCGTCCGGATCGTCCGCGAGGGCAGCGTCGAGCACGGCGATCGCCTGGTCTTTGCGACCTGTCTCGACGAGCAGGTTCGCGTGGGCCAACGCCAGCTCTCGCAGACCGGGCCCGACCGTGGCGCGCGGGTCCGCGGCGAGCAGCGCCCGCGCCGCGACGATCGGTGCGAGCGGATCTGCCGCGCCCGTGCGCACCCGCAGCTCGGCCAGGGCGATCGCCGCCGCGACCGCGGTCGGCTCGCCGGTGATCGCCGCGGTGAACGCCGCCGCCGCGTCGTCGTTGCGCCCGTGCATCATGTGCACCCGACCGCGCAGCAGCGCGACGCGCCAGTGATCTCCTTCGGCCGCGGACAGGCGGTCGACCGCCCGTGTCGCGGTGCTCTCGTTGCCGGCGGCGATCGCCAGCTCGGCCTGCAACGCGAAGGCCTCGGGGTCGACCGGCACGTTGCGCAGCAGCGGGCCGAGCTCCTGCTGGACCCGCCCGAGGTCGCTCCCCCGCAGCAACAGGCGTACGCGGGCCAGCTGCGTCACCGCGTCATTGGGGGCCAGGCGCAGCGCCGCTTCGGACAACCAGCGGGCGCTGCCAAATTCTCCGGTCGCGGCCGCCACCTCGGCCCGCAGAATCAACACCCGCGCCTGATAGGCCGCGCTGGCGCCGACACCCCGCTCGAGCGCCTCGGCCACGCGCCGCGCAGCCGCCAACCGCCCACGAGCCAGCAGCGCCCGCAGCAGCGCCTGCTGATGCAGCGGGTGATCGGCGTGCGCCGCCGCAGCGTCCTGCAACGGGCCCAGCGCCGCGCCGCGTCGCTGCGCGAGGTCTGCGGTCGTCAGCACCAACGCCGCGGCGACGTCTCCGCGACGCTGGGTGCGGGCCAACGCGGCCTCGCGCGCCGCCGTGGGCTCATCGCCGCGGGCCTGGGCCACCAGGGAGCGATACAGGCGCGCACGCGGGTCATCCTGGCCTGCCAGCAGGCGCTCGGCAGCGGTCAGATCGCCGTCCGCCAGAGCCGCGAGACCGGCGACCCGGGCGATCCGCGGGTCCTCTGGATCTGCCTGGGCCCGCCAAACTGCGGCCGCGCTGCGGCGCACGGGATCGGGGCCGTAACGCAGGTGCATGCACAAGGTCGCCTCGGCGCGCCCGAGCCGATCACCCTGCGCCTCGGCTTCGACCAACGCGGCGAGATAGTCGGGCACACGGTCGGCGTCGAGGCGGGCCATCTGCGCCTCGAGATAGCCCTCAGGCCATGTCGCTCGCGACATGTCCGTACGGTCAGGATGCACCTGGTCCACGGCGACGAGGCCAGGCCCGCGGGTGAAGAAGAACCACCATAACCCGAGCAGACCCCCGGCCAGCGTGACCAGCCCGACGTACGCGAGCGCCGGCGGCGGCGGCTGAACCACCTGGGGAGCCAGTCGCCGCGGCCGCGGGCGCATCGCGGGGCGCGCAGCGTTGCGGCCCTGTGGGCTGGCCTCCGGCGCGCTGGCGGGCGCTGGGGCGATCGGCGGCTCGCTGGGTTCGCCGTGGATATCGTCGAGGTCGAGGTCGACGTCGTCGGGGCGCGTGCTCCCGGGCGACCGCGGCGGCGCCACCACGGTCTCGATCGCCGGCAGCAAGCTGGTCCTCGCCGCCAGCTGCGGCAGGTCGAGCTCGGCGCTGCTGTCGAATTCACTGGTCGCCGCGGTCGCGGCCGGCACGGCGATCCTGCGCACGATCTTCGGCATCGTGAACGGCCGGGTCGAGGCCACCGGCGCCGGCAGGTCGTCCGGCTCACTGTCAGCGCCCGCGCTGGATGACGGCGCCGCCGCGAGCACGGCGCCGAGGTCCTTGCCGCTGCCCCTCGACGCCGCTACGGAGCCGCGTGCCTCGCTTGGCACCGGCTCGCGCGGGGCAGCAGCAGCAGCAGCGGAGCTCGTCTCGGAACCGCCCGCCGTGGGCGGCTGCGCGGGCAAGCTCTGGATCGTCGACGCGACCTCCGGGGACACCGCCGGGACTCGGCTCGCGGCTCGCTCCTCGGTGCTGGGGCCCGGACCGACAGCGACCGCGGGCGTCGCTCGAGTGGCGCCCGACGCCGCCGCGGCGCCGGCTGGCGACCTGTCCTTCAGGACAGACTCTGCCGGACGCGGCGCGGTGAAGGTGGTGGGCTTCACCGGCTCGTCCGGGACCGCCGGATAGAAGCCTGTGCCGCGCCGTGCCGCCCGTGGGGCTCCCGGCACCGCGCCGCGCGCGAGCGAGGTGATCTGCGGGGTCGCAGAGGTCAGAGGCTCGGCCGAGGCGGGTGCCGACCTGTCCCCGGGGCCAGCCAGCGTGCTCGCCGGCCTGTCCTCCGGGACAGCAGGATCAGGGTCCCGCGTCTCCGCAGCTTCGGCCCCCCGGCGCCAGACGGTGCCGAGGACGGCAGGCAGCACCGAGTCGGGCTCGCGTTCGTGGACGAGGCTGCCGCAGTTGGGGCAACGCTCAGACGTCTCGCCGTCGTCCAGCAGGTACGCGCATTTGCGGCAGCGAGGCATGACGGGCGGCGAGCGAGGATATCATCGCCAGCGCGAGCAAACCGGGCGCGTTCGCCAACCGACCCATCGCTGCTCGCTCGC
The DNA here is from genome assembly GCA_044228605.1 of Nannocystis sp. Lineage (GTDB taxonomy): Bacteria > Myxococcota_A > Polyangia > Nannocystales > Nannocystaceae > Nannocystis. Next base: position 209,983 of record JBGAUO010000001.1, on the reverse strand, counting down.
CCTCCCACGACGTCCGCGAGCACGGGCTTGCGGGCGCTCACGTCGGCGCAGCACCGGCCTACGGCCGTCGGGGCCGCGGCCATGCCGTAGGCTGCCGGCGATGATCTTGCGCGATCCCGTTCACGGGCTGATCTCCTTCACCGGCGCCGCCGAGCGGTGGCTCGCGCGACTGCTCGGGTGTCCGGAGGTCCAGCGATTGCGGCGGATCCGTGCCCTCGGGCTCGCCTCGCTGGCGTTTCCGGGCGGGGAACACTCCCGCTTCGCGCACGCGCTGGGCTCGGCCCATGTCATGCAGCGCTACCTCGATCGCGTGCGCACCCTCGAGGCCGAGCTGCCGCCGCACGACCGCATCGACGACACCACCGCGCTCGCGGCCATCGCCGCGGCGCTGCTGCACGACCTCGGCCACGGGCCCTACTCACACACCTTCGAGGCGGTGCTGCCCGGGGCCCCGCGGCACGAGACCTGGACCTCGCGGATCTTGCTCGACCCGGACACCGCCGTGCACCGCGTGCTCGCCGAGGTCGACGCCGGCATGCCCGCGGTGGTCGAGCGCCTGATCCACGGCGAGAGCCCGGTCGGTCACCTCGCGCGCGCCGTCTCCGGCACCTTCGACGTCGACCGCTGCGACTACCTCATGCGCGACAGCTACATGACGGGCGTGCGCTACGGTCTGCTCGACGTCGACTGGCTGCTCGCCTCGCTCCGCCTTTATGTCCCCAAGGACAGCCACTCGGCGCGCCTGGCCGTCGACGGCGAGAAGGGGCTGACCGCCGTCGAGGGCTTCTTCCTGGCTCGCCTCTACATGTACCGCCAGGTCTACCTGCACAAGGCGGTCCGCGCGGCCGAGCACATGCTGGTCGCGTTGTTTCGCCGGCTGACGGAGATCCCTCGCCAGCCCGCCACACCACCTGTCCTCGAGGACATCTTGCGCGGCCGCCCGGTGAGCGTCGGCGCTTACCTGCAGCTCGACGACACGACCCTGATCACCGCGATCGCCGGCTACATCAGCGGGCCCGACCCGCTGCTCGCCGAGCTCGCCGTCGGTCTGCACGAGCGGCGCCTCTACAAGACCCTGCGCCTGGCGCCCACCGCCGACGCGGACGAGGCCCGCGCGCGCCTCGCCGAGGTGTTCGTGGCGGCGGATGTCCAGCCGACCTGGCTCGGGGCGATCGACCGCGTGCACATCGACGCCTACACCGACGACGAGGCGATCGGCGTGCTGCGCTCCGGCGGCCGCGTGCAGCGGCTCGTCGACGCCTCGCCGGTGCTGCGCGGCCTCAGCCGCGAGCGCTTCGTCCATCATCGTGCCATCTTCCCGCCCGCCCTGCGCGCCCGCGTGGCCGAGGCGCTCGCCGATCTCACCTGACCCTTCGACCATGTCCCGCAAGTCATCCCGTCCCCGCTGCCCCACCTGCGGCCTGCACCTCGAGCTGTGCGTCTGCGCCGGCCTGCCCGTGCGCGAGCTCGCCAGCGACTTCGTCGTGGTGCAGCACAACCGCGAGCGCAACAAGCCGACCAGCACCGGCCGGGTCACCGCCGCCGTCCTGCGCGCGCCGATCCTCAACTATGGCGCCCAGGACGAGCTGTTCGACCCCCGCGAGCTCGAGCGCCCGGACACCGACTACTACGTGCTCTACCCGCTCGAGGGCTCGGCGATCGTCGACGACCTCAGCACCCGGCCCGCGCCCGGTCGGCGCCGCTGCTTCGTGATCCTCGACGGCACCTGGCACCAGTGCTCGCGCATGGCCCGACGCGCGCCGAGGGTCCTGGACATGCCGCACCTCGCGCTGCCACCCGGGCCGCCGTCGCGCTGGGGCGTGCGCACGCCGCCGAACCCCGCGGCGGTGTGCACCTTCGAGGCCGCGGCGCGGCTCGTCGAGGTCCTGCACGGGCCCGAGGCCGCGGCGCCGATGACTGCCTTCTTCGCCGAGCTCAGCGCCCGCATGCTCGGCCAGCGCGGCCGGGTCATCGACCACGACGAGGCCTGAGAAGGCCGCTTAAAATCGAAAGCCCCGAGGGGTCTCCTCGGGGCTCTCGGGCGGGGCGGACGGGACTCGAACCCGCGACCTCCGGCGTGACAGGCCGGCGTTATAACCGACTTAACTACCACCCCTCCCTTGCGATCGCTTTTGGCGGCCGACAGGGACCGGGAGAATGCGGCAAGGCTCCCCACGCTGTCAAGCGCGATCGGTCAGGACCCAGGGTGGCTGGCGCCGAGGATCGCCACGAGGTTCGCGCCCCAGCGACAGTCGCCACCAAACACCCGCTCGAGCGCTGGATCGAGGCTGTCGAGGCTGGCGAGCACGAGCGGGGTGAGGGCCCGACGCAGGCTGCCGGCGAGGTTGGCACCACCGACCCGTGGACTCGCCACACCGGCCTGGGCGGAGAGATCTCCCTCCGCGCTTGCCCGCGATTCGGCGGCGAACTTGGCCTTCACGGCGAGCCCGAGGTCCAGACCCGTGAGCAAACTCGGGATGATGACGCTGCCGGCCTGCGGCGCGCTCCAGAGCGCGAGCACGGTCAGGCCCGCCTGTTCGGCCGCCGCCTGCAGCGTGGCGCGCTCGAAGAAGCAGACATGGTCGCCGAGCTCGAGCGGCCGGTAGTGGCGGCCCCACAGCGGTCGCATGCCGTCGCCCCAGTTGGGCACCTCGATCACCGCGAGCCCGGCCGACGCCAGGTGGCGGCGGATCCACACCAGGCCGGCGACCGGTCGGCGCAGGTGCTCGAGCACGTGGGTCATCGAGATCAGGTCGTAGCGGGGGAGGCCGAGCTCCTGGGTCTCGATGTCCAGCGTGTGCACCCGGTGGCCCGCCGCCTGCGCACCCTCACCCGCAGGCGAGCGCTCGATGCCCTCGGTCTGGTAGCCGTACTCGCGCCAGACATCGAGCAGCAGCCCGGTGTTACAGCCGATGTCCAGCACACGCGCGCCCGGTCGACCCTGACCGATCTGCGAGATGCGGCCGTGGCTCAGGCGGTCGTAGAGCGCGGCGTTTCGCCGCTTGCGCGCGCCGCCGGGGCGGAGCTGGACCGCGTCGCGGCGCTGCTCGGCCCGACCCGCGTAGTAGTCGTCGCTGAGGAATTCGGCCGCGTATTGCCCGGTCGCGTGGACCTGCCCGCAGCCGCGGCAGCGGACCACCCCGAGCCCGTCCACCGCCGGCAGCAGGGCGACGTGGGCCTGCCCGCCACACACCGGGCAGGCATCGACGGCTTCGAGCGAGGGTGTCGTTTGGGACATGTCCATGAGACCAGCTCAGGACCGCGGCTTCCTGGCCGCGATCAGCAGCCCGAGCCCGAGTCGCGCGCCGAAGCGGCGGATGAGCCCGCGCGGGTAGATCTTCCACAGCAGGCGGGCGACGGGGCCCTGGTAGCGCTCGGACGGCCGCATCGCCAGCAGGTCGCCGGCCAGCAGCGCCGTCTCGACGCGCACGTCGACGAAGCCTCGCATCAGCGCGTGCGCCTCGGCGACCGTGTACGCCTTGGTGCCGGGGCTCTCGAGGTGCTCGTAGATGGCCCGGCGGGGCGTGAGCCACGGGCGCAGCCGGGCCGCGCCGTGCACCGCCCACAGCAGCAGGCCGGTCCACGAGGGTACGTGGTAGATCATGATGCGCGCCTCGCCGCCGGGTCGCAGCACCCGCAGCACCTCGGCGATCGCGGCCGGTGTGTCTGGCGAGTGGTGCAGGACCCCGTAGGAGTACACGAGGTCGAAGCTCGCCGCGGCGAAGGGCAGGTGCTCGGCGTCAGCGACCATGAGCGGCACCTCGGCGTGCCCCTCGGCGCTCGCGCGGGCGCGGGCCTCCGCGAGGCTCACCGGGCTGAGGTCGACGCCGGTGGCGCGGGCCCCGTGACGCAGCCACTGCACGAAGTCGGTGCCGGCACCCACCCCGATCTCGAGCACGTCGAGATCGCGTGCGCCGCTGAAGCGGGCGAAGGCGGGGATGTGCTCGTCGACGGCGTAGCGCTCGGCCTCGGCCTGGGCCTGGCGCGCGCGTGCGTCGGGCTCGTCGAGGCCGCGGGTCCCGCACGGTTCGCGGTCCCAGTGGGCCCGGACGCGGGCCTTGAGCGATGGATCGTCCTGCATGCGGGCGGCCGATCTTACTTGAGATCGGCGCTCGCGCTAAGCTCCCGCGGGCATGTGCGGGATCGCCGGGATGATCGGTCGCCACGACCCGGGGTTGCTGGCAGCCATGACGCGCAGCCTGAGCCATCGCGGACCCGACGGTGACGGCTTGCTGGTCGAGGGCCCGCTCGGGCTCGGTCACCGCCGCCTCGCCGTGCTGGACCTCGCCGGCGGGGCCCAGCCGATGACCAGCGCGGACGGCCACCTGGTCGTCACCTTCAACGGCGAGATCTTCAACTACGTCGCGCTGCGCCAGGAGCTGCTGGCTGCCGGCCAGACCCTGCGCACGCAAGGCGACACCGAGGTGCTGCTCGCTGGCTTCGCGCACTGGGGCTTCGAGGGCCTGCTGGCGCGCCTCCGCGGCATGTTCGCGTTCGGCTTGTACGACCGGCGCACCCGGACGCTGTGGCTGGCCCGCGACCACCTCGGGATCAAGCCGCTCTATCACGCGACGCTCGCCGACGGGGCGCTGCTCTTCGGCTCGGAGCCGAAGGCGTTGCTGTGCTGCGCGGAGGTCGACCGCAGCCTCGACCTCCTGTCGCTCGACGCCTACCTCGACCTCTTCTACATCCCGCCGCCGCGATCGATCTTCGCCGGGATCTGCCAGCTGCCGCCTGGACACTGGCTGCGCTGGTGCGACGGCGAGGCGACGCTCGGCCGCTGGTGGGACCCGCAACCGCGACCGGCCGACCCGCACCTTCGCGGCCTCGAGGCGTGGGCCGAGGCGGTCGAGCCGGTGCTCCGCGAGGCGGTCGCGCTGCACACCGTCTCCGATGTGCCGCTCGGCGCCTTCCTCTCCGGGGGCCTCGACTCCTCGGCGATCGTGGCCCTCATGGCCGAGCGCAGCCGTCACCCGGTCGAGACCTTCTGCGTCGGCTACGGCGTCGAGGGGGCGTCGTACGAGGAGCGACCGGTCGCCCGGCGCGTCGGCGAGTTCTTCGGCACCAGACACCGTGAGCTCGAGCTCGACATCGACCTCCTCGGCGACCTCGAGCCCCTCGTCCGCGGCTTCGACGAGCCCTTCGGCTCGTGGGCGGCGCTGCTCAGCCATCGCCTCAGCCGCTTCACCCGCCAGCACGTCACCGTCGCCCTCGCCGGCGACGGCGGCGACGAGGTGTTCGGCGGCTACCCGCGCTACCTCGGCCTGCGCCTGTCGGAGCACCTGTCTCATGCGCCAGGTGCCTTGCTGACGCTGGCCAGCCGCGTGCTCGCCCGCGCCGGCGAGCCGACCACCGCCCGCAGCCTGCGTCGCTGGGCCCGGCAATTCCTGGCCGGGCTGGGCCTGCCCCCGGCCGAGCGCTACGCGGCGTGGGTCGGCTACGCGCCGCTCGCCGCGCGCGAGCGGCTGTACAGCCCGGCGCTGCGGGCCAGCCTCGCGACCTTCGAGCGGCGCTCCCCGGTGGCGACGGCCTTCGCAGAGCCTGGCTTTGGGGACATGGTCCAACGAGCAGGTTATGCCGACCTGCGCGGCTTCCTGGCGGAGAACGTGCTGCGCGGCTCGGACCGGATGAGCATGGCCCACGCGCTCGAGGTGCGGGTGCCCTACTGCGACCGCTCGTTGGTCGAGCTGATGTCCGGCGCGCCGGCGCCGATGCGCGTGACGGCGCTGACCTCGAAGCGGATCTTGCGACGGGTGATGCGGGGCAAGGTGCCGGCCGAGGTGTTAGGGCGCAAGAAGCTCGGGTTCACCGCGCCCTTCGGGGTCTGGCTCAAGCGCGCCGAGCCGCGGATCGCCGCGGACCTCCTGCATCCGGCGCAGATCGCCCGGCGCGGGCTCTTCGATCCCGCCGAGGTCGAGCGTCTGTGGACCGAGCACCGCTCCGGGCGCCGCGATCACAGCCACCGTCTGTGGTCGCTGATCGTGCTCGAGCAGTGGCAGCGGATGTACACCGACTGATCACTCGAGGCCGGGCATCGCCGGGTAGTTCGGCAGCGCCTTGACGCGGTCGATCCACGCGCGCACCGCCGGGTAGGGCTCGAGCGACACGCGGCCCTCGGGCGCGAGGCCGACGTAGGGGAAGCAGGCGAGGTCGGCGACGGTCGGTCGCTCGAGCTCGAGCCAGGTGCGGGTGGCGAGGTGCGACTCGAGCAGGCGGAGCACCGAGCGGGTCTGCTCCTGCGCCGCCGCGAGGTTGATGTCGACGCCGAGCAGGAAGTGCAGGCGGGCCAGGTGCGGGCCGTGGTGCAGCTCGTTGGCCGCGAGCGACAGCCACTGCACGATCGCCCCGGCCTGCGCGGGGTGGCCCGGCAGCCACACCTCGCCGCCGTACTTGCGCGCGAGGTACACGAGGATCGCCAGAGAGTCGCGCAGCACGACCTTGCCGTCGACCAGCACCGGCACCTGCCCGAGCGGATTGAGCTGCATGAAGCGCTGCGAGTGTTGCTCCCCGCTCGAGAGGTCGACGGTGATCTCCTCGTAGGGCAGCTCAAGAAACGCGAGCAGCAGGCGGACCTTGTGGCTGTTGCCGGACAGCGGGTGAGCGTAGAGCGTGCGCATCGCGGTCAGTATATGCCGGGCTCGGCCTCGGCGCGCGCCCCCGCACCTGCCGACACGGGCGCTACGTGGGCCGCTCGAGCAGCACCACCCGGGCGTCGACGTTGAGCAGCTGCGGGCCGCGCCCCAGGGTCACCAGCGGCCTGTCCCAGTGGACATGTCCGCAGATCACCAGCGTCGGCTGGTCGCCGAGCGCGGCGCGGAGCTGGGGATTGCCGCGTAACGCCGGGTCACCGCCATCGGGGCCCTCGTGCAGGACCAGCAGGTGCGGGCGAGCGGCGAGGCGCTGGCGCACCGCGCTGACAAAGCTCTCCGGCGCGCGGCGATTGGGCTTGTCAGGGTTGCCGCAGATGCCGCCGACACCCGCGATCCGCAGACCATCGAGCACCGCCATCTCGCCGTCGAGCAGGTGCACGCCGGGCTCGCGAGCGAAGCGGGCCTGCTCCTGCGGTTTGCCGAACAGATCGTGATTGCCCGCGACGCCGACCACCCACCTGAAGCCGCCGGCGAAGGCACGCCAGACCTCGCGCACATCGCCGGTGGCGCCCATGCGGTCGGCCCCGGGCGCGGCGAACAGGTCGCCTGCCAGCACCACGCCGGTGAATGCCGGTGGCGGCACTTGCTCGAGCTCGGCGAGCGCGGCGTACTCGACAGCGAGGGCCTCGCCGAGCAGGCGCAGCTGGCCGTCGCCTGCGCGGGCGCGGCCTTGCAGGTCAGAGCTCACGAGCAACGCGTCGAGCTCAGCGGGCAGGCCCTCGGCGCGCCCGCGAAGCAGCGGCAAGCGGCGCAGCTGCGTGCCCCCGCCGCGGGCCGCGTCGAGGTACTCGAGCTCATGGAACGGCTCGCGCTCGATGTCGAGGATGCGCATCCGCAGCCAGTATGCCGCAGTGCGGCCTCACCTCGCCGTCCGCCATGAACTGGCCGGGCCGGGTCGGGCCGTGTTAGGTCTCGCAGATGTCGGCCACCGTCACGCGCGCTTGTCCGGCCTGCGGCCTCGAACGGTCGCGATTCGCCTTCGAGGTCGCGGGCTTCGTGCACGTCCGTTGCGCCGGCTGCGACACCCTCTTCGTCGCCGCGCTGCCCCCGGCGGATCAGGTCGAGGCCACCTATCTCGCGCCTGACTACCACAGCAGCGCCGAGGGCCAGGAGCAGCGCATGCGCTCGGAGGCCGACACGCGGGCCCAGATCTTGCGCAAGTTCGGGTGCCGCGACGTGCTGGAGATCGGCTGCGGGCCGGGGCATTTCCTCGACGCCGTGCGCGAGCTCGGCCTGCGCGTCGAGGGCGTCGATCGGGCACGCACGGCCGCGGGCGCGCGCGCGCGCGGCCACACGATCCACGACTGCTGGTTGCAGGACCTCGCGCCGGTCGAAGCGCGCTTCGACGCGGTCGCCATGTGGGAGGTCATCGAGCACGTACCTGACCCAAAGGACATGTTGATGGCAGCCCGGAGATGGCTGCGGCCCGGCGGGTTCCTCGCGCTCTCCACCCCGAGCAGCAGCGGACTCCCAGCGCGCGCGCTCGGAGCCCGCTTCCCGATGGTCTGCCCGCCCGACCACCTCGCGCTGTTCAGCCGCCGCGGCCTGACGGCCCTGCTGGGCGCCACTGGCTTCGAACCAGTGCGCTGGACCAGCTTCTCGGGGCTCGGGCGAGCGCAGCTGCGCCGCGGCTTCCAGCGCTTCCTGCTCGGCGAGGGCCTGCCGGGGCGCGCGCTCGCCAGCGGCCTCGCCGTCGCTGCCGAGCTGCCTATGCAACTGATGGACCGCGCGGGCCTCGGCAGCGCCTTCGAGGTCTACGCCGTCGCCGCCCGCGGCTGAGCCTCTGCGATACTGCGAACATGCTGCTGCAGCGCCGAGCTCTTGCCGCTGGATTCCCCGCCCTCGTGCTCGCCTGCGCCACCGCCCCGTCCACGCGGCGTACATGGGCAGCCAGACGAGCCGCGCACGTCACTCAGCTGCGGGAGCGCGGGCCGGCGCCCGGAACCTGGCAGCCACAACGTGTGCCGGCCGGTGTACGCGAGCTGCGGTATCGCAGCGACGGGCGCGACCTGCTGGCCTGGTACGCCGCGCCGCCGGGAGCGACCACATGCCCGGGCCTCGTCTACTTCCACGGCGAGTTCTCGTTCGCCGCGTGGGACTTCGAGCAGGTGCGCCCCTTCCTCGCCGCCGGCTTCGCGGTCCTCACGCCGAGCCTGCGCGGTGAGAACGGCAACCCCGGGGACTTCGAGCTGCTGCACGGCGAGGTCGACGACGGCATCGCCGCGGTGCGCACACTCGCGGCGATGCCCGAGGTCGACGCTAGCCGGCTCTGTTGCCTCGGACACAGCGTCGGCGGCGGCCTCTCGGCGCTGCTCTCCTTGGTGCCCGATCTGCCGCTGGTGGCCACCGCCAGCGTCGGCGGCATCTACAGCACGCGCACGTTCCTCAACTGGTCCCGCTTCGCCGACACGCGGCCGCTGGTGCGCTTCGACCCGACCGTGCGCGACGAGGTCGAGCTGCGCGTGCTGGGCCCGAACCTCCCGGACATGTGCCGGCCCCATCACGCCTACGTCGGCCGCGACGATCTGGGCATCCTCGCCAACGCACGCGCGCTCGCGACGGAGGCCCGCGGCGCCCCGTTCCACCTGACCGAGATCGCCGGCGACCACGCGGCGTCTTTGCAACCCGGCGTGCGCGCGTGGCTGGATGAGCTGTCCCATCGGACAGTCACGGTGTCGTCGTAGCCCGAGTGGCCGATCCCCGGTGGTCGCCCACGATCGATCGCGCAGCCACATGGGGGCTCACGGCACGAGGCCACTGCGCAGCAGGTTGCCTCGGCCGGTCGGCCACGGGAGGCAGTTCATCGCCGAGCCGGGCACCCGATAGACGTGCACGCTCTCGACCTTGTCCTCGGCGTCCTTCAGCGAGACAACGATGTCGACCACGCCGTCGCCGTCGACGTCGCCGAGCGTCGGCACCGGCATGGCGCCGCGCCGCGGGAGCGGCACTTGGTGCAGCACATCGCCGCCTGCGCCGAGGATGACGAGCGCACCACGATCGCTGGCGGTGCTGTACGTGTTGAAGACGATCTCCGGCGAGCCGTCCCCCGAGAGGTCGCCGATCGCCACCCCGGCCGTCGCCACGGCCGCGTCCTCGGTATAGGTGCGACTCCATAGGAGTTGCCCCGCGGCCGAGACCGCGTGGATCGCACCGTCGAAGCCCGGGAACACGATCTCGAGGCCCGGTTCCGGGCTGATGTCGGCGATGCTGGCCTGGTTGGTGATGGCGACGATGTTGTCGCCGTAGTCCCACAGGCCGGAGAGATAGCCGGGTACGTGCACCGGCGTCACGAAGTTCGCATGACGTGCGCCATCACGGCCGACGACCCACACCGCGACGCCCTTCTCGCGATCGCTCTGGGACGCGTTCTGCACGCTGGCGATCAGGATCACCTCGCGGACCCCGTCGCCATCCAGATCGGCGATCGCCGGCGCGGTGTTGGTGAAGTGGGCCTGCAGCGCGGTCTCCTCGTCGTCGGCGTAGCCCTGCATCGCCTCGGCCAGCACGTGCAGGTAGCGGACGCCCGGGGTCTTCGTCACGGGGTAGATCTGCGCGGCGTCGAACGCCTCTCCGGTGCCCTTGTGAATGCTGACGTAGGCGTTGTCGTGCGGCGCGACCAGGTCGGCCTTGCCGTCGCCGTCGAGGTCCCCCAGCGCCATGTTCTGGTCGTAACAACCCGCGAGGTAGCACTTGTCGTCGCACCCGCTGGCACCGCTGCCGTTGGGCGGGAACCCTGCGACCTTGCTGCCGTCGCTGCGCCACGCGTTCATCACGTCGGTGGGTCCGCCATGGGCAGGCGCTGCGGCCAGATCGAGCCCGCCGTCGCCGTCGATGTCGCCAGCCGCGAGGCTGCGCATCTCGTCCTCCCACGCGACAGGGAAGCCTGGGAGCACATTGCCGGCGGCGTCGAGCAGGGTCACCTGCTCGCGCGACGCGAACGCGACCTCGAGCTTCGCGTCGCCGACGAAGTTGGCGACCACGGGACTCGACCAGATGCGGCCGGCCGCGGGCACCTTCCACAGGACGCTGCCGTCAGGCCGCCACGCGATCAGGGCCTCGCCACGCGGGACCACGATCTCCATCGTGCCGTCCCCGTCGAGGTCAGCGATCGCCGCCGAGCCGAGCCACGCCTCCTCGTAACGGTCCTTGAGGGCCACAAGGAGCTCCGGGGCGCTGACCGTCGCGCTCCCGCCGGCCGGCTCACAGGTCGCGGTCGGCGGCTCGCCGGTGTCAGTGGTGGGCCCGCTCGGGTCCCCGCTCGGGTCCCCGCTCGTCCCGTTCGTCGGCCCACTCGTCCCGTTCGTCGGCCCGCTCGTCCCGTTCGTCGGTCCGCTCGTCGGTCCACTCGTCTCGCTCGTCGGTCCGCTCGTCGTGCCGCCCGGATCTCCGCCCGTCGATACGCTCGTGCTCGCGTCGCCAGCGTCACCGCATGCGAGCAAGCCCGCATACGCGCACCACACCACACTCGCCAGCTTTCGCATGGGCCACCTCCGGGTGGCGAGTGTATCGCGCCCGGTTCACGCCTGGCAGACCGCGTCCGTGTCGAACTCTGCCTCGTAGTCGATGCCGGGCTGACCGAAGCCGCGGGTCTGCGCGTACTCGTCCATGAAACGCTGGTACAGCGCGCCATCGAAGGGGTCACCTGGCCGCAGCTGCTCGAAGCGGCGCCGCATCTCGTCTTGCACCTCCGCCGTCAACTCGAGATCATCCATGCGCAACAGGCCGTGCTCGTCGAGCACCGGAGCACCTGTCCCGAGAGGCAGCTTGGTAGAGAACATGCGCAGCATTGAGGCGAGCGGGTCCTCGAAGCGAGGGCCCATGACGTCGAGGAGCTCTGCCATGTAGAAGGGAACGCCGGGGATGCCGCCGGAGGCCTCGGTGACCACCGCGGGCCCCTCGACGGCGACCGCGCGACCGCCGACACGGGCGAGCAACAGCTCGTGCAGAGCCCGGGTGTGAAACTCGAGGTCGGCCTTGGCGAGACCGATGAGTCCCTCGCGATAAACGGGCGCGTTGAGCGGGTTGCCGCGGTAGGAGATCGTGACGAGCGAGAAGCCGGGCGCGAGCAGGCCGGCGGCGAGCAGCGCATCGATCCACTGCTCGACGATGCGGCCGCCCATCACGTACTGAGTGGCCACCGCCTCCTCGGGGTTGCCCGGCGGCAGCGTGAACTCGGCGACCCGCGGGAGATCTTCGGGGCCCTCGCCGCGGCCCGTGAAGGTGCGGATCGTCGCCGGCTTACCGAGCGGCTTGAGCACGCTCTGGACCGCCTTGCCGGTCCGGGGGTCGAGCGCTCGCGGAGCCGCGAGCGCCCACACGAGGCCGTGCAGCTGGCCGCCGAAGTGCTGGCGCAGCTCGGCGATCGTCTGCTCGCGCACGGCCGGGTCGAAGGCGTCGCCGGCCAACGAGCGGGCCGCGAGCCCGAGGCCCCGCAGTCGCCGCTCGATCGCAAGGCTGCGGTGGAAGCCCGGGGAGCCGATCTTGCGCAGCTTGTTCGAACTCTCGGGCTGCGGACCTGCATCAAAGGACAGGTTCAACGTGTGCGCCCCGTAGCCGGCGCCGAGAGCCACCCGCGCCGCGCTGCCAAAGCCCCCCGAGCCGCCGACCAGCAGCCAGTTGCCGCCCGCGCCCGCGACCGGGCGCTCAGGGCTCGCGGCGAGCGCCCGATCGACCAGCGCAGCGGCTCCGACCTGCGCGCCCACCGGGTGGAAATTTCCCGGGTGGATCACGTTGCCCATCGCGGGCACAAAGCGGAACTGAAAGCGAGGGATCGCGAGCTGCATGCGCCTGCCTCTACCACAGCCCCGATCGCGCTCGCTGCACAAATACACGCTGGCGTTGGCCTGAAGCCGTGAGGGTCTGGCGAGCCCCAATGAAGCTCACGATGCCGCAGCACAGCGCGCTCGCTCCGCGAATGTGGCCTCACGAGACCAGGCAACCGGTCAACCCGGCGGGACGCACACCTGCGCCTTGGGCAGCGAGTTGTTCTCCTCGGCGCACTCGTTGAGGATGCCCTTGCCCATACCGTCGTCGTCAGCCACCGCCCACACGGTGACCGACTCGAACATCCCCGGGACCGAGAGCTTGACCTGTTCGGCCGCGCCGGCGACCAGCGGGCCCTGGGTCTGCACGGTGCCGAGCAGGCCCATCTGCTCCTCGTAGAACGACACGTTGACGCCGGGTCCGACCCCGAGGCAGCCCTGGTTGGCGACGAACACGGAGAGGTCGAGCTTGTCCGCGCAGACACCGGCGTCGAAGTCGAGGTCGTAGGGGATGAGGTCGGGAGCACAGAAGTCCGAGGCCCCCTGGACGTTGTTGCGGTAGCTGTTGTACGGGTCGTCCATCGGCGTCGACCAGTTGTTGCTCTCGGGCAGCGGGACCTCGCCGACGAGACCCACGTTTGTGATGTGGTACGAGTGTTGGTTCCACACGGGGCGAGTCGAGACCCAGTTGTCGAGGCTGTCCTTGAACACCTCGATGCCCGCGTCAGTGACCAGCGAGGCCGCAGAGTCGTTGTTGGTCGAGAACACGATGTCGGCTTTGAAGTCGCCGTTGACGTCAGCGATCACCGGGTACTCAGTGCGCGTGCGCGACGAGTTGCGATCTTTGAACAACACCTCGGCGTCGGTCATGTTCTTGTCGCAGCCGGGGCCAGGCGGGTTCAGGGCGCAGTCGGGCTCGATGCCTGGATAGATGCGAATGTACGCCTCGTCGTTGTAGATGACCTCGTTGCGGCCGTCACCGTCGAAGTCGAAGACCGAGGACCCCGTGACCTGAGAGGAGTCGTCCTCGGTGGCCGCGGTCCACAGCGTGGTCATCACGTTGGTCTTGGGCGCGAACTGAAACACCGTGTAGCGGGCTGAGCCAGCGACGCCGATGTCGCGAAAACTGTCGCCGTTGAAGTCGGCGATGTTGGGCGAGCCACCCGTGCCGCCCGCGGGAATGTTGGCCTGGCCACGGATGGCGCCGGTCTGACCGTTGAGCACGTAGACCTTGCCAGTCGACACGACCACGACCTCTGGCTTGCCGTCGGGGTCGAAGTCGGCGACGCCACAGAAGCCGTCGGTCGCCGGGCTGTTCCACAACACCACGCCCTTGAAGTCCTTGGCCGCCGCCGTGCCGGTGGTCTTGTACGCCGTGTCGCCACCGATCAGCTCGGGGCGACCGTCACCGTCGAGGTCGGCCACGCAGGAGATCGGGCCCTGACCGTTCTTGCCGATGCCCCCCGCGCCCTCCCACAGCTTGACGCCGGTGTTGCTGAAGACCGCCCCGCCGAACAAGATCTCCGGCGCACCCTCGCCGTCCATGTCGGCGATCGCCACCGAGCCGCTGCTGTTGGAGCTCGTGAAGGCGCCGGACTTCCACAGGCCCTTGCCGTCGCTGTCGATGGCGATCAGGTTCTTGCCGCTCTCACCCACCGCGACCACCTCCGGCAGCCCATCCTGGTCGATGTCGCCGACCGCGAGGTTCGAGGTGCTGTCGCTGCGATAGGCCGCGTCGGTGACGGTCCACAGCTTCTCACCGGTATCGCCGCGGATCGCCCGGATCACGCCGTTGGTGGTGATCGTCGAGCCGGTGTAGGTGTTGAAGATGATGTCGGGGACGCAGTTGTCGTCGATGTCGACGACGAGCGGGATCGACGAGGCCTGATACCAGGCCGGCATGTCATCGGCTGCGGGATCCCAGTGCTTCCAGGTCGGCGTGCACACTTTGTTGGTGCACAGCTCCGCGACCTGACAGTCCGTGTTCACCTTGCACGCGAACACCTTGCGCTTACCCCACGTGAACAGCGGCTCAGGCTTGAAGACGTTGGGCGGCGGCACGAACTGGCAGGTTGGGTCGGCCTTGGATGGCAGGCACAGCTTCTGCGACGGGTCGCACACGTAGCCCTCGCCGCAGGTGCTCTGGAACGGCTTGGTGGCGCACACCTGATCTTCGCAGGCCGGCCCTGGGGTGACGCATTCACCGAGGTGGCACAGGTCACCCTCGGCGCAGCATTGTTTCGCCTCGCCACACGGCGGCGGTCCGCCACAGTCGGGCACACACTCGCCGTTGTCACACAACTCGTCGGCGCCGCAACACTGGCCCGAGCACTTATCGGCGTCGGCACACACGCCGGACGTCGTGCCGGCCGTCGCCGTGGAGTCGGTCTCGCCCTGCGTCGCGGTGACCGTCGAGCCGCTGCCCTGGGTCGTGCCGCTCGTCGGCTCGGTCGCAGAGTTCGAGTTCGAGTTGCTGCCCGCGGTCGTACTGCCCGACTCGGTCGCTACACCACTGCTGCCGCCCGTAGGTACATCTGTGGTCGCGCTGAGCGAGCCGCTGCCGGAGCCAGAGACCTCGGAGTCGGCCCGACCGCCATCGTCACCGCACGCGGTGAGAACAAGGAACAAGGCGAGGCTCGGACAAGTCAGGCGATGCGACATGAACGCAGATTAGCCAATCCACGCGCGCGATGGCATGCGCTGCGAACCAGGCGAGGTTCGCAAATGCGCAAACCGGCATCAGTCGTATTCGACGACGCGCTTCTTGCGAAGCTCGACGATGAGGCGGGTCAGCTCGAGGTCATCACCACTGTACGTGTCGAGCACGTACGCCCAGCCGCGGCCCTCGGCGAGATCTTGCACGACATCCATCTGCTCTGGCGGAAGCGTGCGCCAACGGACTGGTCCAGGCTGGGTCAGGGTGACCTCCTGGTTGTAGCGCGGCACCGGCGTACGCTCGGAAAGGTGGACAATCTCGTCCTGCTGGCGAGCCGACTCCATCAGCACATGTTCGATGGAGGCGACCACGCGGTCATCGCCGGCCTCTGCGGTTGCGTTGTCCAAGGAGAAGGTGCCCTTGGCCCAGCCGAGCATGCGCATGACGGCTTTCTCCGGACGCAGGCCCGGCGCGCTACCTTCGATACTGGCGTTCACGATGAAGCCATCGCGCATGGACACCCGGCCGACGCGGGCCGTCTCCCCGTCGCGGACTTGCAGGTTGCCGGACTTGCGACTGGCGGCAAGGAACTGCAGGACCCCTGCAAGCGGGATCTCCTCGATGCTGCCGGCCATCGAGCGGTTGGCGAAGTCGAGGGTGGGGTTCGCGCGCGCCTGCTTCTTCTCGCCGGCGCGCGGGGCAGCGCTGACCTGGCTCGGCTTGGCGATCTGCACGCTCATCAGGCTGGCGCCGATGCTGATGCGATCACCGGGGCGCAAGCAGTGACGCTTGACCGCTGTGCCGTTCACCAGCGTGCCGTTGCGCGAGCACAGGTCACGCACCCAGGTCCGACGGCGCTCGATATAGAAGCGGGCATGCTTGCGACTGACGGCGTCATCGGCGAGCACAAGGTCCGCCTCGCTGCTGCGGCCAGCGATGAAGTGACGACCGTCCGGATCAAGCGGGAACTCTTCGCCCTTGTACTTGCCCGTCAGGAACTTCAACACGTGAATTTCCGCACTCATAGAGGTCCTGTGCAGGATAGGTTCGGAGCCACGAGGCCGTCAACCGCCGGTTATTCCGTGGCCGATGCCGCCTAAAGGGGTTAGGCTCAGGACAGCGAGCGAAGCTGGCCGGATCTCCGCCCACAAGCGGTGAACATGGGCCAGCGGGTGACAGTCTCGACGTCCACGGTGGTGCCATGCAGAAGCGTCCCTGGTTTCAATCCCTGAAGGTCGTCGCGCTCGCGCTGACGGTGCTCGGAAGCGGTGAAGCGTGCAGCCGCAACACTCTCTACGAGACCGCGGATCCGGGCATGAATGAGTTGCCGACGCGCACGGTCGAGGCAACCCCGGCGGCCTACCAGTCGGTGCAGGTTCAGAGTCAGGCATATGCGACGCCCAACGGCGCACCCCAGCCACACGGCTACGCGGCGCCGGCAGATCCCGCTGTCGCGGCTCCCACCGCGCCCGTCGATCCCAACGCAGTCCAGGAAGCTCCGGCCGACCCGGCGGGGCTCGTCGGCTACGAGACTCTCAGCGATGGCAAACAGGTGAAGGTGGTCACGTACGTGCACACCTACCAGGAGCCGATCGAGTCGTACCCGAAAGTCTACTGGTCGGATCGTTGGTACTACAACGTCAACGGAAATTTCGTCTTCTACAGCCCGTACTACGGCGGCTGGTCCTACTACTGGGGCCCCCCCTACCCACTCGTCTACGCGTGGAACGTCTACTACCCATGGGCGCCATACGCATGGGGCTACGGGTACTACGGCGGCGGCTACTACTGGGGCGGTGCTGGCTACTACGGCTGGCATGCATACGGTGTCGCGCCCGCCTACTACGGCAACGGCGGCTACTACGGCAACGGCGGCTACAACCGACCGAGCCAGCCGAGCGTGGGCGGCCCGACCGGCAACACGCGACACTCACAGAACGCATCGACCGGAGGTCCGACCGCAAACAACCGCCCCTTCGATGACAAGCGCCCAGGTCCCGCTGGCACTGGCGCTGGTGGCTCCTCGCGCCCGCAAGGTGTGGCCAGCGCGCCGGCCGGCGCCGGCAGTCGGCCGTCGTATGGCCCTGGGAACATGTCTGCAGGGACAGGTACACGGCCGATCGCAGGTCAGGCCACTCCGGGCCTCTCGGCCACTCCGGGCGGTCGTGGTTACACCGCGCCAGGCACGACCTCAGCGTTTGCCTCGGGCACACGCGCGCCAAGCGGTGGGTCCGGCGGCGCTTCGGCGGCCGCCTACAGGCCGACCTACGCACCCTCTTCGAACATGGCGTACCCCAGCGGTGGCAACCGCGGGAGCGCTGGTGCCGGCGGCGCAAGCTCATCGAGTCACCGCCCGACCTACACCGCCGGTGGCTCGCACGCCGGCGGCTCGAGCTACTCCAGCGGGCGTAGCAGCTACACCCCATCGACCGGCACGGGCAGCTTCCGCGGAAGCGGCGGCAGCTACAACGGCGGTTCAAGCAGCAGCTTCGGCGGTGGATCTCGCGGTGGTGGCGGCGGCTTTGGTGGTGGTGGCGGCGGCGGTTTCAGCGGTGGCGGTGGTCATCGCGGCGGCGGCGGCGGTTTCAGCGGTGGCGGCGGTGGCGGTGGTGGCGGCGGTCACCGCGGTGGTGGCGGTGGTTTCAGCGGTGGTGGCGGTCACCGCGGCCGCTGAATTACCGGTGAGCTTCCGGGCCTGTCTGCGAGGACAGGCCCGAGCTCGTCGTGCTGGGGTGTGCCGACCCTGCCCGGTGTGTGGACGCGCGGGTATGCTCCGGGCCCATGCCCACGCTGAGCATCGAGCCGATCCCCTGCCTCCGCGACAACTATGCCTATCTGATCGCTGACGAGGACGCCGGTGACGCCTGGTTGGTCGACCCTTCGGAGCCAGGTCCGCCCGGGGCGCTCCTTCGCCGTCGCGGGCTGCGGCTGCGCGGGGTGCTCGCCACGCACCACCACATGGACCATGTTGGTGGAATCGCCACGCTGCTCGATCAGCACCGCGATGTGTGGGTCGCCGGGCACTTGCGCGACGAGGGTCGGATCCCGCGACAGACGGTGTTCGTCGACGCTCCAGCCGGCAAGTTCATCACCACCGAATTGGTCGTCGGTGGGCAGGCGTTGCAGGCCATGTACATCCCTGGGCACACCTTGGGGGCGATCGCATGGTATCTGCCACCGCCGCCTGGCGTGCCTGCCGGCGACGCGTTCACCGGCGACACTCTGTTCGCGGCCGGGTGCGGGCGGCTGTTCGAGGGCTCACCGACGCAGATGTACGCGAGCTTGCAGGCGCTGGTCGGCCTCCCTCTCGAGACACGACTTTGGTTCGGCCACGAATATACGGCGGCCAACCTCCGCTTCGCGGCGGCGATCGAGCCCGACAACGCAGCGATCGCGGCACGTTCTATGGAACTACCGATCTGCACGACTCCGACCTCGGTCACACTGGAGCTGGCCACCAACCCGTTCGTGCGCGCCGCATCGGCAGAGCAGTTCGCCGAGCGGCGCCAGGCCAAGGACGAATTTCGCGGCTAGGCTGCGTCGCGTGACGCATCGGGAGGTCGCGCAGTTCGCGGGCAAAGCTCGGTATCTGTCCTCGAGGTTGGTCGCCATGACAAACTCGCTGCGGCGAATCGCAGCGTGACGCTGGCCTGGTACGTCGGTCGCCTCACACGCGGCGCGCGTCGATTGCACCGCCGGTGATCTAGCCTGGACTCGCCATGTTCGACTCGGCCGCATGGATTCAGGCGACCCGCCCGCTCGCGCAGATCAACATCGCCTTGCCGCTCTTGCTCGGACAAGCGATGGCCTTCGCCACCCTCGGGCGCTTCAGCGTCTGGCTCATGTACTGCGCAGCCGTGTTCGGCACACTGGCGCAGCTGGTGATCGTGTTTGCCAACGACTTCGCCGACCGCGAGACCGACGCTCACAACACTACGTTCTCGCGCTTCTCCGGTGGCTCACGGGTGCTGCCCGAAGGCCGCATCGCGCCGACGACCCTGCGCCGCGCCGCGCTGGGGATGATCGCGCTGCTCCTGCTCTTCTGCGGCGGGCTTGCGTTCGCGATTCGCCCGTGGACCCCGATGTTCGCCCTGACGACGGTGCTGCTGGTATGGGCTTACAACCACCCTCCGCTGCGCCTGGCGTACCGCGGGCACGGAGAGTTACTGCAGGGGCTGGGCATCGGCGTGGTGCTCCCACTCGCGGGCTACTACTTTCAGGGTGGGACCCTGACGGGCTTCGTGTGGCCGGCTCTGGTACCGCTGCTGCTGCTCGGCTACGTGGGTAACATCTTGACGGCGCTTCCTGACGCACCCTCGGACCGCGCGAGTGACAAGCGCAGCTATCCAGTGCGACGCGGGCAATGGGTCGCGCGACGGCACGCGCTCGAGCTGCTCGTGATGGCGGCCGCGATGAGCAGCTGGGTACTTCCTGGGCTATCGCTGGCGGCCACGGCACTGGTCGCTGCACCGGCGCTGGGGGTGGCTGGGCTCGCGTTGCCGCTGTTGGGCAGCGCGGATGCGGAGAACCGGGGCGAGTGCGAGCGATTCGTGTTGCTGGCAGCCGGCGCAGGACACGTGCTGATGCTGAGCTGGGGACTCGCGCTGGTGCTGCGCGGGTTGTCCTGAGCTCCCCGACGTCTCCGCGGTCAGCCGGTCTTCTTGCGAGTCTCGGCGAGGAAGCGAACGATGGTCCGAGCATCCTCCTCGTTGACCTCGGCGCCCTCGTTCTCGACCATTCGCTTGACGATCTTGGCCCATCCGGCCTCGTCGTCGCCGCCGTGCGCAAGAATCTCGTCGAGCTCGTGACACTGCGTGCAACGAGCCCGGTACACCGCCTCGGCCTTGACGAGGTCGAACGCCGCCGGAGCGTCCTCGGCCATGGGCATCTCGGCCACACCGGCGGCACGCTCGGCCTGGTCATTCATCGCCTTGGTGCGGACCTTGGCCGATTGCTGCATGTCCGGCGTGATCGCTACGAGGTAGGCGGTGACCACCGGGATGTCGTGCTCTTGCAGCGAATCACCCATGATGATCGGCTTCTCCGCCATCCGCAGCACCACGTTGTACCAGCCAGGTCCGCTACGGGGCTTGGCGAGGATCGTGCGCATGTCGTGGCAGACAGTGCACTTGCGCGTCAGCACCTCGCGGCCCAGCTCGAGCTGCTTCGCGGTGGCCAGCGCAGCGGGGTCACTGCCCTCGGGGAGCGAGAGCCCGACGAGAACGTCACGCACACGCTCGAGGTTCTGAGGGCTCAGTGTATCGCCGGAGATGCTGTGGGCTCGCAGCGCGTAGGGGAGGGAGAGCGAGCCGAGGATCACGGTGTTGATCAGCAAGCCGAGGCCCAGCGCCGGCAAGGCGCCGGCGAAATGCGGGAACAGGCGGATGATCGCCAGCTTGGTCAGGAGGAGTACGCCGATGACAATCGCGCATGTCGCGTGGATCACCGTGCGGGCCGGCAGCTCGACCTGGTACTCCCACAGACGGGGCACCATGAAGATCATCATCGTGATGTAGATCGCCACGAAGGAGAGGCCGACGAGGCGGTGGATGTTTGTCCACAAACGTGGCGCCGTCGAGCGGTCGCCCTCCATCGGAAAGCCCCACAGCCAGGCCTGCAACATCACTGCGGTGAAGCCGAGGACAATGAAGGCGAGGCCCAGGGCGATACTCAGGGTGCTGCTCATATGCGCGCGGCCGACGGGCCTTGACCTACGCTCGCACGCCGGAGCCGGTGCTGTCGAGATCGAGACGCCGCGAAGCTAGTAGCGCACTGGGGGCTTGGCCTCGCGCGCCCGCGGAGTACGGCGTTCGAGGCGTTGCTCCCACTCGGTGGCGCTCACGGGGATGACATAGATCGTGGGACACACGAGGCGGCGATCGCTCGAGCCGAGGCGGCGCGCCCAGTACTCGACGTCGACGACCTGGTACGGCGCATCATCGATGACGACGACCTCGTGGATCCGCGGGACGAATTGGACGTCCTCGGTGGTCTCGGTGCGAAACAGGAGCCGGCCCTCGCAGGCGTACTCGACGTAAGGCATGTCGCGGCTCAGTGTAACGCCGACGCCAGGGCATCGGGGTCCCGAAGCGGGAGGCTGCAGGTCTGGCCGCGGCACACGATGGCCGCGGGAACGCCGGTGGCCGGCACAAAATGTAGGCTCAGCGGGGCCGCGAGCCCGATCCGCCCAGCCCTCACATGGCGCGCGAGATCGGCCGCCGCACCGGGGGTCTCGGCCAGCAGCTTGACGTGCACGGCCGCCGGCGCGGCATGGCGAGAGGCGGTGAGGAGGCTGGCGTAGGCGAACGGTTGGGCGACGGCCCCACGGTAGCGGTGCATCACAGCCTCGGCGGCGGCACGAGCTCCGGGTGGGGCGGCGTCGCTGAGGTCGAGGCGCAAGAGCACCTCGACTAGCAGCCCGAGACCACTGGGCAGCGCCGAGTCATGCTCGCACTCGCTGCGCTCGATGAGGACCTCACCGTCGTCAGCCGTCATGTAAAACCCGGCGCTCGAGCTGGCGTAGTGGGTGAGTGCGTGGTGGGCGAGCTCGCGGGCGCGTCGCAGCCACTGGGGATCGAGGGTGTGCTCGTGGAGGTCGAGGCAAGCGCGAGCCAGGGCGCCGAGATCCTCAGCGTAGCCGCGGGTATGGGCCGTGCCGTTGAAGGCGGCTCGCAGCACCTGCCCCTCGTTGGTGACGTGGTGCTCCACAAGGTAGCGAGCGGTGGACTCGGCGTGAGCGAGCCAATCACGAGCGAGCTCAGGGCAGTCCCACGATTCGGCAGCCTCGACGGCGCGCAACAGGCCGGAGACCGCGAGGGCGTTCCAGGCGGTGAGGAGCTTGTCGTCCCGCTGCGGAGGAACGCGGGTGTAACGACGCGCGAGCAATCGTTCGCGCAGCGGACCGAGGCGATGGCGCAGCTGGAGCTCCGTCGTGCCGAGGGCTGTGGCCTGTTCGGCCAGGCTACGCGGCAGATGGAGGATCGACATGCCGTGGTCGAAGTTCCCGGTCGCGGTGACACCGTGGACCTTGGCGACCAGCTCAGCGGCATCGGGGTCGCCAAGGACCTCGAGCAGCTGCGGCGGAGTCCAGCAGAAGAACTTGCCCTCGACGCCCTCGCTGTCGGCGTCGGTCGCGGCAAAGAAACCACCGCTGGCGTCACGCATGTCGGCCATGAGGTAGTTGACGGTCTCGATCACGACGTCGCGCAGGAAACCCTGAGCGGGCCAAGTCCGACTGGCCTCGGCATAGAGGCCGAGCAGCTGGGCGTTGTCGTAGAGCATCTTCTCGAAGTGGGGCACCAACCACACGCGGTCAACGCTGTAGCGGGCGAAGCCGCCGCGCAGGTGATCGTAGATGCCACCGCGGTACATCTTCGTGAGGGTGTGCAGGACCGCGGCGCCGGCCTGCTCGGCGACGTCGATCGCGGGCGAACGACTGGCCTGGAGCAGCAGCTCGAGCGCCGTGGCGTTGGGGAACTTGGGCTGACGACCAAAGCCGCCCCACTCGCTGTCGACCTTGAGCAGCAAACGACGGGCCACGTCGTCGAGAGTGCCGGGGTCGGCGAGGGTCTGCTGGACAGAGACCTGACGGCTGTCCTCGTCGGTGAGTCGGGCGAGGTCTGCCATGCCCTCGCTGAAGTTCTCGACCTGCGTGATGAGCTCAGCGCGGCGCTGCTGCCAGAGATCGCTGAGCGCGAGCAGGACCTGACGAAACGAGGGCCGACCGTAGTTGGGCAGCGGTGGGAAGTAGGTGCCGCCGTAGAAGGGCTTCTGGTCCGGCGTCAGGAACACCGTGAGCGGCCAGCCACCACCTTGACCCATCAGCTGGACGACCTTCTGGTAGATCGCGTCGATGTCAGGACGTTCCTCGCGATCGACCTTGATGTTGATGAAGCGCTCGTTCATCAGCGCTGCGGTGTCCGGGTCCTCGAAGGACTCGTGAGCCATGACGTGGCACCAGTGGCAGGCGGCGTAGCCGACCGATAGAAGGACGGGCCGGTCCTCGGCGCGCGCGCGCGCGAAAGCCTCGGGGCCCCACGCGTACCAGTCGACCGGATTGTCTGCGTGTTGACGGAGGTAGGGGCTGGTGGTCTCGGCGAGTCGATTCACGGAGATTCTCCCGGCACGCGGCCCGGGTTATGGCCGGTTTTCCCTGGCTTGCGAGGTGCGCGGCCTGACGGACCTTGACGGGGCAACGTGAGACATCCCTCAAGGTTTGGGCGTTGCAGACGGACGAATTCTGCTATGGTCCGCCCCCGCTCGGTTGGGCCGCAAGGGCCAACCCCTGGAGAGGTGTCCGAGTGGTCGAAGGTGCCTGACTCGAAATCAGGTGTGGCGAAAGTCACCGGGGGTTCGAATCCCTTCCTCTCCGCCAAGCTTCCTGTCAACTACAGAGCCACAGCTTCGTAAAACAGGAGGCCTGCGACCAAGGAGAGGTGTCCGAGTGGTCGAAGGTGCATGATTGGAAATCATGTGTAGCGAAAGTTACCGAGGGTTCGAATCCCTCCCTCTCCGCTCCGGCCTTTAGCGCCGGATCTTATGCCCCGAGCGACGGCTCTCTCGCCAACCCCGCCAGGACCGGAAGGTAGCAACGGTAACGAGAGAACGGGTGCTCGGGGCACCTTTATTTAAGTCCGATTACATGTCCGTTACGACATGTGCAAAGGGGCAGGTCCGATCTCCATGGAGATGGCACCCGCCCCTTTTCGCGCGCCTGCGCGATCGCCTCACTTGGGCCCGAAGAAGTACTGAAGACTGCCGCCGAAGTAGAAGCCGGTCTGCCAACCACCGGTGATGTTGATGCCGAAGGTGTCCTTGATCATGAAGCGGGTCGTCACGAGCAGGTTGACGATCGGGATCACGGGCAGATTGACGCCCTTCTTGCGACCGAGCGCGTCGAGGTCCTCGCCGGCACAGCCATCCTTGGTGCACTTGGCGAAGCGACCGACGTTGGCTCCGTCCGCGTCGAGGAGGAGACTGCCCTGCGGCGGGGGCGGGCCACCGTTGTCGTCGCTGTCCGGGCCCTGGTAGTGCGGGGTGCACTTGGTGAAGTCAGCGAAGTCGTCGATCGAGTTGCAGGTGTTGCCGTTGGGGCTTCCAGGCTGGCTGCCGGGGAGGTTGTGACCGAGCGGGGTCTGCAGGAAGCCGAAGCCAGTGATGATGCCGAGACCGATGCCGCCGCCGCCGCCGAGCTGCCAGGCGAAGTCCGGGGTCTTGATCAGCGTGCCACGGCCGATGAAGTCGACCTGCAGACCGACATGGCTGAAGTTGACCTGGGTGTAGTCGGCAGCGCCGAGGTTCGGCTTGCCGGTGATCGGATCGGTCTCGCTGTCGTCGAGCCACAGGCCGTCGGGAGCCTTGATCCGCGCGTAGGTGACAGCAGGGACGATGTCGAGGACCTTCGACGCGCGGTAGATGTACTCGGCGCCGATGTAGAAGTTGCAGCCGCCGACGCGCGTGAGCTTGTCACCGAGAGCACCCGAGGGGATCGAGCTGCCGCGGCACATCGCGTTGGTGAGGCTCTGTACGTAGCCACGCACCGCGAAGGTCGGAATCACCGTGAGGCCGCCACGGATGCCGATGCCGTGCCGGTTCCACTTCTCGGGGGCCGGCGGCGGCGCCACGACTGGCTCTGGCTCTGGCTCTGGCTCGACCTTTGGCTGCTCGACAGGCACAGGGGCGGGCTCGGGCAGATCCTTCGAGCGCGGAGCTTTGGAGCTGGTCGGCTGCAGCGACGGGTCGGTCGACGCCGGCGAACTCGGCTGCGCCGCGGGGCTGGTGGTGGCGGGCTCTTGCAGGGCGTGGACGCGGGCGAAGGGGCTAGCCGCGGCGACGGACGGGAGCAACACGAGGGACGACGCGAGTAAGGCGATGCCAGGACGCATGCGCCGTACTATAGCGAAACCGCCGCGCGAGCGGCAAAACCAGACAAGTTCGTGGGCGCACCCGCGCCGAGCTTTCGTAACCCGCGCCGCGGGGTCGAGCCGGTGATGGGCTACAGCCGGATGCTCCGCCAGCCGCGCCCCGCGAACTTGAGAACCATCGCCAGGCCCATGAGGTTGGTGTAGAGGCAGGCCGCGAGCCACACGCCCTCGAGGCCGTAGCCGAGCTTGGGGCCAAGCAGCCAGCTGACAGGAACCAGGACCCCAAAGTGGAGAATGCCCTCGACCACCATGACAAAAGTATTGGCGCCAGCGCCATAGAGGGCCTGAGAGAGGATGAGGCCCGCCACCATGGCCGGTAGACCGGCGGCGACGATGCGCAGGGCCGCTGCCCCGGCCTCGGCGACGGCCGGATCGTTCGGGGCCCAGACACGAAGGATCTCCTGTGGGAAGAGGAGGAAGATGGTGGCGATCACGAACATCGCATAGACGCCCAGGCGGACCGACTCCCAGCCATAACGAGCGGCGAGGTTGGGTTTGCCGGCGCCAAGGCTCTGGCTGACGGCGGTCGCGGTGGCAGTGCCGAGGGCGATCACCGGCATGAAGCACAACGAGGCGGTGTCCATGAGCGCCTTGGTAGCCGCAGAGTACGTGTTGCCGCCGACCTCCGCGTCGATCTCACCGACGAAGCGCATGAACAACATGAAACCCGCCATGAGGATCACCGTCGCTGAGCCCGATGGGAGCATGAGACGGACGATGTCGCGGATGATCGCCCAGCGGGTGTGGGCCCATCGGTAGAAATTGTAAGGGCGGCTCGCCGGGCCGAGGCTGATGCCGAACATGATGAAGAGGCCGACGTAGGTGCTGATCGCCGACGCCAGACCTGCACCCTTGAGCGCCATCGCCGGCACACCGAGAGATGGCGCGCCGTAGATCATCACGTAGTTGAGGCCGATGTTGAGCAGGTTCATCGCCAGCGCCGCGTAGAGGTGTACGCGGGTGCGGCCGATGCCGTCGAAGAAGGCCTTGTAGGCGAAGGTGAGGACCATCGCCGGCACACCGAGCATACGCATGCGGGCGTAGGTGGCCCCGAGCTCGGCCTGCTCGGGGCTGGCCCTGGCGAGGAAGTCGATCGCACCCGGGGTGATCCACCAACCGAGAGCGCCGCCGAACAGACCGGCGACTGCAGCGACCAGCAGCGCGTTCCACAGCACCTGGCCGGCACGCCGGTGGTCGCCCTCGGCGAAGCGGCGGGCAGTCATCGCCTGGGCACCAAATGCGACCGCGCAGAAGAAGCCACCGACGGCCCAAAAGAACGGCATCCCGAGGCCAAGAGCGGCCTGCGAGGCCGTGGCC
Source organism: Nannocystis sp. (assembly GCA_044228605.1). Lineage (GTDB taxonomy): Bacteria > Myxococcota_A > Polyangia > Nannocystales > Nannocystaceae > Nannocystis. The sequence continues at coordinate 183,675 of JBGAUO010000001.1, read as the reverse complement.
AGGGTGCTGTCGTCGAGGCGGCCAACCATGAAGTTGTCGGCAGCGTTGACGAAGAACTGAGTGATCATCGCCAACATCACCCAGCTGCCGAGCCCGAGGATCCGGCGGACCAGCGGCTGCTCGAGCCCGAGTTTTAACAAGCGGGGCGGCGTGTCGTCGAGGTCGGTCAGTTGCACGTGAAGCTCTCGCGGCGCGCCGATGTGTAAGCGATGCGCGCGGCCGCGACAAGCCAAGCCAGGGCTAGAGGCGCTGCTCGAGCTGGGCGCGGATGTCCTGCTCCAGCTTGCCCGCGCACTCGGGCTTGTAGCCGCGATAAGAGCCGCGAATCTGGCCCTTGGCGTCGATCACGAAGGAGAAAGGGAAGTTGCCGCTCTCGTACTGGTCGGCCAGCGGCTCCCCGCCGAGAGCGAGCTTGGCGGCGAGCTTTCGCTGAGCCGCGAACTCTTGCACCTTCTCAGGCTCGGTGTCGGTGGCGATGGCGATCAAGACCAGGCCGTGCTTGCGGTAGCGCCGGTAGAGACGATCGAACTCAGGGAGCTCCTTGAGGCAGGGCTTACACCACGTGCCCCAGAAGTTGAGCAGCACGACCTTGCCGCGATAACTGGCGAGGCTGATCTCTTTGCCGTCGGGGGTCTTGAGGGTGAATGGCTTGGCGACCGTGCCGACACCTGGATCGTTGCCACACTTCGCGTCGATCTTGGTGTGCAAGGCAGGAGGTAGCGGCTCCTTGGTCCCGCTGCTGGCGACCGGGGGATCCGTCGCGGGGGTGGGATCGGCGACCGGTGGAGTCTCCGGAGGGTCGATCGCTGGGGGGTCGACGATGGCAGGCTGTGTGGCGCTGCTCGTGCCCGGGTCGGCGGGCGGGGGTGTGCTGGTGGCCGTGGGCTCCGGTTCGGGCACCTGCACGACCGGCTCGGGCTTGCATGCAAGGAGTGTGGCCAGCAAACAGGGCGATACTCGGACGGCGATCACGCGGACACCTCCAGGGCGCGGCCAAGCGCGCGCCAGAACTCACGCAGCTCGGGCTCCGCCGCACGATAGGGGAGCAGCAGGCGGATCGTATGGCCGCTGCAGACGGTCGCTAAAATTCCGTGATCCCGCATGAGTCTGTCGCCGACTGCCGTTGCGATCTGCTCACCCGGGCGGCCCACCTGAACACCGATCATCGCGCCGAGACCGCGGACTTCGTGCACCGCCGCGAGCGGCTCCGCGATAGCGATGGCCTGGAGCGTGGTGAGCTGGGCTGCCGCCGCCGCGAGCAGGTGCTCGGTGTCGATGATCTCGAAGGTGGCGAGCGCTGCAGCGCAGGCCAACGGGTTACCTCCGAAGGTGGTGCCATGGGTGCCCTTGCCCATCGCCCGAGCCAGTTCGCCGCTCGCCAGACAGACACCGATCGGCATGCCACCACCGAGCGCCTTGGCAAGCCAGAGAATGTCGGGGAAGAGCGCCGGGTCGTCGCCGACGATGCGAGTCCACGCCGACCACGCGCCGACGCGGCCGCTACCACACTGGATCTCGTCAGCGCCGAGCAGGGCACCATGCTCACTGCACAGACCGCGCAGTCCGACCAAGTACTCGCGCGTGGCCGGATAGACGCCGGCCTCACCCTGCACAGGCTCGACGAAGACGCCGGCGATCCGCGAGCCCATCGCAGCAAATGCACCGCGCACAGCGGAGAGGTCACCCCACGGGAGGCGCAGCACCTGGGCGATGGCGAAGGGACTCGCCGGCTCAGACTCGTCGATACAACGCACGTACGGATGGCGGTACGCGGTGTTGGCGGTGAGTGAGAGGGCCCCGAGACTGCGTCCATGGAAGGCGCGCTCAAACGCGATGATGACGCTGCGACCAGTCGCCCGTACGGCGAGCTTGATCGCGGCCTCGGTGGCTTCGGTACCGGAGCTGCCGAGAAAGCACCGGGCGTCGCGCACCGGGAAACGCTCCGCGAGCTGACGCGCGAGCGCTTGCTGCGGCCCCGAAGTGAAGCTGTTCGCGGCCGCGGTGAGTCGTTGCATCTGCGCGTGCATGGCAGCGATCCAGCGCGGATGTGCGTGCCCGAGCGGAGCACAGCCGACACCGTTGACGGCGTCGAGGTAACTACGCCCCTCGCTGTCGATCACCCGCAGGCCGCCACGCTCATGCGGCTCGGCGCGCTCGAGGGTGACGTCGCGGAGCGCGTAGGTCGGCCACCGGAGGTCTTGCATGGAGGAAGTGTTGGCAGGCACGCGCCAAGGATGCAAGCCTCAGAAGGCCCACTGGAGCCCGCTGAAGGTCACGCGGAGGCGCCCCTTGCCGTCGCCCTGGGCCTTCTGGCGCGCGCGAAGGGCCGCGATCCCGAGCGCAAGGGTGATCACGGCGAGGCCAGCCGTGACACCTACCATCACATTCGTTGCGGTGCGGTAGCGGTGCAGCGCATCAGCTGCGGACATGGCCTCGCGATAGTGGTCGGGGCACACATTACCGTCATCGCAGAGGTACGAATTCCAGGCCTCACTCTTGCGCAGCGCGAGACCACCGAGCACGCCCATGGTGATGGCGCTGGCCACAGTCACGCCGACGCCACTCCAGGTCGCGGTGCTGAGGACGCGTTGGCGGGCCTGCACGACTGGATCCGGCGGCGGCTCACTGCGGACGACTGGGGACGGATCAGGGCGCAACACCGGCTCGGACGCCACGCGCGCGAACCCCGTGAAGTGGATCGTCCAGGTGCCACCAGCCGCAACCTCCACGGGAATGTTGGCGACCTGATCCGCCCGATCGCCAAACAGCTGGACATCGACGCGCCCTGGCTCCACCAAGCGCGGGAAGTCGGTGATCGGGACCACCTCGGCGTTCACCCGGACAGCGCGCACAGAGTCACGGCTGTCGACCTGCAGGCGCAGCTCGCCGAGCCGCGCCCGCAACTCCTCGGCCCGCCGCAGAGCGTGCGGATAGCCTTTGTCGGCGGTGCTGGCGTCGAACGCGAGGTACTTGCGAAACCAGCTCATGGTCTTCAAGTCCCCACCCGCCTTGTCGTGTGCAAGCGCCGCGTTGTAGGCCGCTTCTGCGGATTCGGCTGCGGTGTACGACGCCTCGAAGCTTGCGGCTGCCGCGGCGTAGTCGCCAGCGTTGAACTGCTGCTTGCCGAGCCGAAATACACGACGCGCCTCGGCTTGTCGCTCGGACAGCGGGACTTCGACAGCGGTCGAGGTGACGGGCGAACCCAGGGAACCATCGGGGGTCGGCGCAGGCGAGGCAGACTCCAAGGGCGCGACAGGAGCGGCACGCACCGGCACCGCGACGCTCAGCGTCAGCAGCACACAGAGGCCTGAGCGAAATACCTGTCCGTGGGGACAGCTCAGCCCGAGACGGCGCTGCAGCGGGCGCAAGATTCGGCTCATCAGGGCGATCCACCCACCTTCGGCGGACCGAAGGTGGGCTCGTCCTTGAGCTCGTCGCCAACGTCGTTGACAGGCGGCACGGACTTGGGAGTGGAGACCTTGGTGATGGTCTTTAGCGGCTGCTTGCGGGGTTTGGTCGGAGGCTCGGGCGTCGTCAGCGGCGACTCGGGCTGAAGACTGACGTTGATGTTCTCGCTGCTGATCGGCAAGAGACTGCGCTGACTGACCTTGTAACCGGGACGAGTGAAGCGGACCTCGATGCGACTCTTCTCATCGTAGGGGATCTCAATGCTGAAGGGCGTGACACGAGCCGCGAGCTGACCCTCAATGTCCGCGGCGACCGCAGGTGGCATGCCAGAGACCGATACCTGCGCACCGGCGGGCTCGGACTCGAAGTTCCACACGATGCGCCTTGGTTGAGCCGGCAAGTCACGCTGGGGACCCGGTGGTAGCACCTCGCTAGCAGGCTGTGGCCGCAGCACGTCCGCCACCGGATTGCCTCCGTACTCATCGCGCCAGGTGAAGACAGCCATCACGATCGCCACTGCCAAGCCTGCGCCCAACATCGGCAGGCCGAGCCACCAACCCCAGTGGCGACCGGGCCCCACGGTGAGCGTGCGCGAGACAGAGGCCGGGCCATCGTCAAGGAGCACCGGCACGCTGCTACGCGGGTGACTCTCGCCCGCCAGATGCCGCCGAGTGACCGAGTTGTCCTCATCGGGGACTGCCGGCACCAGCGCCAGGTTGGCGTCGCTGCGCCGCGTGGATTCGGCGCTCGCTAGCGGCTCCGATGCCACCCTCGGCACGATGTGGATCCGCGGCCGACTGGGTGCACGAGCCCCACTCCGCAGCGCTGCGCTGCGATACTTGGCCTGCTCGTCGAAGTACTTACGCATCAGCGACGCGAGCTGCTTCCGCGGGTCGACCGCGCCCAGATGAACGAGCAGGCAGCGGCGAAGGTCGGCCAGCATCGATTCCGCGGTTGCATAGCGATCGGCAGGGTCACGAGCGAGCGCGCGACGCAAGATCGGCTCAAGTTCCGCAGGCAGGTCGCTGCGCTGCTCCGAGAGCGAAGGGAGCTCGCAACGGGTCACTCGCTCGAGGGTCTCGGCGTCGGTCTCACCTGCGAACAAGCGCTTGCCCGTAAGCAACTCCCAGAGCACGACGCCGAGCGCAAAGAGGTCCGCTGACGCATTGACGGGCTTGCCACGTGCCTGCTCCGGGGACATGTACGCCAGCTTGCCGCGCAGATGCCCGGTATGCGTGTGATGCTTCCCTGTTGCTTTGACGAGGCCAAAATCAACGATCTTGATCCACCCGTCGAAGCCGACCATCAGGTTCTGTGGCGACATGTCGCGATGCACGAGGCCGTAGGGCTGGCCGTCGGGGTCACACAACTCATGTACAGCGACTAGACCCTCACAGGCGTCGACCGCGATTTGCAGAACCACTCCGACCGGCAGGAACTCACCACGCGGGCGAAGCTGGCGGAGTAGCCCCGACAGCGTCTCGCCATCGATGTACTCCATCACCATGTAGTGGAGGCCCTCATCCTCTCCGAGGTCGAGAATGCCGGCCACGTGCGGGCTCTGGATCTTCGCGGCGATCCGGGCCTCTTCGAGGAACATCTCCACGAACTCAGGCTCGGCCGCGAGATGGGGATGAATGACCTTGATCGCGACCAACTTCTCGAAGCCTGCACTTCCGGTGGCTCGACACAGGTAGACCGTCGCCATCCCGCCGTGACCAAGACGCTGTACGATCTCGTAGCGACCGATTAAGCGACGCGCAGCGATCGGGTCGATGCCGGCGATCGCTGTCGCGTCCGCGTGAACGGCGGGCAACACCTTCGTCTCGAGTTCGGGCTCCATGGTGAAGGTTGGTGAAGCGCCCTACTTTTGGGCCTGATCTTCACCATACGTCAAAGCCCACGGGCGATCACTTGGCCGCCCGAGCCCCTCGGACCCGCGACTACCTCATGAGCGGTGGATTCGGTGGGTATGGGCGGACGTCGGCCATCGGGGCCTACATCGGCGCCTGGTGGCAGCCTGATTTTCCATCTGGCCAAGGGAGTGTTTTTTCTGTATTTCAGCTCACTGTCCCGAGCACAAACTGGAGTGAGGCCACGAGGAGCGGTCCAGCGCGGTCCTGGGTCCAATTTCTCGGAGAGATCTCAGAGATCTGCTCGAAGATGAAAAATACATAAGATTCACCATCATTGACATAGCCTGATCCACAAGGTTGCAGATCGTAAAAAATCGAGATTTTGTCATCTATTTCAATGACATAGACTAAATGATCGACACTCGCACCCACAAGCGCATCTCCCGCACCGCGGGGTAGTGTGGAATGGGCCTTGCGTGTGAAGTGCGGTTGACGTAGAGGGCAGGAGAGCAGGAGCTAGCAGGCGAAGGGAGGACACCATGGCGAAGCGACAGACCCGCAGGAGCATCTCGGTCAAGGGCATCACCTATCAGCGTCTCAAGGATTTCTGCGAGTCCTCGGGGCTCAGCGTGAGCGGCTATCTTGAGGATATTATTGCTGAAAAGCTTGATGCTGCCGGGGTCCCGGTGCCGACGGTGGTCAAACCTCGGCCGACCACGAAGCTGGTCGACGGGGACGACATCGTCTCGCAGCACTTCACATTTTAGTCCGTGCGGCCACAGTAGCGGCGAGGCCATGTGCGCTGAAGCCGACTCCGGCGCGTCGCAAGATGTGACCGTGCTCTGACAACGCGCCGCGCTTGTTTTGCTAGATTGGTCGCGCGATGACCAAGAAGTACCTGAGGATGGCGCGCGAACAGCTCTCGCGCCGCAGAGCGATGCAGGCGATGGGCTCCCTCCTGGGGACTGCCGCGTTCGGGTGCGGAGATGCGCCCCCGGGTGACGGCAGCAGCGGGACCAGCTCCAGCGGCGACTCCAGTGGTGGAGAGGCGACGACTGGTGAGTTGACTGGGAGCTCGAGCGGCGACATCAGCCCGACGACAAGCGGTGCTACAGGTGACGGCTCGAGCAGTACCGGTGACGCGAGTACTGGCGAGAGCACCACCGGCAGCACCACCGGCACAACAGGCGAACCTTTCGACGAGTGCGGCGGTGGGGCGCAGCTTTCTCCAGAAGAACTGCTTGCCGGCATCGACCACATCATCGTCCTGGTCATGGAGAACCGCTCGTTCGACCACTACCTCGGATCGCGCAAGGTCGTCGAGGATCTGGCGATCGACGGCCTTGTCGGCGACGAGTCAAACCTCGGACCCGACCTCGTGCCGGTCCCGGTGTTCGTGATGGATGAGTTCGAGCCGCAGGACCCTCCACACGAGTGGGACCAGTGCCACTTCCAGTTCAACCTTGGCGAGAACAATGGCTTCGTCGTCGAGAACGAAAACAAGAACCCCGGCTTTGGCTACCAGGCCATGGGCTACCATGTGCGCGAGCACTTGCCGGTCACCTACGGGCTGGCCGACAATTTCACTGTCTGCGAGCGCTGGTTCGCCGCGGTGATGGGCCCGACGTGGCCCAACCGCTACTACATCCACGCGTGCGACTCAGGCGGCGGCAAGACCAACTTCCCAAACCCGTTCCTCAAGACCCTGTGGCACCGCTGCAACGACGCCGGGATCAGCAGTCGCATCTACTTCGGCGACGTCCCATGGGTCACGGGCGCCTTCCCGTTGGTGCCAACGGTGTGGGGCAAGCTGGCCGACGACGTCAACGGATTCAGCCTCGACGCACTGACCAACCCGAACACCCTGTCGCGCTTTTTTGACGACGCTGAAGCCGGCAAGTTGCCGAATTTCGCCGTCATCGATCCCGGGTTCACCTCAAACGACGATCACCCCTCGCACAACATCCAGCTTGGGCAGATCCTCATCGGCTCGATCTACAAGGCGTTGGCCGAGGGCCCAGCATGGGCCAAGACCCTGCTCATCATCACCTACGACGAGCACGGCGGCTTCTACGACCACGTCGCCCCCCCCAAGACCATCGACGAGCGACCGGAGTTCACCCAACTGGGCTTCCGGGTACCGAGCCTTGTCATCGGGCCGAGTGTTCGACGCGGCTGCGTCAACAACCTGCAGTTCGAGCACTGCTCGATCGGCGCCACGCTCATGAAGCGCTTTGGCATCGCGGCGCTGAACGAGCGCATGGCTCAGGCCAATGACGTCTCCTCGTGCATCCACCCCGACTACATCAACGATCCGCAGCCGGGTCCACCCGTGCCGCTCGTCGACGTCTCGATCTCTGACATCCTCGCCGATGTCGGCCACACGACCAGCCAGGAGGAGTTGTTCCTCGCAGCCGGCGTGACGATCAACGAGGACTTCAAACGCAAGGTCCGGGACGACACCATGAAGCTGCTGCTGCGAGCGCAAAACTTGGGCGTAGCTCGTCTGCGCCCGTGAAGCTCGGGCGTGCTCGTGCTACCGTGGCCGTCCCGTGGCCTACGTCGTCCTCGCACGCAAGTACCGCCCGCAGCGCTTCGCGGACCTGGTCGGTCAAGAGCACGTCACCCGCACCCTCGGCAACGCGATCGCCCACAATCGGGTCCATCACGCCTACCTCTTCTGTGGAGGACGCGGCCTCGGCAAGACGACCGCCGCGCGACTGCTGGCCAAGTGTCTGGTGTGCATCAATGGCCCCACGATCGACCCCTGCAACGTGTGCAACGAGTGTACGGCGGTCACCGAGGGTCGCTCCGTCGACGTGATTGAGATCGACGGCGCCAGCAACAACCGCGTCGAGGATGTCCGTAACCTGCGCGACCAGGTACGTTACCTACCGCAAACTGCCCGCCGCAAGATCTACATCATCGACGAAGTACACATGCTCACCGGCTCGGCCTTCAACGCCCTGTTGAAGACGCTCGAAGAGCCGCCCGAGCACGTCACGTTCATCTTCGCTACCACCGAGGTCCACGAACTGCCGGCGACCATCCTCTCACGGGTGTCCCGGTTCGACTTCCGCCGCCTCTCGAGTGCTCAACTCGTCGCTCATCTCCAGCGCATCTTGGCAAACGAGGGTGTGAGCGTGGAGGAAGCGGGCCTCTACACGGTCGCTCGCGCTGGTGACGGTTCGGTGCGCGACTCGCTGACTCTCCTCGACAAGGTGATCGCGTTTGCCAGCGACACAGACAAGGTCAGCGCCGAGGAGGTTCGCGTCGTGCTGGGGGTGCCGAGCGCGCTCGCGGTCGCCGGGCTTGTCGAGGCCGTGCTGGCACGGGACCCGACCCTGACCCTACGCCGCTTCGATGAAGTCTTCGCGTCAGGGCAAGATCTCCTCGCCCTGGCGCTCGAGTTTCTCAAGCACTTGCGCGACCTGATGGTCGTCAAGCTCTGTGGAACACGCGAGGTCCTCGTCGATGCCTCCGATTCGGAGTTCGAACAGCTTACGAGCCAAAGCGCCACCGTCGACAGCGTTGTGCTCGCGCAGCTCTTCGATCGCTTCACGCGGGTGGTCGATGCCCTGCCCCGCACCCGTGTACCCCGGCTCGTCCTTGAGATGGGCCTCCTCGACCTGGTCCATGGCGAGCCTCTCCTGCCGCTCGGTGATCTGATCGATCGGCTCGAACAGATCTCGACCGGAGCGCCAGGTGGCGGGAGCCCACGAGCCGCAACACCGAGTTCAGCCACGAGATCGACCCCAGTCAGCCCCACCCCCATACGAAGCTCCCCCGAGCCACGACCTCGCGCGGAGCCGTTCACACCCGGCCGTGGAGCAGCGGTTGACAGCGGTTCCCCGTTCTCGAAGATCCTCGTTGGTGCCGGCCTGGTCGGACCCGATCGAAGCACGGCCGAAGCCCCTCCTGCGTCGGCCACAGAACGGCCGCGACCGGCAGAAGGGAGGCGCAGGGACGAGCCAAAGCCAAACGACGAGCCCGCCCCCGCCAGACCCTTGCCGAAACCGGCCGAAGCACTTCGCGAACCTCACCCAAACGCGGCGCCGAAACCGACCGACCTGCCACAAGCGGATACCGCGAGGCTGCTTGGGACGGGCCTGCCGCAGCTGGCAGCCTGGGAGCAGTTCCTTGGGTGGCTCAGAATCAACGACACCGGACCGCTTTTTGCGTTCCTTGCCGAACTCGGCCTGTCGAGCTTTGGCGACGGCGTTCTACGTCTCGCCGGCACGGCTGTGACATTCGCTCGTAATCACCTCCGCGACCAAGCCCAGCTGCGTGCGCACCTCGAATCGTTGCTGCATCAACACCTCGGGGCGCCCTTCAAGCTCGAACTCATTGAGGGCGAGCCTTCGCTACCCGATCTACCGAGCCTTACTCTGGTCGAGCAACGCCGCCGCGAGGAGTTGCAGGTCGAGGTCGAGCTTGAGGCCGCCACCAATCCGCAGATCCAGGCCCTCAAGGTTGAGTTTTCGGCCCAGGTCCGGACCGTCCGCCCCCGGGGCGCCCAGTCTCCCGACGCGTAATCTCAAGAAAAAGGTTCTGCCCCGGACCTGGTGGGCGTATGATATCGACAACATGAGCGAGTTCGACCTCGGAGCCATGATGCGACAGGCGCAAGTATTGCGCGAGCAGATGGAAACCATGCAGAAGAGCCTCGACAAGGAGATTGTCGAGGGCGCTGCTGGTGGCGGTATGGTCAAAGCTAGGGCAAGCGGGACCCAGCAGATCCTCAGCGTTGAGCTGGCACCGGCGGCGCTTCAAGAAGACCGAGAGATGCTTCAGGACCTCATCGTCGCTGCGGTCAACAACGCTCTCGAGCGCTCGAAGGCGCTGACGCAGCAGAAGGTCGGCTCATTGTTGCCCCCAGGGCTGCTCGGACCGGGCGGTATTCCGGGGCTGTGAACGCCAGCAACGAGCCACAGAACCCGCTACAGCGGCTCGCTGCTCTGCTCACCCGCCTGCCCGGTGTGGGCGAGAAGAGTGCGATGAGGCTTGCGCTCGCTCTCGTGCGATCCGACAGCGAGTATGTACGGGCGCTAGCGGAGGCCATCGCCGCGGTCCATCACGAGTTGCGCCTGTGCTCGACCTGTTGCGATCTGTGCACGGGGGAGATCTGCGAGCGTTGCCGCGACCCTCGACGCGACGTCGGCCTCATCTGCGTCGTCGCGCAGCCACAAGATCGCATGGCCATCGAGCGGACCGGCGCCTACCCTGGGCTCTACCACGTCCTACACGGAGTCCTCGATCCCCTCGCGGGCATCGGCCCCGCCGAACTGAAGGTTGATGCCCTGTTACGACGCCTGCGAGGCGACGCGGTGCGCGAGGTCATCGTCGCCACCAGCCCCAATGTCGAGGGCGACGCCACGGCCCTCTACCTCTCCAAGCTACTGCAACCTCTCGGGGTTCGGGTCACACGGATCGCCTCGGGGGTCGCGGTGGGTGGAGAGCTTGAGTATGCGGATCTGAACACCCTTCACCGCGCCTTGGCTGAGCGCCGCTCGCTGTGAACCTGGCCCATCAGAGACCCCTGGGAGAGATGGACCTGCTGTCCGCCGGAATTTTGCCGCGCGCGGGCCGGGTGAACCGGACCCTCGCGGACCTTCCTGACTGCCCAGCAAACCTCGCGGATGTTGGTGTCGCGGCCTCTCGGCGCGATGGACTTGCCCGGTTGAGTTTGTTACGGTTTTCACGCCGTCGGGCATCGGTCCGAAGTTCTCACGTCGCGCATCAGGAGTCTGTCCCTTGAACCCGATGAATCCCCAGCTCGTGATGTTTGAAGAGGAGCTCAAGCAGATCCAAAAGATCGCTGACCGGCTCCAGCAGGATTCACGAGCACGATCGATTCTTCTCATCGACAAGAATGGAGCGCTCGTCGCGGCCGCGGGCGCTGCTCACGAGCTCGACACGACCTCGCTGAGCTCGCTCGTCGCGGGCAACGTCGCCGCAACCGGTGGCATCGCCAAGCTGCTTCAGGAAGATGAGTTCACCGGCCAGTTCCACGAAGGGAAGGGGATGTCGATCAACCTCTCCCTGGTGGGACGACGCATCATCCTCGTGGTGCTCTTCGACAAGAACACGACCCCAGGGTTGGTGCGCTTGCGGGTGAAGCGAGCACAGGATGAACTGGTCCCGATCTTCGAGGCGCTGGCAGTCAAAGCTACGACGCCCAACAGCCCGCTGCCAGACATCACCGATCAGGACATCGACAACCTGTTCAACGACTAGCGAGAGCCCGAAAACCGATGTCCTTCATCAACTACAGTTCGCGTGAGATCAACTGCAAGCTGGTCTACTACGGGCCAGGCTTGTGCGGGAAGACCACGAACCTGCAGTACATCTACAACAAGACGCGCCCCGAGGCGAAGGGCAAGATGATCTCCCTTGCCACTGAAACGGAGCGGACGCTGTTCTTCGACTTCCTCCCGCTCAGCCTCGGGGAGATCCGCGGGTTCAAGACTCGCTTCCACCTCTACACGGTCCCCGGTCAGGTGTTCTACGACGCCAGCCGCAAGCTCATCCTCAAGGGCGTTGACGGGGTCTGCTTCGTCGCCGACTCGCAGGAGGAGCGCTACGACGCGAATATTGAGAGCCTCGAGAACCTGCGCCTGAACCTCAACGAGCAGGGCTACGACCTCGACAAGTTGCCCTACGTTGTTCAGTACAACAAGCGCGACCTGCCCAACGCGATGAGCGTCGATGAACTGTCGAAAATTCTGAACCCGACGCGTGTGCCGGAGTTCGATGGTGTGGCGACGACGGGAGTCGGCGTGTTCGACACGCTCAAAATGCTCGCCAAGCTCGTGCTCGCCGAGCTGCGCAAGGGCACCTGACTCGGTAGCGTTCATACCACCCCAAGCGGCCGCCTCACTTCCGGGCGGCGTACCTTCCAGATCCAGCCATCGAACAAGAAGTGCACCAGCGACGTGCCCAGGTAGTAGGTCACGTAAAGATCGGTGTCACGGCTGTTTCGTAGGACAATGAACGCTGTCAGCAACACGCCGATGAGCAGTGGCGCTGCCAACAACGGTCGACGCATCAGGAAGGCGGTCAGCCCAGTCGAACCGCTGTGGGCGAACTTCTGCTCCCCGAAGTGATGCACAAAGGCGACGTACTCGAGAGCGTGTGCCACCCCGAAGCACAAGTAGCCGACGATCGGCCCGTGCACAACGAACACCGCGAGCAACGTCAGTGTCGACACGAGGAAGAAGAACCGAGGCAGTCGCTTGCGCATCGTAAGCTCGGCCCGTAGCTCGTGGCGAAGCCAGTACAGTAGAAACACCAGCCAGCCGACTGCGAGGGCGACAAGCAGCACCCACGCGCCGGTCCCGGACGTCACGGGGCGGACGAGCCGCAACACGAGCCTGGCGTTGGCTTGCCCTGCGAAGGTCTCCATGCGCAGCACCAGCGTGAGCCAAGAGATGAAAATCACGCTACTCCACAGCAGGGCCAGATCGCGGCGGCCATGGACCCGCTCCTCCAACCCATGCCCGGCCTTGCCGGCATAGATGCGCAGGATGCCGAAGCGCTGCATCACGGTGTGCCACACGTTCCACAGGCCGACCACCACGAGCAACACCTTCCATGTCATCCCACCTGCGCCGCGACACAAGCCAACCGCTGCGACGACCAGCAGAGGCGCAAGCACGAAGTCGCGGGCACGCTGCCGGAAAGCTTCACGATCGCCGTACACAAGAAGAAACGTGTAGTGGCGATGAACGTAAGTGATCGCCAACGCCACCGTGGTGGCCCACGCAAGAGATGCCTGAGGAGCCTTCCCGGCGGCCCATGAGCCGTCGACGCCCAGGCCAAAAACCGCCCAGACATAGAAGGGCACCCAGCAGAAGCCAAGAAGACAAATGTCCCACGCGGGGCTGCGCAGCCACGCGCGCGGACAAGCTGTTGCGGACGTCGGGGGGACCATAAGATCGACCGGGGTGGGGGCGCGTTCGGGAATTAATGGTTGGAGCGCCAAGAACGCTGTGTATTATGCGTGTCGAGAGACGCGACTCGCGCTCCCTGATCACGGAACCAGAGCGGAGCCCCATCAACTATGCCCACGGAAGACTGGATTCAGGAATCCCTCGCGCGGCTCGAGAGCCTTGAAGAGGAGCGCAACCGGCACGAGGCCGCGTTGGAGACCGCAACGGACCCTGCGACCTTGCGGATGAATGCTCAGGCGATCGAGCGCCTCGACGCCAAAATTCGCTCCCTCTATGCCGAGCTTGAGGCCGCGGCTGAACAAGGGGACGGCAGCGACGAGGAACAGGACGACGGGCACGACGAGCACGACGAGCACGACGAAGAACCTAGCGAGACAGGTGAGGGGGCCACTCGCCTATTCCGCCGCGACGACGTCGCGGCCCAAGCCGCTGCCGTTCACGCTGTCGCTGCCGCCCCTGCACCCACGCCGGCGCCACGGCCCGCTCCCGTGGCCACCATGCCACAGCAGGCACCTACACCCGTCGCTGCGCCGATCAGCCCTGCGCCAGCAAGTCCCATGGCCAGCCCCTTCGGTGGCGCCGTCGCACCCTTCAGCACGGGTCCGGCGTCGCCCTTCGGCGAAGTCGCTGCGCCGTTCCCATCGTCGGAGCAAGCCAGCTTCTCAACCTCGGGCTCGAGCTACGGCTCCGACGATGAACCCAGTGGTGGTGGCTCCAAGATGGGTCTCATCATCGCAGGCGTCGTCCTGGTGCTCGGCATCGGCGGTTACTTCGCCTTCAAGGGTAAGACCGAGGAGCCACCACCGGCTGCGCCAACGGGCCCTGCCACTGTCATCCGCGCTGGCGAGATTCCGCCTGACACACAAGGTCCCAAGACCGTCAAGGGCAGCGACGTTGACGCGATCAAGGGCACCCAGTTCAAGGAAGGCCGCCCTGTCCCCAGTGGCAACAGCGGTGGCAGTGGGAGCAATCCAACGCCTACCGAGAAGCCAAAGAAGAAGGATCCTCGCGCCAAGATCCAACAAGCCGACGATCCGCTGGCCGGCATCGACAAGTGAAACTCCTGCCCTCTGGGTAGCGATTTGAAGAGGCGCCTGGCACCTGCCTGGCGCCTCTTGTCAGTTGCTGCTCGTCCGAACCGAGGCTAGCGACCGCGCTAACCTTCGTCTTTTTCGTCGAGCTTGCCGATCACGGGTGCGCGAAACAACGGCGTGGTGTTCTTGGGTGCCGCACTGGTTGGCGCCTCCGGCCGTCGGGTCGGTAACGTTGACTTCGGCCCACCAGCGATGGGCAGCGACGACAGCGAAGGCGAGCCGGGCAGCGAGTTGCCACCAGTTGGCAGCGCCCCGAGTGGATTGGGCCGATCTGGCACGGCCGGGAGGGTGGCGAAGGTTTGCTTGCGCCGGAACACAGGCACGTCGACTTCAGCGGGTTTGGCCGGCGATGGTGGCTCCGCCAACGCACTTGGGAGGTCAGACAAGATCTTGCTCGCATCGAGCGACGTCGGCGGAGCGGCGGCCGCGACGTTGATCAGCGAGATGTTCTGCGCCGCCACAGAGGCCGTCGGCTCCACAGAGATCGCCGTAAGGATCGAATCGGCCTTGAGCACAGGCGGTGGCGGCTCGGGCTCAGGCTCGCTGCTCTCGTGCGCCGCGGAGTCCTCCTCGATCGAGAATGCACTGGCTCGGGCGTCCTCGGCCTTGCGTGTGCGCGACTCGGGGATGTTGAGCATCGATCGCTCTCCCACGGTCAGCTCGCCGTCGACCGACTTGCTCGAGATCACCGTCCCCGCCGGGCGGAAGCTAGTGGTCGGGTTGTCGAGTTCGGCCTGGTCGCCCGCGCCGATCTCTCCCGAAACGATCTCGCTGGCGGCGAGGTCGCTAGACACCACGATCGTCGTGCGCCGAGAACGAGACCGTCGCTCGCGTCGGAGCTGCGCCTCGATAAAGGTCTGCAGTCCCTTGCGCGCCCGCTTGACCAGGTCTTCGACAACCGGGTCGACATCGGCGCCTTGCTGAATGATCTGCACCTGCTCGAGCAGTTCGGAGGCCTCGTCGATCCGCTCCGTCTTCTGCAGGGCAAGAGCCAGCGCCGCGAGCACGCGGGGGTGATCGCCGATCGTCTTGCGAGCCGCTTCGATGTAGGCAAGCGCCTGCTTGTTCTTCTTCTGCGACTCGATCAACAACACGATGCCGAGGTCGAGTTGGTCCCGGGAGACCAACATATTCTCCTTTGCGAGGCGCTGCAGCAGCTCGCGGGCATCGACGAAGTTACCCGCCACAACGAGCGCGTGCGCCTGGGCGCTCACCAGCATCACAGCCTCGGGCTGGCGAATCAGCCGCGCTGTCTCGGCGAAGTTGGCGGCGGCCAGCCTGCCCTCACCAACCTTGAGCTGGAGGATGCCCTCGTGCAGGGTCCGCCACGCCGCCGGCGCGAAGAAATGTACGACCGGCTTGCCCGGTAGCCGCTGCAACAACTCTCCGGCAGCCTTCGGGCTGGCCACCTGCACGTCGCGACCGAGACGCTCCAACCGCGCCAACACGATCGCGGGTAGCAGCAGGAACAATGCGAGACCCGTGAGCACAAGCACCACGCGCAACACGGTCCCCGAGACCAGCAGACCGACGACGATAAGCGCCCCCGGCAGCACGACCTGCACGATTCGGCCCTGCATCGGGCGCCCGCTGCGCTGCCACAGATGCGACGGCACGCTAACGGCCGGGAGCTCAATGTGCTTGGCAGCAGCCATGGGACCGTTCGTTGCCGGGCATACCTAGATCAGCGGTGCGCCGCAAGCTGGTTCGCGTGCCGGTCGGCACCTTTTTGGATCTTCGCCACGACAGATCTGGCGGCTGCCTGGTAAAATCACTCCAGTGACCTCCAATCTCGATCTCGGCCGCTTCGTGCAGCGCCGGCAATTTCGCTCGTTCGAGCAAGATCTGGCCCGCGTCACCTACGCTTACGGTGTCGACGTCCGCCGCTTCCGCTGGCTCAACCAGTCGATGACAGCCCAGACTTTCATGCGCGCGCTCGAACTGCGCTGGAGCGCCGTCGCTGACGAGCTGATGGGAGGGGAGTTGCAGGTCCCCGAAGGTGCCGTCACCCTGCCGTTTCTGCAAGAGATCGTCAGAATTGCGGAGATGCTCCGAGCCACCCTCCCCGCCGTCCGCATCGTCACCCCCTCCGCGCGCGAACGCTGGCCGCTCGTAACCCCGCTCGGCAACGCTCGCAGCAGCGACGATTGGCTCGTCCTCGATGCCACCGGCCTCGCCGCCGTGGCCCCTCCACAGCGTGCCTTCCTATTGGCGCAGGCCCTCGGCCACATCCAGTGCGGCCACGCCAGCCTGTTCATGGCCCATTACGTGTCGCACCGCGAACACCAGGCCCACGCAGCCCTCCGCCTGGCGCTCCGCCCCTTCAGCCGCCTCGCCGCGTTCTCGGCCGACCGCGCCGGCCTGCTCGCTGCGGGCGAATATGAACCCGCCGCCGAGGCCCTCATTCGCAGCAGCAAGCAGCTGCCCGAGTGGTATCCGACTCTCGCCCCTCTGGGAGAGCGCCAGCGTGCTCTGGCGGAGTTCGACCACAGCCGCGTCGTCGCCCGTATCCGTTCGAGCCGCCGTTTCGTGCAAGAGCACCCATCCGTGAATGAGCTGGTCGACCAGATCATCCACGCCAGCCAACCCCTCGCCGTTCCCGAAGGCAAGACCAACCCACCGGAGCCCCCGTCACCCCCGCCGATCGCCGCCGGCTACGAAGTCCCGGCCGACGCCTGGCCGCTCGCGCGCTGCGACCAGCGCCTCACCGTCCGCTTGGGGGTGCTGTGATGACGACCGAAGACCCACAGACCCTCGACCTCCATGATCGTGCCCGCGAGCTGGCGGACATCGCCACCCAGCTCGGTCTGCCTGGCCTCGGCGAGCACATCCTTGCAGACACCGCCCGCCGCCTCGATCGCGCCCAGCTCCGCGTGCTCGTCCTCGGTGAGATCAAGCAGGGCAAGAGCACCCTCATCAACGCGCTCCTCGGCGAGGCTTTGCTGCCCAGCGGCGTCACGCCAACCACGGGTGCCGTCGTCCAAATCGTCCGCGGAGAGCAGCTGAGCCGCTTCCTCGTTGGCCCTGACGGCACCCGCAAGCTCCTCGAACCCGAGCCCTTCGCCCGCCTCGCTCGCGGGAAGGAAGAGCACATCGGTACCCTCCTCGTCACCACCCAGAGCGAGCACCTCCCGATGGGCGTCGAGCTCGTTGACACCCCGGGCATCAACGACCTGGAGCGCTTCCGTAGCCTCATCAGCCGCGGCGAGCTCCCTCGCGGCGATGTCATCATCTTGGTCCTCGACGCGACTCAGGTCCTCAAGCTCACCGAGGTCGCGTTCCTGCGCGACGCCCTCAGCGCGGTCGGTGGTACCGAGGGCACCGGTGCGACCCTCCTGCTCGCCCTCAACCGCATCGACCTCGTACCAGCGACCGAACGCGGCACCCTCCTCGACCACATTCACCGTGAGCTCAGCGCAGTGCTTCCCGGTGCCGTGGAGGTTTTCACAACCGACGCCCGCGGTGCCGGCAAGATGCCCGACAGCGACAGCCTTGGCGTACGCGAGGTCCAGCGCCTGCGCGACCGCCTCCGCACCCTTGCGAGCCAGAGCCCCACAGTGCTGCCCACACGCACCCGCGCCAGCCTGCAACGGAGCGTCGATCTGCTGCTCCACCACACCGCGATCGAGGCCCGCGCCTTGCGCCTCGAGTCGGCCACGCTGCAGTCCGAGCTCAAGGCCGTCCACGAGGCCCTCGTACAGCGACGCCTCGACCTCGACACGATCGAGAGCACGATCGTCGCCGGACGGTCGCAGATCGCCCAAACCTGCCACGACAATCTCCTCAACTTCCGCAACGAGCTGCAGACCACGATCCTCGCTCAGCTCGAGCGTAGCGATCTGCGGCAGACCGCGGATCTCCTCCCCGGCGCGATCCAGGACGCCCTGCTGCACTTCACGTACCACGAGGCCGAGCGCCTGCGGCTCGCCCTTGAGCAACTCACCCGCGATGCGATCCATACCTGCGGCGAGCAGGCTCAGCGTCGCCTCGCCGAGACCATGCTCAACCTCGGCTTTCGCGGCCCGGTCGTCCACCTTCAACCGCCCTCCGTCGGTGTGGAGGTTGGCACCCTTGCGGTCGGAGTCGTCGGTACCGCCGTCATGTACTTCGGGAACATCGTCGCCGGACTCCTCATCACCGTCGTCGCCCCGCTCGCCACAATGTTCCTGCGCGAACGCTCGATCCGCAGCCTGCGCGAGGCTGCCCGCAAGAGCATCCCCCTCGCGCTTCACCACTCCTTCTCCGAGCTCGAGGCGACCCTCCTGCGCGCCATCGACAACCACGTTGCGGGTCTGCGCGAGTGCATCGTCCTGGCGCACAACCAGCTCGGCGCCCATCTTCAGGCCCTGCTCGAACGTGCCGTGACACTCGGCGCCCTCTCCCTCCCGCCCGCGAAGATGTCCACAAAGCCAGGCGACGCGTCGACAAAGCCAGCAACGCTCGACCCACGCCACACAGCCCTCTCCGAACTACGCGGCCTCGAGCAACGCCTCGAGCAACTGCACCAGGAGCTCGCCTCCCCCTCACCGAGCCCTTCCGCATGACCAACGGCAGCGACGACCGCCCCAAGGACGACCCCGTAGGCCCTGGCAACACCCTCCGCTCTGTCGGCTCCGCGCTCGGCGGTTGGGCCAAGCGCGTCGGCAAGGTCATCACCGAAGTCGCCGGCCCGCAGCAACCCGAAGAGGTCTCCCGCGCCCTCACTGAGGCTCACGACTTCCGCCGCATCGGTCAATTCGCCGCCGCGCACGAACGTCTCCAGACCCCGATCAAGAACCGCCCAAACGACCCCAGCTTGCTCCTGAGCCTCGCCCTCACGCTCATCGAACAAGCCATCGTCACGCCCGCTCGCGTCGACGTCCTGAGCGCTTTCGCGGAAGGCCTCGGCAAACGCGGCGAGCGCAATCCCGGGGGACCCCTCGTCGAAGCCGCCCAACATCTCCTCCGGAGCGAGTTCGACGCCAGCCTCGACGCCCTCCGCCGCGCCCGCAAGCTGCTCGACGAGCTCACCGGTTCGTTGCAGCCCGAAGCTCGTTTCGTCTACCACCTCCTCAACACGCTCACCCAGGCCCACCGCGGTCGCCACGAACGCGCGCTGCTCGAGCTTCATAAGACCCGCGCGCGACTCCCCGAAGGCACCCGCGGCGCGCTGCGGCAGCTTCTCATCGCGGAGGGCACCCACATTTCCCTCGCCGCCGAGAGCGTCGACGAGGCCATCGCCTGGCTGAGCAGCGAGGCAGAGCCCGTTGGCGGCAATCAAACCACCGCACCGGACGACGACGCCCGAACCGCCCACGCGTACCTTGCCCTCGCGCTCGCCGCCAAGGGCGATCGCCTCGGCTCCGAGGCCATCCTCGCCAAAGTCGACAGCGAGGACCCAACGTGGGACGAACTCCGCATCCGCATCGGCCTGTGCCTCGGGACAGGGCCCGAGAGTCACCCCGAAGCCACCCGCGAGCTCGCCCTCCGGCATCTGCAACTCGCCCCAGAAGATCCTCGCCGGCAGCGCCTGTGGGCGCTCGCAGAGGCTGCCACCTGGCCCATGAGTGGCGCCGCGGCACCGCTCGCCGGACGAAGCGCCTGCCTGGAAGCCCTCGCCGCCGCTGCCCGCACCGCACCGACCGACCTCCTCGAGCGCCACCTTCACGAGCTCGCCCACCTATCCCTTCGAGCAGCTCTCGCGCCTCCCGCCGTCGTCGCCGCCATCCGCAAGCAACTGCACAGCAGCCCAACGGCCCCCGAGGAGCTCCGCCTCGTGCATGTTCGCAAGCGCCTCGACGAGCGCGACGAACAGGCCGGCGAGGATTTCCTGCCCGGTCCGCCGCCGCGCTTCCGCGCCCAGGCCGACCTCGGCGGCCCCTGGGGCCCCGATGAGATCTCGCCGCTCCGCGACATCGGACTGCGCCTCGCTGTCGTCCGGAGCCAGCGAGCCCTCGCGTCAGCAGAACTGTGCCTGCAACGCGGCCTGACCGAGGCTGCGCAGGAGTATCTCGTCGAAGTGCTCACCGAGTTCCCAGAGCACGAGCACGCCCGCGCCCTGCTCACCAACCTCGCGCGGCCCGTCGAAAGCAACCGCCTCGAAGATCTCCTCTCCGCTGCCACCACCCTGCTCGCCGCCATGCCGGCACGGATCCTCGGCGTCCCCCTGAGTGGCGTACAGGACGCCCTCTCCGGTGTCATCGCGGCCCGCGAGCGCCTCGCAAGGCCGCTGACGATCGCCATCATGGGCGAGTTCTCCTCCGGCAAGAGCACCTTCATCAATGCCCTGCTCGGAGAGGCCGTCGCCCCGATGGGCGTGCTGCCGACGACCTCCACGATCAACCTGTTTCGCCGCGGACCCAGCGGCGGCGCCCGCGTCCACTACCGCGACGGAAGCATCGCCACCGTCGCCCGCGACGAGGTCCACACCTTCCTGCGACACCTCGACGACATCGAAGCCAGCCGGATCCGCCACATGGAGATCGAGCGGACCGGCTCTCGCCTCGGCGACGCGGCCGTCGTCGACACCCCCGGCCTCAACGCCCTCGACACCTTCCACGAGCGTGTCACCCGCGAGTTCGTCGAGGAGGCCGACGCGATCATCTGGATCTTCTCCGCCACCCGCGGCGGCGCAGCCTCCGAAGGCAGCGCACTCAAGAGTGTCAGCGCCGACGGCCGCCAGGTCCTCGGCGTGCTCAACAAGGTCGACACGCTCGACGCCGACGAGCGCGCCGAGCTCGTCGCCTACCTCCGCGAGCAGTTCGGCGAGATTCTCCTCGATGTCATCGCCATCTCCGCCAGTGCCGCCCTCGAGCTGCGCACTTCGGAGGCGAACCACGCCACCGACCCCTTCGTCGCCGTCGAAGATGCCCTCGAGCGCCACTTCTTTGGGCATGCCCGTGAACTCAAACGCTCCCTCACGACCCGACGCCTCGCCGACGCCCTCGGCCACGCGCGCGAGGTCGTCCTCGTCGCCGCCGACGCCCTCGACGCCAAGGCCGACGCTGCTGCTCGCGGTGATGCCAGCGACCTCGGCCAGCTCGAGCATCGCCTCGTCAGCTTCGCCGACACCGTCTACGGACAGATCCTCGGCCTCGACGACGTGCTCACGCGTGAGTGCCTCGCGCTCGGCATCCTCCGCGCCGGCTCGGCACCCGTCCGCGCCTTCCTCGCACCGCAAGACGCCACCTACCTCGCCGCGGTCCTGCGAGACAGCATCCTCCGCGCTCTCCAAACCGCCCTCGCCGACCTCACCCAAACACCCGGCGCCGACGCCCTCGCCGACGTGCTCACGGGTCGCCTCGTGCCCTGGGCCCACGGCTTCCTCGACAGCCTCGACTCCTCGGGTTTCGTAGCCGCACTCGTCAACGAGCACGGCCCGAGCGTCGCCAAAGGTGAAGCTGCCCTCCGCGAACGCTACCGCGTCGCCCTCCAACCAGTCGCCGCCAGCTGGCGGAAATTCATCCGTGGCCTGTTTCGACACATGCGTCAGGCCCAACGACAGGCCCGCCACACGGCCGCCTCGGCCCCACGCGCCGAGGCCCTACGCCTACGCACGACCACGATCGCCAGCCTCGATGCCATCACCGTCAGCCTCGAGAGGGTCGCTCCGTGAGCCCTGTCTACGGCGTCGATGAAGCCGGTCGCGGCCCGCTCCTCGGCCCCATGGCCCTCGCCGTGGTCCTCCTTGACGCCGCCGGCAGCACCCGTCTCCGAAAACTCGGCGTCCAGGACAGCAAACGCTTCGGCTCCGGTCTCAAGGCGCAGGAACTCCGCTCGAGTCTTGCCGCACAGATACAACAACACGCCCTCGCGCACGCCTGCGAGCTCGTCTCTGTCGAGGTCATCGACGAGCACACCTTCCGCGGCCAACTCAACCGCCTCGAACAAGACGTGGCCCTCCGGCTTCTGCAAAGACTCGCCGCCCCACAACAGGCCGCGATCATCTGCGACGGCGCCAACCTGTTTCGCCCGCTGCAGCGCCACTACCCGCGCCTGCAGGCCGTCAACGACGGCGAGTCGGCCCACGTCGCCGTCGCCGCGGCCTCCATCCTCGCCAAACACGCCCGCGACACCGCCTTCACCCAGATCTGCGCCCGCTACCACGCCGAGTTCGGCCCGATCGCCGGCGGCGGCTATGCCAACGCCGCCACCCGCCGCTTCCTCGAAGCCTACGCCCAAACCCACGGCGGCCTCCCACCCGAAGCCCGCAAGAGCTGGGGCGCTGAGAAACTTCCCAGCGAGCAGCTCACGCTCGCCGACCTCTCGACTCAGGCGTCCTGAAAATCCTTGAGCTCGGTGCGCAGCTTGTCGAGCGCGTAACGCATGCGGCTCTTCACGGTATTCTCCGGCGCCCCCACGATCTCGCCGATCTCCTTGAACGACAGACCACTCACCTGCCGCATCAAGAACACCTCGCGCTGATCGTCCGGCAACAGCTCGATCGCCTTGGCGATCCTCCCTCGGATCTGCGGCGCCGCTGCGGCGTCATCCGTCGCCACCTGATCCGCAGCCACCGACTCCAGCATGGCCGGCCCGTCCTCGCTGCCATCGCCGCGGCGCGGCGCATCGAGTGACACCGTCCGCCGGAACTTCGCCCGCCGACTCTCGTCCACACACAGGTTTCGGGCGATCGTGTAGACCCAGGTCGTGAACTTCGCGGTGTGCTCGTAGCGTTCCTTTGACCGCACGACCCGCAGGAACACCTCCTGCAGCATCTCCTCCGCACGGCTCCGGTTTTGCACGCTGCGCAACAAGAAGTTGAACAGCCCGCGTCGGTGACGCACCACCAACACGTCAAAGGCCCGCGCCTCACCGTCGCGGAAGCTCGCCATGAGCACCTCATCGGTCCGCGCCTCCTGGGCCATGGATGAGGAGCCAGTGCTGTGGACTTCGTCCATTCCTTCGGAGCCTGCGGCTGCGCAAGTGTGCGCCCAAGCCCGAATCGCTGGCAAGCGGTCTGTTTCGCGCCCAATTCTAGCGCTGTAGACGAGTGCGTGGCCTCGCCTGGTCGCGGGGACAGAAGACCCCGCTACGTCCACCCGAGACGAAGCCTCGCAAGCTCTCGCCGCACTGCGGGCACGCCTCGCCGGCACGCCCATAGACCCGCAGATCGTCCTGGTTCCGACCGACCTCCCCGACCACGTTGCGAAAGTCCTTCAGCGTCGTCCCGCCGTTCTCGATCCCCTGCCGCAGCACGCGGACAACCGCCACCGCAAGCCGATCCCATGCGCTGCGCTGCAGTCGATGCGCCGCGAGCTGCGGATGGATCCCCGCAAGGAACAGCGCCTCGACCGCGTAGATGTTACCGAGCCCCGCGATCGCCTCCTGATCCAGCAAGGCGTCGCGGATCGGCCTCGCAGAGGTCCCGAGCCGCGCCTCCATCAACGCCCCGCAGAAGCCCGGATCGAGCGGCTCCGGCCCGAGATCGCCGATCGGCGGTCCCGCAACGATCGCCTCCCACGGCCCCGCACGCAACCCGCCGAAGCGCCGCGGGTCGACCAATCGCAACTCGCGACCGTCGGCGAATCCCAGTGCGAGGTGCGTGTGTAGCACCCGTGGTTGCGACTCCAACGCGACACCGCAGCGCCCGCTCATCCCGAGGTGGATCACCAGCCCCAGCGCAGCGTCATCAGCACCACGAAACCGCCACACGATGTATTTCCCGCGCCGCCCCACCTCGGCTGGCGTCGCACCGCGTAGACACTCGAGGTTCTCGCTCGTCCAGTGCTTCCCGACCCGCAGCTTGAACTCGCTGCGCCACAGCGATCGCACCGGCGCCTGTAACTTCGCAGCGACCAACCCGCGGCGCACCGACTCGACTTCAGGCAGTTCCGGCATCGCCGCTCTCGGCCTCTCGCGCCCGCTGCAGCGCCGCGAATTCCTCGGGTCCGAGCCGCTCCGGGCGGATCCCTGGATCGACCCCGGCGGCTTCGCACCAGCGCAGGGCCGCATCGCGCCCCGCAAGCGACGTCAGGGCGTTGCTCAGCACTTTGCGCCGCTGCTGAAACGCCGCCCGAACGAGCTGTTGAAACCCCGCCGCATCGCCGACTTCGCCACGCGGCTGCGGACGCGGATCGAGGCGAATCACCGCAGAGTCGACCCTCGGCGCCGGCAGGAAGCAGCCGCGTGGCGCCGCGCACACGCGAGACACCGCCCGCACACGCGACATCACGGCCGTCACCCCTCCGTACTCACGCGACCCAGGCGGCGAGCACAGCCGGTCCGCCACCTCCTTCTGCACCATGACCACCCACGGCCCAGTCCACGCGTGGTGCTCGAGCAACACAAACAGTAAGGGGCCCGTGAGCTGGTACGGCAAGTTGCCCACGATCGCGGGTGGCGTCGCCTGTCCCGTCGCGGCCGCCGCGTAGTCGAAGCGCACCGCATCCGCCTCGTGCAGCACCAGATTGGGCCGATCGCCGAGCTCCGCTCGCAGCACCACGCACAGATCGCGATCCCGTTCGATCGCCCAAACCTCCGCATCGGTGGCCAGCAGCCTGTCCGTCAGCGTACCGAGCCCTGCCCCGATCTCGACCACACGCATCCCCGCACAAGCCCCGGACGCCCGGACGATCGCGTCGTGAACCGACTGCGCGATCAGAAAGTTTTGCCCCCAGCTGTGCCGCGCATGCAACCCATGCTTCTTCAACAGCTGTCCCGGAGACTCGATCATTGCCGCACCTCATCGATCGCCCCGGTGGAAAACACACGCAGCACGGGGGCCAGTCCTGCTCCCACTCGCAGGGCTGCAGCCGCCGCGATCATCGCCGCGTTGTCGCCACAGTAACGTAGCGCGGGTGTCCACAGGTCGAACCCGTCCGAGCGGGCTGCCGCTGCCATCGCCTCCCGCAGCCCGTGGTTCGCCGAAACCCCGCCGACGATCGTCATCGCGTCACACTGGAACTTGCGCCGAGCAAGCCGCGCCTTCGCCACCAGCACATCCACCACGGCAGCCTGGAACGACGCGCAGAGATCCGCCAGGGCCGCATGCGAGCCCGGCTGCCCGTGCTGTTCGATGTGCACCGACACCGCCGTCTTGAGCCCCGAGAAGGAGAACTCAAAACGCTGCCGGTCGAGCATCGCCCGCGGAAACGTGATCGCTTGCGGGTCGCCTTCCCGGGCGAGCCGATCGATCACCGGCCCGCCCGGGTATCCCAACCCGAGCAGCTTGGCCACCTTGTCGAACGCCTCACCCGCGGCGTCATCACGGGTGCTACCCAGCACCTGGTAGCGCCCGAGGCCCGCGACGAGCACCAACTCGGTATGTCCCCCCGAGACCGACAGCGCGAGGTGCGGCACAAAAGCCCGCGCAGACAGTTCGTGATCGCCGAGGAAGGGCGACAGCAGGTGCCCCTCCATGTGATGGATCCCGTGCAACGGTAACCCTGTCGCCAGCGCCAACCCCTGGGCAAGCTGAACGCCCACAAGCAAGGCACCCACCAAGCCCGGACCCTCGGTCACGGCCAAACCGTCAAGTTCGTGCAGTTGCAACCCGGACTGTTCGAGTGCGGCCCGCAACACCGGCACCGCCGCAGTGAGGTGGTGACGGCTGGCGAGCTCTGGCACCACACCGCCGTAGACCGCATGGATGGCGACTTGTGAGGCCACGACGCTCGACCGCACGTCTAGCCCTTCGACCACCGCACAAGCGGTCTCATCGCATGACGACTCGATCGCTAGAATTTTCGCCCCCATGCGTAAGCCTGCAGCGACGTAGCGTGCTTTCGCTGCGAGTTCAAGTGTGGCGAAGCGTCATTTCCCACGCTGGAGCTGCTTGAGCGACCCTCGGATGCTCGCCGCATAGCGCGACCTGGGGTCCAACTCGAGGAACTTCTCATACGCGGCGATCGCCGCGTCCTTCGATCCGCGCTCCTCTTCAATCACGCCCAGTGCCAAGTAGGCGTCGGCCAGACTGGGATCGCTGGCGATGGCTGCTTCTGCCGCCTGCTTCGCCGCCACGAACTCTTTGCGCTCGATCATCACGTTCGCCTTGAGCAAGAGCGCGGCGGCGTGTGTCGGGTCGATGACCAGCGCAGCATCGACGGCCGCCAGGGCCTCCTTCAACTTCCCGCCCATGTACAGCTTCGTGGCGTGCTCCACAGCTTGCTTCAAGACCACAGGATCGGCCTGCTCGACCGGCGCCGCCTCGACCGGCGCCGCCTCGACCGGCGCCGCCTCGACCGGCGCCGTCACCTCGACCGGCGCAGGCGGCTTCACTGGCGAGGTCACAGCCACCGTTTTCGGTGTGGGTGCCACCACCTTCATCGCAACCGTCTTCGACTTGCCGCGCTCGCCATCGCTGACCGGCACCCCGGAGGAAGTCCGACTCCACGGTTTCTCCACCCACAAGACCACCACGCCGAGCGCTGCCACCACCAACCACCCCCATGTCGCCGAGGACCATGGCCTCACACTCGCGGCTGACGCCTCGTGCTCAGTCTCCTCACGTACCTCTTCCGCCGGGTTCGCCGAACTCTGGTTGAGCAACGCCACCAGCGCGCTGAGTCGGCCCATGTCATCGGTGCTTTCTGCGAGCAACTGCGGCGGCGTCTCATGCGGCCAGGTATCCGACGCAGTTGCCGCAGGTGAGGGGTCGACCACCGGGTTGGTCACCACACTCATCGCTGCCAGTGAGGCCGAGCCTGATGCCGACGGGCGCAGTTCGCTCTCGCGCAAGCGCACGATGATCGAGGACGACGGTGAATGCGTGCGAACATCGGGCCACTCCGCCTCGGGCCGCGACTGCAACTCGCCAAAAGCCTCTGCGCGCGCCATCCCCATCGGCAGCGCGACCAACCCATCGACGGACTCGAGTCGCCGTACCGTCGTCGCCTGAATCATCACGCTGGTCGGCGCCCGATCCGTGCGCCGCTGGCGTCCGCTGGTCGCCACCACGACCCGGCCGTCATCAAGTTCCTGGGGTTCGCGCACCTCGTCTGGGATCCCACCAACCAATACATCATCGTGATCGGTGTTCGCGCTGAGATTTGGGAAGGGCAGGGGAAAGCTGGGCAGGGGAGGCAAGTCTGCCGCGCTGGCTGGCGGCAGCTGTGCGGGCTCCTGGGGCATCGGCGGAAGCGGCGGAACACCGGCGCGGGTCACTGCGGGATCCCAGGCATCGAGGTTCGCAGCAGCCTCGTCGTGCTCCTCATCGCCCTCAACCGCACCGCTGTGGCCGACCTCGTCTGTCAACAGGCCCTCGAAGTACAACCCACCGATCATCTCCAAGGCCTCGAGGTCGTCGGCGCCGCTCTCGTCGATGAGCTCGATGATCGTCCTGCGCCCGTCAAAGCGACGGAGCAACATCATCTGATCGGGCAGCAACGGCTCGGGGCGCCCAGCCAGCAGCCGCTGGTCGACGGTCAGCACGTGGTCAAGCGGCGGGAGCCCCTCAAGGAGGCGCACCCACTCGTCGATTCGCCGCATGCCCTCCATGAGCAAGCTCTGCGTCGTCTCCTCGATCACACCAGCCCGGCTGATGTTTCGGAATTCGACCTCGAAGGTGCCCTCGTTGATCCCGAGCAACCGGTACACGGCGGCTGCCGCCTGCAGGCGCCCCATCTTTGCGTCGATCACTCTCCCGTCGCGAAACCACACGGTTGCGTTGCCGAGGTCCGTCTCGAACTCAATCGTCCCGCTCTTGCGCGAGATCTCGATGGTCTGCAACAAGTCCACGATCGCCATGTCCGCCAGCTGCCCGCTGAACTTGGTCCGTGCGTCCTTACGACCAAGACGCTCCTGCTGCTTGCGCTGCAGAAGCATTTTCACCCGCGTCGTAACCTCTTTTACGTAGATGGGCTTGGTCAGGTAGTCCTCGACACCCAGCTCCAACCCACGGACCTTGTCTTCGAGCTCTGTGGCGCTGGTCAGAAAGATGAACGGGATCGATGCCCAGCGATGGTTGTGTTTGACTGCCCGACAGAATTCAAACCCGTTTCCCCCACGCAGCTGCGTATCCGAGATGATGAGATCCGGCTCCGAGTGCTCGAGGTACTGCAGCGCCTGCGCACTAGTCTCCGCGCTCGTGATGCTAAACCCCGCCCTGCGCAGGCTCACCTCCAACACGCGGAGGTGCCGGACGTCTCCATCGACGAGCAACAAATTCTGACGCGCCATCGCCCGGTCCCTCTACCGCTCCCTGGCCGTACGCAACCCCGGGCCAGACACCGCCCGCAGCTCGCGTCTTCGGCCCACTGGCAACAAGTTCAAACGCACCCGGACGACTCCACGATAACCACCGGGCTACCCGGCTCGCAAGCCAGCGGGCTCACGCGGTGATGGTGCAATAGTGCACTCCCGAGGTCCTCTGCGCGCTCTAAACCTGTCCTCTGGGACAGGTTTAGAGCGTCTTGCTCTGCACTTTAGGATCGCGCACAGCTTCTGCTAGGGTCTCGCCTGTGCAACCTGATCAAGCGCCCAATGAAGGCTACGTCCTGGACGCTTGGTGGCGCCGCCTCCCTGAACGCCCTGCGACGGCTGGGCTGATCGCATGCTGCGTGCTTGCCTATGCAGCAACGGTGGTTGGCGCAGTCGCCAGCTCGGCCGAGCCCCTTACGACACTCACCAACAGCATCTGGACCCTCGAAGGCAGCGAGCCAATCCTGGTCAAGCTCGGTGCACTCGACCTCACACGTGTTTGGCTCAACGACGAGTGGTGGCGCGTAGCCTCCGCAGGGTTGCTCCATGGCTTTTTCCTCCATCTCCTACTCAACTTGCTAGCGCTT
Organism: Nannocystis sp.; assembly: GCA_044228605.1. Lineage (GTDB taxonomy): Bacteria > Myxococcota_A > Polyangia > Nannocystales > Nannocystaceae > Nannocystis. The sequence goes on along the minus strand of JBGAUO010000001.1, from coordinate 154,660 downwards.
GGCTCACTTGGCGACTGGGTCGAACATGCCTGGGGCCCGTGGCGGACGCTCCTGATCTTCACCCTCTCGAGTGTTACCGGCTGCCTCGCGTCACTTGTGTGGTGCGAATCCACCATCGTAGTTGGAGCGTCAGCGGGGGTGCTTGGACTGGCGGGTGCCTTATGGGTCTCCCGTCAGTTCGCGCCACCATCGATCCAGGAAAAACTCGAACCAGTCTCCAGTTTCAGCCTGGGTTTCCTGGTCTTGGTCTGTCTGATCCTTGGCGCGGTCATTCCCTGGATTGCACAAGCGGGGCACGTCGGCGGCCTTGTGATGGGCCTCCTCCTTGGGGCCTGCCTTACCACGCGTTTTATCTTGCGGGCCGTCAGCGCTGTTGCCGCTGGTGGGCTACTCGCGGCCCTGGTGATCTTTGGCGCCTCACCACAGTGGTCACCTAACTATCACCAGTACCTTGGCCTCCGTTCCCTCTCAGAGGGAGACACGCGTACCGCAATTCGCCACTATCAAGCCGCGCTCGAACTCAGCCCAGACCACCCTCAGCTCCTCAACACCGTCGCCTACCAACTCGCTCTTGACGGAGAAGAATTGGAGTATGCCAAAGGCCTTGCCTTCCGCGCCCTGTACGTCGAGCCAGCGAATCCCAACTTCCTCGACACACTGGCTTGGGTCCTTTGCCGGCAGGGCAACCCGCAGTCTGCGCAGCCAATCCTCAGCGCAGCCCTGTACCTGGCGCACGAGCCGGTCGATGAAATCGCCAGCCACGCCCTCTCCTGCGCCGAAGGCGCAGCTCCGCTTGCGCCCGTTTCACGTGAAACATTGGAATGACACGACTCAGCGTTTCACGTGGAACATCGATAGCCACGCAGCGACCACTTCTCGCTCTCAACCACCCCGGCTGGAGAATAACCCGCCGGTTCTAGATCCCCCCTATGGAGATGCACAACGGTGATCCCCCCCACCGCAAGCAATCGTTGAGAGCGGCGTATCCATTCGACCGGCGAAAAAACTGCCCGAGCCGAAGCCCACCCATATCGATCGCTGCCAAGCACTCCCTTCCCTTCCTGCACCCCTGTTTCCTCCAACCGCCCTCGCACGACTCGCCCCGTCACCTGGAGCTCTGCGAGCATCAACTCAAGAAACGCCGCCCGCCGCTCACGTGGCTCGACCAAGACCACTTCCACCGGCAAGCATGCCGCCACGATCAACCCTGGGAACCCGGCGCCAGAGCCAACATCGATCCACCGATCGCCCTGAGCACAGCCCAGCTGACGTGCCAGAGCCACGACTCCAAGCCCCTCCGCAACGTGCTCTGCGAGAGTAGGGAAATCTCTCGCCCCACTCAGGTTCATCGCACGACCAAACCGTAACCACTGCCTCCCCAAACTTTCCAGCTTCGTCCATGGGAGGTCCTCGAGTCCGATCGTCTCAGCATGCGACCCCAGGTGTTCTTGCAAATTTCCACGAAGCACGGTTCCAAAGTAAGACCCGAACTCCCACACACCTGTCAAGCACCATGCCCACCTCTCTGGATCTCCGCCTCCTGGAACAGCTCGCAGACCAGGAACGCCAAGGCCTGGCCCGATTCCCCCCACAGATCTCGAACCGCGATGGCGTTCGCTATCACCTGAATGGCGCCCCGGTCATTGGCTTTTGTAGCAATGACTATCTTGGATTGACCAACCATCCATATCTCAGCGAGCCCCTCGCCGCACCGACGGGCTCGACCGCGTCACGGCTGGTCTGCGGGGACCTGCCCGAACATCGTTCTTTGGAAGCTCGCTTGGCCGACCTAGCCGGGACTGAGGACGCAGTACTGTTTCCGAGCGGCTTTCAACTCAACATAGGCGTTCTTGCCGCACTTGCCCTCCCAAACGAGACGGTCCATAGCGACACTCTCAACCATGCCAGCCTGATCGATGGCCTCCGCCTCTCACGTGCCACCGTCAAGATCCTCCCACACGGCACCCCACCCCCCTCGTGTGGCTGGTGGGTCACCGAAGCCCTATTTTCCATGGATGGCGACTACGCCAACCCTGACGATCTGCGTACACACATCGAGCAGAACGGCTACCTGTACCTCGACGAAGCCCATAGCTTCGGCCTATTCACGCACCGGGGCCGCGTAACCGGCCACGCCGGCGTCCACCAGATTCTGCCAACCGTACTTGTCGCCACACTTGGCAAATCCTTTGGATGCTCGGGCGCTTTCCTCGCAGCCTCAGCTGTCATATGCCGCTGGGTCCGAGGCTCAGCACGCAGCTTTGTGTTCAGCACCGGCACATCTCCGCTGCTTGCCACCCAACTGCACCGTGCAATCGACCTTGTAACAGGAGCCCATGGGCAAGCGCAGCGCCAACGCCTTTGGGCAAACATCGAACACCTCGCGGCCCGGCTTGGATTGTTCAACCACCGCTCACCAATCTTCAGCATCGTCCTGGGAAGCAACAGCCGGGCCCTCGAGCTCAGTGCTCGCCTCCTTGAGCAGGGCTGGCATGTGCAAGCGATTCGCCCACCCACGGTCCCCGACGGAACATCTCGCCTCCGAATAACCGTCTCGGCGGGTCATGAGCCGGCGCAGATTGACGCTTTTGCCGATGCTCTACGAGTGCTCCTGTGATTCATTTCCCAATACAGAACCGAGCGAAGATGCTCGATAGCACCTCCTCACCCACCGGCCCAAGCGAACCTCGCCCATTCACCTCGGCGAGTTGTCGTTCCGCGAGCCCCAGCTGAAACGCGATCAATTCGGGTGGCCCTTGTCTCGTCACCAACACTACCGCCTCTTGTAACGCTGCGACGCACTCGCGGACGCGGTCCCGATGCCGGGCTAGACCTATCCATGGTTGTTCAGTTCGCCTCTCGACCCACTGAATCAGCGCCGCTCGCAACGCCACCTCTCCACCTGGTGTCGCGCTCGCCCCAACCCAGGCCGTACGACGACGCCCCAGATCTCGCTTGTTCTCAACCCTTAATGCTTCACGAGCGGGCCCCTCGACTTCACTGGCGTCGGCTGCTTCAATCCAAACCAACAAGTCCGCCCCCTCCATTTGATCTCGGCTTCGGGAGATACCCTGATCTTCGACCGCGCTCTCTGCGACACGTAGACCCGCCGTGTCAACGAGCACAATCTCGTGTCCGTTGATCTCGACGTCGGCCTCGACATAGTCTCGTGTAGTGCCTGGCAATGGCGAAACAATCGCCCGATCGCGCCCGAGCAACATGTTGAACAGCGAGCTCTTCCCTGCATTCGGCGGCCCAGCAAGCACAATTCTTGGCCGCTCACGAGAGAGCTTGCCAGCCTCGAATCGGTCCAGCCACAGTTCTAGACCACACATGAGCTGCGCCAAGCGTTCGCCCCAACTTGTGAGCTCAATCTGCGAGATCTCGTCTGGAAAATCTAACCCTGCCTCGATCTCGCTGCGCACCTCGTGAATTTCGGCAAGCCGCAAGTCAACCTCGCGGCCCAGTTCACCCGCGACCAATCGACGCGCCTGTTCCATTGCAGCATCGGTCTCCGCAGAGATCAACGCGGCGATCCCCTCCAACTGCTCCAATCCAAGCCGGCCATGCTCAAATGCACGTCGACTAAACTCCCCCGCTTCTGCCGCAACAGCACCCCGGGCTAATACGGTCGCCAGCACACTCCGCACATTTCTTCCACCGGCGTGGATGTGCAGTTCCACCACATCTTCACCGGTAAAGGAGCGTGGTCCAGGCATGCATACGACAAGCGCGTCTTCCACTCCGTCGTCCAGCCTGAGACGGCGCCGCGCCAATACTCGGGAAGCGGGCAACTGACCGCAAATGCGCTCAGCGATCGCCCGCGCCTCACAACCACTCAAGCGAACGACCGCCACACCCCCATCAGGTGTGCCGGTCGCAACGCCGACGATCGTCGGCCTCACTATTCCTGTCACGCTCAAGCCCGAGCGTCGTCGCTCTCGGAGCGACGCCCGTCGCCATCACGCGCCGGGAAGACCACAACATGTCGAAAACGGCCCTCCCCCTCAGATTCCGTACGCAGGCCGTCCATCTCCATCAGAGTCATATGGACGACGCGCCGTTCCATCGCCGACATTGGGTCGAAGTGATACGGGCGTCCACTGCTCAGCACTTTCTGCCCAACACCCTGCGCCAACTCCTTCAGGCTCTTTTCGCGGCGCGTCCGGTAGCCACCGACGTCGAGCGTGATGCGCATGCGGTCGAAACCTTCCGCCTGCAACACCCGCAAGGTCAGATACTGCAACGCGTCCAGCGTGGCGCCATGGCGCCCGATGAGCAACCCTCCATCCTCCTCGCTGGTGTTGAGATCACAGTGGAGGCCATCTTCCTCGATGTCGATGTCAACCTCCACCGCTACGCCGAGCAGGCCGAGCACAGACTCGAGAAAAGAACGAACAACGGGAACTGCCTTGCCGTAGTCTTGGCCGGCGCTGGCGGGGTTTTCGGCGGGTGCCGCTTGCTTGGAGTCAGCCATGGTGTTCTTCAACTCTCCTAGGACTTCTTGCCGGCCAACTGCGAGGGACGGAGTTGGATAACCGTCTGAACCAGCGACAGCAGGACGTTAGCGAAGATGTAGACGCACAACCCAGAGGGCAAGAACAGCATCATGACCGTGAAGATGATCGGCATCATCCACGCCATCATCTTGGCCTGTTCATTGTCCACGCCCGATGGCTGGATCTTCATCTGGAAGTACATCAAGGCCCCCATCGCCAACGGCAGGATGTAGTACGGATCCTGCTGGGTCAGATCGGGCAGCCACATGAACGGCTCACGGTACAGCTCCACGGCTGTATTGAGCATCGCGTAAAGAGCGATCCAGATCGGTAGCTGGATGAGCATCGGCAGGCACCCAGCAAGCGGACTAACCCCGGCTCGCTGAAACAACGCCTGCATCTCCTGTGCTTGGCGCACTCGGTCGTCAGCGTACTTCTTCTTGAGCGCTTCAAGCTCGGGCTGAACCTCGCGCATCTTTTTCATCGAGCGCATCTGCTTGAACGTAAGCGGCAAGGTCACAACCTTGACCACCACAGTAAGCAAAATGATCGCCACCCCCCAGATGCCGGTCAGGCCGTAGAAGACCCGAAGCAACCACAGCATCTTCTCGCCGAGGAAACGCGTCAACCCACCGAACCAGCCCCAGTCAACAGCATCCTCGAGATGCACGCCCGGTACGACAGCGTAACGCTCAAGACGCTCCATTTCCTTGGTGCCCAGGTAAAGCCCGAACTCGTAGGTGCGTGACTCATTGGGCTCGAGGACAACAGCATTCGACCCGATCGTGCTAACCAGCATGGCCCCGTCATCACTGACGCGGATCTCACACATCTGCACGGGGTGTGTCGGTACAACCGCCGAAACGAAGTACTTGCTGTCAAGCGCGGCCCAGCGAATCTGGCCACGGATGACACCCGACTGCTCGCTCACATCGCTGGACGAAAACTCCTCGACATCGTCCGCCGTGGCGCACAACCCACGATTCACATCGTAGCTACTCGACTCCTTGGGCAACCCGTATTGGCTCTTCAGGAGCATCCGATGGCTCTGCCGCTTGTTGGAGCGGTTCAGAACCTTCACCTGCAACTGCCCCTCGTAGCCGCTGGTCAGTTTCAGATCCCCGAGGACCTCAACCTCAAGATCCTTGTACCGAAGGCTCCATGTCGTATCGCTCTTCCCAACGACCTCCCATCCAGCCATCCGCGGCATCCGGAAGTCGGTCTCGTTAGCATCGAAGCTGACGCTCAGGGACTCGGCACCTCGCAGAAAGTCGTCGCCTGGGCCATCCGCATGCTGGAACTGCTTGCTCAGCAGTTCCGTGCGTCGGATCATGCCGCCCACGTTCCCAACGTCGAGGGCAATGAGATCTGTCTTAAGACGGTGGGTCTGTGCCGGCGCCTCAGTGATCGGCTTGGACTCAGGCGTCGCCTCGGGAGCCTTGGGCTTACCCTCGGTGGCCGCTTCTACGGACTTCGCCTGCGGCACCGGCATCGGCGGCGCGAGGAAATTCGCATAGACAATCCAGATCAGCACGGAGACGACGATCGCCAACAGTGTACGTCGCTGAAAATCCACGGCTCAGCAGTTCTCCAGATGAGAGGGGGTGCCCATGACAGGCCCGAGCTGTCGCTGTGGCGGCGGCAGGTCAAGACCCCCCGGGTTCCATGGATGGCAGCGAAGCAACCGACGTAGTGTCAGCCAACCGCCGCGCAAGACTCCATGGCCGCGAATACAGGCACAGGCATAGTGCGAACAACTCGGTGAAAATCGGCAGCACGGCCCGAGAAGCGGGGAGATCCCCACCTGGTAGCAGCGAATGCACGCGATGATGAACTTGCTCAGCACACAACTCCCAGTCGCGGTCGCTTGCTCAGAGCATCCATGGCCTGCAACACTTCGGCATAGCCAACTTCTGCTGCGCTCTGCTTTGCGACCCAAACCATATCGTAACCAGGAGTAAAGTTGCCACGCTTCCGGCGAAATGCTTCCCGGACAAAGCGTTTTATGCGGTTTCGCACAACGGCGCATCCCACTTTGCGGGTCACCGTGACTCCAAGGCGAGCTGGCATGACCAGGTCTACAGGCCGCGAAGCCGGTGGCACGACGAACACGAGGAAGTGGCGCAGGTGGTGCTTCCCCCCTACGCCCTGGATGCGAAGAAACTCCCTGCGCTTCTTTACACGAAGCGTTGCAGGGAACCCTTCAGGCCTCATTTGGCGCCGATCGAGACGCTCAGACGCTTCCGACCACGACGCCGGCGAGCGGCGAGAATCTTGCGGCCACCGCGTGTTGCCATGCGGGCACGATAGCCGTGGGTACGGGCGCGACTGAGGTTGTGAGGCTGGTAGGTGCGCTTCGACATGGGAAACTTTCGTGGTTCGGGCCCGAGGGCCACGAAAAGAGACAGAGCGGACCGAGAGCGCCAAGATCCTGGCGAGACACGGGGCCGGCAAAGGGGCCGGATCGATACCAGCGTGCCCCGCCGCTGTCAACGCAACCACGCGCACGACTTCATCCTCTACAGAGCGCCGTCCGGGTCGAGACACATGAGGTCTGCACATGCTTGGCACACCGACATCATCTCCAAGACCCGACTTTCACCTCGGTGCCCAAATTGGCTCAGGAAGCGGACGTGCGGTGCCAGGGCAGCGCAAGTCCGCTTGGTCCGTACGCCACTGCGTAACCTGGCCCGAAGCGCCGAGATTTATCCTGTGATCCCAACTGGATCCGTGCAACGTCGCCCCTAGCGCCGGTCGTTCCCGAGCAACGCAGGCGCGCCCTCATCCAGAAAACTTCTTAGATCACTTACACTTACGAATTCTCTGTCCTCACCATCTTGTCGCCGGCCACCCAGCCCGAGTAGAAGACTCTTCCCGCGCTACCCCCCATGCGCGGTTCCAGCACCTGGTCTTCGGCGCAAAGAGCGCACAGCCTAAGCCGCTCCTCAGGAGCTCTCAACAGGCTGTGGGCATCTTCTGATTTGGGCCGGGCAATACGCTGAATTTCCCCACGTTTTCTGGTTTTCCACAACCCTTTCGAAACTGTGGATGGAGTGTCCATGAGCGATATTTGGAGCGAGGCACTGCAAGGACTGCAACCCCGACTGGGCGCCCAGACCTATGACCTATGGCTGCGCCCGATCGCGCTACGCCGGGTAAGCGGCACCCATCTGCACCTCACGGCGCCCAATCGCTTCATGAAGGAGTGGTTCGAGAACCACTACCTCAGAGTCGTACTGGACGAGCTCCGAGCACGAACCGCGCAGACCTACGACGTGGAGATCGAGGTCACCGCCGACGCGCTCCCTGCACCTGTGACGCCGGCCTTGACCTCCTCAGAGGTGATCCCGACTCCCCCAACGCCGCCTGCTCTGGTTCCAGCACCGCCGCCCCAACTCTCCGGTCGCTACCGCTTCCAGAACTTCATCAAGGGCGCGGGCAACGAGCTCGCCGCCTCCGCTGCGTGGGCCGCGGCCAATGAACCCGGCCTCCGCTTCAACCCCTTCTTCATCTACGGGGGCGTCGGCCTGGGAAAGACACATCTGCTCCACGCGATCGGCCACCACATCCATGCGACCCGACCTGGCCTGCGGATCGTCTATCAGAGCGCCGAACGCTTCATGAATGAGTTCATTGCCGCGGTCCGCTTCAACCAGTTCGATGACTTTCGCAGCCGCTACCGCGACCAGTGCGACGTACTCCTCATCGACGACATCCAGTTCATCGCAGGTCGAGACCGCACGATGGACGAGTTCTTCCACATCTTTAACGCGCTCTACGAAGCCGAGAAGCAGATCGTCGTCACCGCCGACCGCATGCCTTCCGAGATGCAAGGCATGGAGGACCGACTGATCTCTCGCCTCAACTGGGGACTCGTTGCAGACATCAAGCCGCCCGACTTGGAGACCCGCGTCGCCATCCTTCGGCAAAAAGCCGAGCACGACCGGATACCGATCTCCGACGAGGCCACCCTGCACCTCGCCAACATCGTTCGCTCCAACGTACGGGAGCTCGAAGGCTCGTTGGTCCGCGTCTCAACACTCGCCGCTCTGAAGAACATCCCGATCACGTGTGAGTTCGTCAGCGATCTACTCGGTGCCCCAGCGCCCAACGCGCAACCACCTCCAGTCAGCATCGAGAGCGTCCAAAAGACCGTCGCGGCTCACTTCTCGGTGCGTGTCACCGACCTCAAAGGACCACGCCGTCACCAGGGCATCTCACGCCCGAGGATGATCGCCATGTACCTGAGCCGGCAACTCACCGGCGCCAGCTTCCCCGAGATCGGCCTACGCTTCGGCGGCAAGGACCACTCGACCGTCATCAACGCCTGCAAGCGCATCGAGAGCATCCAAAGCGACGATCGAGAACTGCGAGCCACCGTTGACACGCTGCGCCGCCAGCTCACCACCTGCGAAGCAAGCGCCACGGCGACCATGTAGCGCTGCCTCACGCCTAAGAGCCGGGCGCCCCAAGGGCACCCGGCATTTTTTTGGCCAAACGCCAGCAACTCACAGCCCCCTGTGGAGAAGCCTGCGAACAAGCCGGGGACCGGGGACCAGAGACCAACCCCGGGGACAACCCAGCAATACTCCCCCGCCGCCCACATCCTCCAAATTTCCCGATTCATCTGTCTTCTCGACGCGATACACTCCGCTGCCACCGCTCCACAGCGCCGATCACGACGACGAGAATTTAATTAAAAGACCTTAAGATCCTCCACCTGAGCTGCGTTGCTCCACATCCACCTTCGACTTGACGAGGCCTCGATGGAATTCGAGATCGACCAATCCAGATTCATCTCCGCACTCGGCTTGGCTCAGACCGTCGCCGACAAGCGCAGCAACAACCAACCCATCCTCGCAAACGTGCTCCTACGGGCGACCAAGGACAACAAGCTGGTGTGTAGCGCGACCGACATGATGATCTCGGTCACCGAGACTATCCCGGTCGAGGTGAAGACACCGGGCTCGCTGACCCTTGGCGTTCGCTACCTCCACAACGTTGTCCGTACGCTTCCGGCCAAGCCGTTGCGCATCAAGGGGCTCGAGAACCACTGGGCTCAGCTAAGTGTCGGTCGCAGCGAGTTCAAGCTCATGGGCCAGGCGCCAGGCGACTTCCCAGAATTGCCTGACACTCGGGGGATCAAGTTCACGCGTGTTCCCGGCCACACGCTCGCGGACCTGATCCAAAAGACTCAGTTCAGCGTGTCGACCGACGAAGCCCGAGTGAATCTCAACGGAGTCCTTTTCGAGAGCAACGGCGAGCTCGGCACGATGGTCTCCACCGATGGCCATCGTCTCACCAAGCTGTCCTTGCCACTCGCAGGCCCCAAGCTTGAGCGTGGCATCATCATCCCGCGCAAGGGCATGCTGGAGATCAAGCGAGTCCTCGAGCGCATCCAGGGTGAGGTCGGCCTCGCTGTCGACGGCCAGCATCTGTACCTGCAGGCCGAAGAGCTCATGCTCTCGGTCAAGCTGAACAACGTTGTGTTCCCGCCCTACGAGCAAGTCATTCCGCGCGAATTTCGGCGCCGCGTCACAGCCCTACGCGAGGAGATGATCGACGTGCTCAAGCGTGCCGAGGTCATGGCTCCTGAAAAGACCGCCACTGTTCGTGTCGAGCTCGACAAGGGCAGCCTCAAGCTCACCGCTGACAACCCTGACCTCGGTGTCGCCCACCAAGAGATCGAGATCGAGTACCAAGGTGAGCCGCTGGTTGCTGGCTTCAACGCCCGATACCTGATCGAGGTGCTCGAGGTCATGGATACCAAACAGGTCCATCTCGACTTCCAGGGCGAGCTCGACCCCTGTGTTCTTCGCCCTGTCGAGGGCCCTGACTACCTCGGCGTCGTTATGCCGATGCGGATCTGATCTGCACCTGCAGCGCCTCAGCATCCGCGAGTTTCGCAACTTGAGTGCGGGCGAAGTCAACTTCGGCCCGCGCTTCACAGTGCTCCACGGTCACAATGGCGCCGGCAAGACCAACGTCCTTGAAGCTCTCTACCTTGTCGCTACGCTTCGCTCTTTTCGCAGCGTCGACCTCGGTCCGCTCGTGCGTCACGGCCAATCCGAGGCGCGAGTTGAAGTCACGGGCCTCGACCCACGTGTTGGGATCAGCTCGCGCCTCCTAGTACAGCTCAGTCGCGGTGAGCGACAGACCCGGCGGACGGCTCAGGCTGACGGCAAGTTGGTGCGCTCCGGTCTCGATTTTTACGGTCGTCTTCGAGCTATCCTTTTTACACCCGAAGACCTTGGTGTGCTCCGCGGCTCACCCAATGGCCGGAGGCAATTCCTTGATCGCGTCCTATTCTCCCGTGATCGTACACACATCTCAGATGTACAGGACTACGAAAAGCTCCTTCGCTCGCGCAACCGCGTGCTCCGCGACGAGGAAGGCTCCTTTCGGACGAGGGAAGACCTTCTTTCAGCCTACGAGGCCGGCTTAGCCGAGGTCGGCGGACGGGTCTGGACTCGACGGACCGGCTTACTCTCAGACCTACACGCACGCTTCGCGGTCGCCTTTGCAGGCATCCATGGGCCCACGTTGCCTGCGACGGTCCACTACGTGAGCAAAGTCGGCGTACTGGGCACTCAGGTAGCCCAAGAGGTCTTGGCCGAAGCTCTCCGCGAAAGCCGGCCGCACGACCTCGCGCGTGGCACGACCACCGTGGGTCCGCATCGTGACGACTTCGACATGCATCTTGGCGGACAGACGGCCAGCGACTTTGCCTCCCAGGGTCAGGCCCGCGCGTTGATTCTGGCATTTAAGATCGCTGAGCTGCAGGCCGCGCGCGAGCTCACGGGTGAGGCCCCACTCCTACTCCTGGACGACGTGTCCAGCGAGCTCGACCCAGAGCGCTCCGCGCAACTCTTTGGAGCACTCGTCCGCGAAGCTGGACAATGCGTGTTGACCACCACCTCCCCGCACTTTATCGGCCTCGAGCCAGGCCAGGATTGCCGCTACATCGAGGTCCGCGGCGGTCGCATCGAGGCGGCTGCGGCATCGCCCTGAAGCGCCCCAATCGCCCGATTGCGGCGCGAATTCCTGCGAATCCCTTCACGCCGAACTTGGCCGCAGACGGTCGTCCGTGGTAACCTCGCCGCGCCGTTTTCGTCGCGTTTTCGCGGCGTTGTGGGCCTACGCCATCCATGTCTGAGACCACCAAGACGCAAGCCTCTGAAGACTACAACGCCGACTCGATCTCGGTGCTCGAGGGCCTCGAGGCCGTACGCAAACGGCCAGGCATGTACATCGGCGACACGAGCGACGGTTCGGGCCTCCACAAGATGGTCTTCGAGGTCGTCGACAACTCGATCGACGAGGCGCTGGGTGGGCATTGCGACACGATTGAGGTGCTGATCCACCCGGACAACTCGGTCTCCGTCGAGGACAATGGGCGCGGCATTCCAACCGGCCCGATGGAGGTCAGCGGCAAGACCGTCGACGCTGCGATCGTCATCCTCACGGTCCTGCATGCCGGTGGGAAGTTCAATAACAACTCCTACAAGGTCTCCGGTGGCTTGCACGGCGTGGGTGTGTCCGTGGTGAACGCTCTGAGCGACCGCCTTGTTCTCGATATCTGGCGCGAGGGCAAGGCCCACACCGTCCGCTTCGAGCGGGGTGACCCGGTGACCGAGGTGGAGACGGTCGGTCCCTCCGATCGCCGCGGCACCCGCGTGACCTTCCATCCGGATCCGTTGATCTTCTCCATCACAGAGATCGACTTCGAGGTCCTTGCCAATCGCTTCCGCGAGCTCAGCTACCTCAACAGCAATGTCAAGCTCTCGCTCCGAGACCTCCGAAACGGGAAGGAACGCGTGTTCGACGGTGAGGGTGGTGTGCCCAGCTTCGTCAAGCTGCTCGCCCAGAACAAGGATCCGATCGGCGACGCGATCGAGTTCAACGAGGAAATCCAGTTCGAGCACGAAGGCCAAGCCGCGACGCTCGGCGTCCAGATCGCATTGCAGTGGACCGACGCCTACCAGGAGACGATCCTCTGCTACACCAACAACATCGCCAACCGTGACGGTGGCACCCACCTCACTGGGTTTCGCTCCGCCCTGACCAAGGTCGTCAACGCCTATGCTGGCGAGAGCGGCGCGCTCAAGGGTCACAAGGGTACCTTGGCAGGTGAAGAGGTTCGCGAGGGTTTGGTGGGCGTCGTCTCCATCCGCCACCCCGATCCCAAATTCAGCTCGCAGATCAAGGACAAGCTGGTCTCGGGCGAGGTCACAGGCCTCGTTTCTACAGTGGTCACCGAGCAACTCGGGCGCTACTTGGAAGAGAATCCCCGCTCGGCTCGCCTCATCGTCGAGAGGGCGCTGTTGGCCGCCCGCGCTCGTGCGGCAGCCCGTAAGGCGCGCGAGACAATCACCCGCAAAGGCATCCTCGACGGCCTCTCCTTGCCTGGCAAGCTCGCGGATTGCCAGGAGCGCAACCCCGAGCATGCCGAGATCTTCATCGTCGAGGGCGACAGCGCCGGCGGTTCAGCAAAGCAGGGCCGTGACCGCAAGACCCAGGCCATCCTCCCGCTACGCGGCAAGATCCTTAACGTCGAGCGCGCCCGTGTTGACAAGATGCTCTCCAGCCAGGAAATCATCACGCTCATCACGGCCTTGGGCACTGGGATCGGCCCAGACAACTACGACATCAGCAAGCTTCGTTACCACACCATCGTCATCATGACCGACGCCGACGTCGATGGTTCGCACATCCGCACGCTGCTGCTCACGTTCTTCTACCGCCACTTCCCGGATATCATCGAGCGTGGGCACCTCTACATCGCCCAGCCACCGCTCTACAAGGTGAAATCCGGCAAGACCGAGTCGTACATCAAGAACGACCTCGGGCTCGAAGATTTCATCATCAACAACGCCGTCGACAGCATGCGACTCTCGATCGGTGACCACTTCGTGATGCCTGAAGTCCTCGGCGAGATCGCTCGCCAAGGCTCGCGCTACCGGCAGTGGATGGTGTCGATCGCTCGAGAGCACCGTACACCCGTCGTCGAGAACCTGCTCGACGGGCTGCACCAGAATGCCTTCAAGCCCGAAGTCTTCGCGGACGCCCCGGCATTGGCCGAGTTTGCCGAGCGGCTGTGTCAAGGCGTAGCAAAGCAGATGCCGCTCGCTCGCCTCAGCTTCGAGTTGGTCGATGACAAGGACGAGCTTGCCCGCGCCACAGCCGGCGCACCGATCGCCCGACAAGCGATCAAGCTGCAGATCATCGCCGATGGTGTCGCCCAGTACGAGACGATCGATCACGAGTTTGCTACCTCCTACCCCGTGCTGGAGATGCTGAAAATTCGTCACTACATGGACAGCCTTGGCACTCCGCCCTATCGACTCTACCGTGGCCAAGAAGTCGTCGCTGAGCCGGGGCGGCTAGTCGACCTGGTTCAGCACGTCGGCGAGCTCGGCCGCACTGGCCTCCAGATCCAGCGCTACAAGGGTCTCGGTGAGATGAACCCTGAGCAGTTGTGGGAAACGACGATGGACGCGTCTCGCCGCGCCCTTCTCAAGGTTCGCGTCGGCGACAACGTCGACGCCGACAACGTCTTCTCGGTCCTCATGGGTGACAACGTCGAGCCGCGCCGGGAATTCATCACCACCAACGCTCTCAACGCCCGTAACCTCGACATCTGAGTACTTGGCTCAACCCGGAGCCAGGTCCCACGACACCTTGTCACCGCAGTGCAGCATCATCATGCCATGGTACGGGTTCACGATCTCACCGGTTTTCTGCACCCAGTAAGCACCCTTGTTGTTGAAGGCCATCGGACAGAACACAACTTCCAGAGCTCCCCTTTCCTGGGGGTGACGCTTTAGGTAGGTGATGAGTCCCAGGCTCATCTTGGAGAACGCGACCCGTGCGGTGTCGATGTCTTGCACCGCGACGCGGCCTGCGCCAGCGATGACCTCCGACACGCCTGGCTGCGCCTGTGCAACCTCTGCGGCAGTAACGACACGCGCTGAAAGCTGGGCCAGCCCGTCGATCCTGTCGCTCGCCAGCGTTTCCTGGATCGCCACGTAGGGCGTTGTCATCGCCTCTCTGAGGCCAACCGGGGCTGGCGCGGCGGCACCTCCTGGACCGCACGCTGACATCACACCTAAGGACAGAATCAAGAGTCCTCGTATCATGACCCTGGCGTACCACAAGCGGCCGTACCTGAGGTAGAGTCCGCCCGCTCTCATGCACATGTTCGCCCTCGTCACCGGCGCCCAGCTCGTGCAGGCGCCGATCCAGCCGAGCGAACGCCAGCCCGACGCGGTTCCGCTTGCAGTGAGCTCTGAGGCAGCGTCAGCAGAGCCCGCGATTGCGCCAGCCAAGCCCTCGGTCAGTGGGTTCTTCGCCAACGATACCACCCTATCTCCGGGACCATCAGCACCCGCGATGCCGCAGATCGAGGAGCTCCCACAGCGTCCGGGCGTCCCCACGAAGGAGCCGAGGATCGTCCTCGGTGGCGCGAAAGACCGCAAGCCCATCGCTGGTGGCGGCGCCGGGTTCTTCGATCCCGGCAAACTCGGCGAGGAGAGCAGTGGCGGCGGCAGCATCCAGATCCGCGGCTACCTTGGCTTCAACTTCGCGGTCACGCAGCGCACCAACGTGGCCACCCGCAATGAGGCCGGCGCCTTCGACCAGCTCAAGACGCTGCCCTACTTCGGCGGTGGTGCCGCCAATCTCTACGTCGGCGCGCCGATCTACAGCGATGTCGTGTACGTCCGCATCGCCTTTGAGTTCATCTCGATCCCGCGCGCCACCGCCGGCGCTGCCGACGTCTCGCCGGCCTTCAATCCGGTCGTCCTGATGGAGGCTGCGGCCTTGGAGGTCAACCCCTTTGCCTGGGCCAACAAGGCCCCGCGTTGGTTCAGCGAAGGCTTCAAGCTATCAGGCGGTGTGTTCGTGGTCCCCTTCGGAATTGAGGACGAGGAGCACGACGCCCCGGTACGCTGGTGGGTCACGCGTCCGCTCGCCATGAGCGCCGGCCGCATCTATCCCGGCACGTGGATTGACATCGGCGCGACGATCAAGTGGAAGCCCACGTTCGGGAGCGGCAAGCCGATCCGTCCGCTCGAGATCGACATCGGCATCCTCAACGGCGACGCATGCACCCAGACCCGCAGCAACGACCTGCTCTACCGCTACCAGCCCGTCGGGAAGGTCGACGAGACCTGCGAGCGACGCCTGCGTGACGTCGAGAAGATCAACCGCGCTGATGGATCGGTGCTCGGCATCGCCCCGGACAACAACGGCAACAAGTCCTTCGTCGCCCGCATGATGATCCGCCCGGTGCCAGCTCTCAACTTCGGCGGCTCCTTCGTGTGGGGTCGACATCCCCAGAGCACGACCAGCATCATCAACTTCCTCGGTACCACCTTCGTCGACACCAAACAGGCCCCGACCTGGCGCGCCGGCGCGCACCTCGACCTCAACTTCGACGAGCTCCTCCAAAGCAGTTACCCGTTGCCGCACATCCGCGGTGAGGCTGTCTACGGGGTCGATGCGGCCGCTCGACAAGATCCAACGAACCCGCTCCTCGCCGACCGTCACATGTTCGGCGCCTACGTCCAGGTCGCCCAGCCGCTATGGCGGCGCAAGAAGACGCGGCTCCACGGCCTCATCGTCCAGTATCGCTTCGATCACGCCGACCCCGACCTCGCCGTCCCGGGGCGTACCAGCAAGGGCGTCGCCGTCCCCTCCGACTTCTCCGATAGTTTCCGCTACGACGAGGCCCTGCAAGCGCACGTCGTCGGCCTGCGCTTCCCGGTGCTCCCGCGATTCACGCTCAAGGCTGAGTACTCCTTCGTGCGCGAGGACGGTGGGCGCCAGAACCGCCTCTACAACGACAACTTTAGCTTCCAGGCCGTCGCCGATTTCTAGGCCGGTGAAGCTTTCGCGCGGCTTGACGTCCCTGGCCCCCGCGGCGATCGTCGGGTCGCCCGGGGCAATCATGTTCAAGCGTTACGCGGTCAAGCTCGGTCTTTCGCTCTTGATGTGCCTCGCTCTGCCGGCGCCGCCAAGCGAAGCTCACCTCGCCAAGTGGGGCTCGTGGGAGGTCACTCACCGCAACCTCATGAAGCTGTTCCCCGACGCCGACCCCAACGCCTGGCGGATCAAGCGCTACACGTACTCCGATCTCGAGGTGAAGTACCTTGAGCAGCAACTGGGCTTCGAGCTCTATCCTGAGGACAAGCAGCCCGAGTTTTTTATCGCCCAGGACGCCGTCGGCAACTTTCTCGGCGTCGCCATCTTCATCGACCCCCGCACCAAGCCGAAGATCCTCGAGGGCGGCATCCTCACCCTCGAGGTCGGCATCGGGGTCAACGCCGCCGGCAGAATCAACCGCATCAAAGTCTACGACTACCGCGGCAACCTCGAGCTCACCAAAGACACCTTCCTCACCCAGCTGCGGGACAAGACTCTGGAAAGCGAGTTCACCATCGGCAAGGACGGTCTGGTCGCCGTCGTCGGTGAACCCGAGGAGAGCCAACTCGTCAGCAACGCCGCCCGCGAGGCCCTCCTGTTGATGAAGGTCGCGCTTGGCCGCCGCGAGTGACGCAGGCGACAGGACGCGAGCGCGGCCACGCCTGTGCTAGCGTGCGTACAATGCGTCCTGACGAAGCGGACCGACGAGCCCCCGAAGGGGACGAGGCGTCCGCTTCACGCTGCATCGTTCTAGCGGGTGAAAGTCCCGTCCAAGTCGGCGCCGGCGAGGTCCGTGGCCCGAACGGGATGGCGGCGTCAACAACGGGGGAGCCGAGCTGTTCATGTCACGGCGAAGGCCACGTCCACCGCGCAGCAGTCCGGAGAAGAAAGCGCGGGGGGTCCTCTCGCGTTAAGGGACGCAGCACGTGTGCGAGGAGCGATGCGGAATAGGAGAGGTCCGTGTGCACGGCCCATGTCATGGCGAGGTGCCTCGTATAGGACCGTCAAGTACCCAGAGGCTGCCCGAGAGACCACCCCGGTAAGCCGTTGTGCGGTAAATACGCATGCACGGTCTAAACGGGTCCTGCCTGGTCTTGTGCGAGAAACCAACCTTGACTAGACAGGATCTACCAATGCTGTCGTCGCGCCCTGCGTCGCTCGTCTTCGTCCTCCTGACCGCGTGTCTCCCCGACAACCCGTCGGGTTCCGAGACCGACGTCACCGGTGAGCCCACCAGCGCCGGCACCCAGCCGACCACCGGCGGCGAGACTTCAGGCCT
This sequence comes from Nannocystis sp., assembly GCA_044228605.1. GTDB lineage: Bacteria > Myxococcota_A > Polyangia > Nannocystales > Nannocystaceae > Nannocystis. The sequence continues at coordinate 136,957 of JBGAUO010000001.1, read as the reverse complement.
GTTTGCTTGTGAAAGTCCGCCCTGCAAGTTGGTGTTGATCAGCCAGAGCCTCGACGATCGCATCGACATCTACGACGTCACCAACGCGCCGACCTTGCGCGGTCGCATCGACCTCGACCTCAAGCCCGATCCCTCTGGTCAGCAGATCAGCGGCAACCTGCTCGACGAGCCCTACGAGCTGGCTCTTACGCCCACCGACCTCATCGTCACGGTCGGCCACTACCCGGACACCGACCAGGGTTCGCTGCTCCGCTTCCCGCTCGCCGACTTCGTCGATGTCCCCGCCGGTGGCATCTTCGCCGTCGATCGCTACTTCACCGCCGGCAAGTTCTCCAACGGCGTCGCCGAGCTCGCCCACGGCCGACGCGAGGGCATCTTCCTGGTCCCGCATCCGAGCGGTCGCCTGCTCGTCGGCGTGTTTGCCAATGACCTCAAGACCACCGAGTGGACGACGCCGAGCTCTCTGCTCGTGCTCGACCCAGAGCTCGCCGAGGAGCCCGGTGTATTCGACCTCGGCACACTCAACAAGCCCTGCATTGGCGCCTGGCGCCTCGAGGCCCTCGACAACGCCGTCTCACGCGTCGCCGTCGCATGCGATGGCAGCGAGTCGGCCTCGGTGCTCACCTTGCCGGCTAACTTCGCCACCGCCAGCCTCGCGGACGCCGCCGCGGGCATCACCGGCTGCGGCGTCAAGCTCAGTGGCGGGCCGTGGAGCACCCAGTTTGTCGCCCCCGACGGCGCCGGCGACCTCATTGTCTTCCAGAGCCAGCTGCTCGAGCCACCGCGGGTGTGGAAGGTCAGCAGCGAGTGTACAGCCGGCATACCCTCGCAAGAAATCACACCCGGCCTCGAACAGGTTCGCCTCCTGCGACAGCCAGTGCTCTTGCGCCCAGGCGCTGGTGACAAGGCGCGCTGGTTGGTGGCATCCGGCCCGACCGACCCCGGTGTTGTGGTCGTGAAGGGCGGAGCCTCACCGACGCTGTGCGGCAAGCTCGGCGGCCTCGACATCCTCGCCGCCGACAACTCCCCGTGGGCCCTCGCGCTCGACGCCACCGGCGAACACCTGGCGATCGGTGCCGGCCCGCCGAGTAACCCAGAGCTCGCCGAGGGCAAGGGTCAAATTCTGTGGGCCACCCTCGACACCAGCAAACTCGACACCTGCGAGGTCACAGCCAGCGCGGTCGTCGACCTCAACGAGGGCCGCTTCCAAGCTGCACAACCGGAGACCTGGGTGCGCGCCCCCAACGTCGTCATGGTCGTTGAGATCGGAGCTGGTTCATGACCACGCCACGCCGCATCCGCCTTCCGATCGTCGACGCCCAGGCCACCAGCGAGGAAGATCCGCTGCACCTGCTCCGTGGTGGCCGCTTCGCCCGGCGCTTCGCCAGCGTGGTCGCAGTGCTCGCGCTCGCCTACATCGTTGGCGCGCGCGTCGAGGCCCGCGAGGCCGACGCCGTGTTCGTGCACACCTCGCTGCTGCGCGCCCAACTGCAGGTCCCGCCGCCGCCGCCGGTCGAGGACATCACGCCGAAGGCCCCGCCGCCACCAGTCGACGACGTCGCACCATCGAGACCTGCTCCCGAGGACAGGTTCTCCCGCAAGAAGACCAGCACCGGCGCGCTGGTGCTGTCCGAGGACGAGGGCGAAGAAGAGAAGGTCGGCCTCGACGCGATCCAACTGGGCGAGATCCGCACTGGCGGATTTTTCGATCCGGCGGCCTTCGACGACGTAAAAACCGTCAAGAAGAAGGCCTACGTGCATCTGATGCCAGGCATCCCCAACGAGGCCTTCTTCGTCGGCGTGATCGTCATCCTGCTCGCCTCCTTCACCTTGTTTGAGCGGCGCGGCGCGAAGGAGCGCAGCTACTGGAAGTTCGAATTGACCCGCTGGCCGCCTCTGGCACGAGCGATGAAGAGCCGATGGTTCCAGCCGGCCGTGCAGATACCGGTTGTCGTCGCTTTCTTGGCGGTGATCGTGATCGGGCTCGTTGGCTCCCAGGAGCCCGGGCGTAACTTGGCGCCGGTCCTCACCTGGAACATCTGGTGGATCGGGCTGATCTTCATGGTGCTGCTGTTTGGCAACCTGTGGTGTCACATGTGCCCGTGGACGGCGATCCCGGACTGGTTCATGCGTCGTGGTTTTACTCCCGTCCGCAAGATCGCTAGCTTGGCTCGCAAGTACCCGCGCTTTAAGTTGTGGATGTGGCCGGCGATCGTGCTGTTCGCGGTCGCCACGTGGTTGGAGATCGTGTTCGACGCCGCCAACCGGCCTTGGCTCACCTCCGTGCTCGGCATCATGATGATCGTCTTGTCGTGGCTGCTGCTCGTCGTCTACGAGCGCAAGGCGATGTGCCGCTACGTCTGTTTCGTTGGCCGTGTCTCCGGCCAGTACGCGATGATGGGCATGCTGGAGCTGCGTCGGCGTGACGCCGAGCTCTGCAAGAGCTGTAAGACCAAGGACTGCTTCCATGGCAACGACCGGGGTTACCCGTGCCCGACGCATGAGTTCATGGGGGCGATGAACGAGAACGAGTACTGCACGCTGTGCACGGAGTGCGTGAAGAGCTGTCCGCACGACAACATCGCTCTGAACCTGCGCAGCACCGGTGCCGACGTGCTTGGTCGCCACCGCAGTCGTGCTGATGAGGCTTACATGGCGCTGCTGATCTTCATCGTCAGCGCCTTCCACGGGGCCGCGATGATCCCCCTGTGGATGGAATGGGAGTCGGCGTTGCGTGGCGCCATCGTCGACGCTCAGCTGTCAGTTCTTGGTGCCGACTGGCTCGGTTTTGCCGGCAGTCGTGGTGGAAGTATGACCTTCACGCTGATGATGCTGGCCTGCATCGTCTTCCCGGGCTTGCTCTACTGGCTGCTGTGCGCTGGCATGCGCCTCGTCAGCGGTCGCAGTGACATCAGCACCCGTAAGCTCTTCATCAAATTCAGCTACACCCTGTTGCCGATCGCTCTCTTTTACCACCTGGCCCACAACGCGGTGCACGTGTTCTGGGAGTGGTCGAAGGTCCGGCGTTTGGTCTCTGACCCACTTGGCTGGGGGCACGATTTTTTTGGCACCGCTCGCGCGCCACTGACGGCGCTGTGGTCACCAGAGAGCATCTGGTATCTGCAGGTTGGGCTGGTGATCGTGGGCCATGTCTACGGCATCTATGTAGCCCAACGCGAGGCGGTTCGTGTCTACGATGGTGATCGTAAGGCTGCGCTGCGTGTGCACCTGGTGATGATGATCGGCATGATAGCGATGAGCATGCTCAGCCTCTGGCTGCTGGCACAGCCGATGTTCATGCGGACCGCGGATCTTTGACGACGCTTGAGCTCACTGCGGTGGGAACATCGCGTCGAGCTCTTGGACCACCGCCAAGTCCGCGACCCCTTTCGCCAAGGCGAGCTCCTGCACCAACAGAGTGCGGGCTGTATCGAGCATCTTGCGTTCACCGAAGCTGAGGTCTTTGTCACCGCGCAGGATGCAGAGGTCGCGCAGGACGGCGGCGATTTCCATCAGGGAGCCGGTCTTGATCTTCTCCATGTATTCGCGGTACCGGCGATTCCAAGTTGCGGTGGAGATCTTCTCGCCCCGACGCGTCAGAACACTGTAGACTTCCTCGATTTGCTGCGCTCCAACGATCCGCCGCAGGCCGACGGCCATCGCGTTGCTCTTTGGAACCATGACCTTCATGTCATTTTCCAGCACCCGCAGGACGTAGAACTCCATCGCAGAGCCGGCAATCTCTCGCCGCTCCAGCCCCATGACCTCCGCGACTCCGTGGCCGGGGTACACGGCCTTGTCACCAATATTGAAATCGCCCATGAGAGGTCGGCTCAGTGCCTTCAAGGGAGCAGCCCGGATCGGCCCAAAAGTAGCGCCAGGCTATCATTTTGGCGCGTCATGTCAACGTCCGTTGCGCGCTCCCGAGCATCGAGTCGGGGTCAGGTATCTTCGAACGAGGACTGCCCATTTCTGTGAGCCAAGGCATGGTGTCCACCCCCCATGTGCCCTGGGTCCGGAGCTCAACAACTTCGCCAAATCGTCCGAAGCAAGCGGGAAACTCTCGCGTCGAAGCCATCGGGCGTCCACCCAACACGCAGCATTCTTGAACCATCGAACGGCTTCCCTATGATGCACCGCATGTCTCGTTCCCTCGCTTCCTCGCTGTCGCGTCTGGTCGCCGGTCTGATGCTCTGCGGCACGCTGGCCGCCTGCGCCATGACGCCCGACCGCCTGCCCGACCTGGATCGCAAATTCTACTACAACTTGCCCAACGACAACGACAAGACCGCCTTTCTCAAGTTGCAGGACACTCAGCGGCAATCCTTCCTCGAGCAGAAGGGGTTGTGGGGTCGTTGGTCGGAGTTGTCGAACGACGAGCGGGCAGCTGTGCAGCGCGGGGAGGTGAAGGCGGGACAGAAAGAATTTGTGGCCTTCATGGTGTGGGGCCCTCCGGCCGACAGTCAGGGCAGCAAGTCGTCAGAGCGCGCAGTACGCTTCCACACCTTCATCCGCTGCACGAGCGGACCACGAGCGGGCAAGTACGTGCAGAACAACCTCGACTGCGACGGCACCTCGAGCGAGATCGAGATCGCGGTCGAGAACAACACCATCACCGAGATCAAGTTCTTGAACTGAGCTGTCTCAAAAGACATGGCCCGGACGCGCGGCGCTCCGGGCCATATCTCTTGGTTGGTGTCAGCGAAGGAACTCGAGGATCGTGGCGACCGCGTAGCCGGACCCGCCCTCGTCGTTCACGCCAAAGGGCTTGCGGACCATGGCCGGTCCGGCGATGTCAACGTGCACCCAGCGCTGGCCTTCGGTGAACTCGGACAGGAACAACCCGGCGGTGATCGCTCCGCCCCAGCGCTCGCCCGTGTTCCGCATGTCGGCGATCGGGCTCTTGAGAAGCTCCTTGAGAGGCTCGGGAAGTGGCAGGCGCCAAGCGTCCTCACCCGCGCGCTCGCTCGCCGCTAGCCACTGAGTGCACAGCTCATCATCCTTGGACATGACGCCGGCGATGTGTGGACCGAGCGCGACGATGCATGCACCTGTCAGGGTAGCGAAGTCGAAGGTGTAGGTCGGCTGCAACTTGCCCGCATAGATGAGCGCGTCAGCGAGGGTGAGGCGGCCTTCCGCGTCGGTGTTGTCGATCTCCACCGTCTTGCCGTTGGACGCGGTGAGGATGTCGCCGAGTTTGTAGGCATTGCCGCCGATCATGTTCTCGGTGGCGGGGACGATCGCGTGGACCTCCCACGCGACGCCGAGCTGAGCGGCACCCTCGAAGGCGCACAGCACTGCGGCTGCGCCGCCCATGTCCATCTTCATCCCCATCATCGCGTCACTTGGCTTGAGCGACAGGCCGCCGGAATCGAAGGTGACGCCCTTGCCGACCAGACAGACGCGACCTTTCGCCTCGCCCTTCGGCGTGTAGCGGAGGTGGATGAACTTCAGCGGCTGTGGGCCGCATTGGGCGACGCCAAGGTAGCAGCCCATGCCAAGCCGCTCGCAGTCTTCGCGTTCGAGCACCTTCAACTCCACGTCCGCGCTGCCCTTCACGCGCTCCACCACCTCAGCGGCGAAATGGGCAAGGAAGGTCGGGGTGACCTCGCTGGCCGGGCCGTTGACGAGGTCGCGGGCGCGGACGATGGCCGCCGCGATGGTCTGCCCGCGGGAACTGCCTTCGCTGGCGGCCGCGTCCTCGCCAAGCACCGTCACCCGCCGTACTGTGGAAGGCTTGCGACGGGCCTCGGCGATGTAGCGATCGTAGCGGTAGGTGGCGAGCTCGAGGCCCTGGGCGATGAGGTTTCCGAGCTGCGGGGCCGCGGCAGGGGTGCTCACCTGCCGCAGGTCGAGGACGAGATGCTGGGTACCGACCTGGACGGCCCGAAGCGCCTCGTAGGCCAGGCAGCGCCAACGGGCAGCGGTGGGTGTATCGGCACCGAGGCCCAGAAGAACGACGCTCTGCAGCGAGCCCTCGCGTTCGCGCGTGAACCGAAACTGCTCCCCGTAGCGGCCCGCGAAGCGGGCGGCAGCGGCCGTCTGCGCGGTCGCAGCGCCGAACAGGCGTTCAACGGCGGCGGCGCAGTCGATGCTCATCAGGACGACCACCAGGGTCTGCAGGTGGGTCGAGGCGGGTTCCTGAGTGTTCCAATCGATGCTCAGCATGGCTCTTGCCTTGTCGCTTACTGGGGGACCGGCTGCAAGCGACGCCATGCGCGAGGTCGGTCCGCGAAGGTTCGCCCTGTTGTCCGAGGTGGTGTGCGCAGACGCACGAACTGTTCAGAAAGGCCTCATCGTCCTACAAGAGTCGTTCACCTTCCTATAATTGAGTAAAAAAGATGTTAATTGGCGTTGACACTACGTGAGACTTATATGTAACTACTGAGCACACCGTTGCCCCTGAAGGAGGGACCACACGTTATGGCGCTCGAACAAGCTGAACAGACCACGACCGAGGCTGACAAGAAGACCTCCAAGCGCAAGACCGCGAAGAAGAAGGCTGCCAAGAAGGCTGGTGCCAAGAAGGCCAGCAAGAAGACGGCCGCCAAGAAGACCGCCAAGGTCGCTGCCAAGAAGACCGCGAAGAAGGCTGGCAAGAAGGCCGCCAAGAAGACGGGCGCAAAGAAGGCTGCAAAGAAGGCTGCCCCCAAGCGCGCGTCGAAGAAGGCCGGTGCCAAGGCCGGTGCCAAGAAGACGGCGAAGAAGGCCGGCAAGAAGGCCGGTAAGAAGGCCGCCAAGCGCGGCGCCGCCGCCTGAGAGGCAACCGCCTCAAGGCCCTCAGGGGGCCTGAAATCGCCGAAGGTCGCCCGACCTCGGCGATTTTCTTCGTTCCCGCGCGTCCCCAGCAGTTCGAACCTGCACCGCCTGGATCAGGCCGAAACGTCGTCGCTCTCCTCGAAGTCCTCGCTCTCGTCTCCGAGCTCGTCTTCGTAGAGCGCCATCTCGGTCGCAAAAGCGCGCATGTTGGTGTACGCGCGCGGGCCCGCAAAGAGCACCACTGGATCCGGCGCGTCGGTAGTGCTCAGCGCGTGCGCGAGAGCTTCGGCGAGGACCCCACGCAGCCGCGAGGTCGGGCCAGCTCCATCGACTCGTAGCCAGGTGCGCGCAAGACCGCCCGTCAGTGGCGGCGTGTAAGGGCGTCCGGCGCCATCGAAGGCCGGCAGGATTACCTGCATCCCGAGCTTGCGCGCCAGTGATAGGGCCTGCGCCGGCTCCCACAGCCCCTCGGCCTCCCAGACAAGCTCGATCCCTTCGGCGGCGCGGGCCTCGACAAAGGCCGCCAGGCGGGCCTGGTTGGTGCTGCTCGGCGTGAAGCTCGCTGGTGTGCGCAGCACAACCTGCGTCGCCGAGAATTCCTGGGCGCAGCGTAGCGACGTCTGCCACGCGTCCCGGACCTCGGGGGTGTCCTGCAAATGGCCGAAGCGCCGCGCTTCGCCGGGCAGCGAGCGGGTGGCGAGCTCGCGGAGGTGGTCCTCAGGGCCATGGCTGACGAGATGCCAGACGTAGGGCACCAGGCTGGCTCTCGGATGCAGCGCATGGATGTGTTGGGCGACAGCCCGAGCGCCTGCGGCACGCGGAGGGTTGATCAAGGTGGAGCGCAGGACCACCAGCGACACGGGGTCGGATTCGCGGGCGGCGTGGAGGGCCTTCTCGTCGCTGGCGAGGATTCCGAGTTTTGGGGAGGGCATGCGAGGGCGCGAGGCTAGTGCGGTCCGTCAACGTTGACAAGCGCAGGCCGCCGTGTGTTACCACCGCGGCCCATGAAGCTCTTCATCGACACCGCTGACATCGCCGAGATCCGCGAGGCCGCCTCTCTCGGACTCCTGGACGGCGTCACGACCAATCCCACGCTGGTTGCCGCGACCGGACGACCGATGCGTGATGTGCTCGCCGAGATCTGCGATCTAGTCGACGGGCCCGTCTCAGGCGAGGTGCTCTCCACCCGCTACGAGGAGATGATCGAGGAGGCCCACGAGCTTGCGGCGATCGCCCCCAACATCGTCGTGAAGCTCCCGCTCATCGCCGATGGCCTGCGCGCGGTGAAGGAACTGACGGCGGAGGGCATCCGCACCAACGTAACCCTGTGCTTCTCGCCGATCCAGGCGATGCTCGCGGCCAAGGCTGGGGCGACCTACATCTCGCCCTTCGTTGGTCGCCTCGACGACGTCGGTCACGACGGCATGGACACGGTGGCGCAGATCGTCGAGATCTACAACAACTACGAGTTCGATACCGAGGTGCTGGTCGCGTCGGTGCGCTCGCCAGTCCATGTGCTCGAGGCGCTGCGACTCGGCGCCGACGTGTGCACCATCCCGCTGAAAGTCATCCACCAACTGATCAAGCACCCGTTGACCGACGTGGGCCTGCTGCGCTTCGTGGCGGACGCGGCGAAGATCCCGAAGGGCAAACGCTGATGTCTTCCGGGACAGGTTCCCGGGGACAGGTCTAGTCTGTGCGAAAGATCCGTCAGCACGTCAACCCGCTGAGCGAGCACTTCATGCGAGCGCGAGCGCGTCCGCTCGAGCGTCCGGCGCGGCTCGCTGCCGACTGCCGCGTCGAGGTCGAGCTCGGCTGCGCTGACGCGGAGTTCAGCTTCCAGCTGGCCGCCGTGCGCCCCGACTGGTGGGTCGCCGGCGTGGAGATCCGCGAGCCCTGCCTCGTCCGCAACCGCGTGCGCGCGCAGGAGCTGGGGCTGGAGAATTTGGCGTTCGCGTACAGCAACCTCAACGTCGATCTCGACCAGGTGTTCGCACCATGCAGTGTGGACCGCTTCCACCTGCTGTTCCCCGATCCATGGTTCAAGGAGCGGCACCACAAGCGACGGGTGATCGAGCCCGCGTTGGTCGACACGATCACCGACCAGCTGCGCGAGGGCGGTGAGTTGCATGCGGCGAGTGATGTCTTCGAGGTCGCCCTTGAGATCATGGGGGTCCTCGAGGCCAGCCCGCGCCTGCGAAACCTGCTCTCCCCGTGGAGCTTCTGGCGCGGCAATCCTTTTGAGGCCGCGAGTCGGCGCGAGCAGACGACCCTCGCTCGTGGACAACGGGTCTGGCGGATGCGCTACGCGCTGGTCACTCGGCCGCCGGCATGAGGGCGGAAAGCTCCGGCAGCGGGAAGGCGTCGGGTAGCTCGATGCACTTACCGACCCGCTGGATCTCTGCGTTTGCCTCTCGGTTGGCAGCTTCAGCCTCCGTGATGAGGTTGGCGAGAGTGTCGATGCAGCTGCAGAAGGTGAGTGATGGCTTACGTACCTCGGGGTCGGCGCAGCGGGCGTGGTGACGGTCGAGGCTCCAGCGCAGGAAGGGTTGGCGGCAATCGAGAGCCGGGTACTCGACCGCAAGGACGCACTCGCAGAGCTGCTCGTCGCGCTCGAGCACCAGCGCATCGCTGCACACCGCCTGCATGTACGCGTCCTCGGCTCGCAGGCGCTGGTCGTAGTCGCCGGCACTGCCGAGCACGCTGCCCATCAGGCTGGGGAGCAGCAGCCACACGAGCAACGCCGCCACTGGCAAGCCTCCGAGCACGCCGATGAGCAAGTCCCGCGAACGGGATCGCGGCGGGTGGTCGAGGTCGGCGAGCATCGGCATGGTGTTTGCCCAGTGTAACGCGGTTTTATCGCTGTGGCGCGTTTGGTGTCCGCTGCCGACGTGGAGGTCCGATCGCAGCGGGGCCGATAAGCCGTCGCTGCACCGGCTTTGGGCTTGTGAAGCAGCGGCCACCGTATGATACTCCGCGACGTCGGCGCCCCGCACGACGGAAGCAGACCGTATGAAGGCCTCGTTCACCGCAAGGATCACCTGTTCTGCCCTGGCCGCGACCCTGGCGGCGCTGCCATGTAACGAGGCGCTCGCCCAGGCGGCGCCCCCCACTGCGGCACCTGCCACCGCACCGGCTGCTGCACCGCCTGCCGCACCGGCGCCGACCGCGACACCGGGCACCACGGCGCCTGCGGACCCCAATCAGCCGGTCGAGGCGACCCCAGCGCCAGAAGACACACCGGCCGAGGCGGCGAGCGACACCGTCGAAACGCCAGCCGAAGCCCCGGCCGAGGCTGCGCCACCGCCTCCACCAGCGCCAGAGGGGCCCGTGCGGCCACCCGAGCCAACCGTCGCCAACGGAAAGTACAAGGCCAAGGGCACCGGCCTGATGATCGCTGGCGGCGCCTTGTTGGGTCTCGGCCTCGCGGGCGTGGTCACCAGTTACTTTCTGACGAAGTGCCCCGAGCCTGCCGACTCCTTCGCTTGTAAGAACCAGCAGCACAACACCTTCGCCGTGCCGGCTACCGGTGCGGCTGCTTTGCTCGGCGCGGTGCTCCTGGCCGTTGGTGTTGGCTACCGCGTGCGCTACAAGAAGTGGGAGCGCTGGACTCCCGACAGTGCCCCGAAGACTGCGCTATACCCGACCATGCTCCGCGGTGGCGCGGGTGTCGGGTACTCTGTCAGGTTTTGACAGCGTGCTCGAATCACGCTCGCAGCCTTGCCGCTGCAGCCTACTTGTTGCTATCGCTGTGAGCGGCCGAGAACGACGCCTGCGATGTCGACTAGGAGGTTGAGCTCGTGCGGCTCAGCGCGGTGGGCCAGTGCGCCAAGTCGCGACTTGAGCGCGTTCTCTGGGGCCGAACTGGGAGCATCGGGCAGCAGCGTAGCGAGCGATACGCCCACACCCTCGGCGATCCGGAGCAGCGTTCGCAGGCCGGGGCTGGTGTAGTGACCGTTTTCCAGGCGCGACACCATATCGGTGGCGATGCCGGCCGAGCGGGCCACGGCCTGCTGGGTGAGGCCACGTTCTTCGCGGACGGCGCGGATGCGGAGGCCGAGCTTGACCATGTAGCGGCGCTCGTGGGTTTCGCGAGCCTGGGAGTCGGGCGGGCGATCGTCGGCCATGGTCGCGACGATGCCACAAGCTGCCATCTGGCGGGTCTAGATGAACTCGAGTTTGCGGGCCTCGAGGACACGGACGCGGTCGCGGAGCTTGGCCGCCTCTTCGTAGCGCAAAGCCTTGGCCATCTCGCTCATTTGGGCCTTCAGCTCGGCGATGCGGCCGTTCAACTCTTCGGGGAGGAGGTCGCCGTCGGACAGCGGTCCCATCCCGATCGGTACATCGGCAGGCTTCTGCTTCTTGGGGGCGAGCTCCGGTTTGGCGTCGGCCTCGAGCGAGTTGATCGGAGCGTGTGTGCTGCGCGGCACGATGCCGTGCTCCTCGTTGTAGGTCGCCTGGGCGATCCGGCGGCGCTGCGTCTCCTCGATGCACGCCTGCATGCTCTTGGTGACTCGGTCGGCGTACATGATGACCATGCCATGGAGGTTGCGGGCCGCGCGACCGCAGGTCTGGATCAGCGACTTGGCCTCGCGGAGGAAGCCCTCCTTGTCGGCATCGAGGATCGCCACGAGGCTGACCTCGGGCAGGTCGAGGCCCTCGCGCAGGAGGTTGATGCCGACGAGCACGTCGTACTCGCCGCGTCGCAGGCCGCGGAGCAGCTCGACGCGCTCGAGGGTCTCGACGTCGGAGTGGAGGTAGCGGACACGGATGCCGAGGTCGCTGTAGTACTCGGTGAGGTCTTCGGACATGCGCTTGGTGAGGGTGGTGACGAGCACGCGCTCACCCTTGGCCGTGCGCAGTCGGATCTCCGCAAGCAAGTCGTCGACCTGGTTGCCGATCGGTCGCACGAAGATCTCCGGGTCTAGCAAGCCCGTGGGGCGGATGATCTGTTGGACCACCACGCCTTGTGTCTTGGCGAGTTCGTAGTTGCCGGGTGTCGCGCTGAGGAAGATCGTCTGCTTGCAGCGCTCCTCCCACTCCTCGAACTTGAGCGGGCGGTTGTCGAGCGCGGAGGGCAGGCGAAAGCCATGCTCGACGAGTGTTGTCTTGCGGCTGCGGTCACCGGCGTACATGGCCCCGACCTGCGGGATCGTCTGGTGCGACTCATCGACGATCGTGAGGTAGTCATCGGCGAAGTAGTCGAGCAGCGTGGGCGGCGGCTCGCCCGGCTTGCGGCCGGTCAGGTGGCGCGAGTAGTTCTCCACGCCAGAGCAGAAGCCCATCTCCTCGAGCATCTCGAGGTCAAACATGCTGCGCTGCTCGAGCCGCTGGGCCTCGACGAGCCGGATCTTCTCCTTGAGCTCGAACAGGCGGACCTGCAGCTCTTCCTTGATGCCCTGGATCGCCTTGCGCATCTGTGAGGCGGGAGTGACGTAGTGGCTCGCGGGAAACACGGTGACGCGCTGCATGGTGCCGCGCGGGACCCCACGCAGGGCGTCGATCTCGCGGATCGCCTCGACCTCATCACCGAAGAACTCGATGCGCACGGCGGTCTCGTCTTCGTAGGCCGGAAACACCTCGACCACGTCGCCGCGGACGCGAAAGGTGCCGCGGTGGAAGTCGATGTCGTTGCGCTCGTACTGCATCTCGACCAAGCGGCGCAGCAACTGGTCACGGTCGAGCGTCTGGCCGACGCTGACGGTCGCAACCATGCCGTAGTAGGCCTCGGCCGCGCCGATGCCGTAGATGCACGACACGCTGGCGATGATGATCACGTCGCGTCGGCTCAGCAGCGAGTAGGTCGCGGCGTGGCGCAAGCGGTCGATCTGCTCGTTGATGTTGGAGTCCTTCTCGATGAAGGTGTCGGTCGAGGGGATGTACGCCTCGGGTTGGTAGTAGTCGTAGTAGGAGACGAAGTACTCGACGGCGTTGTCGGGGAACAGCGACTTGAACTCGCCGTAGAGCTGCGCAGCGAGGGTCTTGTTGTGCGCGAGGATCAGGGTCGGGCGCTGGACCTCGGCGATCACATTGGCGATCGTGTAGGTCTTGCCGCTCCCGGTGATACCGAGCAAGTGTTGGTGCCGATCGCCGCGGCGGAGGCCCTCGACGAGCTCACGGATCGCCTGCGGCTGGCTGCCCGCCGGTGGGAATGGGCTCGCCAGGCGGAACGGGCGGTCGGCGGCGATCGTCGGGCGGACCGCGTTGCTGAGGTCCCAGTCCTCGCCTGGGTTGTCCATCGAGATCGGTGTGCTGCGGGCGCTGCGGGCCATGGGCCGAGCAAGATAGCAGCGAGGCAGTGATGAGCGAGGTCGCGCGAGGCAGCGCGCGGCCGCGACTTCTCACGCTCGTTGCGTACGGGCCTTGAACACCACGAACAGGTACACGAGCGCGGGGATCAGCACCAACGCGCCGAGGCCGAGCGCGACGAGCACCGGCACGAGCACCGATCGCGGCGCCGCGGTGGCGGCGATCGTGAGGTGCGGGTACACGAGGTGAGGGTACTGCGCGAGGGCCCAGCCGACGACGATCAACCCGACTTGCAGCATCGCGGCGAGGCGGGCGGCACGGAGGCGGCGGCGCAGGAGGAGCACGATCGCTGCGATCGCGGCGAGGCCGGTCGTTAGATGCAGTCCCATCGCCCAGGCGCTGTCGGCGAGGCCGGCCTGTAGCCGCGGGGGAGCGGCGAGGAAGGTGAGCAGGGCGGTCGCGGCGACGAGGCTGGCCGACAGGAGGGCGCGTCGTCGGAACATGTCCGAAAGCTCGGGGTCCTGTCGTGCCTCGTCGGCGAGGTAGACGGCCGCGAGGAACGCGAACAGACACAACGCGAAGAGCCCCACGGCGAAGGGGAAGGGCGCAAGCCACTCGGAGACAAAATCGGTGCGGACGCGCTGGGTGAGCGGGTCGAGATCCAGGCCGGTGCTGAGGGCGCCGAGAGTGATGCCGAGAGTGACGGGGGTGATGAGGCTGGCGATCGCAAAAACGCGGGCCCAGCGGCGGGGGGCCGGGTCGTGGTGCTCGGCGTGGGCGTACGCGTGGGCGAAGGCAAAGGCCGAGCCGCGCAGGACCACACCGATCAGCATCAAGGTGAGGGGGATATGCAGGGCGGTGGAGATCGCGGCGAAGGCGACGGGGAAGCAGACAAACAAGAGGACGACGACGAGGATGAGCCACACATGGTTTGCCTCCCAGATCGGTCCGATCGCATCGTCGACGAGGTCACGTTGATCGTCGGCGCGAGGCCCTGAGGCGAACACGAGCCACGCGCCGCCGCCGAAGTCGGCGCCCGCGCTGAGCGTGTAGATCACCAGTGCGGCTAACATCACGCTGGCGATCGCCAACTCGGGGGTCATGCTGGGTCCTCCGCGGTGAAGACCTTGCGTGTGAGCAGCATGACCACGGTGATGCCGAGGACAAGATAGAGGAGCGTGAAGGTAGCGAAGGGGACGACCAGGTGTGGCATGGGAGTGACGGCGTCCTTGGTGCGGAGGACGCCCTGAATGATCCACGGCTGCCGGCCGACCTCGGTGACGGTCCAGCCGGCCTCGACGGCGATCACGCCCAGAGGTGCAGAGGCGACCAGCAAGCGCAGAAACCACGGAGCGGCGAGGTCTCGTCCGCGCAGGCGCAAGTAGCCGGCGACCGCGGCGACGGCCATCATCGCCGCACCGCACGCGACCATGATCTGAAACGCGATGTGGACGACGGCGACCGGCGGGCGATCCTCGGGTGGGAAGTCCTTGAGGCCGCGCACCTCGGCATGGATGTCACCAAACGCGAGGAAGCTGAGACCGTAGGGGATCTCGAGCGCGTAGCGCGTTTCTTCGGTGGTCTCGTCGGGCCACCCGCCGAGCTGTAGCGGGACGTCGCGGGCGGTCTGCCAGTGCCCCTCCATCGCCGCGAGCTTGACCGGCTGATGCGCAGCGACGTGCTTCGCCGCGAGGTCGCCGCTGAGCGGCTGCAAGCAAGCGAATACGCTGCCGACGGCGAGTGCGAGGCCGAGGGCCCGGCGGTGGAAGGGGTCGCCGGGGCGGCGCAGGAGCATGAACGCGTGGATGCCAGCGACAGCGAAGCCGACGGCGGCGAAAGCGGCCATGGTCATGTGCAGCACCTCGGTGAGCGCGGCGGGGTTGAACATGGCGGTATAGGGATCGACGTCGACGAGGGTGCCGTCGGCCGCGAGGGTGAAGCCCACGGGCGTGTTCATCCACGCGTTGGCACACAGGACAAACGCCGCCGAGGCGACGCCGCTGAGCAACACGCCGACGCCAGCGAACAGGTGGGCGCGCGGCGAGACTCGTTCCCATCCGTAGAGATAGATGCCGAGGAAGATCGCCTCGAGGAAGAAGGCGAAGCCCTCGAGTGAGAAGGGCATGCCGACGATCGGCCCGGCGAAGGCCATGAAGTTCGGCCACAAGAGCCCGAGCTCGAACGACAACGCCGTGCCCGAGACCGCGCCCACCGCGAACATGATCGCGGTGCCCCGGGCCCATCGCTGTGCGAGCGTGCGGTCGAGCCGATCCCCGTGACGCAAGAAGCGACGCTCGGCCAGCACCATCAGGAGGGGCATCGCCATCCCCACCATCGCAAACAGGATGTGAAACGCCAGCGACATCGCCATCTGCGCGCGCGCTGCGAGGAGGTCGGTCATGACGTAGTCCTGTGGGGAACCTGGACCGCACTCCGGGGGTTGTCACTGCGACCGCTGGTCCCGGTGTGATAAGCAGTCGTGGCAATGGCGGGTCTGTACGTGATCCTCGACTGGCCGCATGCAGGCGGACTTGACGCGGTATCGGCCGCCCAGGGGCTTGTTGGTGGCCGTCCGGACGGGCCGGGGCCGCGGCTGTTCCAACTGCGTTGCAAGGGTATCGACACCTCTACGCGGATCGCCCTGATCGAGCAAATTGGGCCGATCTGCCGCGCGGCGGGGGTGCCCTTGGTCGTCAACGATGACCTCGAGGCGGCCCTGGCCCGACCGCTGTTGGTCGGAGGGCTGCACCTGGGGCAGGGCGACCTTCTTCGTCTGGGCGCGCCAGCGACCTGGGCCGCAGCGATCGCGGAGCTGCGCAGGCGGGGACTGCTCGTTGGTCTGTCGACGCATGATCTCGCGCAGGTGCGGGCCAGTGAGCTGTTGCCGCTCGACTACATCGGCTTCGGGCCGGTGCTGGCGACCCGCAGCAAGCTGCTGCCCGAGCCCTGTGTCGGCTTTGATGGGTTGACCGCGGCCTGCACGAGTGCGACGCGTCCGGTCGTGGCCATCGGAGGGTTGGACTCCGGGAGCGCGCTCCAGGCCGCCCGCTGTGGCGCCACGATGGTAGCGACGATCGGCGCGTTGCTGGCCACGAGCGTGCCTGAGGTGCATGCGCGAGTGGTCACGCTGGCGACGGCGCTCGCTGCACAGTGACCTCTTGTGCCGGGTCACTTCGCTACTGCCGCGTTACACCTGTCACATTCGATGCGCGACCTTTGCCGCTGCTCTGGCGGCGCCACTCCGATATCGTGGCGATGTGTCCGACGAGCCGGGTGTCGTGGTCCGCAAGCGGGTGCGGACTGGGCCGCTGCCCATGCCACGCGAGGATCTCGAGCCGGGCCCCGGCCTCGAGGGCCGCTTGCCGCTGCTCTTCTTGATCGGTTTTCTCGTGCTCGTAGCGATTCAGGTCGCGCTGGCGCTTTGACAGCGCGACCCGCATCGCGTCCTAGCTCGCGTTCTCGAGGATGACCGCGATGCCCTGGCCGCCACCGATGCACGCGGAGCCGGCGGCGTAGCGACCACCGCGTCGGGCGAGCTCGTGGACGAGGTGCGCGGTGATGCGAGCACCTGATGCGCCGAGCGGGTGGCCGAGCGCGATGGCCCCGCCATCCACGTTGGTCTTGTTGCGGTCGAGGCCGAGCTCGCGCTCGCAGGCGATGTACTGCGCCGCGAAGGCCTCGTTGATCTCGACGAGGTCGAGGTCGCCGAGCTCGAGGCCGGCACGTGCCAGTGCGCCGCGGATCGCTGGCACCGGGCCGATGCCCATGATCGTTGGGTCGACGCCAGCGACGTGCCACTGCACGAGGCGGGCGAGCGGCTTGAGGCCATGGCGCTTGACGGCGTCCTCGCTGGCGATGATCAGCGCCGCCGCGCCGTCGCAGATCCCCGAGGCGTTCCCGGCCGTAACGACGCCGTCCTTCTTGAACGCGGTGGGTAGCTTGGCCATCGACTCGAGGCTCGCGTCGCGACGCGCATGCTCGTCGGCGTTGAACAGGGTGACGCCCTTGCGACCCTTGAGCTCGACCGGCGCGAGCTCAGCAGTGAAGCGGCCGCCGTCCTGTGCCGCGGCCCAGGTCTGCTGGCTGCGCAGGCCGTAGGCGTCGCAGTCCTCGCGTGTGATCTGGTACTTCTCCGCCAGGTTTTCGGCGGTGATCGCCATGGCACAGCCGGCGAAGGGGTCGAACAGCGAGGACCACAGGGTGTCCTCAAGCTTGCCGTCTTGGCCGAAGCGTGTGCCCCAGCGGATGCCACGGACCGCGTGCGGGGCCTGGCTCATGTTCTCGGTTCCACCCACGAGCACGAGCTCAGCGTCGCCGAGGAGGATGTCCTGCGCGCCGTTGACGATCGCCTGGAAGCCCGAACCGCAGAGACGATTCACAGTGAGCGCCGGCACTGGGACCGGCACGCCGCTGCGCAGGCCAACGTGGCGCGCCATGTACAGCGCGTCGGCCGAAGTCTGGGAGACGTTGCCGATGCACACCGCGTCGATGAGCTCCGGGCTGACGTTGCCGGCGCTCAACGCGGCCTTGGCGGCGACGACGGCGAGGTCTGTCGCCGACAGATCTTTCAGCGCTCCACCGAAGGTCCCGAACGGGGTGCGCTTGGCCGCGACAATGTAGATGGCACGAGACAGGGGCTTTTTCGTCAGCATCGCCGTCAGTATGCGGGGCGCCTCTCGGCCGACGGACGCGTGATTCGGTTGAGCATCCTCACGGTTTGCGGCAACAATGGGGGCCGTTGCCGATCGCTCCCGTCATCGTGTGCCTCATGCTCGCCCCGGCAAGCGAGCCAACGTCGTCCACGACGAGCCCGTCTGCCAAGGACCCGCGTGACACGCCGGTGCTCGCGCGGCTTGAGGTTCCACAAGGACCCGTCGCGGCGAACCAGGAAGCGAACAAGTCCAGGCTGCGGCGCTACCTCCTCCGCGATGTCGCCCGCTCCGCGCGGCACCTCGACCACGGTGTCCTGGGCGTGGCGCTCGGCCTCGGTACGCCACATGTCTACCGCCTCGAGCTCGCGCTCGGTCTCCTTGACCACCTCACGCTCGGCGTCACAGCGCACTGGCTGCCGCATCAACGCGCGCCCAACTGGACCCCGAAAGCCGCGGTCGCGTTCTTTCGCGGTCGCTTCTTGGAAGTCGGCGCGACCTACCATCAGGTGCTCTACCCGCCGACCCTCGACGACGGCGACGCGACGACCTTCGAGTTCCAACGGCGTGCCCACTACGCCCTGGCCCACGTCAGCCTCTCGCAGGCGTGGTTCACGGGTGGTCTCGACCTCGGCTGGGCCCGGGGTCGCGAGGCGCTCCCCTTCCTGACCACCGACGACGTCTCGGCCAACCGCTTCTACGCCGTACGCGACCGCCTCGCCGGCGGACTTCACCTGCGCTTCGGCACCCGTCGCGTCGGTGTGATCGCGCAGGTGACGTTCCCGTTCACCGCGGCGGAATTGGTGCTCGACCTGCGCTTCGGCCTGTTCGAGCTGCGCACTCGCGGTGGCTGGCGTCAGCTTTAGGGCAGGAGCGGGACGGCGGCCCGCAGCGCGCGCGAGACGGGGTGCTGCGGGGTGGCTAGCAGATCGTGCACAGCTCCGCGTTCGACCACCTCACCGCCTCCCAACACGATCACATGGTCGACGGTGCCGGGTAGCAGCGACAGGTCATGGGTCACCATCAGGAGCCCGAGTCCGTCGGCCCGCAGCGTGCGTAGTAGGTCGATCAGTGCCCAGGCGATCGGGCGATCGAGAGCGCTCGTGATCTCGTCGGCCAGCAAGATCGCCGGCTCGGCCGCCAGAGCCCGGGCGAGGGCGACGCGCTGGCGCTGACCACCGCTAAGTGAGCCCGGCAGTCGCTGCAAGATCGCCGGATCGAGGGCGACTCGATCCAACAATGCGTGCAGCTCGCGGGACTCAGGGCGCCAGCGCGGCAGCCCGAGGAGCACCCGCGCCTCGTCGATCACAGATGCCACCGGCAAGTGTGGGTTCAGGGCTGAAAGCGGGTCCTGCCAGCACAGATGAACCAGACGCCGTAACGGCCGCCAGGCCTCGGCCGGCGCACCCACCAGCTCGAGCCCGCCGAAGCGCAGCGAACCGGCGAGCTCAGGCTCGAGTCCGATGAGCGCACGTAGCAGCGCCGACTTGCCCGCACCCGATGGCCCCACCAATCCGATCGCGTCGCCGGGCCCCAGCTCGAGGTCCAGTTTGCGGATCACGGACCGTCCACCAAGAGCGACTCCGAGGCCGCGCGCTGACAGTGTCGCCTGCGACCGGTTGTTCACGACATGGTCCCCTCCGCGAACACGGCGTCGGTTCGGCGCGCCGCGGCGACCAGCGCCTGGGTCACCGGGTGTGTCGGTCTGGCGACCAGGTCCGCAAGCGGCCCAACTTCCACCACGCGCCCAGCGTCCAGGACGACCGCATGCATGCACACACGGGCGGCGAGCGCGAGGTCGTGGGTCACGAGCACCAACTCCGTCATCCGCGCCTCGCAGGTGGCACGCAAGGTGGCGAGCAGCTGGGCCTGGGCGACGTTGTCGAGCGCAGAGGTCGGTTCATCGGCGAGCAGCACGGCCGGGCGACACGCGAGCGCGAGCGCCAGCGCGACACGCTGCGCCTGGCCGCCGCTCAGCTCGTGCGGATAGCGGCGCAGGAGCTCGCCTGGGAGCCCGACCTCTCCGAGCAACTCGCCCGGAGATTTGTCCTCGTTGCCATGAAGGTGCAGCAGCTCGCGCAGCTGCGCCTCGACGCGGCGAACCGGATCGAGGCTGGCCGCCGCATCTTGGGGCAGCAGGCACAGGCCTCGTCCACGCAGTCGCGCGACGGCCCGCAGGTCCGCGAGTGACACGCCACGCCCATCACTAAGGAAGAGCTCGCCCCGGACAGTTGACCGTGGCGGAGCCAGCCCAAGCAGACATCGCAGCACCAAGCTCTTGCCAGCACCGGATGGGCCAAGGACTGCGAGCGGGCCACCTGTCACCTCGAGTGCGACGTCCACGAGCAGGCTGCGTGAGTTGAGCGCACAGCCGAGGCCAGTGACTCGCACGCGGCGATGGTACGCGTAACCGAGAGCGCCCGTAAAGTCAGGCACAGACCACGCTGCGTGCGGCTGTAACGGTAGTGTCACAAATATAGGAGTGGGTGCTGACTGGATCGATGTCACGAACTTGGAACATTCGTGCCATCGCTGCGCAAACGCGACTCTGCATGCTCGCCGCGTCTCGATGTTTCACGGCTTCGATACCGCGACCCGCGATCAAGTGCTCGAGCGCCGAAACAAGCGCTCGTTGCTCATCACCAGCGTCGCCTTCGTCGCCATGTTCGGCTCCTGGATCGCCCTCGATCGGAGCAAGGAGAAAACCGTCGAAGTGCTGCTCGAGCCCGAGGTCAAGGACTTCGCCGTCGAGGAGCAGCCCGAGCCCGAGCCCGAGGAGGAGCCGCCTCCGCCGCCGCCTCCTGAAGTGGCGCCCAAGCCCAAGGCCGACAAGCCCAAGCCCAAACCCAAGCCCGAGGTCCCCAAGGTCATCCCCGAGGGTCCTCCCCCAGAGCAGGACAAGCCCGCCGACGACAAGAACTTTGGGACAGGCCAAAATCCAGGCACCGGCCCGGCAAAGAAGCCCGAGGTGAAGAAGCCCGAGGTGAAGAAGCCCGAGGTGAAGAAGCCCGAGCCGCCTAAGCCCGCTGCCGAGCCGATCGATCCAACCAAGCCGATCGATCGCATCGAGGGCTCCGACCCAGCGGTCGCGGACCCCGGCAACACGCCCCCCGCCTATCCCGAGGCGCTCCGCGACGCCGGCGTCGAGGGCGAAGTGGTCGTCAAGCTACACGTGCACCGCGACGGCACCGTCAAGGGGGCCAAGATCTTGCGTTCCAGCAATACTGCGACCGGCGAGGACGAGAAGGCCGCCGCCGACAAGGCCTTCAAAGCTGCCGTCATCGCCGCGATCAAGTCCTGGAAGTTCAAGCCGGCCAAGCTCAAAGGCGGCGAGCCGTACTCGACGTGGTTCACCCAAATCTTCCCCTTCAAGCTCACCGCTGGCTGATCTGAGGAAACACCATCATGGACATGTCACTCGTTGAAATCTGGCACAGCATGGGCTTCATGGCCCGTGTCGTCGCGGTCTCGCTCGTGGGGATGGGCTTCCTCAGCCTCTTCGTCGTCATCGAGCGCCTCCTCGTCCTGGCCCGCACCGAGCGGGAGTCGCTGCAGTTCGCCAGCAAGGCCCGCTCGCTGCTCGAGGCCGGCGAGATGGAGCCGCTGCGGGACCTCGCGCGCGGCTTCCCGAGGAATCCCCTCGCGCGCGTCACCGCCATCGGCATCGACACCTACGCGGCCAACGCCGAAAGCAAGGAAGCGATCGAACTGACCCGCCGCGAGCTGGTCCGCAAGCTCGAGGTGTTTAGCGCCGAGGCCCGTCGCGGGATGGGCATGCTCGCCTCGATCGGCTCCACCGCGCCCTTCATCGGTCTGTTCGGCACCGTCATCGGTATCATCACGGCCTTCCAGGGCATCGCCTCCGCCGGCGGCGGCGGCCTGGGCGCTGTCTCGGCTGGTATCGCCGAGGCCTTGATCGTCACCGCGGTCGGCCTTGTGGTCGCCATCGCCTCGGTGCTCTTTTACAACTCCCTGTCGGGTCGCTTCGACCGCCTCGACATGCGCATGCAGCACGCCGCGGGCGAGCTCGTCGACTACCTGGAGGGGGCCAATGGGGGCAGCGCTCGACACGGGTAAGGGCAAGAAGGGCGTCCGCCCCAACATCAACGTCACGCCGCTGGTCGACGTCGTCTTGGTGCTGCTGATCATCTTCATGGTGATCATCCCCAACATGCAAGACGGCAAGCCGATCGAGATGATCAACGTCTTCCATCCCGACAAGGACACCGAGACGAAGGACGAGCCGCTGACCGTAACCATCGACCGCGGCGAGCATTATGTGGTCGGCGAGGCCGAGCTGCCGCGCGCCAGCGCGATCGCCGAACTTCAGCAGGTCTACAGCCGAACACCCAAGCGTAAGCTGCTCATTCGTGCCGACGCCAAGCTGCCCTACTCGAAGGTCCGCGATTTCTTCAAGGACGTGCAGAACATCGGCTTCGGCGGCGTCGCCCTCGCGGTCGGCACCCAGCGCACCTGGGACGGCGGCGCGGAGGTGAAGTGACATGGCGATCAACCTCGACGGAAACTTCAAGAAGCCGCGAATCCAGCCGGAGATGAACGTCACTCCGCTGGTCGATGTGGTCCTCGTATTGCTCATTATTTTCATGGTCCTCGCCCCGGTGATGAGCAAGAGCTTCTGGGTGCGCCTCCCACCCAAGGACGACAAGGAGGAGCAGCTCGACGCGGCCAACGACCCGACCCAGCCGCTGGTGCTCACCATCAACGCCGAGGGGAAGACGCTGATCAACAAGATCGAGGTCGAGCGCGCCGAACTGCCTCGCAAGCTGATCCGCATGCTCAACGCTCGCCCCGATAACACCCTCTATCTCGATGGCGCCGATGAGGCCGAGTTTGGCCACGTGCTCTCCGCAGTAGATCTCGCCAAAGAGGCCCAAGCGTGGCCCATCGTGTTCCTCACGAGCAAGATGGAATGACGTCACTTCGTCGCTCCACCGATCCTAAAAGGCCGCCGCTGCTGTAAGGCGGCCTTCTCACAAGACACTCACAGAGCATCATGCCCTTGCCCGACCGCAAGAGCCCGCCGTTGCTAGCAGCGCTCGCAACAATCGGGATCGGTGTATCCGAAGTTCAAGCTGCTGGTCCTCGCGACTATGAAGGCCCCCAAGGCTGGAGTGTCGAGGGCGAGGTAGTCCAACCTCCGCCAAGCGAGGCGCCCCCTGCCGAGAAGCCGCCGGAAGAGGGCGACTTTCCGGTCGAGGACGCGACCCCACCCGCCGAGACACCCGCGCCGGCCGAGCCCGCGGCACCGCCTCCCGAGGAGGAGGGCGGCTGCGCCGATGGTGACTTCTGTGTCGAGGATCTGACCACCGACGAAGAGGCGCTCAAGCGGGAATTGGCGCCGAAGGCCGCCCCGAAGCTCGCAGGGCCGAGTGGCACCGTGTCCGGCCGCCTCCTCGATGCAACGAGCGGCTCACCGCTGATCGGTGTCAACGTGATCGTCGTCGGCACCCCGTACAAGACCAAGACCGACGTCGACGGTCGCTACGAGTTGCCCGTGCCGCCGGGCACGTACCAGGTCCGCATCTGGTACGACGCCTACGAAGGCATGACGATCTCGGGGATCGTGGTCGCCAAAGACCAGACCGTGGCGATCAATCGCGAGCTCAAGCCGATCGCCGGCATGGTCCAGACGATGGTCGTCACGGCAGAGATCAACAAGGAGAGCTCCGCCGGCAAGCTGGTCGAACGCAAGAAGTCGGTCGCGGCGCGCGACATGATGAGCCGCGACGATATCCGCAAGTCAGGCGGCGGCGCGACCTCGGCGGTGGCGCGCCGCATCGTCGGCAGCACGATCGTCGGCGACCGCTTCCTGTTTGTCCGCGGCCTCGGTCACCGCTACGGCAACACCCTGTTCGATGGGGCCCGCCTGCCGAGCCCTGACCCCAACCTGCGCACCGTTCCACTCGACATCTTTCCGTCCGGCGCGTTGTCAGCGATCAACGTGCAGAAGACGGCCACGCCCGACGTGCCGGCCGACTTCGCTGGCGCCTCGGTGCAACTCGAGAGCCGCGAGGCTCCCGACAAGTGGACCTTCCAGGTCGATGGCCGCTTCGGCATCAACACCCAGACCAGCTTTCAATCGGGTCTCCAGGGTGATCATTTCAAGGGCGACAATTTCGCCACCGGCAACCTCGGCCGCGATCTGCCCAGCTTGTACGATACCAAGCAGCCGATCCGCCCGACCTCGATGGACGGCGACAAGCAGGCCTTCACCCCGCAGCAGATCGAGAAGTTCGGCGAGTCGTTGCCCTCGCTCAAGACCGCGATCGGCCGTCACGCCGCGTTGCCGAACTTTGGCGGCGGCGTCCAGCTCGGCAACACATTCAAGCCCTGGGGCACGCGCCTCGGCTTCCTGACCGCGCTCAACTACGCCAACACGACCCAGACGCGGGATGAGACCTACCGGATCTACAACACCGAGCAGTCGACGCCCGGTGGGGCCTACACGCTCAATACGCGCAACCCCGACGTCGACATCAAGGGCACCAAGACCACGCAGAACGTGCAGGTCTCGGCGCTCGGCCTTGTGAAGTGGAAGCTCGACCAGAACAACCGTGTGAACTTGGTCGGTCTCTATACTCGCGACGCCGACAACGAGTCGAGGATCCTCGAGGGGCGACTGCGGACGACCTGCGGTGAGCAGTTCTACTGCCGTAATACCCGACTGCGCTACATCATGCGCTCGGTGCTCTTCACGCGACTGGGCGGCAAGCACGAGATCCCCGCCGCCAAGGGCTTCACGGTCGAGTGGTTCGGCTCCTATGCTCAGGCACGTCAGGACGACCCCTTGCTGCGCGAGATGCTGTTCTATCGCCGCAATGGCGACGGGCCGCAGGACAGCAACTACAACGTCGACACCAACGAGTCGGGCAAGTTCCAGTTCTTCAAGCTGCTCGATCACGCCGGCAGCGGCGCGCTCGACTTCACGATGCCGTTCAAGCAGTGGGGCCAGCTCGAGTCTCGCTTCAAGTTCGGCGCCTGGGCCGAGGCCAAGCGCCGCACCTTCGGAGTGCGTACTTTCGACTTCGAGCCACGCGGCTTCGGCGGCCAGCTGCCGTCCGGCACGGGCAACATCCTCAACGCCGGGACGATCGGCGACGGGACCGGATCGCCCGACCCGTTCTCGATCAAGGAGGTTACGCGACCAGGGGGCCAGGACGGCTACGCCGGAAAGCAGGAGGTCTACGCCGGCTACGCGATGCTCGACCTGCCGCTGGTGCGATGGCTGCGTATGGTCGGCGGCGCTCGCCTCGAGGCCAACCGGATCCGTGTCGAGCCCTTCGACGTTTTTGGCGGAAAAGTCGACGCCAACGCCAATGCGCAGGTCCGCACGCTCAACGTGCTGCCGTCGTTGAACCTCATCTTCGCGGCCCGCAAGGACATGAACGTCCGCTTCGTCGGCGCCGAGACCGTCGCCCGCCCAGAGTTCCGCGAGCTCGCGCCCTTCGTGTTCACCGACTTCGCCGGCGGCTTCACGGTCCAGGGCTATTCCAAGCTCACGGCGACCAAGATCTGGAACGCCGACATGCGCTGGGAGTGGTTCCCGAGTGCCAACGAGGTGCTGGCCGTCAGCGTCTTCTACAAGCACTTTGACGCACCGATCGAGCGAATGATCGCCACCAGCCCGCGGCTCCAGACCTACCGCAATGCTCGCTTCGCCAACAACGTCGGCGCCGAAGTCGAGGGTCGTAAGAACCTCGAGTTCATCAGCAAGTCCCTGCGTGATCTCTCGATCGGCCTCAACTTCGCCTATATCTTCTCCCGCGTGCAGATCGCCACCCCGAAGGAGGGCGACCTGCTTGCGCCGACGTCGACGCAGCGTTACCTCGAAGGGCAGTCGCCGTATGTGCTGAATGCCTACCTCGGCTACGACAACGAGCGCAGCGGCACCAACGCTCGCGTGTTGTTCAACACATTCGGGCGCCGGATCGCCTTCGTTGGCGGCAACCACCTCCCCGACGTCTACGAGTTGCCGATCCACACGATGGACGTGACCGTCGCCCAGCGCATCTACAAGGGCCTGTCGATGTCGTTCAGCGCCTTCAACCTGCTCAACTGGCGCCAGCGCTTTGTTCAAGGCGACAACAACGACATCTTCTTTGAGACTCGCCGCGGCATCTTCTTCCTCGTCGGGCTCAGCTACGCCATTTGATGCGCCGCAATGTAGCACTGGCGTCACTGGCTCGTGGACCTTGCGTCACCTCGCCTTGTTAATAGAGAGCAGCACAAAGCTCAGAAGCAACAGGAGATCTCTCATGCAGCGCATCGTCATCCTTACCAGTTGTCTGATCCTCTCCCCGATGCTCCTCGCCTGCGAGGGCGGTAGTGGGGACAGTGCCGATACCACGGACACCGCCACCACCGACCCGACCGCCGGGGGCGAGGAAGAGTGCGACAGCGAGATCAACACCAACATCGAGGTCGACACCCGATGGAGCTGCGACCATACCCTCAGCGGTATCGTCTCGGTCAAGGGCGGCGTCACCCTCACGATCGAGCCGGGCGTCACTATCAAGGGCACGACTGGTAGCGCCCTCGTCATCGGCAAGGGTTCGCAGCTGATCGCCGAGGGCACGGCCGATAAGCCGATCGTCTTCACCTCTTCGCAGCCCGAGGGCTCACGCGGCCGCGGTGACTGGGGCGGGGTCGTGCTGCTCGGCCAGGCGCCGAACAACCTTCAGACCGGCACCGGTGCGGCGGAAGGCCTTGATGCAAACGACCCCGACTACCAGTACGGCGGCACGGACGCGGCGTCCAGCTGTGGCTCGCTCAAGTATGTGCGTGTCGAGTTCGCCGGCTTCGAGCTGACCAAGGACAACGAGCTCAACGGCATCACGTTCTACTCGTGCGGCTCGGGCACCAAGGTCGACTACGTGCAGGCGCACATGGGCGCGGACGATGGCATCGAGGCCTTCGGCGGCAACTGGAGCGGCAAGCACATCGTCGTCACCGGTGCGTTGGACGATAGTATCGACGCTGACCAGGGCTTCACGGGCTCCCTGCAGTACGCCTTCCTGCATCAGGACCCGGCGACCGGCAACTATGGCCTGGAGTGGTCGAACCAGAAGGACAACCTCGACGCGAGCCCGCGCACCAAGCCGATCGTGTCGAACGTGACCTTCATCGGCACCGCGACCAACAATCCGCTGGTGATGACCAAGAGCGGCGCGATCAAGCTCAAGGAGGGCACCGCGGCCGGCATTCACAACTCGATCTTCGCGTACTCGTACAACGCCGCGGTGGAGCTCACTGAAGAGGCCACCGAGATCATCGCCGACGCTGGTGAGATCGCAATCACGGACAACATCTTCTTCAAGAACTCGCTCGCGGACGACGGCGCCACGCCGTATCTCGGCAGCGACGGTTCGGCCTGGGACCTGAAGGGTTTTGTCGAGGACCCCAACAGTCGCAACCAGATCGACGTCGACCCCAAGCTCGGCAGCTACACCTGGGGCTCACCCAACATCGTCCCCGCGGCCGGCTCGCCCGCTCTCGGGGGTGGGCGCGCCGTCGACGGCCTCGAGGCGACGGACTTCATCGGTGCCGTCAAGGACAGCGACTGGACCACCGGCTGGACCAACTACGCCGCGAAGTAGCCTCATGCGCGCCAAGGATGGCCTCCACCTCGTCGCCGCGCTCGCACTTTGGTGCGCGTGCGGCGAAGTCGCGACCCCTCCGCCGATCGGTGTCGAGGACCCAGCACCACTTCAGGGCGGGCTGCCTAGCCTCGATGCGCTCGGTCAGGCGGTCGTCGACGGCCTGAACGCGCGCGAGCCCGCGACGCTGACCGGCCTGCTTCTCAGTGAGGCCGACTTCAAGGGGCGCCTGTTCACCAGCCTGGCCAATCACCCGAGCGCGGTCCAGATGGGGCCGAATCTAGTGTGGGACATGCAGCGACGCGAAGGCGCCGATGAACTGGCGCGTGCGCTCGAGCGCTTCGGCGGCCAGGACCTACGATATGTCGGACTTGTGCCCGAACGAGTCGAGGACGGGCCCGGGGTCCGCTTCCACCGCCGGGTCACGCTCATCGTCGATGACCGGAGTGGCAAGCGGCAGCGCTTGCAGATCCTCGGGTCGGTCGTGGAGCACCTTGCTTCGGCTAGCTTCAAGCTCATCACCTATCGATTCCGCGATTAGGAGGAGTCACAACGATGTCGCGAGCCTGTGGCGAGCCGGGTCACCTTGACGTGCAACAACTCGATGGCATGTCGAGCACGATCCTCCTCGTCGACGACGAGCAAGACATCGTCGAGACCCTGCGCTACAGCCTCGAGCGCGAGGGTTATTCCACGCTCTCGGCGCGCACCGGCGCTGCGGCGATGAACTATTTGGGTCAGAGCCAGACCCCGGATCTAGTCCTTCTCGACTGGATGCTGCCCGACATGTCCGGCACCGAGGTGTGTCGCAGCCTGAGGACGGCGGAGCGTACCAGGCGGATCCCCGTGATCATGGTGACCGCGCGGAGCGAAGAGATCGACCGCGTCGTCGGCTTCGAAATCGGCGCTGACGACTACGTCACCAAGCCGTTTAGCGTGCGCGAGTTGCTGCTGCGCATCAAGGCGATCCTCCGTCGCCGTGCTAACCCCCCCGGGACCAACGGAGAAGAGGCCCACTTCGAGCGCCTGCGTGTCGACTCCGAGGGGCATCAAGTGTGGGTCGACGAACAACGTGTCAGCCTCACTGCGCTGGAGTTCCGTCTCCTCGCCACCTTGATCGCGCGCCGCGGGCGGGTGCAGACGCGGGACATGCTGCTCAACGATGTTTGGGGCGTGCAGGTCGATGTCACCACGCGCACCGTCGACACCCACGTGCAGCGCCTGCGCAAGAAGCTCGGTGATGCAGGGAATTACATCGAAACGTTGCGTGGCGTCGGCTATCGCTTCCTCGTACCCGAGGCTGGCCTGAGCAGTATCAGCGAGTGAAGGCTACCGGCGACAGAGGTCGCCGCGGGGACTCAAGCCGGCACCGTCGAGCATGAACTGCAAGGGGATCTTCGCCGCGGAAGGCGTGGCAGGGAGCGCCGCTTCGGGGTTCGGATCGTCGCCGTTCTCCGTGCTCGCTCCGTCGCCCGCAGCCGCGGTGTCCTCGTCTTCCCAACCCTCATCCTCGCCTTCCGACGTGCCGCCGGCGTCGCCCAGATCCGGCTCCGGGATCTGCGATCGAAAGCGGATGGTGACCTTCTCCTCGCGGCGGCCGGCTGGGCGCGACACCCAGGTGCTCTCAGGCAGCACCGTCGTGCCGACGGCGCGGAGATCCTCATGACGTAGCGTCCACACGCGGGTGAGCTTGCCGGCGGTGTCGCGGGTCCACAAAGTGCTGCCAGCGACCCACCACGCGCCGCCGACCCAGGCGAAGCGTAGCTCCTGCTCGGCGCTTGGGCTTCGCAAGCGCAGGACCTCGTGGCCGTTGCGGTGGTCCCAGCGTTGTTCGACGACTTCGTAGGGGCCGGCGATGATCGGCGAGCCACCGAGCACCAGCGCGATGAGCTCCGACGCCGAGAAGGGCACGCCGATCAGCTGACGGATCGCGCAGTCCGCAGGGGGTCCGGCGTAATAGCCCGCGGGCAGGCCGTCGGCGGCGACGTTGCGCAGAGCATAGCCCTGCTCGTGGAAGGCCAGCGACACCAGCTCGCGACCGGCGATCTGCACCTGGCCCGAGAAACGACCTGGCTTTTGGGCCAGGAACATCAGCGTGGCCGCCGGCGAGCGGCCGATCCGCACTCTGGCAGACGACACCTGAAGCGCCGAGATCCTCGGGGTCGCGGCTGCCATCAGCTCAGCGGCGGTGGGCTTCGCGTTCGCGGCGTAGGGCGCCTCGATGGCCCGCAAGTGGCAAGCTGGGGTGCCAACGACGAGGGCCAGCCACGCGAGGCAAGACAGGGTGCGAAGCATCCGCATGAAGGCGCAACCCTAGCCCGGATCCTCGGGCTCGTCACGAGGGGGACGTCGATCTGCGGCGGCGAGCGCCGCAAGCAAGAGCGCCAGCGCGTAGCTGCGGCGCCGACGAGCACTGTCGACGAGCGCCGAGCTACGCGCGGGCGAGCCGTCCATGGCCTTGCGGCCCGACGGCAGCGAACGGGACCAGGGCCCGCTGCCGCCGAGCTGCGATTCGAGCTTTTTTCAGGGCTCGGGCGCGCCCCCTTGGCGCGCTGATCACCCCGGCAGACGGGACTACTGCCCACTGCGGGGAGCTTCGTAGCGAGGTTACAGCTTCTTCGCCTCGCTCTCGTCCTTGCTGATCTCGCGGAGGGTCGTCTCGCCCTTCACGGTGAGCATGGGCTTGAGCTTCTCGAAGGTCTTGCGGCCGATACCTTTGATCCGGACAACTTGCATCGGCTCAGCAAAGGGCTTGGCGGTGCGGTAGTCGATGATCTTCTTGGCCATCGCCGGACCGATCCCCGGCAGCAGCTCAAGTTGTTCCTGCGAGGCGGTGTTGAGGTTCAGCTGGCCTTCGAGCTCGGGGGCCAGCAGCGAGAAGCCAGGCGGCTGCAGCAGCGGCGTGGCGAAGGCCGGCGTGGCGAAGGTGAAGGTGGCAGCCGCGGCTGCGGCGGCGAGCATGGTGACGATGGACTTGAACATGTTGGTGGTTCTCCTCGGCGTGATTGCCGATGCCACCTTCAAAGCAAGGGCGACGCCATCCGCTCAGCCTGCAATTTCAGCGATTTGCTGAGTGGCCTTGGGAACAGCTGGCCCGCCCGTGGGCCACCCGTCTCGCCCGCTGGCCACCCGGGCCCCTTCCTCACTCTTCGTCATCAAGCGGATCGGGGCGCACTGGCATGCAGACGCTGATGGTGCCGTCGCCGAACGGGTACGCCGGCGTAGCGACACGGTAGACCCCGTTGGTGCCGGTCTCACGGCACTCGTAGCCGTCGCGGCACTTTGAGTCGCTTCGACAAGTCTTGCGGCAGCTTGTGCGCACCGACAGGAGGTCAGCACACAGACCTTCGGGCAGGCAGACCTCGTGGACGTCGCAGTCGTTGCACGCGACTGGGTCGCCGACTGCGGGAGCCGCAGGGCTGGCGTTGCAGGCTGAGATCCGCGGCTCGAGCTCCTTGGTGAAGGTCTGCGGGCGGTCCTCAAGCTCCGGGTCGCAGGCGAGGCTGAGGAACTCCGAATTGTAGATCTGTACGCAGGAACCCTCGCGCGGGCAGGTCGTGCTGTTACACCCGTCGATCGTGCACTCTCCCTTGCCACTCGGGGTGACGTTGCCGTCGCCGTCGACCAAGTGGGAGAGATCGCAAATACGGTCGCCGCGGATGCTGCAGTCCGTACTGACCTTGCAGGCGGTGCCGATCCGCCGTTGACAGGCAGAGAGCGGGACAACGAGCGCAAGCAGCGCGAAGGCGAAGAAGGGGCGGACGGCCATCGGCGCGCGCAGCATACATCGTCGGCCGCTTGGGGGGGACCGCTGTTTCTGGCAACCTGGGAACCCGTGACCCTCTCGCCAGACGAGCTGCTTTCCCAATTCCGTGGGCTCCTCGACGGCTACCGCGCTGCCCGAGACCCCGGGCGCGTCGGTGACGGCAATCTCCGCTGCGAGCAGTGCCTCGACTGCAAGCGCTGTCGCTTCTGTGTCCAGTGCCTCCGCTGCGACGACTGCAGCAACTGCGACCAGTGCGAAGACTGCGTCCGCTGCACTCGCTGCCGTCTCGCTCGCGGTTGCACCACCTGCAGCTTCGTCGAGCTGAGCGATGCCTGTGAGGATTCCCAGTATCTTGTGCTCTGCCTGGCCTGCGTCCGCTGCGAGCAGTGCCTGGCGTGTGTCGGTCTCGAGGGCGAGTCGTACTGTATTCTCAATCAGCGCTATTCGCGCAAAGATTACTTCGTGGTCGCTCAAGCCCTAAAAAAGCGACTCGAGGAGCAGGGCTCGGCCTTGTTGGCCGAACTGACCGCGGTGTCGCGCGGGCGCTCGACGGCCCATGGGTCGCCACAGGGAATTTTCACCGCCGTGAAAGGGATCGTACGGGGTGTGGTCGAGGGCGAAGTCCCGGTCGAGCCCGACGACGATGACCCGTGGATCGACGGGGTGGTCCCTGCCCGGGTCGAGTAGCATCTGTCGCATGTCGGACGGGCACAGGCTGGCGATCCTCGGTTGCGGCACCATGGGCGAGGCGATCGTCGGCGGCCTGTTGCGCGCCGCGATCTTCCGGGCCGATGAGCTGATCGTCACTGCGCGCCGCCCCGAAGCCGCCGAGGTGCTGCGGGATCGCCACGGCGTCGCTGTCACCCTCGACAACCTCGTAGCTTGCCGCGCCGCGGACACGATCCTGGTCACACTCAAGCCGCAGCGTATCGCCAAGGTGCTGCACCAGCCTGGCATGCGTGAAGCCCTCGCTGGCAAGTTGGTCATCAGCATCGCCGCTGGCGTGACCCTCGCGCAGCTCACGGAATGGTTGCCCGACTCGGCGGTCATCCGAGCCATGCCGAACACCCCGTGTCTCATCGATGAGGGCATGACGGTGCTCGCTCGCGGGCCCAAGGTCGGCGACGCCGAGGTCGCCGCCGCGACGCGCCTGTTCGAGACTGTCGGTCGCTGCATCGAGGTCGAGGACAAGTTGATGGACGCAGTCACCGGCCTCGGCGGCAGCGGCCCTGCCTTCGTCTACATCATGATCGAGGCAATGGCGGACGGCGGCGTGATGATGGGCTTGCCCCGCGCCGTGGCCCTCCAGATCGCCGCCCAGGTGTTCCAGGGCGCTGCCCGCATGGTCCTCCAGACAAGCCGTCACCCAGCGGCACTCAAAGACCAGGTCACCACACCGGCCGGTTGCACGATCGCTGGCGTGCTCACCATGGAGGACGGGCGGATCCGTTCCGTACTCGCTCGGACCATCCAAGAGGCTACCCGCGTCGCCAGCGAGCTCGGCAAGGATGCCGCCGCCGACCGCTGACGCCGGTAATTTGCCCCCCGGTTCGCCGCGGGCGACCCTTCTGGCCGACATGCTCGGCCCCCTGCGCACCCTCATCAGCGTGACCTTCCTGGTCCTGTTGTTGTGGGCCGCGTTCAGCGTCAAGCTCGGCCGTCTTACATTCGCCGACCACATGGACCGCATCGGCCAGACGCCCGAGGCCAGGGAGCTCATCGACGGCGCTCGCTCGCGTGTCCGCCCCACCCTCGATGAGGTCAAGCAGCGCCTCCTCGGCGAGTATGTCGAGGCCCCCACGCACCTCGCAGGATCGATCGAGCCGTTGCGACCCGCCCAGCCGGCGCGATCGATGCGCCCACCTGTCACCCGTTTGCCCGCGGCGCCTGAGGTACCGCGTGACGCTGCTCCGGGCGGGCTAGCAAGGTCGGGGGCCTCCACGGCGGACGCAGCCAAATTGCCTGGCCGACGCAAGCCCTGACCGGATCTCGCGTGTGCAGACGGGCACCAGCGAGGTACCCTCGCGCGGTGTCCTTGCCGGTCGCCGCCGCCCTCGCCGTCGCCATGACGGCGCCCGCGTCGGCGGCAGGTGTCCCCAAGGACAGGTCATCGGGAGCTTCACAAGATGTCCCGAAGACCAGCCAAAACGGCCCTGCTTTCGCCACGACGTCGGCGCCGATACCGGGGCGTGCCCGCCTGCGGGGGCAGGTGCTCGTGTATGGGAGCCGCGACGTCGTGTTCGGCGCGCGCATCCTCGGCGCCACGGCCGACGCCGCGACGGCCACCGATGCCGAAGGCCGCTTCGAGCTGTGGTTGCCACCTGGCGAGCATGCGCTGGTGATCCGCGGGGCTGGCTTCCGCGACCTTCCGATCAAGGTCACCCTCGCCGACGGCCAGGACCTCGTCTACGAGTACCGTCTCGCGCCCGATCTCGATGGAAATCCGTATCGCACGGTTGTCCGGCAGCAGCGCGAGGTGGCGATCTCCAGCACCAACCTCCGCGACGACGAGATCCACGCGCTTCCGGGGACTTTTGGCGACCCTTTCCGCGTAGTCAAGAGCCTCCCTGGTGCCTCGCAGCTCGCCGGTTTCCTCCCGTATGTGGTGGTCCGAGGGGCCGCCCCCGGCAACACCGGCTACTTCCTGGACGGCGTGCGCGTGCCGATCCTCTTTCACGTGGCGATCGGCCCATCCGTCATTCACCCCTACTTCATCGATCAGGTCGACTTCTACCCTGGCGGCGCGCCAACACGCCTCGGTCGTTATGTCAGTGGGATGATCGAAGGCCGCACCAGAGCCGCTCGACGCGACCGCAACTACGGCGAGTTCGACATCCGCCTCACGGACGCTGGCGGACTCGTCGAGATCCCGCTCAACCGCAAGCGTGACGCCACTTGTCGCCGCAAGAAGAAGGCCGCCGCGCTCGATCGCAAGGCCCTCGCCAAGGTCGACTGTCGGCGGGGAGAAGCCCGTGGCTCGCTCACCATCGCCGGTCGCTATAGCTATACCGCTGGTGTGCTGACGCTCGTGCAGGCGAGCGCGCGCATCAAGTTCTGGGACTATCAGACCCGCTTCGACCACAAGCTCGGCCAGCACGCGCAGTACACCGCCTTCGCCTACGGAAGCTTCGACTCCATCGGTGACAAGCGCGCGCCCGACCCGATCCTTCAGTTCGAATTCTATCGCCTGCAGCAACGCATTCGTCAGCAACTCCCGCGCGGCGGCACAGCCAACTACAGCCTCGCGTTCGGCCTCGACAAGTCTGGCGTCAGCGCGATCAAGACCAACGAATGGCAGATCGCCCCACGCATCGACGTCCGAATCCCACTCGGCGAGCGCAGCAACAGCGAGTTCGGCTTCGGTATCGATCAGGAGTTTCAGATCTTCCGCGTCGATGCAGCTAACTCCAACCCCAACTTCGTCGAGAACATTGGCGTGGTCTTGAGTGACCGCTTCGTCTCCGCCACCGGGCTCTACGCAGAGCTACTGTGGCGCAAGGGGCGGGTCGACATCCGCCCCGGCGTACGCACCGACATCTACGCCCAGGTCGGCCCATCTCCCGTGCTGCCCCTGGCGACCGCGATCACGCACGCGATCGGCGTTGATCCCCGACTGCTACTGCGTGAGACGATCAACGCCCACTGGGTCCTGCGCCAGAACATCGGCGTGTATCACCAGGCTCCCAGCTTCCCGGTTCCGATCCCCGGCGTTGAAAGCTTTGGCTTCGAACGCGGCCTTCAGCGCAACATCCAGGGCAGCGTGGGCTACGAGTTCACCGTCGCCGACAAGGTGATCCTCACCCAGGACGCCTACCTCGGTCGCCTGGACAACCTGCAAGACTATGATCTCGCCGCCGCTACCGCCGGCTCCTTCTCCGAAATTGATGATGTCGTCATCCGTGCACGGGGTACCGTCTACGGGCTCGAGTCCATGCTCCGCCTCGCCCCGCGGCAACGCGTCTACGGCTGGGCCGCCTACACGCTGTCCCGATCGACCCGAACCTTCGAGCAAGGTGGCCGTGCGCCCTCCAACTGGGATCAGCGGCACATCCTCAACATCGTGCTTGGCTATCGCATTGGCGAGAAGTGGAACATCGGTGGTCGCCTGCACTTCAACACTGGACGCCCCTACACCGCGATGATGGACGGTCAGACCGCCGCCGAGGCCCTCACCTACAACCGCAACAACAAGCGCCTCCCCGCGTTCTTTCAGCTCGACCTGCGCGCCGAACGGACGTGGCGCTTCCGGACCTGGAACCTGCAGCTCATCATCGATGTGCTCAACTCGACCTATGCGCGCGAGGTGTACGCATGCGTGCTCACCAGCGGCAACTCGAACGGCTTCGGGAGCAACATCAACGCCCTCAATTCTCAGGGCTGCACGCAGCAGGGCATCCGCTACATCTTGCCCTCGATAGGCCTGCGCGGGGTGTTCTGACACCGATCCTGATGTGGCCCGAAGGACATGCCCCTTGGGACCTGGCCGTGTGAGCACCCTCATTTGAGGACCGTTCAAGGACGCGAATGAGATGTGTCATCATGCCGCGCCAGGCCATCTCCACGGGAGCTCATCATGAATGAAGTAGCGCAGGAAATCGGACGACGGATCAGACTGTGGCGCACTGCGACCCCGCCGCCGAAGACCCGGCGCAAGAACCAGGGGGAGACCGGCTGGAGACCGCACATGACGATCGAGGAACTGGCCAAGCAGACGGGCCTCACCGTAACCACGGTGAACAAGCTCGAACTCGGCTACAAAGCCCCGCGTATCGAGTCCCTTTTGTTGCTCGCCACCGCCTTTGGCTGTGACCCCACCGAGCTGCTCCCCCGGGCCAAGCAAAAGGGAGGCGCCAAAGCCGAACTTCTCGACGAGCTCAACGCTGTCGCAACCCAGCTCTCGCCCAAGCAGATCCGCGAGCTCGTGAAGTCCGCCCGGGGTATGGAACCCGGCTGACGCTGATCCGGCCTTGAGCTCTTCAAGAGCGGCGAGCCCCGTGCTCGCTGCTCTTTTCACGTTAATCAACCCGCTGCTCGCCCGGCCAGCCGACGGGACGGCCGCCACTGTCGACAATTCGTGACGCCAAGATTGGCATTGCGTCATTTCCCGTGAACAGCTCGCGTCGCGGTGTCCCACCGGCTGGCCACTCGTCCCGTCGCTGCGGGCCGGTCTTCATCGCTGTAATACGTTGATATGCATGTGGGATCTCTGGAGGAGATGGGCCAAGGTTGAGCACCGGCCCGATTCATGCACACGCATGCCGTCATGCAGCTCCGCACCCGCCCCGACGCCTTCATCCGTTCCATGGTCACCGCTGCCACGGTCGGCCCGTTCCTGTCTGCACTTCGAGACATGAAGCAAGCTCGGGTCCGTAGCGCTCGCGTGGTCACTCCCGCGCTTGAGCCAGTCCCGATGGTGGCGCCAAAGGCCACGCCGAAGGCCGCATGAACACCTGCGAGACCGCCGCTGGTCGCAGTTCCGTTCTTGCGCCACCATGGCTCTCATGATCCGTCGTGGCAGTGGCATCGCCTTTGCGCTGGGCGCCGTGTGCATGTGGGCGGCGCAGACGCTGTGGCCACCTGCCGAGGCCGAAGCGGGCAGCCACGCTCTCAGTCGTAGCGGTTTCGACGCAGCCCTACGCACTGTCCTCGAGCGCTACGTCGATCCAGTCGACGCGTCACCCGTGCTCACGGAGGCACTTAAGCGTGTCGTCAGCGGCCTGGACACGTACAGCCACTTTCTCACCGCAGACGAGCGCGCTGAAATTCGTCAGCGAAGCCTCGGCGGCAGCACGGGTATGGAGATGCAACTCCATCGCGCCGAACCCGGCGCCCGCAAGCTGGCCTGGCTCGAGATCAGCGCCGTGTTCCCGAGTTCGCCCGCCGAGCGCCTTGGCCTCCGCCCCGGCGATCAGATCCTCAAGATCCGCGGCCACGACGTCGGCTTCCTGATGTCCCAGGCCGAGGCCGCAGCGCTTCTCCTCGGGCCCGATGGCGAGACGATCGAGCTAACTGTCCAACGCCGCGGCGAGCCGACCCCCACTGCGGCGAGCATCGTTCTCGCAGGAGCGCCGAAGAACCTCGTCGACGCTCGTGTCGTCGAGCATGCCGGCCGCAAGTTTGCGCATCTGAAGATCCGCGCTTTTCGGGCCGGCGCGGCTGATCGGGTCAAGCGGAGCCTCAAAGAGCTGAATCGGTCCGTCGGCGGGAATCTGGCAGGTGTTGTCCTCGATCTCCGTGGCAATCCGGGTGGCGATGTGCCCGAGGCCGTGATGATCGCCGACATGTTCATCACCACGGGTGTGCTTGTGCGGACCCGCGGTCGAGGTGGGCAGATCTTGCGAGAGGAGCGGGCCCATCCCGAGGGTAGCGATAGCACCCTGCCGCTGGTCGTGTTGCAGGACCAGCGCTCGGCGTCGGCCTCCGAGCTGCTGGCCGTCGCCCTACAAGACCACGGGCGTGCCCGCGTCGTCGGTGAGCGCAGCTACGGTAAAGGCACCGTGCAGGACGTCATCGGCCTACACGACGGTTCGCTGCTCACCCTGACGATCGCCCGCTACTTCTCTCCGAAAGACCGCCTGATCGACGGCAATGGTGTGGAGCCCGATGTCCGCGTCGCGCTCCCACCAGGCGAGCCAAATGGCCCTGACCTTGGCCTACAAGCGGCGCTTGGCGATCTTGGGCTTGCTCGCTGATCCACCATCAATTAGCTGAGCAGGATGCGCTTGGTCGCTGAAGCTGTCGTCGCCAGTTCGCGCTCTCGCGGACCAAACTTCCCACCGAGGGCGCCCACATAGAGCGTCTCGCCGAGTACTTTGACGCTGCGCACGCTGTACTCGCGCTCGTTGCCGTCACGCTTGACGTTGGCCTTCGCGGTCCCGCGGGCGACGAGGGGGGTCACCGCAGCGAGCATCGACAGGTCAAGCTCGGTCGTGCTGCTAGACACGAGAATTCCTGCCTCGTCTGTGACGATGAGAACATCGAGCTCACCACGGCGGGCGGCATGGTCGAAGGCCGAGATTAGCGCCGCCGCGGTCTCGTTTGGGCGATCACGACGACGCTCGAACAGTGGCCGACCCGGGCGCGGCAAGGGGGGGACTCGGAGAGGAGGCTTGGCGGGGACTTGAGCGTGCATGGAACTCCGACAGGTAGGAGTCGTGAGTGTAGGGAGCACATGTAGGATAGTAAAGAACCACGAAGATCCGTCAATGCGCGCTCAACGCATGGGCATCTTTGGCGCGGATGCGTGTGAGCTTGCTACCCCCGAGGGCGGCAACCGGTTACACTCCGCGCCATGCCGATCGAGGCTGCGGAAATCGAGCAAGTTCGCCAGGCGCTAGTGCGCTACGCCGGATGGGACCAGGTTCCAGACGAGGTCATGGTCGAGCTGTGTCGCGGGGCCGAATTGATCGAGGTCAAGCGCAAGCGATCGGTGTTCCGCCGAGGGGAGCCTGGGCCAGGCCTGTTTGTCGTCAAATCGGGCGAATTCAAGCTCAGCCTCATCTCCTCGGAGGGTCGAGAGCAGATCCTCTACCTTGCCGAGCCAGGCAAGTTGATCGGTGAGGGGTTCTTGCCGCGGGACGTTCAGTGCGCCGCCTCGGCCTTTGCCATGCTCGACTCCGAGGCGTGGCAGTTTGAGACCGACCATGTGATCAATCTGATCGGTCGCTCACAACCGCTGGCCTTCGCGTTGATGCGGCACATGGCTTTTCGCGCCAACCGCCTCATCGACCTGGTTCTCGACCTCTCGTTGCGCTCGGTCGAGCGGCGGCTGGCATCGTTCCTGCTCTCGTTGGCCGTTCGCGCCGGTGCCGAGGCTGGGAAGAGCTGTGTGATACCCCGCCAGCTCGACATGAACACTGTTGCCGCCCGCCTCGGTACTGTGCGCGAGGAGATCTCTCGCGCACTGAACCGCATGCAGCGCGACGGGATCCTGAGCCTTAGTCGCCAGGAGATCGTGGTCCTCGATCTCAACGCCCTTGAGCGCGTGACCTACGAGTAAGGTGGGCGCACGCCTGAAGCAGCCTCTGGTTTTCGCCTTGTGGCTCGCTCCGGCTTTGGCCTGTGGTGGGGCTTCGGAGAACCCGACTCCAGCACCGGCACCAGGACCCGCCTCGGTGCTCGAGACACCCAACGAACTCTGCGCATCGTGGGCGGGGCTCGACGTTGCGAGTTTGCCGAAGTTGCCGGTGTCGCCGTACACCGCGACCTTCGACCAGGTCTGGCGGATCGTGCTGGAGAAGCACTTTGATCCAACACTAGGTTGTCAGAACTGGCCGGCACGACGGCTCGAATTTGGCAAGCGCCTGGCCGACGCGAAGGACGCCGCAGCGGCCTATGCGATCATGAACGGTTTGCTCGAGACGCTGAAGCAGAGCCACTTCAAAGTCGTGGCGCCCCAAGGAGCTTCCCCGGCTCCCGCGGCCTCCGGCCCCGCGCGAGTACCGATCCATGTCCGGGTTCTCGGTGCGGAGGTCGTGGTTGTTGACGCCGCTGTGGGTGGGGTCGAGAGCGGTGTGCCGCGGGGGGCTGTGATCGTGGCGATCGATGGGCGGCCGGTCGCGGAGATCGTCGCCGAGGTGCATGGAGCGGCGCTGCGTGAGGGTGAGGTGGCATTCCAGACTTCACTCGCTGTGGAGAGCGCGCTCCATGGCCAGGTCGGGGCGATGCGCAAGATCACCTTCAAAGACCCGGGCAAGGCTGACGTCGAGACGATGCACGAGGTTGGCTGTGTCCTGCCGAGTGGTGAGTTGGTGACGATCGGCAACCTGCACGACATCCCCACCGTCGTCAGCCATCAGATGATGGCGGGAACGAAGGTTGGGCACCTCGCGTTCAATTATTGGATGTTGCCGATGGTCGAGCGTGTTGGGGCGGCGATGGCTGAGTTGCGTGCGCAGGGGATGACCGCGCTCGTGCTCGATCTGCGCGGCAACCCGGGTGGTGTCGGGGCCATGTCGATCCCGGTCGCGCGCATGCTGCTGACGCAGTCCGGCAGCCTGGGCACGCTGCAGTTTCGCGACTTTGCCCAGGAGTTCAATGTTGCGGGCGACCCCGGCGCGTTCACGGGGGCGGTGATCGTATTGGTTGATGAGGGTACCGCGAGCACATCGGAGATCTTCGCGGTCGGCCTACGAGACCTCGGGCGTGCGCAGATCTATGGCGGACGGCCCTCCGCCGGGGCAGCTTTGCCCTCGCTGATCGAGGTCCTGGCTGGGGGGGCGATGCTGCAGTACGTCGTCGGCGACTATCACAGCTCCAAAGGTACGGTGGCCGAGGGGGATGGCGTGCGCCCGGATGTGCTTGTGCCCGAGTCTCGGGCCGACTTTGTTGCTGGTCGTGACCCGGTGCTCGCGGCCGCGGTACAGGCCTTGTCCACCGGCGGCGCTGCTGCCAAGGTGAAATCTCCATGATCTCGTCCAGGCATGTTTCTTCGGGTCGTACGGGTCGTCTCGTGGGCCTCGGGCTCGCCCTTCTGGTCGCCTGCACCGAGCGCACAGATGTGACGCCGAAGGCTGAAGCGACCGCGAGTGTGGCCAAGTCAGGACCGGCCGAGTCAGCAGAGACGCCACAACCACTGGAGGCAGAGCAGTTGCTGGCGGCTGCTGTCGAGGCGATGGGTGGCGCGGCCAAGTTTGACGCGTTGCAGAGCTTCTACTCCGAGGCGACGCTGAACACTGGCGCGCTAGGTTTGACCGGCACTGCGAAGACTTGGTGGCGTGGCGGCGATTTCTACAACGAGTCGGAGATGCCGGGCGTGGGGCAGATGAAGGTCGGCCGGCTCGCCGACAAGGTGTGGGGCAAGGATCCGATCTCGGGGTTACGCGCGTTGTCCGACAAGGAGGCGGAGCAGGCGATGTGGAGCGCTTCGCTGTGTCTCGCGCACGACTGGCGGCGTTACTTCAAGACAGTGAGTGGGCCGAAGGCCGCGGTCGAGGACGGCAAGAAGGTCCTCGAGCTCTCACTGACGACGCCGCTCGGTGATGTGGTGGTTTTGCGGCTTGACGCGGAGAGCAAGCTGCCAGTGTCTCAAAGCTTCACGCAGGTGAGCCCGCTCGGCAGCATGCCGATGACTGTGCGTTTCAAGGACTACCGTGAGGTCGAGGGGATGAAGATTCCGTTCCAGCAGGAGTTGGATGCCTCGCTCACCAAGGTGACGTCGACGACCGTGAAGATCGAGTTCAACGCGCCGGTCGATGAGGCCAAGTTTGCGATGCCCGGGGCTGCGCAGGCGGTCGTGCCGGGCATGCTGGTCGACCCGGCGAAGGTCGACCCGAGCAAGCCTGACGCATCGGAGCCGGACAAGAAATCGGCCAACAGACCGCGGCCGAAGCCGATGTAGGCGGCTCACAGCTGTTGCGCGCAGTACATCGGCTCGCCGAGCTGGCCGATGAGGCTAAGCTGGGTCTCGAGCCAGTCGGCGTGCTCCTCTTCCGAGATGAGCATACGTTCGAGCAGCTCGCGGGAGGCATTGTCGCCGAGGTCGCGCGCAAGGGCGATGCCGGTGTTGAAGCGGAGGATCGCGTCATGCTCGAGCTTGAGGTCGAGCTCGAACTGTTCCCGAACTGTCTCGCCCACGTTGACCTTGTTGAGTCGCTGGACGTTGGGGACGCCTTCGAGGAAGAGGATGCGCTCAATGAGTTTGTCGGCGTGCTTCATCTCGTCGATCGACTCGTCGCGGATCTTCTTGGCCAGCTTCGCGTAGCCCCAGTTCTGGCACATCTTTGCGTGGATGAAGTACTGGTTGATGGCCGTGAGCTCGGCAGTCAGCACGTCATTGAGGGTTTGGATGACCTTGTCGTTGCCCTTCATTGTGGCCGGAAGCTAGCACGCGACGGACACCCACGGGCGGGTCGCAACGTGGGCCTCGAGGCTGCGCTGCGACCCTGAGATCGATATTCAGGACCGTCGCAACACGAGGTCGGCGGTGAGAGTCGCTTTCAACTCAGCGATCGTCGGGACCAGGCGAGGTGTGGTGCTCGTGGCGTGGTGCGACCGTCTCGATGAGCTGGCGGATCTGCTGCAAGCAGGCACCGCAGCCGGTGCCTGCCTGACAGGACTGGCGGATCTGTTGCAGCGTACAGGCACCACGGCGCGCCTCATCCAGGATGGTCCGGCTCGAAACCCCTTTGCACAGGCACACGATCATGGCGTTGGTCCTCGAATTCGGTCCACGCGACGGGACTGAAAGTCATTCTCAGAATGCCCTCCAGATCTACCCTGTCATTCCGGTGCGGGCAAGTCTTTGATACTGACAATCATTTGCGCGAAGCCGCACAGAGGCTGAGAGCCCCCTCAGCCCGGCCGCAGCCTCCGAACGGCCACTTAGTGACTGCGCTTGGCGTTGGCGATGTGGATGGCCTCACC
Source organism: Nannocystis sp. (assembly GCA_044228605.1). Taxonomy (GTDB): domain Bacteria; phylum Myxococcota_A; class Polyangia; order Nannocystales; family Nannocystaceae; genus Nannocystis. The sequence goes on along the minus strand of JBGAUO010000001.1, from coordinate 94,553 downwards.
GAGCGCATGCTTGGCAGCCTCCATGACCGCCTCGCCGAGCGTCGGGTGCGGATGGATCGTCAAGGCGATGTCCTCAGCGAAAGCGCCCATCTCGATGGCGAGCGCCGCCTCGTTGATGAGGTCGCTCGCCTCGGGCCCAACGATGTGCACACCCAACACGCGGTCGTCCTCGGCATCGGTGACGATCTTCACGAAGCCCTGGGTCTCACCGATCGCCATGGCGCGACCACTCACCACAAACGGGAACTTGCCGACGTTCGTCTTGCGTCCCTTGGCCTCGGCCTCCTCCACAGTGAGCCCTGAAGAAGCGATCTCCGGTTCAGTGAACACGACGTTTGGGATCTGCCGCGCGTCGTTGATCGTCTTCTTGCCAGCGATCACCTCGGCCAACACCTCCCCCTCGTGCGACGCCTTGTGCGCCAACATCGGCTGGCCGACAACATCGCCCACCGCGTAGATGCCCGGCACGTTGGTCTGCAGCCGGTTATCAACCTCGATGAAGCCGCGTTGGCTGACCTTCACCCCAGTCTTGTCGAGCCCGAAACCCTGGTTCACCGGGCGACGCCCGACCGCCACGAGGATGATGTCGCAAGCGAACTCGACGACCTTGCCGGCAATCTCCGCCTTCACCACGGCCTCACCGTTGCGTTCCTCCCAGCCGATCGCCTTGGCACCGGTGTGGATTTGGCCGCCGTCTTTCTTGATCTGGCGGGCGACAACCTCCGCACATTCGAGGTCGACCCCGTTGAGGATCCGCTGTAGGCCCTCGAGCACGATCAACTGAGTGCCAAGGCGCTGGAAGGTCTGCCCGAGCTCCAGACCGATGATGCCGCCGCCGACACACACCATGCGCTTGGGGATCGTCGCCAGGTCGAGCGCGGAGGTGCTGTCAAGCACGCGCTTGTGGTCGAACTTAAAGCCGGGGATCTCGATCGGCAGCGAGCCGGTGGCGATCACGATGTGCTCGGCCTCAACGATGTCGTCGGGCTTGCCATCGCTGTACGTCAGCTTCACCCGATGTGGATCGAGGAACTCGGCCGTCGCTTTCACGTAGGTCGTGCCAGCCCCCTTGACCAACGACTGTACCCCGCCGGTCAGCTTCTTCACGATCCCCGACTTCCACGCCTGCATCTGGTTCATGTCGACGCTGGCCTCGCCGAAGCTGAGGCCCATGTCCTTCACGTGCTGGGCCTTGTGATACAGCTTGGTCGCCGAGATCAACGCCTTGGAGGGGATACAGCCCCAATTGAGGCACACGCCACCGGGCTTGTCCTTCTCGACCAACATCGCGTCGACGCCGAGCTGCCCGAGACGGATCGCGCAGGGGTAGCCGCCCGTGCCTGCGCCGATGATGAGCGCCTTCTTCTTGATCGTGGCCATGTACGTGTCCCTTTCAGATCCCGGCAAGCAGCAGCAGGTTCGGATCTTCGAGGTAGCGCCGAACCTCCTGCAGGAAGTTCGCGCCCTCGAAGCCGTCGACGACGCGGTGGTCGAGCGACACCGAGAGGTTCATGAGATGACCGACGACGATGTTGTCGCGCTCATCGACGATCGGCGTCTTGCGGATCGCGTGCACACCGACGATGCCAACCTCAGGGTAGTTGATGATCGGCGTCGCCAGCACACCACCGATGTTGCCCAAGCTCGAGATGCTGAAGGTCGAGCCCGTCAGCTCCTCACGCGTGCAGCTTCCGGTGCGCGCCGCCTCGCCCAGCCTGGCGATCTCCCGCCCCAGGTCGAGGATGCTCAGCCGATCGGCGCCATGCACCACAGGGACCATGAGGCCCTGATCAGTCGCCGCCGCCACGCCGATGTTGTAGCGCTTCTTGACGATGATCCGACCGCCCGCCTCGTCCAACTCCGCGTTGACGATCGGGTACTTCTTCAGCGCGTGCACAACGGCCTTCACGATGAAGGGGAGGAAGGTCAGGCTCACGCCCTGCTCGGCCGCGACCGCCTTGGCCTCGGCCCGCAGCTTGACGAGCTTGGTCACGTTGACCTGCTCGACGTAGGTGTAGTGCACGGCGGTCGTGTACGAGCGCACCATGCTCTCGGCGATCCGCCGCCGCATGCCGCGGAAGGGGATCTCCTCGTCGCCTGGCGCCGGCGCGGCCGCGTGAAGCACCTTCGCTGGGGTCGCCGGAGCGGGCTTGGCCAGCACAGCCGCGGGTTTGGCAGCCGCCACAGGCGCCGTGTAGGTTGGCGCCGCTGTAACCACCGGGACCGATCGGGCCACCGGAACCTGACTCTTGGGACCTGTCCCTGCGTACAGCTCGGCCGCCGTGGCCTGCCGCGCGCGCATGACATCGTCTTTGGTGATACGGCCGCGCTCGTCGACCGGCAGTCCCTGAAGGTCGATGCCGGACTCGCGGGCCAGGGCGCGAGCCGCGGGCGTGGCCAGCACGGTGCCGCTGCTCGTCGACGCAGCCGGGGCGCCTGCGACAGGGGGGGGGACCTCGGCGGGCGCTCCGAGGTCGAGGATCGCAATGACTTGCTCGACCGCGCAGATGTCCCCGACCTGAGCGACAATCTCTCGCAGTGTTCCTGCGACAGGCGAGGGCACCTCGATCGTGGCCTTGTCGGTCATGACCTCAACCAGCGCTTCGTTCGCCTGGACGATGTCTCCGATCTGCTTGTGCCAACGGACGATCTCGCCCTCGACCACGCCCTCACCGATCTCTGGAAGCTTGAACTCGAGCATGTAGGCTCCGACGGGTTAGTAGGTGGCCACCTTCGTGATGGCCGCGGCGATCGCCTCGACGCTCGGCAGGCCCGCGAACTCGTCGCGGCCAGTGAAAGGTCCATCACTCCCGGTTACCCGCAACACCGGCGCGTCGAGGTGCAAGATGGCTCGGTCAGCCAGCAACGCGACGATCTCGGCGCCCACGCCGTGAGCTCGCCCGCCTGCGTGGACTACGACCAGCTTGCCGCCGGTCGCCGCCGCGAGCACCCCCGCCTCATCGAGCGGTGCAAGGCCGCTGATCTCGATGATCGTCGCGTCGACACCGGACATCTCGACCGCCGCGAAGCTAGCGTCGACAGTGGCACCGATTGCGAACACCGTGGCCACAGATCCCGTACGCACGCACCGCGCCGCTCCGAGCGAACGACCGAGCTGAGCCTTAAAATCGTGCGCCTCAAGCTCGCGCAAGATCAACGCGCGCGGCAACAGAAGGACCGTGGGTGCCTCGCCACCGTCGAAGCTCGCCGCCGCGCGCAGACTGGCTGCTGCCTCGCTGGCGTCACCGAGGACGACGACACGCAGCCCTGGCACCCCGGCGATCGCCGCCTCCGCGGAGTCCGCTCCGTCACCGCCGAGGCCGAAGCCCGGCCCTGTAGGCGCGACGATCAAGACCGGCGCTGCGCGCTCGCCATTGGCGGTCGCGCCGATGCGGCCGAGTTCACGCAGCGCTGCATAACCCTCGAGCAGTGAGCTCGCCGAACTCAGCAGCACGATCGGTCGCCGGCCCGCCAGCGCCAGACCGGTCGCATGGGCAAGGCTGGCTGTCGGCGTCAACGGTGTGGCCAACACACGCAGACCGAGGCTCGGGTCCTGCATCGCCGTCCGCGACAGCCCGAGCATCCCGCCATCGCGCACATCTTCACCAATCAGCACGCGCCGCAGGTCGTCGCGCAGCAACTCGGCCACAACCTCCGAGAGCCGTTCGAGCACGTTCATGGCGCCTCCTCGGTCGACTGCCGCTGGGCATGAGTGAATGCGCGATCGATCTGTCCCCGCACCTCAGCCTCGATGACGTCCTGAAAGGTCGGCGTCCACTGCTTCTCACGGTCGAGGTGCCGCCGAAGGCGCTCGAGCGGGTCGCGGTGCGCCGGCACATCGGCACTCTTCTCACCGGCGTTGAGGCGCGTCGCAACGACCTCCACCAACCCCGGGCCGCGGCCATCGCGGGCGCGGCGAAACGCCTGGTCGATCGCCGCATACACACCGACCACATCGGCCCCGTCGACTCGCCGCGACCACAATCCGCACGCCTTTACGCGCTCGGCCACGCTATCGCCGAGCAACCCGGCCTCCGCCGGCGCGCCCTCGGGCCACAGCTGACTCTTGCACACCAGCACCAGCGGCAGATCACAGGCCACAGCCAACGCCACGGTCTCGTGGAACATCGCCGTGGTCGTGAGCCCCTCACCAAACAGCGCTGCGGTCATCCGACCCGGCCCGGCCAGCTTCTGCGCGTGCGCCTGACCAGCCGCCAGCGGGAGGTGCATGCCGAGCGCCTCTGGCGCGTGCCCGATCCCTAGATCAGCGGCCGCGACCGCGCCGGGCCGCCCGTTGTAGGTCGCGCCGAGCACTTGCTGCGCGAACTCATCGAGGTCCATGCCGCGGATCGGCGCCAGCGCTAGATCACGCACGCTGGGGTACAACCAGTCCTCGGGGCCCGCGAGCAGCGCACTCAGCACTGCCGCCGCTTCTTCACCGGCGCTCGAGACCCACATCGGCAAGCCGAGGCGAGCCAGACGCAGATCGAGCAAACGAGCCGCGACCAACCGCTTGTATAAGGCGCGCAGATCGAGGCCCTGTGCCGCTCGCCGATCGAGCAACAGACCCTCGGCGTCGAGGCTCTGCTCCACCCCTTCGGGATCCCAGGGAGATGGTTCCATGGCCACGGTGGTGACGGGTTTTATCTGCCCCCCAAAACCCCGTCAAGGCCGGAATTGCCGGCTTTCGCGTGCGTTAAGCGAAGCCCTCACGGTACGCGGGCTGACTTCAACATCCCCACCCGCCATCGATGTCGAGCACCTGTCCGGTGATGTAGCGTGCCCCGTCACCGAGAAGGAACTCGACCGCCGGGGCGACGTCCTGGGCCTCGCCGACGCGCCCGAGCGGCACCTCGGCGGCGTATGCCTGATAGCCTACGTCGCCAAAACTCCGGGTCATGTCCGTACGGATCACCCCTGGCGCCACTGCGTTGACGCGGATGAGCTGCGGCCCCAACTCGCGCGCAAGGGCCCGTGTCGCGCCCTCGAGCCCGGCCTTCGCCGCTGAATACGCGACCATCCCGGCGAGCCCGCGCCGCGCCGCGTTCGAACCGACAAACACCAGGGAACTCCCTGCGAGCAGCCGCCCCTCGCGGAGCAAGGTCCGGCACAACCGCAGCGGCGCGCCGAGATCCGCCTCAAGCTGCATCACGATCGGATCGACGCCTTCATGCTCGAGCTCGGTGAACGGCCCACGCAGCACCACGCCCGCGTTAAGGACGGCGCCGACCAACGCCGGCACCGCCTCCAGCGCGACCGCCAGCTTGTCCACCCGCACCGCGCGAAACCCGGGGCCGAGTTCCGTCTGAGCCACCTCGGCCGCCACTTCGTCGCGCCGATACACCCCGAGCACCTTGCGCCCGCTCGCCACCAGCCGCGCTGCGATCGCCAGACCGATCCCCCGCGTCGCGCCCGTGACCAACACCCACGCATCTGATTGTGCGCTCATGTGCTTCCTCCCTCCTCCAGCAAGATCTCGTCGGCCGGGATGAAGCGTGGCTGGTCGCAACAGAACAAGGTCGCCACCCCCGTGCCCGTGTTCACGTAGTCGTGCACCTGGCCCTTCGACCACACCACCGGCGCCAGCCCAATCAGGCGGTCCCCGCAGCGCAAGAGCTCACCCCGCACATGCCACTCAAGCTCGCGCATCACTTGATGATGATGTGCCGACAGCGTCGCGCCCGGATCGATGTGCAACAGGTAGAGGCCCGCCTCGGCCGTCTCGAGCACCACCTCGACCGTCCCGAAGCGCGACGACTCGTGGTAGCGCGGGAAGTCGAGCGGCCGCCGGCGCACCTGCACCGACGCGGCCCCGGCCCGCCCGCGCAGCGCCTCCGGCTTGTCGAGGCGCAAGCGCACCCCCGCGACCGCGGGATGCACCGCGAGCAGCATCGCCGACAATTCCTCGGCCGCCGATTCGAGCAGACGGTAGCGACGAAACCGCAGCAGCGCGGCCACCTCGTCGGCGACACGATCGTAGTTGCAGGTATCGGCGATCGCCGCCGAGCGGCCGGCCACGGCCAAGTCCATGCTCAGCTCGATCTGAACCAGCAGCGGCTGCACGCGGTCGCGTTCATCGGGGTTGATGCCGATCGTGCATTCGACCTCGAGGTCGCGGATCCGGATCGCGTCGCGGGCCATGGAGGCCGCCCTTTTAGAACACCCCCGCGACGGCCGCCAGTTGCCTGGTATAACCCGCCGCGTGACCTCACCCGACCCAGTGGTCATGAAATTCGGCGGCAGCAGCGTGGCCGACCTCGAGCGACTGCGACAGGTCGCTCGCCGCGTCGTCGAGCGCGCCGCGATCCAGCCCGTGGTTGTTGTCGTCTCGGCGATGGGCAAGACCACCAACGCCCTGCTCGCCCAGGCCCGGGCCCTCGTCGATCCGCCGCCTTTGCGTGAGCTCGACATGCTCCTCAGCACCGGCGAGCGCGAGGCCATGACCTTGCTGGCGATCGCCATCCACGCCCTCGGCCGGTCCGCCATCAGCCTCACTGGCTCGCAGTGCGGCATCATCACCGATCATCAGCACGGCCGCGCTCGCATCATCGAGGTCCGCCCCTTCCGTATCCTCGACGAGCTCGCCGCCGGCCACATCGTCATCGTCGGCGGCTTCCAGGGCGTCAGCTACAAGCGCGAGGTCACCACCCTCGGCCGCGGCGGCTCCGACAGCAGCGCCGTCGCCCTCGCCGCCGCCCTGTCCGCCGACTGCGAGATCTACTCCGACGTCGACGGCGTCTACTCGGCGGACCCCGGCGAGGTCCCGGACGCCCAGCGACTGCCGGAGATCGCGTACGACACCATGCAAGCCCTCGCCCGCGCCGGCGCCAAGGTCCTGCACGCACAAGCCGTGCAACTGGCCGAGGAGCGAGGCATCGCCATTTACGCCCGCCACAGTCGGCCCGAGCAGCATGGCGAGACCGTCATCCGCCGCAACCCTGCGCCCGCCACCGGCGTCCTCGCGGTCGCCTCCGACTCCGTCGCTGCGCTCACGCTCGCGCTCGTCCCCGGACGTGGTCACCTCGTCCCACGCCTCGCTGCGGGGCTCGCCCCGCTGGGCCTCCGAGCGCTTCACGTCGACGATCGCGGCGCGACCGGCTTGCTGTCGTGGACGCAACGCACCGACGCCGCAGAGGTCCCCGCACGTGTTGGCGCCGTCGCTCGCCAGCTGCACCGCGACCTCCTTGAGCTGCGCTGCGACGACGCCCTCGCGCTCGTCAGCTGCGTCGGCGTGGGCCTCGAGGACCGACCTGACGTCACCACGCAGGCGTGCGAGGTGCTGCGCGCCGCCGGGATCACCACCCGCCAACTCCTCACGGATGCCCGCAGCCTCGGTTTTGTCGTCGCCAGCGCGCAACGGCTGCTCGCTGTCCGCCTGCTCCACGCGACACTTGTCCGTCCGCGCGCGAAGCCGGACGCCGCCGCGAGCTGAGCCGTGCTCGCAAAAAATCTTCGGCGCGCGGTGTCCTGACAATGTGCAAGCGACTTGGCGAAGCAGCGCAAGCGGTCTACCCTCCGCGCCCCGTCCCTGACGACCGGTGAATCCCGCCGACCTCGTCACGTCTGAGGCACGGCCAGGCCGCCTGGGCCCGCTTGATCCCTTTACCTTGCTGATTTGCAAGATTTCCTACGGAGAGACACTGCCATGTTGAAGCAACTTACGATCGCCGCCTTCGCTGCCGCCCTCCTGCCGGCCTGCGTCCTGGTCACGGACGACACCACGACCTCCATCTCCGACTCGAGTAGCGGAAGCGGCACTGGCACCGGCACCGGCACCGGCACCGAGTCCGGTAGCAGCTCCGGCACCACCGACACCCCGACCGGCAGCTCGACCGACACCCCGACCGGCACCGGCACCAGCGACGCCACCACCAGCACCACAGACGCCACCACCAGCACCACGGACGCCACCACCGGCACCACCGGCCCCAGCGAGACCGGCAAGTGCGGCTGGAACCCGGCCAAGTACTACGCCTGCGACGTCGACGGCGGCCAGCCCGGTGTCAGCGATCCGGACGGCGTCTCGCCGATCGCCTGCGCGGACGGCCTGAAAGCCGGCGAGAAGTGCGACGGCACGGACCCGGTGAGCGAGGCCGGCTGCTGCACCCCCGAGGGCACGCTCTACTTCTGCGACACCCAGACCGACCCCAACGCCCCGATCATCTTCGAACAACAGTGCGGCGTCTAAACCCACGCACGCTCCGCACCGGGACCCCGGCTCCTCGACAGAGGCGCCGGGGTCTCCCCGTTTAATCAATCGTGCACGATCACCGTGCTGCCCGGGCTCTCGTCGGTCGCGTTGACCCCGTGCCAGCCCTCCGGCAAGAACGGCGTGGTCCACAGGAACAGCCAGCGCGCGTCGCTCGGCCCGAGGTTGACGCAGCCGTGGCTGCGCACCGCGCCGAAGCCCTTGTGCCAGAACGCCCCGTGCAGCGCGTAGCTGCCGAAGAAGAACATGGTCCAGGGGACATCCTGGATCGAGTAGTTGCCGTCCGACGCCGAGTTCCCATCCATCGTCGTCGAGATGTGCTTGCTGTTGATCCGCCAGCGCCCCGTCGGCGTGTCGTACGGCTCCTCCTTCGAGCCCTTGCGTCCGGTCGAGACCAGCGTCGTGTACACCGGGCGCGTCCCCTCGTAGGCCACCAGCATCTGCTTCGCCAGGCTCACGTCGATCCACCGCTCCCACGGTTCGAGCCCCTTCGGCAGCGCCTGCGGCTCGGGGATCAGCAGATGGTCCTTGCGGATCAGCAGGCGGTCCGACGTGATCATGTACGCCCTGCCGCCGATCTCCGTCTCCTCGTCGAGGTCGACAAACACCCGCCGCTCGAGCTCCTTCACCAGCTTCAGCTTGTTGTCCGCCGTCAGCTCGATCAGCTTGGTCTCCTTCTTCGTGTAGCCGAAGGGGTAGCTCATCTCGCCCAGGGCCACGCCCTGAAAGTCCTTCGCCTCGTAACGCGACACGTCACCCGCCGCCACGTACGCGCCGCGCGCCGTGCGATAGTAGGTGCGCTGCTCGTCGGTCACCTTGTCTCCGAGTGACAGGAAGAACCCGCGCTCGAGCCACGGCGTGTCCGGGCTCAGCGGCAGCTTCATCGCCATCAACTCATCCTGAGAAACCTCCGCCGACGCCTCCGGCAGCGGCTCGCTCGGTTCGCTCGGCAGCTCCGCCTTCTCCGCGCCCTTCTCCGCCGCCGCGGCCAGCCGCTTCTTCTCGAGCTCGGCCCGCTGCACACCCATCGCCGCCAGCTCCTGGTCCGACGGTATGCGCCACCACATCGGGCTGTTTGAGCGGCGCACAAACCCGTAGTCGTACGGCAACGGATGATCGAGGCGCGGTGCCGGCGGCGGGTACTTCGACACGACCTCCTTGTCGCGGTCGACCACGAGCCCCTTGCTCGCGCAGCCAAAACCACCGGCCGGCAGGGCGTAGAAGCCATTCTTGCAGCCCTCACCCTCGACCTTCTCACTCACCATCATCCGCGTACCGATCCGCATGTAGCCGAGCCGCGGCGACTCGAGGTTCGGCTGGCTGTACACCGCGACGACCTCGTAGCCTGCCATCGCGTGCACGGTCAGCGCGTCCGCGGCTGGCACCGGCACTGGCGGCTTGATCAGCCCATAGTCCACGGGCGGGGCGGGCTCCTCGACAACCGGAGCCGGCAGATCGGGCGGCGTCGGCTCACCGCCATCAACCCCCGCCTCACTACCCGCGTCGCCTGCCTCACCACCCGCCGACGGCGTCGCCTCGGGCAACCTCCCTGCGTGGGTGGCCTGCGTGACCTGCGTGAGTGGCGGCTCCGGACGGGTCGCCACTGGCACCGCTGGCTCTGCTGCGCAACCAAACACCGGGCCGAGCAGCGAAGCACAAACCGCGGTCAGCCGGCGCCTCGGGAGACTGAACATGCGCACTGCATAGCGCAGGCCCGCCCCCCAGGAAAGAATCCGGCACATTTTCCATGCAAGCGCAAGAAACGCTCCGGCGAACCCCGTGACGCCGCGACCCCGCTCACGCTCCCGGGCGGGTATCCGCCAGCCAGTTCGCCAGCGTCGGGTCGATGCCTGCCGCCTCGAGGCGAGCGATCGCCTCCTTCATCTCCTCGCGCTGGCCGCCCTTGTCGTCGAGCAAGATGAGCAGCGGGTACGAGCCGAGCACCGGGCTCCAGCGCCGGCGCAGGCCCTCAAACTCGTCCATCCTCGTCGCCGCCGCCCAGTCCTCCTCCTTCAATTCGAAGATCCGCACGTCACCGATCTCCGCCGCCGAGTGACGGTTGCCGAGCTCCGTCTCGAGCAGCCGACAGGGCTCGCACCAGTCCGCGCTGAACAGCACCGCCACCCGCTTTCCCTCGCCCACCGCGGCGACTCGCAGCCGGTCGAACATCGCGGCCAGCCGCTCCTCGTCGCGCGGCCGCAGCCGTCGCAGCTCGTAGCCCACGGTCGTGTCGACCGCCGCGGGCTTCGCCGGCACCGCCTTCACCGCCTCGCCCCCGCACGCGAGCACGAGCAACCCCGCGAGCAGCCACGTGCCTCCGCGCCTCGGTCGCATCGAACCTGTCCTTTGGTTCATGTAGTCCATCGCCTTCACCCCGGCTCGAGCTCACCGGCCAGGTCCTCTTGCATGCGCGCGCGCACTTGCGCGGGTGAGAGTCCGGCCGCCAGCAAGCAGTACAGCTTCGTCAACGCCGCCTCCGGCGTCATATCGCGCCCCGAGATCACCCCGCAACGAGCCAGCGCAGCGCCGGTGCTGTACAGGGTCTGCCGCACCGATCCGCCGTGGCACTGCGAACAGTTGACCACCACCACGTCGCGCTCCGTCGCCGCGGAGATCGCCGCCAGCAACGCCGGGTCGCGGCTCGGCGCGTTGCCCACGCCGTAGGTCTCGAGCACCAGCCCCTGCATCGGCGCCGCCAGCACCTGCTCGAGCAGGCGCGCAGCGACGCCCGGGAACAGCCGTAACGACGCGACGTGTGGCGCGCAACGCAGCGTCGGCGCAACCAGCGTCCCACGCCCCGGAGCCCGCACGAGGTGTGTCGCCAGGTCGACACTCACGCCCACGCTCGCCAGCGGCGGCAGGTTCCCGCTGTCGAAGGCCACGAAGTCGTGGTTGTGGATCTTCTGGGCCCGGTTGCCGCGCAGCAGCCGCGACGCGAAGTAAATGCAAACCTCCGGCACCGCCAGGGTCCCGGCGAGCAGGATCGCCGTGATGATGTGCTCGCGTCCGTCGCTGCGCACGTTCTCGAGGCTCAGCTGCGATCCCGTCAGGATGACCGGCTTGCGCAGCTCCGGCAGCAGGAAGCTCAGCGCCGACGCCGTGTACGCCATCGTGTCCGTGCCGTGCACCACCACGAAGCCCGCGTAGTCCTCGTAGCGGGCCACGATCGCCGCCGCGATGCGCAACCAGTCCTCCGGCGCCATGTCGGCCGAGTCGAGCAGCGGCTCGAGGATCACGACGTCGTGCGCCGGCAACTCCGGCCGATCCATCTCCGGCATCGCCGCGATGTAGCGCTGCAGGAAACCCGGCTGCGGCTCGAAGCCCGTGGCCGTGCGCACCATGCCGATCGTGCCGCCGACGTGCAAGACACAGACCCGGGGTCTCACGCTCATGGCCGCGAAGATACCTCGAGAGGCCGCGGGGACGGGCATGACCTCCTGAGAGATCACGCCCGCCCCCGCCAGGGTTCACGGACACCACATCCACCCCGCCAAGGCCAGCACCGGGCCGGCCTCGCCATGAACCTGCCAGGTCTCCATGATCCACGGGAGATCAAGCTCAGCTCGCTGGCGGCGCGCCGTCGATGCGCAGCAGGAAGGCCCGCGCGTCGCTCACGACCTCCTCGCGCAGCTCCGCCGGCTCGATCGACTCGAGCCCGTCGACGATGCTCAGCAGCCGCCGCGCCAGCTCGCGACACGAGTGATACGGCACCCTGCGCTCGAGCAGCTCGCCGGCCTCGATCCATCGATCCTCCTGCCCCGCGTCCCACACCATGTTGGCGATCCACCGCGCAACGCCGCCACGCACCCGCAGCGTCGCCACGCCCGGCCGATCGGTATCGATGCCATAACCCGGGTCCGAGCTGCCCCAGATGTTGCCCTTCGGCGGCGCCGGCTCGCGCGGCGTCTGCCCCGGCAACACCCGCGCGTTGACGATCTGCGCCACCCGGAACACCCGCGCGTCGCCCGTCGTCCGCGAGAACGCCCGCATGTACATCACGCCGTCATGCATCCGCAGCTGCCACGGCTCCACGTCGTGGGTCTTCCGCGTCCCCGACCACGGGCTGTCGTACTCGATCCGCACCACCCCGCTGCCGACCGCCTGCAACAGCCGCCCCGCCAGTCGCGAGTCCATCCGCGTGCCCGTCGTCACCGTCGCCGTCACGCTCCGCGGACGGACCTTCCCGGGCGGCTCCGCCTTGCTCTTCCCCGCCTCGTCCACGGCCGCGTCCATCTGCTCTACCAGCCGCTTCACCCGCGCGTTCAACTCGGCGTCCGCCACCGGCGACAGCAGGGCCGCCGCGAACACCACCGCGGCGAGGTCCTCCGGCTCTGGATCCGTCAGCGGCAGCGTGAAGCTGTTGTCCAACAGCCGCCACAACTTGCTCCCGTGCACGAACTCCAGCGGTGCGTCCCACTCCTCGCGCATGTACTTCAGGGCCCGCTGCACCGTCACACCAGCCACCCCCGCCTTGGCCGCCAGCGCCTCCTTCGAGGCCCCTTCACCGTTGTCACGCAGGTGCCGCAGGATGAGGCGAGCCGTCTCCTGCACGGTCCTGGATGAGTCTTGTTTCGCGTCGCTCCGGTTCACGGTGGCTCCCTTGAGGAGGCGCCCATCCTACCGCCTGTGCGGCGCGGTACGGGCGCTCGAAAGTGAAGAATCGCGCGTCCACGACACCACTGTCGCGCGCGCGTGCTCTTGGACGGAGCATTCAAATCGGCAGTCACGCCCCGCAGAGGCCTGATCTGAGCCAGATCAAGCGCGCGTGGGGTGAACCGCCGATTCCCTCATTCTCGCGCGAAATAGCCCGCGGCACCGACCCTCCTGCGAAGCCTTCTCATCACGCTTGCGAGACACAACGAGCCGCGTCGATCACCCAGTCATCGCAGAGCCCTCGAGCCCAGACCGTCGCGAGGCCACGCTCCGAACGCCTCCCGCAGCCTCGCCTTTGCGGTTGCGCCGCGATCTCGCGGGTGCCACTGTCCTCGCGTGATCACGGTCATCCACGCCGCCGATCTCCACATCGACAGCCCGCTGCGCGGCCTGGGCCGCCTCGAGGGCGCCCCCGTGGATGACCTACGCCTGGCTACCCGCCGCGCCTTCGTCCGCCTCATCGACACCTGTCTCGAAGAACAGGCCGCCCTCCTCATCCTCGCCGGCGATGTCTTCGACGGTGAGTGGCGCGACTTCAACACCGGCCTCTTCTTCGTCCGCGAGCTCGCCCGCCTGCGCGACGTCGGCACCCAGGTCGTCATGGTCCGCGGCAACCACGACGCCGAGTCCGTGATCACCCGCCACATCCCGCTCCCGGACCACGTCTTCACCTTCGCCGTCGACGCCCCCGAGTCCCGCGACTACCCGCGCCTCGGCCTCGCCGTCCACGGCCAGAGCTACGGCGCCCGCAGCGTCGAGGACAACCTCGCCGAGGCCTACCCCGCCCGCCGCCGCGACCTCTTCAACCTCGGCGTCCTCCACACCAACGCCGTCGCCAGCAGCGAGCACGGCAACTACGCCCCCTGCACCGTCGCCCAGCTGGTCCGCCACGGCTACGATTATTGGGCGCTCGGCCACGTTCATCACGCCCAGGTCCTGCACCGCGACCCCTGGGTCGTCTACCCCGGCAACCTGCAAGGCCGACACGCCCGCGAGACCGGCGCCAAGGGCTGCACCCTCCTGCGCCTCGACGGCCTGCGCCTCGAGCGTGTCGAGTCGCGCGAGGTCGACGTCCTGCGCTGGGCCGAGCTCGTCGTCTCGGCCGACGACGCCCACAACATGGACGACCTCCTCTCGGACATCCGCCTGCGCATGCAAGCCGCCCTCGCCGACGCCGCCGGCCGACCCGTGCTCGCACGTATCACCGTCGAGGGCACGACCGCCTTGCACGCCGCCCTCGCCGCAGATCCAGCCGCCATACAGGGCCAGATCCGGGCCCTCGCCGCCGAGCTCGGGGACGTGTGGCCCGAGAAGATCCGCTTCGTCACCCAGCCGCCGCTCGCCGAGCCCGGTGAGCTCCACGACCTGTTCCAGACCCTGCGCGACGAGCTGCGCCAACTCGCCGAGGACCCGGCCACCCTCGCCCGTTACAGCGAGGGCCTCGCCCCGCTCGTCACCGCCGCCGCCCCCCTGCTCGGTCACCGCCCCGACGAGCCCGCCCGCCTGATCGCCCGCCTCGGCGAGCTCGAGGCCTTGCTGCTGGCTCGCCTCGGCGCCACGCAACCTGTCCCGAAGGCCAGCTCACCGCAGCCCCACGCGCCCAGCGTCGCGTGGTCCGAGGGCGTCGTCTCGCATGAAGTTTGAGCGCCTCGAGCTCGAGCGATTCGGCCACTTCGAGTCGCTTCGCCTCGACCTCCGCAGCCCCTCCGGGTTGGTGGTGATCCACGGCCCGAACGAGGCCGGCAAGACCACCCTCCTGCGCGCCATCCACGGCCTCCTGTTCGGCATCGACGAGCGCAGCCCTTACGCCTTTCGCTTCCCCTACCAGGCGATGGCGATCCACGCCACGCTGCAAGACAGCGCCGGTCAACGCCTCGAGCTGGTCCGCCGCAAGAAGCGTAAAGACGCCCTGCTCGGCAACCTGCGCACCGACATCGGCGAGGTCGCCCTCGACGAGCCCCGCTTCACCCGCTACTTCGGCAGCATCACCCCCGACCTCTACCGCGCCGTCTTCGGCTTCACCCACGCCGATCTCCAGCAAGGCGCCGAGCTCTTGCAGGTCGCCGGGCTCGGCGAACTGCTCGGAGGCGGCGCTCTTGGGGGCGGCGCCGAGGTCGTCCGTCGCGTCCTGGGTGACCTCCGTGACGAGGCCGACGCCCTGTTCAAGACCCGCGGCAAGAACCCACCGATCAACCGCAACCTCGGGGCGATCCGCGACGCTCGCAACGCCCTGCGCGACGCAACCTTCCAGCAGCCCCAGTACCTCGCCCTCAGCCAGTCGCTCAAGGACGCCCGTGACACCCTCGCCGGCGCCGACACCGAGCTCGCCCGCCTCCGTCTCCGCAGCGCCAGAGTCCACGCACTCCTGGCCGCCTTCGAAGACTTCCACGCCCACCAGCGCCTGCTCGCGCGCCTCGCCGACCCGGAGCTCGCCACCCCGCTGCATCCGGCCGACGCCGAACGTGTGCGACCCCTGCTCGTCGAGCTCCGCGCCCGTGAGCGCCTGGTCCGCCGCGTCGAGTCGGTGACGATCCGCCGCCGTGAACTCCCCCGCGAACGCGAGCGCCTCCATCTCGAGCTCGCCGCCCTCCGTGCCGAGTTCACTCGCCTCTCCGGCATGTCCCAAGAGACAGCCTCTTCGCCCGAGTCGAACGCCTGCGAGCTGTCTCCGGAGACGGCCCTCACCGCCTCTCCCGCCGAGCTCGAGCAGGTCCGCCTCGCGCTTGGCCGCTGGCGCCGCACCCGGCAAGAGCTACAAGTCCTCGCCCGCGGTGAAGCCGACGACGAGGCCGAACTCGCCAGCCTCCGCGCCGAGGCGAGCACCCTCGCCGACCAGGCCCCCGATGAGCGCGGCGCCAGCTTGCTCGCCGAGCTCGAGTCCGCGCAAGCCGCCCACGCCGAGCTCGAGCGCGGCGAGATCGACCTCCTTCGCATCGACACCGAGCTCGAGCAAGCCCTCGCCCGCCTCCACCCGCGCCCCGCCGCCGACGCCCTCGACCGGCTCCCGCTGCCCAGCTTCGCCGCCGTACAGGACATGCAGTCGCGTCACCTCGACAGCGAGCGTGAACGCCGTGACGCCCTCGATCACCTGTCCCAGGAGACCGCCGAGCTCGCCCGCATAGAAGCCGAGCTCGCAGCCCTGCTCGCCGGCGAGGCCCTGCCCGATCCCGCCCGCCTCGCCGAGGCCCGCCAGCGCCGCGACGAGACCTGGCAACTGGTCCGCCAGCAGCTCCTCGCCCGCACCAGCGCCAACCAGCGCGACCTGTTCGGCGCCGCCGAGCCCACCCCGGCTCGTGTCACCGACCGCCGCACCCTCGCCCGCGGCTTCGAGCGCGCCCTCGCCGACGCCGACCAGCTCGCCGATCAACTCCGCAGCAGCGCGGACCGCCTGGCCCAAAAGACAGCCCTCACCCATGCGGCCGAGCGCGCCCGTCTCGCGCTGACCCGCGCCCGCGAGCGCCTCGCCACCCTCGATGCGGCCGAGCGCGACTGGACCAGCGCCTGGCGCGAACTCTGGCGCCCCACCGGCATCGTCCCTGGCGCCCCGGGCCCGATGCTCGCCTGGCTCGGCGACGCCGCCAGCCTGCGCGACCTCGCCGCGACCCGCCTCCGCCGCGCCCACGGGCTCGCCCCGGACCGCCCGCGCGTCCAGGACTTCGAGGCCCGCCTCCGCGACCACCTCGCCGCCTCCGCGACAACGACGTGGCCCGCCCTCGTTTCGCAGCTCCGCGAACGCGAGCGCAACGCCCAGACCCGCCACGGCCGCCTCGAGTCCACCCTCGCCCGCAGCAGCGCCCTCGAGGCCGCCCTCGCCCGCACGCACACCGCGCGCAACTTCATCGAACGCGACCTGGCAAGCTCCGCGGACGAACTCCAGCGCCGCACCGCTGCTCTCGGCCTGCGCCAGAGCCTCGACCCTGAGACCGCAGTCGAGCGCCTCGAAGCCCTCGCTGACCTGTCCGAACGGACAGCGACCAACACCCGCCAGCGCGCGGCCAACGACCTGGCCCTCGCCGCCCTCGCCGACTTCGACACCGAACTCGCCGCCCTCCTCGCCCGCCTCGCCCGCGCCGCTGGCCCGGGCGACCCCGAGCTCCAGGTCGAGTCCCTCAGCCGCGACCTCAGTGAGGCCCGCGCGGCCGCCAGCACCCACGCCCTCGCCCGCGAGGAGGCCGAGGACCGCCGCCGCGAGCAGCTCCGCGTCAGCGAGGCCCTCGCCGAAGCGCAGCGCGACTACGACGCCCTGCTGGCCCGCGCCGGCGTCCACGACCAGGCTGCCCTCTTGAACATGTCCGAAAGGACATTGCTCCGCGACCAGCTGCAACGCAGCTGCAGCGAGCTCGACCTCCGCCTCGCCCGCGCGCTCGGCGAGGGTGAGCCGCGCGCCGCCTACGAGTCCGAGCTGCGCGCGAGCCGACGCGAGTCCCTGATCAGCGAGCAAGACGCTCTCACGCGCCAGATCGCCGAACTCGACCAGCGCCGCATCTCCGCCGCCCTGCAGAAAGGCCGGCGCGAACACGAGGCCCAGCAGCTCGGGGGCGACCGCGCGGCCCGCATCGGCGCCGATCTCGAGGTCCTCAAGAGCGAGCTCGAGGAGCAGATCGACCGCTACCTCCTGGTCCACCTCGCCGAGCGCGTGCTCGACCGCGTCACCGACCGCTACGCCCGCGAGAACCAGCCCGCGCTCCTGCAGCACACCTCCGAGCTGTTCGCCCGCGTCACCGAGGGCCGCCACCTCCGCGTCGTCGTCCAACCCGAGACCCGCACGCTCGCCACCGTCGACCGCAACGGCCAGCTTCGGAGCCCCGCCGACCTGTCCTCCGGGACACGTGAGCAGCTGTTCCTCGCCCTCCGCCTCGCCTACATCCTCGACTATTGCGACCGCAGCGAGCCGCTCCCCGTCATCATGGACGACGTGCTCGTCAACTTCGACGACACCCGCGCCGCCGCCAGCCTCGCCGCCCTCCGCGACGCCGCCCGTCACACCCAGGTCATCCTCCTCACCTGCCACCGCCGCGAGGTCGACATCACCCGCAGCGTCGCCCCCGAAGCCCGCATCGTCGAGCTCCCCGGCGAAGCCCCGCCAGGACGTCTCGCCCGCCCGGCCGAGGCCTGACACCCATACTTGACACCCGCGGCCGCCGGGGCCTTACTTGAGCCACGGAGGCAGCCGATGGCCCTCGACGAAGCGCAACCCGACAGCAACCCCGAAGGCTCCGTCGCACTCCTGCCTGAACCCTTTGTGGTCAACGCCCAGGCCGTCGAGCTCGCCGCCGCCGCCGCCCGGGCCGCCCTCCGCCGCACCTCCGCCGCCTTGAGCCGCGCCGCCCGTCCGCCCGCTCCGCCACAGCTCGGCCACCTCTTCGACCCCCCTCTCGACCCCTTCCTCGCCGCGGCTCTCCCGATCAAACCGCCCTGAGACCCGTCGGTCGCCTGACATCTCCGCCTGCCCCCCACAGTCCCCGACGAGATCTGTTAAAGTCGCGGCTTCGTGCGCATCCTTCACCTCTCCGACCTCCACCGCGCCGGCGCCACGGAGACCCTGAAGGCGATCTGGAACGGCCCCCAGGCGGCGCTGCGCAAGCTCCCCGAGGCCGAACAGCGCTTCGACTTCATCGTCGTCAGCGGTGACCTCGCCGGCGCCGCACGTGACGCTGAGTACCAGGAGCTGCACGAGTTCGCGGTCACCAGCCTGCTCCCGCTCCTGCGCGAGCCCGACGCCCGCACCCGCATCGTATTCGTCCCCGGCAACCACGACGTCGACTGGAGCGCCGAGCTCGGCCGCCCGTTACAGATCTCCGACCTGCTCCAAAAGCCAGGCGGATCCGAGCAGCTCGCCTCCCTGCTCCGCCGCTACCGCGACGACCCCGCCCGCAGCGGCGTGCGCCAGGTGATCAGCAAGTACGGCCACATCGAGTGGATCGCCCTCGACGAAACCCGCCAGTCCGCCCGCTTCGCCAGCGTCCAGCGCTTCCTCAACGACTTCTACGGCGAGGCCCTCCACGAGCCCGGCCGCCCCTTCGACCTGTCCGCCGCGCGCGAGGGCCTCGACTGGTCGGCCCACGTGTTCCCCGCCGACCGCGTCGCCATCTACGGCTTCAACTCCTGCTTCCTCAACGACCGCCACTGGACCGGCGCCGCCATCTCGCGCGAGTCGATCGCCAACGCAGCAGCGCACGCCGCCGAGTTCGCCGACGGCTTCCTGCGCATCGCCGTCTGGCACCACGGCATTCACACCGACGGCTACCGCCCCGACTACCTCAACCAGGCCGACCTCGGCGCGTTGATCGTCGCCGGCTTCCAGGTCGGCTTCCACGGCCACCTCCACAAGGCCGGCGCCCAGCAGCTCGGCTGGCTCACCGACCGCTTCGTCCTGGTCGGCACCGGCTCCCTCGGCGCCAACCAAAATCACCGCCCCGACGCGATCGGCAAACAGTTCGCCGTCGTCCAGGTCCACCCGCATCAGGTCCACGTGCAGGTCTTCGAGCGCACCGGAGACATCGCCGTCTACACACGCCGCGCCGCGCGGACCCTCCCGCTCGGCAACCAGGGCGAGCGCGAGCAGCACGAGATCGCCGCAGGCGAACACACCCGCAAGATCCACGTCGACCGCCACGGCATCATCACCGTCAGTGTCCGCATCAGCGACCTACGGACCCCGGTCGCGATCCCGGTCGCCGAGCTGAGCCCGCCCGTCTGCGAGGCCCGCCACGAGCCCCCGGTCGGCTCCCCAGGCTTCGAGATCCGCCAGAGCACCGGCCAGGACGGCGTGATCCGCTTCACCCTCTACCCGCCTGACCACCGCAGCACCGACCTCGTGTGGCGCTACCAGGCCAGCAACGCGGTCGCGCTCACCCAGGCCGAGGTCCCCCGCTACAACCTCGCCGCGCGCCGCGACCTCGACGGCACCCACGCCAGCGTGGTCGTCCGCTCTCACACCGTCCGCTTCCCCTGCCGTCACCTCACCCTCGACTACAGCTTCGACGATCCCGTCGTCGCCATGGACAGCGTCGAGAAGTGGGCCCTGCGCTGCGTGACGCACAACGGCGACACCCACTGGGAGCGTGCCCCCCACGAGGAGCGCCGCTGTGAATTGATCAAACGTTCGCCCACCGAGATCTCGCTCGCCATCGAGGCTCCGATCGTCGGCCACCGCTACGCCATCGCCTACCGCCCCAGCCTCCCCGGTCACGCCCTCGACTACACCGGCAGCCGCATCGCCGCCCGCCTGCTCGATCGCTGCATCGCCGATCGCGAGCTCGGCGCCATGCTCTCCTACCAGCTCGCCGAGACCATCTCCGCGGCGATCTCCGCCGTGTTCGGCGGCTCGCCCGGCGGCATCTCGTGGATGGGCCTCCTGTGGGACGACGCCCAGGGCCGCCTGCTGCCCGCCTTCGGCAACTTCCCCAGCCGCGAGTGGGTCTGCTCCTACCCCTCCGGCACCGGCGTCGCCGGCCACGCCTTCCGCTTCAACCGCCCCGCCGCATGGTGCCGCGGCACCGAACACACCCGCGACGCCCTCGTCTACCAGCGCAGCCCCCTCTACCAGCACTGGCAACCCGAGCACGACTGGATCGTCTGCGTCCCGCTCGTCGGGGACGCCCACAAGAACCCGCTCGGCGTCGTCCAGTTCGAGGGCGGCGGCAAGCAACACGGCCTCGGCGACCGCCTCCGCGAATTCGCCAACGCTGCGCTCGCACAGGCCGCCAGCAAGGGATCCTCGTGGGAGGTCTTCCAACAGACGCTCAGCTCGACCGTCAACACCGGCTTTTGGCACGCCTGCGCCCTCGCCGACTGCCTGGTCGACTTCCGCGACGAGATCCACCGCCTCATGGCCCAGCTCGAGCTCGGTGGGCAGAGCGCCGAGGCCTCGCTCACCGACGGCAGCACGATCCGTCTCTAGCCCTCGGGACATGTCCCAAAGAACAGGGCCCTGCATCGCCGATGCAGGGCCCTGTGGTGCGCTCGGCAGGATTCGAACCTGCGGCCCTCGGGTTCGAAGCCCGATGCTCTATCCAGCTGAGCTACAAGCGCGGGTCCGGGAGCTTAGCCCAGGCCTCGCCGCTGGAGAAGCCCATACCCCCATCCGGGACCTCACCGTGAAACCCGGCTCCGGCGATCCCGCGCCCGCCAACTCGCTGCCACTGGCTGCGATGACACCGTGCACAGCCCCGCCGGCCCTCCTATACTGGTCCGGCTCGGCTGCTTGCCGTGCAGGAGCTAGTCCATGCGCGTCGTCTCGGTCTTCCTGCGTCACCGCCCGCTCATCGCCGGTACCGGCCTCCTCGCCCTCGCGGGCCTGCTTGCCGCTGGGCACCGCCCCGCCAGCAACACACCCGATCTGGCGCCGCTGACCGTCGCTGAAGCGGGTGAGCACGGCACCGGCGTCCTCCTCCTCGACCTCGTCGAGCCCGAGGACGGCGAGGGCGGCAGTGAGGCCGAGCTCGCAACCCTGCTCGCCGAGCTCGGTCTCGCCTATGAACCTGCTGGCTTCTACAGCGAGGGCGAGCACCTCTTCCGTGTGTTTGGCGAACCGGCCGCTCTCGCTGCTCTGCAGGTCCGTCTGCAAGGCAACCCGCTCGTCGAGGTCGTCGAGCCCGAGCTGGAATACAGCCTGATCGACGTCCCAGAGCACCCCGAAGGCCCCCTCGCCGCGAGCGTGCTCGATGACATCGAAGCGAGTAAGCGCCAGCGCGAGCGTTTTGTCCCCGATGACCCGCTGTTCGCCCGCCAGTGGCACATGGAGATGATCCACACCCCCGAGGCGTGGACCATCACCGCGGGAAAAGGTGCCATCGTCGCCGTCATCGACACTGGCGTCGCCTGGAAAGATCTGCCTGGGGTCGCCAAGCAGGTCCCCGACCTCGCCGGCACCGCCTTCACCCACGGAGAGACCTTCGTCTCCGGCGCACTGAAGGACGGCCTCGACGACCACCTCCACGGCACCCATGTCGCCGGCACGATCGCCCAGACAACCAACAACGCCCTCGGCGTCACCGGTGTCGCCTACGAGTCCACGATCATGCCGCTCAAGGTGCTCGGCGGTGACGG
Organism: Nannocystis sp.; assembly: GCA_044228605.1. Taxonomy (GTDB): domain Bacteria; phylum Myxococcota_A; class Polyangia; order Nannocystales; family Nannocystaceae; genus Nannocystis. The sequence continues at coordinate 72,640 of JBGAUO010000001.1, read as the reverse complement.
TCGCGGCTCGGTGCCTGGCATCGCCAACGCGATCCGCTACGCCGCCGATCATGGCGCTCACGTGATCAACATGAGCCTCGGCGGCCCGCTCCCGTCCTCGGTGCTCGGTAAGGCCGTCGCCTACGCCCACGAGAAGGGTGTCACCGTCGTCTGCGCCGCTGGCAACGAGAAGCGCTCCCGCGTCGGCTACCCCGCCGGCCATGATGGCGCCGTCGCCGTCGCCGCCGTCGATGGCACCGGCCAGCGCTCCTGGTACTCGAATTGGGGCAAGGACCTCGACATCTCTGCCCCCGGCGGTGACACCCGCGAAGACAAGAACGGTGACGGCTTCCCCGACGGCGTCCTGCAGAACACCATCCTCCTGCAGAACCCGCTGCAGAGCGAGTACATGTGGCTGCAGGGCACGTCGATGGCCTCGCCCCACGCAGCCGGCGTCGCCGCCCTGATCGTCTCGCGTGGCATCACCAACCCCGACGAGGTCGAGCGCATCCTCAAGCGCACCGCCAAGCACCCCAACAACGTCGAGTGGGACAAGGAGTACGGGGCCGGTGTGATCGATGCGCTCGCAGCTGTCGACGCCTCGGCCGAGAACTATGCCCCCGAGCGTGGTGGCCTCGCGGGCCTGCTCGGGCTCGCCGGGCTCGCCAGCCTGGGAATCGCCGGTGCCACGACGCGGCGCGCACGGCTCGCCGGGCTCGCCAGCGCCGTCGCCGGTGCAGGCCTCGCCGCCGGCGCCTTCGGTTGTGCCCCGCTCGCCTACCAACTCGCCGCCGCGACCGGCAGCGTCAGCGCCTTCGGCTCACCGCTGGTGCTCTCTGCCCTCGCACCGCTGCTGCTCACCCTCCTGCTGCTCAGCGTCCGTCCGCTCCGCAGCCTCCTGGTCGGCGTCAACCTCGGCTACGCCGCGATGCTCCTCCACGGCGCGATCGTCCTGCCCACTCTGGTCGCCGGCCTCCCCGGCGGCACCGGCATCGACCGCCTCTGGCTCGCCATCAACGCCGTCCTCGCGCTGGCGCTGGCTCGCCGCGTCAGCCGCGTCTGAACACACCTCACCGCGCCTGACCCGCGCGCTCTTCCGGAGCCGCGGGTCGTTTCGTTCCTCGTACTAGGCAGGAACGTGGGTGAACAGATCGCGGGGGAAACGGTAGATCTTGAAGGGCAAGTTGGGCGGGAGCTGCATGTGCATGGCCCGCACGACTTCCGCCTTGATGACGTATAGCTCGCCGTCGACGACGGTCGCGGTGGTGAGGCCGGACTCCGGGGCGAGGGCGGACTTCACGATGCCGCGACTGTAGTCGTTGCCGGTGAAAGTCACCTGTTGGACGCCGCCGTCGTGGACGACGTAGAGGACGTTGTCGATGAAGATGATACCGTCAGCACCGGTGAAGTGAGGGTCGGGGTGGCCAAAGGGGTCGCCACTCAGCTGGATCTGGCAGACACGCTCAGGGGCGTTGCGCTGGATGAGGAAGAGCTTCGAGGGCGAAGAAAATCCGCCGATGATGGCCTCGCCGTCGGGGGTGACGACGATGCCGTTGAGCCCGAACTGGCCCATGGGCGCGGCCATCTGTGCGTCGCGGGTGAACACACTGGCGCTGCCGTCACGCGCGTCGACGCGGTAGATGACGGGTTGGAACGAGTCGGTGACGTAGGCGATGCCTTCGGTGTCGAGGCACACATCGTTGCAGATGCCGTGGGACGACAGCTCGAAGTGGCGGATGAGCGCGCCGGTGTCGACGTCGAACAGGTGCAGGCCACCCGTCGGGCCGCGGATGTCGGAGGCGCAGACCCACAGGCGGCGATTGATCTCATCGACCTTGGCCCCGGAGAATTGCCGAGGTTCGTCGCTCGTGAAGAACACGCGCTCCTCACCGGTCGCGGCTTCGATCTGCGTGATCTGACCACTCAGCAGGCCTGTGGCGAAGAACCGGCGGGTGCGATTGTCAAAAGCGACGCCCTCCGGTAGCGACGTTTGGCTGCTCAACAGATAGACATCATGTAGCTCAGGCATGATCAACCTCGACAACCCGGCGAAGTGGACGCGTCGATGCACCAAGGCGGACAGTCCAACTGCTTGTATGATCGAGTCTCGGCTGCAGAGGGTCAAGCATTGTGATGCAGACGCGCGAGGACGCTGTGCAGCAGCCGAGGAAGCGTTCGCCTCGCGCAGTGGCGGCAAGATGCGCGCGAACCTGGCAATCGCTCGCTCCGTTGTTTGTGCGGCGAGTTGAGATGCACGACGCGCCGCAGTAAGAGAAGGCGATCGCCAGGATGCCCAGTCGATGCGAGTTTATTTGGCGGGCGTTTCGCCCTGGGGGATCGCTCCCCCGGGCAGGGTTGCGACGTGGCGGTGGGCCGGTTCGCGTCGGGCGGGCCTTCTCAGATGTGGATCGCGCCTCAGAAGGCCCAGGGAGCTATTCCTTGGGACTTCCAGGCGCGGGGTCATGCATGTCGCTCTTGCGCTTGCTCAGTCCCGGGGCGGGCGATCTCGCTCGGCGAAGCCTGGCGGGTGACAAGGTCGTGGGTTGTCCTCGCCGGGTTGCGCGGCGAGCATGGAGCGGGCGGTCCGGCGCAAAGCTGTGACCGCTCTCACGGGGGTTGCGGTACCATCGGCCGGTACGATCTCCGTTAGGCTCCAACGTTCCGTACGGCGCGCCGCACAGCACCCCAACGCATGCGAGACAATGATCCAAACCGCCGCGCAGCCGGGGAGCCTCCGACGGAGTCGGGGCCCGGCGGGCCGGGTATCCCGGTGGACGACGACGACGATTTCCTGGGTGGCACTTTTGTCGAAGACGGAGGTGCTCAGGCGGTGGAGGAGGGTGTGGGGGCCTCCGCGGGCGACTTCGACGACATGTCCCTGGATGAGCTGGATGATGCCACGCTGGCTCGGCCGGTGAGCTCCAGTACGGTCGAGGTGGACGTGGATGTCGACGACGATGCGCCGCCGTCCGTGTTGGCCCTGGTGAACAGCGAGGCGTCCTCGGTGATGGAGGTGCCGCCCGAACCGGACGCCCCGAAGGTGCCAGCGAAGCGAACGACCGGCGCGCAGCTACGCCACGACCTGCGAACGCCGTTCAACCAGATCATCGGCTACAGCGAGATGTTGATCGAGGACGCCGAGGCCTCGGGCAACGAGTTCGTGGTCAACAACATCGGCACGGTGTTGCATGACGCGCAGCAGCTCCTGGCGTTGATCGACGAGATCCTCGACCCGCACGCGCAGCGACCGAGCCAGGAGCGCCTGAACCGCGACCTGCTCTTCCCGCTCAGTCACTTGCTGAGCCATGTCGAGCGCCTGCTGCACACAGCGCAGCAGCGCCGCGACGACGAGATTACGGGGGACATTGAGCGCATCCTCGAGGCGGTCCGTCGGCTCGATGAGATCGTCTCGAGCGGCGCGGTCAACCGGGTGCTCTCGGCCGTGCGACCGACCGCCGGTGATGCAGCCTTGGCGGTACGCGAGGCTGCCGCGCCGCGGCGGGTGACAGCGCATGGGGACACCGGCAAGCTGCTGGTGGTTGACGACAACGAGTCGAACCGCAACATGTTGTCGCGCCGGTTGGTCCGACAGGGGCATACGGTCAAGCTGGCGGAGAACGGCAAGCAGGCGCTGGAGATGTTGCGGGCCGAGGACTTCGACCTCGTGTTGCTCGACGTGATGATGCCGGAGATGGACGGCTACCAGGTGCTCGAGCACCTCCATGCGGACGACAAGCTGCGCGGCCTGCCGGTGATCATGATCTCGGCGCTGGACCAGCTCGACACCGTGGTGAAGTCGATCGAGCTGGGTGCCGAGGACTACCTGCCCAAGCCGTTCAACCCGACCGTGCTGCGAGCCCGCATCGGCGCTTGTCTCGAGAAGAAGCGGTTGCGTGACCGCGAGCGGGCGTACATCAAGAAGCTGCGTTCGGAGCAGGAGCGCAGCGAGCAGCTGCTGCTGAACATCCTCCCGCGGCCGATCGCCGAGCGGCTCAAGGAGGGTCAGCGGACCATCGCCGATGTGTTCCCTGACGTGACGGTCTTGTTCGCCGATCTCGTCGGGTTCACGCGGATGTCCGAGCAGCTGCCACCGGCCGAGCTGGTAGCGATGCTCAACAAGATCTTCTCGATGTTCGACCAGTTGGCAGAGAAGCACGGGCTGGAGAAGATCAAGACGATCGGGGATGAGTACATGGCGGCCAGCGGCCTGCCGATGCCGCGGCCCGATCACGCCGAGGCGATGGCCGAGATGGCGCTCGACATGCTGGCGGTGATCGAGCGCTTCAATGCCAAGCGCAACCGCGGCGTCCGGATCCGCATCGGCATGAACTGCGGGCCGGTCACGGCCGGGATCATCGGCACCAAGAAGTTCGCCTATGACCTTTGGGGTGACACCGTGAACATCGCCAGTCGCATGGAGTCGCACGGCATCGCCAACGCGATCCAGGTGACAGAGGCGACGTACAAGCGACTGCGCCACAAGTACGCGTTTCAGCGGCGCGGCATCATCCACGTGAAGGGCAAGGGAGCGCTGTGCACGTACTTCCTCGTGGGTCGCCGCCCGAGCAAGGCTGGAGCGGTTGAGGGGGCGACGAGCGCTGGGGGCTCAGGTCCGTTGCCGGTCGCAAGTCCGCGGGCAGGCGCCGACTCGCACGGCGACGACGAGGACATCATCATCGACTGACGAGCGGCGTTTAGAGGGTGATGGCGATGGACGTCTTGATGGCGGTCTCGCCAGTGGTGGCGATCTCGACGGCCTGGTTGAGCCCGCCGATGCCGTCACCCTTGTCCGGGTAGAGGGTGGTGGCCAGGTTGCCGTTGCGGTCGAGGATGGCGTTGAGCTTGTAAGCGCCGGGATGGACCTGGTCGAGCGTGAGGCTGACGCTCTTGCTGCCGGCTGCTGCGCCCTTGGTGAGCGAGCGGCTGTGCACACACTTGAGTTGGAGGTCGCAGTCCATCGTGGTGAGGATGATCCACACCGCGCCGTCGACTGCCAGCGGATCGGCCCAGCTGACGTCGACCCTGAGGCTCGGCATCGGTGGGAAGTCGGCGTCGCTGGCGAGCGGGTCGTGACTGCTGGGGAAGATCTCCGGAAGGGCGCGCTGTTCGACCCGTTTGGCGTCCCAGTACACGTGCTGCTTCCCCTTCACCTTGACGTCGAAGACGAGGGCATCCGCGGCGCTGAAGGTCCAGCGAGCGTCGATGTAGTCGCAGCCTTGCGTGCTGGTCGAGCAGAAGCGGTAGGTGGCCGCCTTGGCGTCGTGCTCGACCAGCTTGGTCCGAGAGTCGCGCAGGATGCCGAGGAAGTAGCCGCCGTTGCGATACACGAGCGTGCTCTCGCCGTCTGGCGCCTCGATCTCGAAGGCGAAGCGCAGGCTGTTCATCTCGTCGAGATCAGCGCGGCTAAACAGCACCTGGCCCGAGGCGGCGCGCAGGTCCATGTTCATCTTTGCGAAGGTGCCGAGTGGTGTCATCGTCGCTGGGCCGGTCCAAAGGCCAGCGAGGCGCTGCATCAGCTCGAGGCCAGCGGGCGTCCCTTGGTCCCCAGTGCTGCTCTCGCTGGCGCTCGAGTTGTCACCCTGGGTGGTCGGGAGCTCGCCCGTCGAGCTGGTTGTACCGCTGGCGGGGTTCGTGGCGTTGGTGGTGCCTGAGTCATTGGCGTCACCCGCATCGCCACAAGCGGCGAGAACGAGCGCGAGGACGGGGCCGCAACGGGTAGGGTGCATGTGCCCCGATTACCGGCGAGATGTGGCCGCGACAAGCGTGCGCTGACGCTGTTCACGCACCACAGGCTACAGGATGTCTGCAACAATGCGTAACATCACGATCGAGGTGACCTTTCTGGGGGTCAATGGCCGGCTCTCGATGCTGCGATTCGTGTCATTTGCGACGAAGGCGAACAATCGTTCCGATCTTGAACGGCTCATTGGCGCGCATGGCTGCGTAACTCCTTGGCTTTCTCGCCAGCGCCCGGTCTTGCACAATTGCCGCCCGCCATGGCTCCACGCACGCACCGCCGAATCGTCGCTGTCCTCGCTGTCTCCCCACTGTTCCTGGCGGCCCTCGCCTGTACTCCGAAGCCGGCGACGCCGGACCTGAGCGGTGAGGAGCCGGTCAACCCGTCGGAGATCTTGGGGCGAACGGTGCCTGATACGGCGGGTCCGCTGGTGTTCCCTCCGGGGCCGCAGGGTCGACGTCAGCGGCCTGCCCTCGAGATCGATGCCACCGACGAGACGGATCCGAACACGGGCTTTCGAGTCCAGTCGCCGCGGATCGAGGAGGGCAAGGACAGCTTCGAGATCGAGGGGCAGACGCTGCGCATCGTGTTCAACCGGCCCGTCAAGTTGAGCAAGCCGATCGGCAAGAAGCCGCAGCCGGCGGCGGTGGGCGTGCTGACGCTCGAGCCTGCGGTTGCAGGGAAGACGGTGTGGACCTCGAGCAACGCGCTCGAGTTCAAGGCCACCAAGCCCTTTGACCCCGAGCAGACCTACAAGGTCACGGTCGCCAACGTGAGCACCACGGACGACGTGGCGATCGAGCCATGGGTCGCCAGCTTCACGGCTGAGCCGCGCATCGAGATCGCCGGCAAGGTGATCGACTACCTGCCTGTCCCGGGCGAGCCGCGCATGGTCGAGATGTTCCCGTACTCCGGCAAGAAGATCGCGGCTGGCGAGGTGATCCGCGTCGTCTTCGATCAGCCCGTGACGGCGAAGCAGGCGGCCCAGCTGATCACGGTGGTCGCCGACAACATCCCGGACCATGAGCAGAAGGACAAGCCAGAGCGCACGATCGCCGCGAAGTTCAACAACGGGCAGGGCAAGCGCTTCGAGGGCTACACCCTGAACCCGCGCCAGGTGATCGAAGTGCGGGGGGACGGTAAATTTGCCCAGGGTGAGGGCATCGCGGTCGAGGTGGATGGCACCACGCGCCGCTACACGATCGCGGGGCCGCTGGCGCTGGCCAAGCTGAGCTGCGGCTATTCGTATGAGAAGAGCGTGTGCGAGGTGAGCGGTACGGCGCTGCGCACCGACGGTCGAGAGGTCGTGCTCGAGTACAGCAACCCGCTCGCGGTGAGCGACAAGCAGATCAAGGACGCGATCAGCGTATCGCCGCCGCTGGCCAACATGAACGTGTGGAGCGGCGGCAGCTGGGACAGCACCGGTCGCCTATCGATCTCGGGCGCCTTCGATCCCTCGACCGAATACACGTTCAGCATCCCGGCGATGAACGACAACTTCGGCAACAGCGTCGCGGCGATGGACCTGAAGGTGACGACCGCGCCGCTGGCGGCGAGCGTGTCCATGCCGGAGGGGGTGCTGATCCTCGACGCCGCGGCCTCGCGCGCCTTCACGGTGACGACCCGCAATGTGGCCAAGGGGCGGATCCTCGCCTGGCTGGTCCAGGACAACGCGGAGGCCCTCCGCAAGGCGCGTGGGCAGGTCGAGAACCATGAAACTCCGGGCGATCCCACCGAGATCACGATCCCATTCGCGCCCGAGGCGAAGCAGAACGAGTTCGTCAAGACGTCGATCGACCTGCTGGGGACCCTGCAACCGGGCAAGAACTACATCCTGTCGCTGGTGCTCGATGACCCGGCCTTCGGAGCCAAGCCGATCCAGTACCCGTCGTGGATGAGCGCGTCGCGCTCACCGTTGACGCTGGTCACGCCTGGCGACGAGCAGGCGCTGGCCGTGCACACACACGTGACGCCCGACGCGACGCTTGTCCATGTGGCGCGGCTCTCCACGGGTGAGCCGGTGATGGGCGCCGCGTTCTCGCTCGACGGCCAGTCACTGGCGGGGCGCCTGACCGATCGCAACGGCTTTGCCGTGCTGCCGGTCGGGATGACACAAGCGGCGACCGGTTTGCTGATGGTGTCGGAGGGGGCGACGACGCTGCAGGTGCCGCTCAAGCGCAGCAGTCGGGACGCGCGGTTGTTCCCGCATCTGGCCGCGGAGTCAGGGCCGATGCTCGGTGACCGGCGGGCCATGGTGATCACGGACCGCGGGATCTACCGGCCAGGCTCGAAGGTGTTCATCAAAGCCAGCGTGCGGCGCAAGCTCGGCGAGCAGATCGTTCCGCTGGCTGCGACTCCGGTGCGCGTGCGCGTGCTCGGGCCGACCGATGACACGCTCGCTGACCTCGCGCTGGTGACCGATGACATGGGCAGCGTATCAGGAGAGTACGCGATCCCGGCCGAGGCCCGCGTGGGTCGGCACCGGATCGCCGTGTCCGAGGCTGCGGATCCGGAGAAGCAGCTCGACGAGAGCGTGATCCAGGTGGCCGAGTTCGAGCCGCCGCGCTTCACCGTCGACGTCGACGCAGACCTTGCCGCGAGCAACACGCTGCGCGCCAAGGTGCTCGGCAAGTACCTGTTCGGCGCCGCGATGGACAAGGCCAGCGTCGAGTGGACGCTGAGTCGCGAGCCCGCCGATTTGCCGCCTGGGCCGTTCACAGATCAGGGCTTCCGCTTCGACGATGACCGCTACGAGTGGTGGGAAGAGGACAGCGAGGATGAGCGTGGGTGGTCGCGCGCGGGCGCGGGTGAGCTCGGGGTTGATGGGACCCTGGCGGTCACGCAGAAGCTCGATCTCGGCGATGCGGTCGGGCCGCAAAAATTCACGTTTGAGGCGGATGTGGCCGACACCTCCTATCGGCACATTGCGGGGCGCAACAGCGTGGTCGTGCACCCGAGCGAGCGCTACGTGGGTGTGAAGATCGCCAAGCCTTGGGGTGACGTCGGTGTCGCTGTGCCGGTGCAGCTCGGCGTCATGGACCGCAATGGCCGTCCGGTCAGCGGCGTGCCGATCACGGCGAGGCTCAAGCTGGTCGACTACACCTACAGCCGCAAGCCGCAGAAGGGGGGCGGTTACAATTATCAGTGGCAGCGGACGGTCACCGAGGTTGGCAGCTGCACGGCGACGAGCGCGGCGGCAGCTGTCGGTTGCGACCTGACGCCGACGGAGAACGGCTCTTACGAGGTGATCACGGAGATCGACGGCAAGCCAGGCGGAGTGAGCTCGCTGTGGGCGTGGGGCAGCGGGGGTGCGCGCAAGGCGGTGCCGACTCGTGGGCGCACGATCGACATCATCGCGGACAAGGGCCGTTACGTACCTGGCGATACGGCGAAGCTGATGGTTCAAAACCCGTTCGCGTCGGCGACCGCGATCTTCACGCTGGAGCAGGGCGGGGTGCTGAGCCACCAGGTGATGCGCCTCGACGAGGCGGCCAAGGTGTTCGAGGTGCCGATCCAGGCCGGCCACGCGCCGTACGTCCATGCGACGGTGACGTTGCTGCCAATTGGCGGCGGCGACGAGCGTACCGACTGGAAGATCGGTGCGCTGCGGATCCCCGTCGCGCTTGACGATGTGCGGCTCAACGCGGTGGTCAAGAGCGACCGCGAGGTCTACGAGCCGCGCGAGCAGGTCACGGTCTCGATCGACGTGAAGGACAAAGGCAAGCCGGTCGCCAACGCGGAGATCGCCCTCGCTGTGGTCGACGAGGGCATCTTGCGCATGACCAACTTCCACGCCGCCGACCCGGCCAATGCGCTGCGCCCCGGCCAGCCGTTGCGCTTCGAGGTCAGTGACACGCGCGACCGGCTGGCTGCGCTGCTCGAGCACAGCCAGAGCGCGGGCGACGGCGCAGGCGATGGCTCGGCCACGACCTCGAATGCGCGCAAGAATTTTGTGCAGACGGCCTTCTGGAAGCCCGACCTACGGACCGACAGCCAGGGGCGGGCTACCGCCACCTTCACCTTGCCGGACAACCTGACGCGCTTCCGTATGATGGCGGTCGTCATCGACGGCGGTGGCAAGGGCGTCGGTGCGGAGGGTGAGTTCACGGTGCGGCGGCCCGTGATGATGGTGCCAGTGGTGCCGCGCTTCGCCGCGGTCGGTGACAGCTTTGAGGTGGCGGCGATGGTGCACAACAACACCGATCAGCCGTTGTCGGCCAAAGTGCGCCTGAACGAGTCCGAGCAGCAGGTGCAAGTGCAGGCGCAGGGTCATCTGCGGGTCGGATTCCCGCTGACGGCGAAGTTGCCAGGCGACCTGAAGCTCGACTTCGCGGTGAAGGATGGCAGTGACAAGCTCCGCGACTCGGTCGTGGCGTCGATCCCCGTCGATCAATCCGGCGTGGCCGAGCGGCCGCACCTGACGGGCGCGTTTGTCGGCGAGCAGCGCATCAACATGGAGGTCCCGACCACCGTCATGGTAGGTCGCGGCGACGACGAGTTTGTGACCGTGCAGGTGGGCCAGCACCTGTGGCCAGAGCTTGGCGCGCGCATGCAGTTCTTGCTCGACTACCCGCACGGCTGCGTCGAGCAGACGACCTCGGGCACGCTGCCGCTGCTGGCCGCCAAGGACATCCTGCCGCGGATCGGCTTCACCGGGATGACACAGGAGGAGCTCGACAAGCGCATCGACGCCGGTCTCAAGCGCCTCGCCACGATGCGTACGAGCAGCGGCGGTCTGGCCTATTGGCCCGGTGATAGCTCGCCGAACGTGTACGGCACGGCCTACGCCGCGCGAGCGCTGGTGATGGCCAAGCGGGCCAACATCCGCATGCCGGACGGGTTGCTCGAGTCGGTTCAGGCGTACCTCGAGGAGCGCCTGCTGAGCGACGGCATCGAGGCCGAGGTGCAAGCGTCTCTGGCGCTTTCGCTGGCCGAGCTGGGTGTGTTGCCGGCAAGCAGCGCCGACGCGCTGTTCGACCGCAAGGGCGACCAGGGCGTGTTCGGTCTGGCCAGTTTGGCGATCGCGTTGAACAGCCTGCCTGGGCAGGAGGATCGGGTGAAGACGCTGCTTGACGAGGTCGAGGCCGCGTTCGACGCCAACTTGTTGCTGATCAAGAAGCGGAGCAACAGCGACTTCTACTACTATGGGTCGAACATGCGCTCGCGTGCCCAGGCGGCGATCGCCCTCGGGCGCCTGCGTCCTGGCCCGCTGGCGACGAAGTTGGTGCAGGCGCTGGCCAGTGAGACGGAGTCCTATACCACCCAGGGGACGGCCTACTCCCTGATGGCGGTGGCCGAGCAGATCCGCGGTGCGGCAAGCGGCGGGGCCCCGTTTACGGTCACCCTCGGCGATGTGCCTCTGGTTGCGTTCAAGGACATCGGTGGTGGAAGTCAGGAGTTCCACGTCCCGGTCGCTGAGCTCCGTGGCAAGGACACGCCGCTCCGTCTACAGAGCGACAGCAAGGCCGCGCTGGCTTTCATCGTCCGTGGCGCGTGGAAGCGGGAGCTTGCCGATGCCAAGGGTCTCGCAGCCACGAGCGCGGCCAAGGGGCCCGACATCTACCGCGTCTTCACGGACGCGCGCGGCGAGGCGGTCGATCTCGCGGCGGTCAAGCCGGGGCAGGTGTTGCGTGTCGCGCTGTTGGCTGACTTGCCGCTCGGCGACCTCGAATCGAGCGAGATGAATTATCTGGCCGTCACGGACCGCCTGCCCGCGGGCTTCGAGCCGATCCAGCCCGACCTGTGGACGGTCGCGCGTGCTCCGGAGGTCACGGATGCCCACCCCTTCGCCGACATGCTGCGCTACGGGGGCAGCGACGCGAGCTTCATCGAGCTGCGCGACGATCGTGTGCATATCTACTTCGACCGCGTCTGGGGCGAGCGCGTGCTGGCCACCTACCTTGTGCGCGCCTCGACCCCTGGCACCTTTGTGCTGCCGCCTGCGGCCGCCGAGTTTATGTATGTCGGCGATAGCCTCGGCTACAGCTCGACCGGCTCTGTGACCGTGAAGTAAGCCGTCGTCGCTGCGCGTTGGAACGGCATGAGTCAGGTCGTCACCATGAGTCGCCTGCGCCGCCTCCGGCGCGGGCTCCTACGGCTGTCTTTTGGGACAGCCGTGGCTGTCGCGGCGAGTTGCGGTGCGTGGTCGCTGGTGCGCGCGCGCGCCGGCGATCCCGCGGCGGCGTTGGCCGACTCGTGGCATGTGGGTCACCGCGTGGTCGATCGCCACGGCAGGGTGTTGCGCGAGCTGCCGAGCGACGCTGGCCTGCGCGGCCAACCGGTCGAGCTCGAGGCGATCGGCCCGCGCCTGGTTCAGGCGACACTGAGCAGCGAGGACGCCGACTTCTTCGCCCACAGCGGCGTCGACGGACGCGCGATCGCCCGCGCCGCAGCGCAGAACATTCGTCACGCTCGGATGGTCTCCGGCGCCAGTACGATCACCCAGCAGCTCGTCAAGTTGCTCGACAGCCGCGGTGTGCCCCATGTCCGTGGTATCGGCGAGAAGCTCAGCGAGGCTGCGCGCGCGCAGAACCTCGAGGCCGCGCTCAGCAAGCAGCAGATCCTTCGCGAGTACCTCAATCGTTTGCCGTACGGTCACGGCCTGGTCGGGCCCGAAGCGGCCGCGCGGGCCTATTTCGGCGTCACCAGCCAGGACCTCAGCTGGGCGCAGGCGGCCTTCCTCGCGGTGCTCCCACGTGCGCCCTCCTATCTCGACCCTTACGACCACCCCGAGCGCGTCACGTTGCGTCAACGGGCACTGCTCGCCAAGTTGCACGCTGACGGCCATCTGAGCGAACGAGAGCGCCAGCGGGCCGAGGCCGAGCCGATCGAGCTGCGCCCGCTGACGCGCCCGTTCTTCGCGCCGCACCTGGTCGAGACCTTGCGTTCCGAAGGAAATCTGTCCTCGGGGACAGTCACGACGACGACGCTCGACCTCGAGTTGCAGCGGGCGGTCGAGGGCCTCACGCGAACCCACTTGGCCAGCATCGCCGAACGCGGTGCGAGCGACGCTGCGGTGATCGTGGTCGACAATCGCAGCGCAGAGGTCCTCGCTTACGTCGGTAGCGCCGACTTTCATGATGTGCGCATCGACGGGCAGGTCGACATGGCGCGGGCGCGGCGGCAGCCAGGTTCGACGCTCAAGCCCTTCGTGTACGCGTTGGCGTTCGCCGATGGGCGAAGTGCGGCGGAGATGACCGCCGATGTTGAAACCAGCTTCGCCGAGCCTGGCGGTGTCTATACGCCGGAGAACTTCGATCATGGCTTTGAGGGCCCGATCTCGCTGAGGGAGGCGCTGGCGGGATCACTAAACATCCCGGCGGTGCGTCTGGCGGCCGAGCAGGGTCCGCAGAAGCTACTCGACCTACTGCACGCGCTTGGGTTCGCCAGCCTCGATCAGCGAGCCGACCACTACGGGCTGGCGCTGGCGCTCGGCAGCGGCGAGGTCGAGCTGCGCGAGCTCGCGGCCGCTTACGCGACTCTGGCGCGTGGCGGTGGGCATGCGCCGCTGCGCTTCACGGTCGCCGACAGCAGCGCGCTGGGACGCCCGGCGATAGAGACTCCTGCCATTGAGCCTGCTGTCGCCGCTCTGCTTACCGAGACCCTGGCGGACCCGCTCGCGCGGGTTCGCGGCCTGCATGGTCGCGGTCCGTTTACCATGCCCTATCCAGCGGCGATCAAGACCGGTACATCGTCGGGATACCGCGACACCTGGACCGTCGGCTACACGCGCGAGCGCACTGTTGCGGTGTGGCTCGGCAACGCCGACGGTTCGCCCACGGACCGCCTCACGGGGGCCGGAGGAGCCGGCCCCTTGTTCGCTGATGTCATGGCCCGGGCGATGGAGGATGTGCCGCAACGAGCTCCGTTGTGGGACGCCGGTCTGCTCACGGCGGTGGAGGTCTGTCCGCTCTCGGGGTTGCCCGCCGGCGTCGCGTGCGATGAGCGGGCCAGTCGTCGCTTCATCACGGGCCACCTGCCCGAAGGGTCATGTGACCTGCACGTGCATGTTCGCCGTGACAGTCACGCTCCGGCCGGGTTGCGCTGCGACGAGACGGGGCGCGAGGTCGCCGTCGTGTTCCCTGCGGCCTTCGACGGTTGGTTGGCCGAGCGGGCGGGTGTTGGTGCCACGCCAGATCCATTTGGGCATCCCTGGTTGCCACGCTCGCGGGTGCCCGGCTGTGCCACGCCGAGTGACGCTGTGCCGCTGCTGCGGCTGCTCGCACCGACGCCGGGCAGCGTCTTCGCGCTGGGCTTGCAGCGTACCGACCGCCAGACAATCGAGCTGCGTGCCGAGTTGGTCGCTGGCGGAGAGGTGGCTGCACGGGAGCTCGGTGAGCTCGAGTTTGTGGTCGACGGCAAGGTCGCGGCGCGCAGCGGCTGGCCGTATCAGGCTCGCATCGCTGCCACGCCCGGCGACCACGAAGTGCTCGCGCGTCCGGCCGACCCGAGCCAGGCCGCGCGTCTCGAGCCGGTGCGCTTCAGCGTCCGCTGAGGTGGGCCTCAAGTGTGAGGCAGGGTCACGCCGCGCTGGCCCTGGTACTTGCCGCCGCGGTCACGGTATGAGGTGTCGCAGGGCTCGTCGGACTCAAAAAACAGCATCTGCGCGACGCCCTCGTTGGCGTAGATGCGGGCGGGCAGGGGCGTAGTGTTGGAGAACTCGAGCGTCACGTGGCCCTCCCATTCGGGCTCGAGCGGTGTGACGTTGACGATGATGCCACAGCGGGCGTAGGTCGATTTGCCGACGCAGATCGTGAGCACGGTGCGTGGGATGCGGAAGTACTCGACGGTGCGGGCCAACGCGAACGAGTTCGGAGGGATGATGCAGCTCTCCCCGGTGATGTCGACGAAGCTGTTCGGGTCGAAGTGTTTTGGGTCGACGATCGCCGAGTTGATGTTGGTGAAGATCTTGAATTCAGGGGCGCAGCGGACATCGTAGCCGTAGCTCGACGTGCCGTAGGAGACGATCGCTCGCTCACCGATCCGGCGCACCTGGCCGGGTTCGTAGGGTTCGATCATCCCGTGCTCTTGCGCCATCCGGCGGATCCATCGGTCGGACTTGATGCTCATGCGCGAGGGCCAAATACCACACTCGGGCCCGCCCGTGGTAGCGTGTGAACGGTCATGCCGCGCCCGAAAGCTCGTGCCTCGCTCGAATCGCTCCGCGAGGCAATCCGCGATGCCGGGCTGCGCAGCACCGGGCCTCGCGTGGCAGTGTTGGAGCACTTGCAGACGACCAAGGTACCGCTCAGTCATGGGGAACTGGTCGAGGTGCTGGCGGGCTACGGTTACGATGCAGCTACCATCTATCGCAACCTCATTGACCTCACCCGAGCTGGTCTGCTGAGCCGGATCAACCTCGGGGACAATGTTTGGCGCTTCGAGTTGCGCGGGCCCAGCAAGGCGCTGCACCCGGAGCACCCGCACTTTGTGTGCACGCAGTGCGGGGAGGTCACCTGCCTGTCTCAGGTGCGCGTGAAGCTCACGCCGGCGCCTGGTTCGACCAAGTCGGTGGTCAGCAGCATCACTGAGATCTTGATCAAGGGGCAGTGCACGCGCTGCGGGTGACGCCGTGGCTCGGCGAGCCGAGCGAGCTCAGCCGGCTGTGATCGAGTCGGCGAAGCTGCGGAAGGCGGGCTCCCACAGGTCGACCGTCTTCGCGGCGCCGACCAGCTTGAAGAAGTACGGGTCTCCCGCGCCCTCGACGATCACCCCGAGCATCCTCGAGTCTGGCTCGTGGTAGCGCTCCTTCGAGCCGGGCGTCACGGAGGCGACGTTGGTGCCGCTGATGTCGACGGTCGTGACCGTGAGGCTGCCGCGCAGGTCGGACTTTTGCTTGGGCTCGTCGACCGGGCTGCCATCGGCTTTTGTGAATTGCGTCTTCCAGCGGTTGATGTTGGAGGCAGCATCGCCACCGCCACCGGCGAAGCGCGAGACGACCAGGGTGACCTCGCCGCCGGGGCCGGGGAGGGTGAATTCGGCCAGACGCATGCCGTTGGACGGTGGTTTGCGCGTCCACTCGCTGGGTACTTGTGTGGTGAGGCCCTCGATCGTCTCGGGGCGCAGCTGGCCGCTCGGTGTGACCTCCTGCGGGTTGATCGGCGCGCGTGTTGTCGGGGGTAGCTGCGGATCACCGGGGCCGTTGGGGTTGCCGGTGATCGCGGGCATCGGGTGCGGCGCGGCGTCGTGTTTTGGCGTCTCGGCCTTCGCCGGGGCCTTACCGACCTCGCCCGCGGGTGCAGTGGAGGTCTGGCAGGCGAGCGTAAGCAGGGCGATGCAGGTACAGAGCAGGCGCATGGTGGACATCCTTGCGCGCGAGGATATCACCGTCGCGCCATCAGTCGCCGCGATGCGGCGCGCCGTCGACGAGAGGTTTCAGGCGCGGCCTTCGCGGCGCTTGCACTCGTCGATCAACGCCGGCAGTACCTGGTCTTGGGGACAGGCGTTCGCCAGGCCCGTCAGGGCGGCCGCGGCCGCCGTATAGTTGCCGGCGCTCATGCTCGTGACGGCGGCCGTGACCGCGTCGCGGCTGGCTCGTTTGGCGACCCGCAGCTCGTGCGACTCACCGGCGAAGACTTCGAAGACGCCGACGGGCTGGCGCTTTCCGGGGACCATGTAGTCGCCGAGGGGCCTGGTGTCGGCCTGTAGAGTAGGCGGCAGCATGGCCCGGACCGCAGCGGAGATCAGCAGGTCGGCGCTGAAGCGGCGGGTGAGGCGTTCGATGCGGGCGGCGATGTTGACGGAGTCGGACACCACGGTCGACTCCATGCGCCCAGCCGCGCCGACGAGGCCGAGCGTGACGGGTCCGAGGTGGACGCCGACGCCGACGCCGGCCCCGAGCTCACGGCTGCGCTCAACCACGCCGAGGGCCGCCTGCACGGCCGCCGCGGGTGCGTCAGGGAACAGCGCCATCAGCCCGTCGCCGAGGTATTTGTCGACGACGCCGCCGTTGCCGTGGATCTCCGGCACGATCGCCGCGAAGTAGGTGTTGAGGTACTCGAAGGTGGCGGCCGGGCTTTGCAGCTCGGCGCGACTGGTGAACGCGCGAAGGTCGACAAACACGACGGTCATCTCGCGCTGGATCTGGTCACCGAGTCCGGCTTGCGTGGCGTCGTCGCGGCCAAGCAGGGCCAGCAGTCGCTGCGGCACGAAGCGAGCGAAGGCCTCCATCAGGGCCGTTTGACGGTGGTGGAGGCGGTGGTTGTCGAGCGCCACCGACGCGTTCTGGCAAAACAACTCGATGAGCCGCTGGTCCCACGCCGAGAGCTCACCAAGGCCCTCCATGAACACCGCCGCCCACATCTCCTCGTCGCTGGCGATGCCGAAGATGCCGAAGATGTTGTAGTTGCGGCGCAGCACTGGCTTGCGGGTGCTGAGCATCGCGGTGATGTCCTGCCAGACGTCTTCATCGACGACATGGCTGACCGGGTGGCCGACGTGGACGTGGAAGCGGCCGGTGCCCGCGACCACCATCGGCGCTGCGACGGCCATGTTGAGGCCGAGGTCGCGGCCCTGAAAGAACATGGCGCTCTCTTGCGGGCTGACCAGCGCTGAGAGCTGGGTGAGGACGCCGGTGATGAACTGGTCGACGGACTGTTGTTCGAACAACGCCGCGCTGGCGCGGATGATCTGCTCGAGGCCGGCCTTGTGTGACTCGATCGTGCACAGGTCGCGAAACGACCGCACAGCGCCGATGACAGTGGTGATCAGGCGCTGGGCCGTGACCTCGGTCTTGTCGCGGTAGTCGTTGATGTCGTAGTCGAACATCACCCGCTGCTCAGGAGCGTGGCCAGGCTGGCCGGTCCGGAGGACGATGCGCACCCGTGAATTGCCGAGCTCCCCGCGGATCCATCGCACGAGCTCGAGGCCCGCGTTCTCGGACTCCATCACCACGTCGAGCAGGATCATTGCGATGTCGCGGTGGGCCTGCAGGACAACGCGGGCGGCGCTCGCCGAGCTCACCGACAGGATCGCCAGTGGGTGGCCGTCGATGCGCAAGCCGCCGAGCGCGAGGCGGGTGACGTCGTGGATCTCCGGCTCATCGTCTACGACCAGCAGCTTCCATACACGGGCGCTGGCCGGCTCCGGCACCTTGATCTCGTCATTGGCGAAGACCAGCAGGTCGTCGTGCTCGCGGGTCATGGGCGCTCCGGGGCTTGGGCTGGTAGGTGGATGGAGACCAGGGTGCCCTGACCGGGGCTCGACCAGGCCGTGATGCTACCGCCGAGGAGGTCGGTGACCAGGTTGTGCACGATGTGCATGCCGAGGCCGCTGCCGCCGCGGCCGCGCTGGGTGGTGAAGAAGGGCTCGTAGATCCGGCGCAGTACCGCCGCCTCCATGCCAGCTCCGTCGTCCCGGCAGAGGAGGAGTGCCCCGCCGTCGTCGGAGCGATCAACCGTCAACGTGATCTGGCCCGGGGTGTCGTCCGAGAAGGCATGGACCAGCGCGTTCTGGACCAGGTTGGTGCACACTTGTGAGATCGCGCCGACGAAGGTCGTGACCACGGCGTCGTTGATCACGTCGATGCTCACGCGGTGCGGCGTGCGTCGGTAGAGGGGTCCGAGGCTGGCGACGACCTCGCGCACGTAGGGCCCGAGGCTGACCTCGCGGCGGGCTTCGCTGGCCTGGTCGACGGCGATCTGCTTAAAGTTACCGACCAGGCCTGCGGCGCGGCGAAGGTTGCCGAGGGTCATGCGCGCCGCCTCCTGGGCCTGAGCGAGCCCGTACTGCAGATCCTGGCGGCGGAGCGTTCCGGCAGTGAACGCCGTCTCGACCTCGTGCAGGCGGTCTGCGACGAGCGAGGCCGCGGTGACGGCGACGCCGAGCGGCGTATTGATCTCATGAGCGACGCCCGCGACCAGGCCACCGAGCGCGGCGAGCTTGTCCTTCCGGATCAGCTCCTCGCGGGTCGCGTCGAGCACACGGTTGAGCTTGGCCACGTAGATGTCGGCGGTGCGGAAGGAGGCCTCGGCCGAGACCTCGTCGACGCGTCGGACGATCGCCAGCGCCAGCTCGGCCGGAACCTCGAGGCGCGCGAGCAGCTTCGCGATCGCCTCGCGAAAACTAAGGAAGCCGCGCAGCAGCGTCGACACGTTGAACTTGAGGTTCGAGCGGTTGGAGGTGACGACCTCGATGAAGGCCTCGCGTGGCCCGGTGTCCCCGGCGAAGATGTGCGCCCGGTAGAAGTTCAGGCATTGCGCAACCAGGCTCCGCGTCTCCAAGTAGGGCCGTGAGGACAGATCCGCCTGCGACTCGGCGCGGACCCACGCCGTACCGTCATCGACGATCTCGTCGCCGTGCTCGTCGAGCAGTCGGCGGAGCGTCGTCATCGCAGGGTCCACGGGGGCGCATGCTACGCCACCCGTGAAGACCCCGACAAGGACCGCCGTGGCCGGCACCTTGGGCCTCAGAACGCAGTTTCAGGGACGTCCATCAATTCGAGGGTGCTCTGCTCGGCGAGCTTGCGCGCCAGGGTGACGCCGGGGAGCACGTTGCGCGCGTAGAAGCGCACGGCGGCGAGCTTGCCGTCGTAGAAATCGCGGTCGCTGTCGCTAGCTGTCGCGCGGGCCGTCGTAGCAACGGCGGCCTGGCGCAGCAATAGCCAGCCGATCACGACCTCCGCGGTGGCGAACAGGACACGGTTGCCCTGCAGACCGACGTGGTAGAGCGACTCGCCGAGCTTGGCGAGCATCGCCCCGTAGAGGCCCTGGAGGTCGGCGAGCGCGCGCGAGAGGGAGGCGTGTTCGACCGCCAGCGAGCCGTTGGGGTCAACCTCGGCGAGCGTGGCCTGGGCTCGCCCGAACAGCGCGCGCAGGGTCTCGCCGCCGTCGCGTGCGACCTTACGGAAGAACAGGTCGAGCGCCTGGATGTGGGTCGTGCCCTCGTAGAGCGTGTCGATCTTCTGGTCGCGGATGTACTGCTCGATCGGGTAGTCCTGCACGTACCCGGATCCGCCGTAGCACTGAAGTGAGGTCGCCAAGATCTCGTACACCTTCTCCGAGCAGTAGCCCTTGACGAGCGGGAGCAGCAGGTCGTTGAGGCGGTCCAGCTCGGCGGCGGCGACGCTGCCGTGACCACCGGCGAGGGTGACCTCGTCCTGGATCGACGCGGTGAACAGGCACAGCGCGCGCATGCCCTCGGCGAACGACTTCTGCAGCATCAACATTCGCCGCACGTCGGGGTGTTGGATGATGCGAACGCGCGGCGCGGCCTTGTCGTTGGCCTGGAGCAGGTCAGCCCCCTGAACGCGGATCTTGGTGAACTCGAGCGCGTTGAGGTACGCGGTCGAGAGCGTCGCCATCGACTTGCAGCCGACGGCCATACGCGCGTGCTCGATGACGTGGAACATCTGGCGGATGCCCTCGTGCACACCGCCGACGAGGAGGCCGCGGGCCGGGCCCCGCTCGCCGAAGGTCAGCTCGCAGGTGGCCGAGCCTTTGAGGCCCATCTTGTGCTCGATGTTGGTGCAGTAGACTCCGTTGCGCTCGCCGAGGCTGCCGTCCTCGTTCACCCAGAATTTGGGGACGATGAACATGGAAAGACCCTTGGTGCCGGGGCCGTGGCCCTCGGGGCGGGCGAGCACGAGGTGGATGATGTTCTCGGTGCCGTCGAAGTCGCCGTTGGTGATGAAGCGCTTGACGCCCTCGATCTCGTAGAGGTCGCCGTCGACCTGGCGGGCCTTGGTACGCCCTGCGCCGACGTCGCTGCCGGCGTCGGGCTCGGTGAGGACCATCGAGGCGCCCCAGTTGCGGTCGATCATCGGCCGCAGGAAGCGCTGCTTCTGCGCCTCGGTACCGAGGTCCTCGATCACGCGAGCGATCACCGTGCCCAGCATGTAGAAGGCAGCCGTCGCGTTGGCGGCGGCGCTCAGTTCGAAGGTGGACCAGGCCACCGCCGCCGGTGCCCCAGTGCCACCCACTCGCTCGGGCAGGCCCATCAGGTGCCACTCGTTGGTATGGTGGGCCCGGAGTGACTTCTTGAGCGCCTCCGGGATGTGCACGTTGCCGTCGGCGTCGAGGGTCAGCGGGATGCGGTCGCTGGCCACCCAGCTGGGCGCGAGCTCGCGGGCGCAAAATTCGTCATAAGCCTCGAGCGTCGCGCGAGCGACGTCGGCGTCCATGCTGGAGAACTCGCCCTTTCCGAGGATCCTCTCGTCGATGCGCAGTACCTCGAACAGGTTGAAGTAGATGTCGCGGAGGTTGCTCTTGTAGTGCTGGGCGTTGCTCACGAGGGCCTCGAACGTTGTTTTCGGCCGGCGGAGGCCGGAAACGTCGTCGCCTTTTTTTCGGATTTTGCCGTGCTTGTCAACGCCCGTGTGGGCAGATGGCAGCGTACGGGCTCGGGCTCATGCCTTGGGCCAGGCGCCGGCTCGCCGGTTTGTGGCCGTGGACCGGCGTTTCGCAGTATCCTGGCGACCATCTCATGTGCCGGATCTTCGGGTTTCGCTCGGTGATGCAGAGCCAGGTGCATCGCAGTCTCGTGAGCGCCGACAATGCTTTTATGAGGCAGAGTGAGCGGCACCCCGACGGGTGGGGCGTCGCCTACTACGTCGCCCAGGCGCCGCACGTGGTCAAGGGTGCATCGGCGGCGTTTGGCGACCAGCTCTTCAAGCACGTCTCTGGCATCGTCACTTCGGAGACCGTGCTAGCCCACCTGCGAAAGGCCACGCAGGGCGAGCTGTCGACGATCAACACCCACCCGTTTCAGTACGGCCACTGGGTGTTCGCGCACAACGGCAACATCGAGGGCTTCGGCGAGGTGCGAGAGCAGCTGCTGGCGAGGATCCCTCCGGTGCTGCGCCGCTTCATCCTCGGCACCACCGACAGCGAGGTGCTCTTCTATCTGATCCTCGGCAGGATGGCGCAGCGCTTCGAGCTGCACCGTCCCGGTTTCCCCGTCGCTGCGATCGCAGAGTCGGTGCGCGAGGTGGTGGCCGAGATCTCCGCGCTCGTGGGGCCGCTCTGCGAGGACAACGATGGCCCGCCGCACCGGACCTACCTCTCCTTCGTCCTCACCAACGGCCACGCCATGCTCGCGCATCAGGGCGGCAAGCAGCTGCACGTCAGCACCCACAAGCGCCGCTGCCCTGATCGCCACACGTGTCCTCATTTCGCTCCTGAGTGCGAACGCGCGGCCGAGCACGGGTTCATCAGCCATCTCGTCCTGTCGAGTGAACCACTCGATGGCGACAACGTCTGGGAGGAGCTGCGCCCACATGAGATGGTCGGCGTCGACGCGCGCATGCAGCTGCAACGCTTCCCGCCGCCGTCGAATGGGGGGTCGGCGTGAGGCGCCTGGTCGGTGCCACGGCGCTGGCGGTGCTCGCAATGGGCTGCCGTGATGCCCTCGTCGAGTCGCGCCGGGCCGAAATCGAGGCGCTCTGCGCCGAGTTTTGCCCGCGCCGCGTCGCCTGCGTGCAGGATGGCTATGCCGAGGGAGACCCCGCCGAGTGCGAGCGCAAGTGTCGGGAGGACCAGCGACCGCTCGAGGATGGCGAGTGCGGCGAGGCGTCGCTGTCTGCGCTCGCGTGCCTCGAAGGGGTTGCTTGCGAAGATCTTCCGGCCGCGATCGCCGGCGTCGTGGGCGCCGGCGATGCGCCCTGCTACGCCGAATTGCGCGAACAGCAAGACCGCTGCGACTTCACCCCGCAGTATTGAGTCCGTTGAGGCGGGCGAGGAACGCGTCGGCCATCGACTGAACGTCAGCGCCGCTCAGCTGCTCCTCGCGGGCGATCTCGTAGGTCTGCAGATCGGGTGCGGAAAGCTCCTCGATGAAGCGGCTCGGCTTGCGCGGGACCTCGGCGCCGCGCTCGAGACGCATCGCGGCGCGGGTGATGTAGAGCTGGTCACGCGCGCGGGTGATGCCGACGTAGAACAGGCGCCGCTCTTCCTCGATGTCACCGGCGATCGCGTCGCTGATCCGCGGGGCCGCAACGCGTTTGTGCGGCATTGTACCCTCCTCGCAGCCGATGATGAACACATGCGGCCACTCGAGACCCTTGGCGCTGTGCATCGTTGCGAGGGTCACCTGCCCGCGCCCGCCGACCTCGGGCTCGTCCTGCTTGTTGTCCTGATTCATCGCCTGGAAAAACTCCTGCCAGCGCGGCCGCCCGCCCCGGGTGCGCGCGCGTTGTTCGAAGCGCTCGAGGCTCTCGTACATCCACTCGACGCTGTCCCACTTGGCCGCCGCCGCCTCTGTGCCGCCGCCTTCGCGCAGCATCGCGGCTTTGAGCCCAGCATTGTCGACCAGGCTCCGCAGCGCGCCCAGCCCCGAGCCGCTGGCGTAGTAGTGGGCTTGCGCTCGCTTGATCAGCGCCGAGAATTGGGCGATCGCCGGGGCCGAGCGCGCTGGCAGTTCGGGGATCTCGGCGCTGCGGTTCATCGCTTCCATCAGCGAGACGTTGTGTCGGCGGGCGAACTCCGTCAGGTGCTCGAGGCTCTTGAGACCGACACCGCGCGATGGCACGTCGACTGCACGTCGGGCCGCGAGGTCGTCTTGCGGCGCGACGATCATCTTGAAGTAAGCGAGGACATCCTTGACCTGCTTCTTGTCATAGAAGGCCTGTCCGCCGAGCACTCGGTAGGCGATCCCGTGCTCCTGCAACAAAGCCTCGACCGGATCACACTGGCGCGACGAGCGGTACAACACGGCGATCTCCTCCGGCTTCACACCGTCGTGGATCAGCCGATAGATCTTTTTGCCGACCCAGCGGTTCTCCTGGTCGCCGTCGGACGCGACGACCAGTTGCACCTTCTCACCGCCGCGGCGTTGGGGGATCAAGACCTTGTCGTGACGCGTCCGGTTGTTGCCGATCAGTTCGTTGGCGCAGCGCAGGATCGGTGAGAACGAGCGGTAATTCTGCTCGAGCTTGATCGTCACGGCCTTGGGGAAGTAGAGGTCGAAGCCCAGGATGTTGGCGACCTTGGCGCCGCGCCAACCGTAGATCGCCTGATCGTCATCACCGACCACACACAGGTTCTCGCGCGCACCCGCCAGCCGGCGGACCATCTCGAACTGGGCCCGGTTGGTGTCCTGATATTCGTCGACCATCAAGTATCTAAACTTGGCCTGCCAGTAGGCCCGTGCCTGCGTATCCTCCTCCAGGACGTGAGCGATGCGGCAGATCAGATCGTCGAAGTCGACGGACCCGAGGGTCTTCAGTCGGTCTTCGTAGGGGGCGTAGGCGGCTGCCGCCACCTCGTCGTAGTCACTTTCGTGATCGAGCTCGAGTGACGCCGCCGGCGTGATGAACTCGTTCTTCCACAGCGAGATCCGCTGCACGATCGCCCCGAGGTCGAAGCGACGGTCGGCCCCTGCACCCCCATGGCCGAGGTCGCGTAGGACCCCACGGACGACCCCGTAGACGTCGCCCTGGTCGAGGATCGAGAAGCGTTTGGGCACCCCGAATTGATCGGGCTGCTCGCGCATCATCGCGGCCCCGAGGCTGTGGAAGGTGCCGAGTACCAGCGTGTCTGCGGTTTTTCCCACCATCTTGTGCAGGCGCTCGCGCATCTCGTCGGCGGCCTTGTTGGTGAAGCTCAGGGCGACGATGCTCTCGCCCGGTACGCCGCGCTCGAGCAGGTGCACGACCCGGTGGGTAATGACGCGGGTCTTGCCCGAGCCGGCGCCTGCCAACACCAGCAGCGGCCCCTCGGTGCAGGTGACGGCCGCGCGCTGATGAGGGTTGAGGCCGCTGAGATCCATCCGTTGAAGGCGCTCCTTGTAGGACCACACGCACCACGTCGACAAGTCTTGTCAGTCGCCGCGGGGTGTGCCTACGGTGCCCGCGTGAGCGCGTCGGCGTCGTCGCTGGAGGTTGTACAGCTCGAGGTCGGGCTGTTGCAGAATTTCTGCGAGGTGATCGGCTGCCCCAGAACCGGCGAGGCGGCTCTTGTCGACCCCGCCTTTGAGGTCGACCGTTTGCTGCGTGAAGCGGAGCGTCGCGGCTGGCGCGTCACGACGATCTTCCTCACACATACCCACGATGACCACGTCGCCGGGCTCGACGAGGCCGCCGAGCTCACCGGCGCGACGGTCCGCTGCCATCCGCTCGAACTGGGCACCGCGCGCGTTCACGCCCCCCGCGTGGAATCGGTCGGTGACGGTGAGTGGGTCCCACTCGGGGCTGGCGCGGTGCAGGCGATCCACGCGCCCGGGCACACGCCGGGCTGTGTGGTGTGGTTTGTGCCGGAGCCCGCCTCGGTGATCACTGGTGATGTGTTGTTCGTCGGCTCTTGCGGCAGCGCGGCCGATCCAAGGGCGATGGTCGACACCTTGCAGCGCCGCATCGGTGGCCTACCGGAGCACGCCCGCCTGTACCCCGGTCATGACTACGGTAAGACCCCGACCAGCTCGCTCGCGTGGGAGTTCGCCCACAACCCAGCGCTGCTGGCCGACACCGTCGCACGCTTC
The DNA here is from genome assembly GCA_044228605.1 of Nannocystis sp. GTDB lineage: Bacteria > Myxococcota_A > Polyangia > Nannocystales > Nannocystaceae > Nannocystis. The sequence goes on along the minus strand of JBGAUO010000001.1, from coordinate 47,514 downwards.
TGCGCCTACAAAAAGATCCCTGTGCCAGGCTGAGGGCCGTGAAGTGCGCTACCACTGCCGACGCTGACGCGCCGGTTTTGGCTGCGGCGTGTAGCCCTTCGCCAGGACGAGGTCGAAGGCGATACCGAGGTTGACCATGAAGCTGATCAGCACGCGCTTCTCGGACGCTTGATCGGAGATCGTCTGCCGGTTTGATGTCGGGCCGACCACCAGACCCACCCAGCCCTCGATCGCCGTACGTGGCGAGACGTACTTGTGGAGCCCGCCGCTGATCATGCCGGCATGAATGCCGTAGTCGTCTCGACTGACCTGCTTGTTGTAAAAAGGCGGCACGTAGGTGCTCGGCCCGAAGGCGGGGATCAGCAGGTACTCGCCGCGGATGAAGGCCAGCCGCGAGTACGCGCCGATGCCGATGCCACCGCCAGCGAGCCCGCTGTGGACCGCATAGGGCCGTTGGCGCACGTTGCCGACCACGATGCCGCGCACGTGCAAGAAGAGCGCTCTGAACAGCTGTGCGCGCAGTTCGATCGTCGCGCCGGCTCCGAGGAAATTGCCGCGGTGCTGGCATTCCTGGACGTCTCCACCGCTCTGACAGTCGGCCTCACCGACTGCGTGTGGGCCGAGCACGAGGCCCGCGCTCAGCTGTAGCCGCGGCCTCGGCGGAGAGATCTCGGGCGCGGCGTTCGCGGACGGCGCGAGCGCGGAGGGTGGCTGACTGGCGATCGGTGTCGGCAGGGCCGGCGTCGCGCCCGGGGGCAGGGTCGCGGTGTCCTGCAGGGGCAGTGTGCTCTCGACATCAGCCTTCGGTGCGTGATCGGCCGCGTCGTGTGTGATCGCTGGATCACTCGCTTGTCCGGCCTCGACCGGCGCCTGACCGTGGGTGATTGCAGGCGCCGCCAGAGACACGGCGATGGCGAGCCCCGGGAGTGCGCGACGCATGCCCTCATGGTGCCCTCCGCGGGCGAAGCTGGCCAGCCCCGCGGGTTGAGGGCAGGGAATGCACGTCGGGCCTCGTGTGTTCCGAGGTCCCAGGCTGCCCCGATCCATGGCCGTGTCGGACGAGGTCCGATGCGCGTCCGGTCGATCACTTCTGCGGCTCATGCCGCCCGACCACGCGCGGTCATTGATCTTGATCCCGCGATGCCAGGCCACGTAAGAACAACATCCTGCTCTGCGGACTTTGTTGCGCTTCCCGTCGTCCGTCGGCGCGTTTGTGGTCGAGACCTCTGTCCTGTCGCCCGTGATCCGCTCGAGATCACGCAGGCCTGATTATCTATTCGTCCTGTTGCCCACCGCTCGTCCCTCCGGCGGAGACCACCCATGAAAAACCTCGCCCTCGTATCCCCGCTGTTCGCCTCGCTGCTCGTGCTGCCGTCGTGTGATGTGCCGCTGCAGGACTCCTACGCGCTGGCGAGCACCATGTCGCTCCCCGAGGGCGTGGCCTACGACAACGTGACACACACGTTCTTCGCGACCGCGGTCAATGGTGGCCAGATCACCCGCGTCACGCCGCTCGGTCAAGAGATCGTGTTTCACGCCGATTCCGACCAGAACATCTCCTTCAGTGGTGCCCACGTCGATGAAGCCCGCCGGCGCCTGTGGGTCTGCATCGTCGATGTGAAGACCAATCCGTTCCCGACCTCCGAGGTGTGGGCGTTCAACATCGAGACCAAGAAGCGGACCCATCGCATCACACTGCCGCAGGTGTCATTCTGCAACGACCTCGTCACTGACGACCACGGCACGGTCTACGCCACCGACTCTGCCAACCCGAATATCTACCGCGTCAACCCCAAGGACCAGAGCTTCTCGGTGTTTCTCACCGCGCCGCAGTTCGCTCCGGTCGCCCCCGGCGCGGTCGGACTGAACGGCCTCGACCTCTCGCCGGACGGCGAGCGCCTGCTCGCCGTCACCACCATCCCGGCCGGACTCTACAGCATTCCGGTCGCCCATCCGGAGAACTTCGTCGCGGTGCAGACCAGCGGTGACACCTTCGCCATGCCCGGCGACCCACGCTTCCCCGGTCCGGATGGCATCGAGTTTCACGACGAGGACCTCTACGTTGTCTACGACGGTGGCGTGCAGAAGCTGGCGTTCAGCGACGGGGACTACACCCAGGCAGCGGTAGCCACCACGACCGCGGTGCCGACTGGTTTGACCAGCATCACGATCGCCGAGGGCGAGGTCTACGTCATCGACAGCGAGGTCTTCCGCGCCCTCTATCTGTTCCTGCCGCCCGAGTTGCCCTTCGCGATCCTCCATCTCGACACCGGCTTGTTCGGCAACCCGTAGTCGCCGCTCGGTGGCGCTCCGCGTCGCCGGCGGCTCGTGATACGCTCGGCGGCCGCGATGCCGCAGACCCTCCGTTTTTACCTCAACGATCGCCTCATCGAGGACGAGCGTGCGCTGCCGACCACCACCCTGCTCGAGTATCTCCGCGAGCAACTGCGTCTGACTGGCACGAAGGAGGGTTGTGCGGAGGGGGATTGCGGTGCCTGCTCGGTGGCGATCCTCGACACTCAGGCCGCAGGAGGAGCCAGCTACCGGGCCGTCAACGCGTGCCTCGTGCTCCTGCCGATGGTCCAGGGTCGGCGCGTCTATACCGTGGAGGGCCTGCGCGACGCCGGCGGCGCGCTGCATCCGGCCCAGGACGCAATGGTCCGCGAGCTCGGGTCCCAGTGTGGCTACTGCACCCCCGGTGTCGTGATGTCGCTCTTCGAGGCCTGCTACCGGCGAGATCTTCGCGAGGCGTGGCAGCTCGACGATCAACTATGCGGCAACCTGTGCCGCTGCACTGGCTACCGGCCGATCCGCGACGCGGCGCGCTCGGTCGCCGGGACCTGCCCCCAGGACTCATTTCTCGCCCAGCTCGAGCGCCCAGGTGAATCGATCGGCTTCACCCGCGAGTGTGCCGGTCGCATCTACGCCACACCGACCGACTTTCCCACGCTGTGGGCGCACCTCGTCGCGTACCCCCATGCTCGATTGATCTGCGGCGGCACCGACCTCTCGCTGCTGATCACCAAGCGCTTTCAGGATCTGCCCGAGCTCATCTCTCTCGAGGGCCTCGCCGAGCTTCGTGGCATCACCCCCATCGACGGCGGGTGGCGGATCGGCGCGACCACCAACCTTGCCGAGCTCGAGGCCGCTTGCCTCGCCGAGCTGGCCGCCTACACACCGCTGCTGCGGATGCTCCGCTACTTCGCATCGCGCCAGATCAAGAATCGGGCGACGATCGGCGGCAATCTGTGCAACGCCTCGCCGATCGGTGACCTCGCCCCGGTGCTAATCAGCCTCGGAGCCACCGCTGTGCTGCGTTCCGCCGCCGGCTCGCGCCGAGTCCCGCTGGTCGATTTTTTCCTCGCGTATCGCAAGACGGCGCTGCATCTCGGGGAGATCCTCGCTGCCATCGAGCTGCCCGAGTTGCCCGTCAACGCCCGCGTCGCAGCCTACAAAGTGTCGAAGAGGCGCGAGCTCGACATCAGCACCGTCGCTGCCGGCTGTTACGTCGAGCTCGACCCGGCAGGCCGTGTCATCGACATCCGCCTCGCCTACGGCGGCATGGCGGCCACGCCTGCCCGGGCCCGCCATCTCGAGGCCGCCTTGCTCGGAGGCAGTTGGTCGCTCGCCCAGGTCGAGGCTGCGCTTCCTGCCCTCGCCCACGACTTCCGGCCGATCGACGACCTGCGCGGCTCTGCCTGGTACCGCGGCACGGTCGCCGCGAACCTGGTCCGCGGCTTCGTTCTCGAGACTCAGCAAGAGGCCAGGCCCAAGCTGTCCCAAAGGCCATCTGGTACGGTGCACCTGGAGGTCGTGCCGTGACCTTACATCACCCCTCTCATCACGAGAGCGCTCACGGTCATGTCTCGGGGGCCGCGCGTTACGTCGACGACCTCCCGCGACCGCCGGGTCTCCTGGTCGGTCTCCCGGTCGGGTCTCCGATCGCTTGCGGGCGGCTGCTCTCCGTCGGTCGCGACGCGGCTCTCGCAATGCCCGGTGTACACGCGGTGCTGCTGGCCGCCGACATCCCCGGTCACAACCGTATCGGGCCGATCGTGCACGACGAGCCGTTGCTGGCGGACGATCAGCTCAACGCCGTCGGCCAGCTCATCGCCCTGGTCGTCGGCGAGACGCTCGCGGCCTGCCGGGCGGCGGCCGCGAAGCTCGAGATCGCGGTTGAGGAGCGCCCGGCGCTGCTTTCGATCTCCGACGCGATCGCGGCGGACTCCTTTCTCGGAACTCCGCACCGAATGCGACGTGGTGACGTCGAGGCCGCGCTCAGTGCGGCCTCCCTGCGCCTCGAGGGCGAGCTCGCCAGCGGTGGTCAGGATCATTTCTACCTCGAGACCCACGCCGCTCTGGCGATCCCGGGTGAGGACGGCAGCCTCGAGATCCAATCGTCTACGCAGCATCCCAGCGAGATCCAGGCCGCCGCGGCGGAGATCCTCGCCTGCGATCGCAGTCGGATCGTGGTCCAGGTCCCGCGTATGGGCGGCGGTTTCGGCGGCAAGGAGTCGCAGGCGACCCACTTCGCCGTGCTCGCCGCCCTCGCCGCGCGTCACCTCGCGCGCCCGGTCAAGGTCTGGCTAAACCGCGACCAGGACATGACGATGACCGGCAAGCGTCACCCGTTCTGGTCGCGCTACCGGGCAGGCTTCACCGCCGATGGTCGCATCACCGCGCTCGAGGTCTTCGCCTTCGCCGACGGCGGCTGGAGCACCGACCTCACCCCGGCGATCCTCGACCGCGCGCTGTTCCACCTCGACAACAGCTATTACATCCCAAACCTGGCTTTTGAGGGCCGGGCTGTGCGCACCAATACCGCCTCCAACACGGCATTCCGCGGCTTCGGTGGTCCCCAAGGAATGCTCGTGATCGAGGACGTACTGACCCGCGCGAGCGAGCACCTGGGCGTCGACCCTGCAGAGATCCGCCGACGCAACTACTACGGCGTCGATGCGCTCGATGGTGGTGCTGTCGACCTGCCGGTGGGCCCATTCGCGCCCGCCGAGCTGCCGCTGCTACGCCAGCGCCGGCTCACCCCGTACTACCAGGATGTCGAGGATTGCCGCCTGCCGCGGATCCACAGGGAGTTGTTGCACAGTGCCGACTACACGGCGCGGCGGGCCGAGATCGACGCGTTTAACCTTCGCTCGCCGCTGGTCAAGCGCGGCCTCGGTTTCATGCCGATCAAGTTTGGCATCTCCTTCACCAACGCCGTGCTCAACCAGGCCGGCGCCTTGGTGCTGGTTTACACCGATGGCAGCGTGCAGCTAAACCACGGCGGCACCGAGATGGGCCAGGGCCTGCATAGCAAGATGCTGGCAATCTGCGCCCACGAACTCGGCGTGCGCGAGCCGCAGATCCGCGTCATGCCGACCGCGACCGACAAGGTCCCCAACACTTCCGCGACAGCGGCCTCGAGCGGCTCGGACCTCAACGGGGCGGCCGTTCAGCGCGCCTGCGTGGAGATCCGCGAGCGCCTGCGCCCACTGGCCGCCGAGCTGATCGGCGCCAGCGACCCCCAGCGTGTTTGTTTCGCCGAGGGTCGCGTGTTCGAACCCGGCGGCCGCGAAGTATCTTTCGCCGAGCTTACGCGCGTCGCCTGGGCTCGCCGCATCGCTCTCAGCGCGACCGGCTATTACGCCACGCCGGGCATCGTCTACGATCGCGAGGCCGGCCGTGGCAAACCCTTCCACTACTTTGCCTTCGGGGCTGCACTCACCGAGGTCGAGGTCTCTGGCCTCACCGGTGAACATCGCGTCGTGCGTGTCGATATCCTGCAGGACGTGGGCCAGTCGCTGCTCCCCAGCATCGACCGCGGGCAGGTCGAGGGCGGCTACGTGCAGGGCCTCGGCTGGCTGACCTGCGAGGAGCTCGTGTCGGATCGCCGCGGTGTGCTCCTCACCCACGGCCCCTCGACATACAAGATCCCCGCCGTCGGCGACGCTCCGGAGGACTTCCGCGTCGACTTGCTCACTCATGCCGCGCAGGACACTGTCGTCCACGGCAGCAAGGCCGTCGGCGAGCCGCCCCTCATGTTGGCGATCTCGGTGATCGCGGCCCTACGTCACGCGATCGCCGGCTTCGGCGCGGCTGCCCTCGAGCCTCGCCTCACCATCCCCTGCACGCCCGAGGCGATCCTGCGGGCGATCGAGGACATGCGCACCCGCGCCCGTGAGCAGATCGTTGGCGCCGAGTCGCTGCGCTAGTCGACAAAGAAGTCGGGGATCGGTGTGGTCCCCGGGGTCACGAGGTATTTCTCGAAGTCCGTCATCCCCGCCTCACGTAGGAGATCCTCGTCGAGGAAGAAGTTGCCGGTGCACTTGCGGCTCTCGCGAGTGAGGATCAGGTGGGCTGCGTCGGACATGATGTCGACGGTGCGGCAGCCGGCCATCATGGTCGGGCCGCCGATCAGGTTGATCGCGGAGGTGGCGATCGCTGTGCGCGGCCACAGGGCATTCACCGCCACACCCTCGTCAGCGAACTCAGCCGCCATGCCGAGCACGCACATGCTCATCCCGAACTTCGCCATCGTGTAAGCGACGTGGTTCTGGAACCAGTGCGCCTTCATGTTGAGCGGCGGTGACAGGTTCAGGATGTGCGGGTTCGCGGCCTTCAGCAGCTCGGGCAGGCACGCCTGCGAGCACAGGTAGGTGCCGCGAGTGTTGATGCTGTGCATCAGATCGTAGCGCTTCATCGGCGTGGCGAGCGTACCGGTCAGGCTGATCGCGCTGGCGTTGTTGATGAGGATGTCGATGCCGCCGAAGGTCTCGACCGTCTTCGCCACCGCGGCGAGCACCTGGGCTTCCTCGCGGATGTCGACCATCAGCGGCAGGGCCTTGCCGCCGGCAGCCTCGATCTCTGCGGCTGCGGTGTAGATCGTGCCGGGCAGCTTGGGATGGGGCTCGGTGGTCTTGGCGGCGATGACGACGTTGGCACCGTCGCGCGCGGCGCGGAGGCCGATGGCGAGGCCGATGCCACGGCTGGCGCCGCTGATGAAGAGGGTCTTGCCGGAGAGAGAGGGCGTGCTGGTCATCGGATCATTGGGCTTCCTCGCGCCCCGTGGGCGCGCCTGCGGGTCGTGTATAGCTGATCGCCATGATGGTGAAGATGGCCCGGCCGCGCGGGCGCTCGACTGTGACGTCGTCGCCTTCGTCCTTGCCGAGCAGGGCCTTGCCGACCGGCGAGGCTACGCTGATCTTGCCGACGCTGACGTCGAACTCCTCGGCGCCGACCAGTTGGTAGTGCACTGTGGCACCGTCCTCGTCCTCGAGCGTGACCCAGGCGCCGAAGGTCACCTTGTCGGGTGCGACCCGCGGCGCGGTGAACACCTTGAGGTTGTCGAGCTTCTTTGACAAGAACTCGAGACGCTTGTCGATCTCTCGCAGTCGGCGCTTGCCGTAGATGTACTCGGCGTTCTCCGACCTGTCCCCAAGGGCAGCCGCGGTCGAGACCTCGTTGGTGACCCGTGGGCGCTCGACCTTCCACAGGAACTCGAGCTCATCGCGTAGCTTCTTGAGGCCCTCGGCCGTGATCCAGCTCTTCGGGGGCTCATCCGCCACCGGGGGACGATGCCAGCTGCTCACTCCGGCGGCAACGCCCGCGGGGTCGCCAGCGGGGCCGCCTCCTCGGCCTCGACCAGCGCCTGCGCGACCACCAGCTCGGCCTGGCGCTGGGCTCCCGCCACGCGCCCCCCGGCCAGCAGCACCCCGGCCCCGCCCGCGACCAGGAGGGCGAGCCCCAGCCACATCATCAGCGAAGAGAGCAGGAAGCCCAGCACGGTCACGCCGAGCGCGACCGTCGTGAACATCACTGCGGCGAGCGCGAGGCTCGAACCGGTGCGCTCACTGCGGACCTGGACGAGGGCGCCGCCCTGGCCGTCGGAGCTGCCGTGGATGCGGTAGAGCATGCCCGTGCGGTCGTCGAGGATGTCAATGTCGCCGTTGCCCTGGCGGTGGCCGCGGTGGCCGACCTGGCGGGCGATCGCCGCGCGTACGCCCTCGACCGCGTGGTCAGGCGAGAGCGCGAGCTGGGTCTGTGCCGAGTAGCCTTGCACGGCGGAGCCCGTGGACGTCGCAAGCGCGGTGCCCGGGTTGCCGCCAGATCGCTGTGACAGCGCCTGGCGCAGCTCCTCGGGCGAGATGCCGGCCTCGGCAGCCGCATCGCGCAGCTCTTGATCCGTGAGTTTGGCCCGCTCGTTCATCGCCGCCCAGGGTAGCGCAACTGGCCGCGTTCGGTGGAGCCCCCTGCGATCGCCTTCGTGGTAGACCCGCCGCGAGCGTCGTCGGGGAGGACCGCATGAGTGAGCTCGCCTTCATGGCCGCGGTGCAGGAGCGTCGTCTCGCCGAGCTGCTGGCTCGCGGGGTGATTGTTGTCGATCCGCGGCAGACCTACGTGGATGCCGCCGTGCTGCCCGAGCGGATCCACGCCGGCGCAATCTTACATCCGGGCACTCGTCTGTGCGGCGCACGGAGCTTCTTGGGCCCGCACGCCGAGCTCGGGCGCGAGGGTCCGGTCACGGCGATCGACTGCGTGCTCGGCGAGCGCGCGCGTATCGACGGTGGCTACGCCAGCAACGCCGTCCTGCTGCGCGGCGCCTCCGCGGGTTCGGCCGCTCACCTGCGCGAGGGCACGCTTCTCGAGGAGGAGGCCAGCACCGCCCACGCTGTAGGTCTCAAGCACTCGATCCTCCTGCCCTTCGTGACCATCGGCTCGCTGGTGAATTTCTGTGATCTCCTGATGGCTGGCGGCAGCTCGCGTCAGGACCACTCGGAGGTTGGTAGCGGCTACATCCACTTCAACTACACCCCGTGGGGAGCGCGCGGTGATAAGGCCACACCCTCGCTCCTTGGTGACGTCCCGCGCGGTGTCCTGTTGCGCGCCCGGCGGATCTTCCTCGGTGGCAGCGGCGGCATGATAGGCCCGCGTCAGGTCGGTTTTGGCGCGGTCGCGGGTGCTGGCCAGGTGCTGCGTCGAGATGTCCCCGAGGACAGGTTGGTCATCCAGACCCTGCGCGAGCGCGAGCGGCCCTTCCCCCACGGTGCCATCGATCCGGTCGAATCGCGTGCTGCCCACAACATCCGCTACATCGCCGAGCTGCTGGCCTTGCGCGCCTGGTACTCGGAGGTCCGGCTGCGGCGCGTGCCCGAGAGCGGGGCGCACGAGCACATCTGTGTCGTTACGCGCGAGGCGCTGACGACCCTCGATCTCTGCCTCTCGGAGCGCCAGGCTCGCTACGCTGCCTTCCTGCGCGAACGTCACGTGGATGCTCCGCCGCCCGGGCTGCGCCGCGAACATCCGTGCCCGCTGGTGCTTCAAGCGACGGCGCCCTACACCGACCACGTCGCGTGGGTACAGGGCCTGGCCGACGACGATGCCGCTGCGCTCAGCGCCTGGCTGACCGACATCGTGCGCGATGTGGTGGAGGGCTGACTCGCGGCGTCACTCGACGCTCGGCGCCAGCAATTCGAGCGCACGGGGGATCCCCATCGCCGTGATCAGCGTCGTCAGCTTCGGCCCCTTGTCGCGGTCGATGAGTAGATCGTAGACAACCGGCAAGAAGGTCTTGTTGTCGAGCGGAGTGCCCGCGGTCAGGGTCTTCATCGTCGGTACGAGTCCGTCCTCGTCGAGCTCTGCGTTGGCTTGCAGCACACCCACGATGCGGCGCATGCACGTCGCCTCGTCCGCAGACAGCACCCGGGTCTTGGGTGTCTTGCGGATGAGGAACAGGAACTCCTCGGGGGCGAACTTCTCGAGCCAGTTCTTCACGCAGCGGGCCCGCGCGGCGCATTGAGCTCGCTCGGCGTCGGTCTTCACCAGCCCTGCGAGCTTGTAGTGGTTCACCGTCTGGGCCACGTTCCCCTCGAAGATCTGCAAGATCATGCTGAGGTGGCGAAAGCCGGGGATGAACGGCATCACCTCGCCGTCGGCGATCCGATGATGGTCGACGCTCGCCAGCTGGAGCGTGCGTTGGGCAGCGAGCTTCTTCCCTTCATCCTTGGCCTCCTCCAGCCCATAGGCGACCCGGCGCAGGCGATCGTAGCCCTCGTAGAGAGCGATGACATCGACGTCGAAGCTGATCTGGAACTCGGTGTTGGGTCGATAGGAGACGAAGATCCAGCGCAGCACTGCGGGCTCGTAGACCTCGAGGCAATCGGCCACCGTGATCACGCCGCCCTTCGAGCTCGAGATCTTGCCGGCGTTGCCCTTGATCCGCACGAAGTCGTAGCCGACGTACTCCGGGGCGCGGTAGCCGTAGATCTCGCGGACGATGTCCTTTGCCGTGTCGTAGCTGCCGCCCGCCGTGCTGTGGTCCTTGCCGCCGGGTTCGAAGCAGACACCCTCGTGGGCCCAGCGCATCGGCCAGTCGATGCGCCACGGGAGCTTGAGGTTACCGCCCTCGCGCAGGTCGACGTCCCGTTCGTGGCCGCATCGCTCGCAGTTGTAGTGGACCCGCCACTCGTCGATCACGCGGAAGCGCAGCTTGTCGCGGCCGCATTCGTCGCAGAAGCCCGACAGCGGCAACCACTCGTCCTCGACGCGCGAGTGGGCGGTGGTCTGCTCGCGCACGCGGTTCAAGATCTCGCGGATCTTGCCCGCTCCTTGCAGCGCCTTCTGGATACCGACCGCGTAGGTCCCCTTGCGGTACTGCGCCGACTGCCGGATGAACTCTGGCCGGATGCCGAGCGGCTCCAGGCTGCGCTCGAACTGGGCGATGTGGTGCGACGCGTAGCTGTCGTGTTGATCCCACGGGTCGGGTACGTCGACGATGCTGCGTCCGAGGTGAGTCGTGAGCAGCTCGCGCTTGGGCAGGTCCGCGGGCACCTTGCGGAACACGTCGAAGTCGTCCCACGAGTAGATGAAGCGCACCTCCGCGCCGCGGTCTCGCAGCGCGCGGTAGACCAGGTCGACCGTCATCACCTCGCGGAAGTTGCCCACGTGGACGACGCCAGAGGGGGTGATGCCAGCGGCGACGGTGATGCGCTGCGCCTCGGGGTGGGCAGCGAGGGTCTTGGCGGCGGCCTGGTCGGCCCAGTGGTTCAGGTAGGGGTCGTGCGACTCCATGGCGGCCATGGTTGTCGCGCGAATGGGCCCGCGGGCACAAGGCCCCCTGGGGGGCCAAACCCGATTACTTGGCCTTGGCCTTGGCAGCTGGCGCCGGGGCAGCCCCGCAATTCGCGGCGTCCTTGATCGCCGAGATGCGGTCGGTTAGGGCCAGGCCGGCGCTCTTGGCCGTGTAGATCTTGAGGGCCTCGTCGGCGTGGGTGCAGGCCTCCTTGAAGTTCTTCTTGTAGTTGGCGACCGACGCCAGGCCCTCGAAGGCCCGCGCCGCGATCAGTTCGTTGCCCGGGGCTGCGGCGGCACGCTGCGCCTTGACGAAGGTCGAGGCGGCGGAGTCAAGCTCGCCGGGGTTGGCGAGTTGGTCCTTGTCCTCGCCGCCGAAGGCCATGTTGATCTTGGCCTCGCCGTACATGACCAGGGCCAGTCCGGCGTTCGGGCCGTCGCTCTGCAGCTTGTACGCCGCCTCGAACGTAGTTGCCGCGTTGGTGTCGTCGTCGATGCCGAGCTGGTAGGCGCCGAGCGCCAGCTTGGCGACGATCTGCACCTCCTTGTCGCCGGTCTGCTCGCCCATCGCCACCGCGTGTTCGGCCGGCTCCTTGGCGTTCTCGGCGACCGGCTCGACCACCGACAGCGCGAGCCATCCGGCGCTCAACCCCGAGGCGCGGAGCTGTTGCCGTGTCTTCAGGTCGGCGGTCAGCGGCTCCAAGATCTCCTTTGCCTTGTCGAAGTTGCCGAGCATGTATTGGTCGCGGGCCTCGGCGATCGCCGCCGGATCGGGCTCCTGCGGTACGCCAGGGGCGGTCGTGTCGCCGCCGGCGGGATCGGTCGCAGCGCCCGTGTCGCCCGTCTTCGTGTCGTCGGGCTTCGTGGTTTCCGGGGTCTTCTTGCAGGCGCCAAGCAGGGCGAAGGCGGTGAGGCAGAGCAGTGTGCGCTTCATGAGGTGGTTGTTCCTGACGGTGGTTGGCCTGGCGGTGTTGTTGCCGCGGGATTGGCCGCTTGAGATTCGGAGAGAGCGTCTTGTGTGGTTGGCTCGCGCTTGCACACGCGGACGTGCAGGCTGCCGTCAGCACCGAGTGTGCCGTAAACGAGGTGCGTCGGGTCGGGATCTTGCCCGAAGCGCTCGTGTTTGAGCCGCCCCACGACCTCGACCTCGTCGCCGAGCAAGAGGACACAGGCGCTTCGGTGCGGCCCGATTCGGTCCTCCGGGGCCACTACGTTGGCCGAGGCCAGATTCTCGAGGGTGACGCGGCCGGTGGCGTCGGCCACCGTCACCATCTCGACTGCTACCGCGGTGTCTGGACCGGCCCCGCTGCGATTGCGCCATACGCACTCGCGCCCTGGCGCGCCTCCGAGGCTGCCGTCTGCAGCCGCCAAGACGCCGCGGATCAGCACCGGGCCCTCCGGCGCCGTGGCGATGGGCGAGGCCAGGCCACGTTGCAGCATGCGCCCGACCATCGCCGAGAACTGCGGGTCGTCTCGCCTGCGCGCGCTGGGTTCACGACGTCCGCGGGGCTCGGTGTTGCGCGCGGATAGTTGCCGTTGCAACCGGAAGTTGCCGAGCCAGTAGACGAGGATCGCCAGCGGGATCAGCACCGCGATGATGTATGGCCAACGAGCGGAGGGCTCCCCGACTTCACCCAGCATCACCAATAGGCCTCTGCCACCGTCAACGTGAAGCCGAGCTCATTCTTGTCGTCTGCGGACTTGCGAGTGGCACCCTGTCCGTCGGTCTTGCCCTCAACCAGAGAGCGTCCGGACTTGCCAGGTTCGATGCGCTCGATCGGCGCGCCGCGCATGCGCTGGCCGTTGGAGAATTGGACCTCGGGGATCACTCCCTCGATGGCGACCGTGCTGCGATTCTCGACCAGGAGGATCCACCGGATCCTGCCGAGCCAGATCTCGGGGGTGCCCTCGACGTCGATCTTCAGGGTCGGCCCGATGTCATAGGCGCGGTTGGGCTTGCCCTCGTGTTGGCGCGGAATCAGGTGCATGCGCTCGGCCTGGTAGTCCATCTGCACGAAGAATTCGCGCATCACGTTGAGGCCGAGCAGTCCCTCCGTTCGCTCGTTCACGCAGCCGTCACAGACCGATACCAGCAAGCCCTCGAGCACCGTGTCACCGAGTCGTAGGCCGGGCAGGTACACCATCCGGCTCTCCCGTGGGCCGCTGGCGGTGTTGAACTGCAGGGTGGGGGCGTTGTCTGGCACCTCGAGGCCGAGCTTCTCTGCGGTCTTGGTGTTGACCGTCGTGAACGAGGCGCCGGTGTCGAAGAGGTAGGGAAGCACGGTGCGTCCAGCGGGTCCGCGCAGCTCGATGTTCATCAGGATCGCGTTGCCGGTGGCCGTGAAGGGGACAGCGATCTCCGTGGCCGACACAGCTCGCAGCGGGGCCGGCGTCGGGGGCTCGACCGCAGGCACGTCCTCGGGCGGGTCGATCTGGTCGGCGATCGCATGCCCAATCGCGCTCGCCATGCGCGTTGCCAGGTGGTCGTCACCGGCGATCTGCGCCATCCAATTGTCCTGCGAGCGTAGGGCGGTCACCAGCGCTTGCGGCGCGATCTGCGTCAATAGCAGCATCTCGGAGACATTCCAGGTCAGTGGCAACCACGCCGTGGTGGCCCACAGTCGCCGCGGATCGCTCCCATACTTCCACACAGCCAGCCCCATTGGCATCGCCAAGGTGACGATCACGCTCAGTAACCCAAGCCAAACCGTGTTGGTGTAAGGGTCGATTTGGGCGACACGCGCGAGCGAAAAGTTGCACCACAGCGCTACCGGGAGGACCAGCACAGAAGTGAACACCACGGCGACCCACAGCATCGTCACCAGGGTCCCTCCTGTGCCTGTCCCTGCGTTCGCCACTGAGCCCGTGCCAGAAGCGGCAGTGGTTGGACTCGAGCGTCCGAGGCGCGGTTTGTTCACGGCGGGGATACTATCCGAAATTGGGGGCACCTGAAGACGGTCGTTGGATCCCCGCGGCAAAATCCGTAGGATACAGGCCGGGAATGGCTGAGCAGCCCAAACAAGCCAAGATCGCCACGTTCGGCGTTCGCTTCGAATCCTACGACGACTTTCTGGTCGAGTACACGGACAACCTGCGGCGTGGCTTCTTGATGCTGCCCGGCGTTCGAAACCTCGGCGTGGAACAGGTGGTCCGCATCAAGTTGAGCCTGCCGAATCGGGCCATCTTGTACCTCAGCGGCAGCGTCAGCGACCCTGGGGCCGATGGGGGCAAAGGCACCCTCATCAAGCTGGTCAACTTCACCACCGAGCAGGACAAGATCCTCGGCCTCTGCGTGAACTCGGTCCTCGTCGACGCCACCCCGGCGGCCAGCGAGTCGGCGCCGCACAAGCCGATCAACGTGCTGCTCGTCGATGACTCGCCGAGCGTCCGCAGCGAGTTGAGCGCGGCGCTGAAGGCTCGCGGCATCAATGTCACCACCGCGGACAACGGCCTGTTGGCGATGTCCGCAGCGCTGAAGCAGGAGCCTGACCTCGTCCTCACAGACGTCGAGATGCCGGAGATGGACGGCTGGACGTTGCTGCGGATGGCCCGTGCCCGCAAGAAGCTGGCTCATATCCCGATCGTGTTTCTGACTGCGCTCAGCGACGACATGTCTCGCTTGCAGGGCTACCGCATGGGCGTCGACGACTACCTGCCGAAGACCCTTCCCGCTGACGAGATCATCGCTCGCATCCAAGGCGTGTTGGCGCGTCGCGCCGGAAACCCGAACCCCGCTGTGGAGAGTCGTGGCCTACGAGGCGATCTGCATCACGTTCGCCTCGGCAGCGTGTTGTCCTTCCTCGAGGCGGAGAAGAAGACCGGCGATCTTCGTCTCGACAACGGCGACGACCACGCTGTGTTGCGCATTATCAGCGGCGTCCTGCGGGACGTGAAGAACCTCGGCGATCGGGCCAGGCATCCGCACGAGCGAGTGTTCGAGTTGCTCGGCTGGGCCAGCGGTCAGTTCGAATTTTTCGCCTTGCCGGCGGGCAGCGAGGCCGAGGGCGGTCAGATCGAGCCGACCTCGGTCACCTACCTGCTGATGGAGCACGCTCGCCGTGAAGATGAGGCCACAGAGGCCAGCCGCCGCCGCTCCTGAAGGTCAGAGATCGTCGTTCGGGACAGACGAATCCGCGTAAAAACGCAGAGAGGCGCCCCGCCATGCGGGACGCCTCAGTTCCTCAGGCGGAGGAGCAGCGGTCGATCTACTTGGCCGGGCCGTCCGTTGCGCAGCTGGCGTCAACCTGGAAGTTGCTGCCTGACTGGAACGGCTCGACATTCATGATCAGGTAGGTGCCGCCATGTTGGGCGCAGTGGATCTTGGCCTGGTCGACCGCCTGCTGTGCGGTGGGGGCGGTGCCTTTGGCGATGCCGAGCTCGATGTAGCCGGCAGTCATCGCGTCCTTGGACGCGACAGTCCGCACCTTGGAGACTGGCACCGGCTTGGCCTGGGTGCCGTTGCCGCGGAAGCTGCCGCCGATTCCACCCGCGCAGGCGGAGGTCAGAGCGAGGGACAGGGACAGGACGATCATGACAGGGCGCATACAAGACTCCGAATCAGCGAGTGAAGGTCAGCGGTGAGGGTCGGCGAGTGGCGCGCTAGACGTCGCTCGAACGAGGAAGATTCGCCCCCGGGAGCACCCGAAGGCTTGCCGAGCGGATCCCCGGGCCGTCGTGCTTGTGACCGCAAGCACCCGCACCGGGCCCGGCGCTGTTCCGAGTTTCCGCGCCGTGTGCCACACAGCGGCTGCAATCTCCGGCGCAGCTGCTCCGGCGACGGATCAGCCAGCGTGCGGTGAGCCAGGCGACAGCGACGCTGAGGCACAACAACATCGCGCCGGTCTGCCACCACGCCTGCCAGTCGGGCCAGGTCGGGCCGAGGTCGGCCAGTAGGAACAAGGGAGGCGGGGATGGAGCCATGAACCGATCCGTGAACCGGGGAGCTCGGCCAGTCTAGTCGGCCTTGCTGCGCTGCGCCGCCTCATCTGACGGGCACCAGCCACCCTTGATGCCGCGTGCGCGCGGGCACAGGCCGTACAGCTCGAGGCGATGTCGTACAAGGTTGAAGCCGAAGCTGCGAGCGACCCGCTCCTGCTCCATCTCGATGTCGCTGTTCTGGAACTCGAGGACGTGCCGGCACTCGATGCAGATCAGGTGGTCATGGTGTTCGGTGTCGCCCGCAGTCTCGTACATCGTCTGGCCGTCGCCGAAGCGGCGCAGGGCTGCGAGGCCACACTCGGTGAGCAGTTTGAGGGTGCGATAAACCGTCGCGTAGCCGATCCGCGGGTTCTCGGAGCGGCTGAGTTGCAGCAGCTCTTCGATGCTCATGTGGCCGTCGGTGCTGAAGAACTTCTGAGCGATGAGGTCGCGCTGACGCGTTGACTTGAGCTGCTTCTTCGCCAAATATGCGTGAAACTGACCCATCAAGGCCTCGACGTCGGTCCCGTCCGAGTGGTGCCGCCGATCGTGCATCGGGGGGACCGTAACGCGCTCCACGCTCTGCGGCAAGCGTTGCGAGGGTGAAACCGAACCCTTATAGTCCGCCGCGCATGGCGACCCCTGCCTCACCCCCCGCACCTCGCCGTCGTGGCAAGTCGAGCGAGGACGCCCGAGCGGCCTCGCCGGCGATCGATCAGGTCCTCGGTGAGCTCGAGCGGGTAGTCGCGGAGCTTGAGGCGGGCGACTTGCCGTTGGAGAGCGCCCTCAAGCGCTTCGAGGACGGGGTTCGGCTCGCTCGCCAGGGCGGTCAACTCCTCGATGCAGTCGAGCAGCGGGTCGAGATGCTGCTCGAGGGTAGCGATGGCACCGTGCCCTTTTCGGGCGCCCACGATGATGTAGCCGACGAGGGTGATGACAATGACGACGACAGCGTTTGACTTGAAGGCCTATCTCAACGATCGTCGCCGCCAGGCCGACGAGGCGCTCACGCGGGCGCTACCCGTGGTGGGCGGGGACGGCGACCCGGGGCGACTCAAGGAGGGCATGAGCTACGCCGTGCTGCAGGGCGGCAAGCGTATGCGCCCGATGATCACGATCGCCGCCTGTGAGGCCGTCGGTGGCACCGTCGCGGCTGCGTTGCCAGCCAGCTGCGCGCTGGAGATGACCCATGCCTACTCGTTGGTCCACGACGACCTTCCGGCGATGGACAATGACCTCGAGCGCCGGGGCCGGCCGACCGTGCACGTCGCGTTTGGTCACGCCCAGGCGATCCTCATCGGTGATGCATTGCTCACCCGCGCCTTTGAGGTCCTCGGCAGCGGGGCGACGGAGCTTGGCGTGGCCTCGATCCCCGGCGATCGCATCGCTGCTGCGATGACACGACTCGCCTATCACGCCGGAATCCATGGGATGGTCGGCGGTCAGGCCCTCGACATCGAGCACGGCCAGGACATCCACGCCCTCGACCTGCTCGAGCGGGTGCATGCTCTCAAGACGGGCGCCCTCTATGCGGCCGCTGGGGCGATGGGCGCCCTCTGTGGTGGTGGCTCTGCGTCGCAGGTGCGCGACCTTGAGGCCTGGGGCCTGAAATTCGGCATCGCCTTCCAGCACGCCGATGACATTCTCGACGACGATCAGAAGGCTCTGCGCCTGCAAGCCTTGGCCAGGGTGGACGCACTGGTCGGCGAGTGTGACGCGCTTGCGGCTCAGTTCGGTGTGCGGGCCGAGCCGCTGCGAGCGCTGTCGAAATGGGTCGCCGACCGGGCCCATGCGGCCGCCGCGGGCGTCAAGGCCGACTGACCTTCGGGACAGGCCCGGGGTTACGGCTCCACGCGGACCAGCACGCCGTAGATCCCTGCGCGGGAGATCCATCCATTGATCCCCCCGCGGTTGTTGCCGATCTGAAAGCTCGGCCCGCGGATCGCCTTGACCAGGTGCAGGTACTGCTGCCCGTTCACCTTGCACAGCACGATGTCGCCGACAGCGAGTGCGCGCTCGCCCACTGGCTCCACCGTGACCAGCGCGCCGTTGTCGACTTTGCCGCGCATGCTGTGCCCGCGTGGACGAAAGCTCACCGTCTCGCCTTGCAGCAATCGCTCGATGTATCCGGTCGCCCAGCCCACGTCAGTCCTTTGTAAAAGCATCGGACCGCGGCTGACAAGCCCAGCGGGGCGCTCTAGCATCGTCTGATGCTCGAGCGTCCGCTCTGTCTCGTCCTAGTGCTGACTGCATGCGCGCCCGAACCCGCGCGCAATGAAGCACCGAGCCCTCCTGTGTCCGTGGCTGCGATGGCACCGAGCGAGCCCGTCGCGTCCCCGGCTGTCGCGGCTGGACCCGTGGCGAGCTCCGACGTGGCCCCCGCCCCCGAGGCCAATGACCCGCGGTGGCACGCGACCCTGCAGGAGATCGCCGCGCACTACAGTGATTGGGGCCGCGTCGACGATCAGATGCGCTGGGCCCCGACCCTGTGCGCGATGCCGCAGCCGGCCCGTGCGCGCATCAGCGCCAGCGGTGACGAGTCGACCCATGGCCGCAAGCTCTACACCCTGTACGCCAAGGACCCCGTCGCCTACGGCGCCCCCAAGAGCTTCTCACCCGGGCCCGAACATCCTGGCCTGGTCGGTCTCACACAGGTCGTCGTCAAGGAGGCTTTCCGGCCGGTCGAGGCCGCGGGCGAGCAGGGCCTTGGTGTCGGTGGCGGCTTGCTGCCCGCCGAGCACGAGGGCAAGCGCTTCTTTCCCGGCGAGCCGATGGGCCTCTACGTCGTGTTCAAGCCGAAGAAACCGGTCGCTGAGACTGACGCTGGCTGGGTCTATGGGACCATCGCTGCGGACGGAAAGACCGTGACCTCTGCCGGTCGGGTCGCCAGCTGCATGGGGTGCCACATCGATGCGAAGCACGAGCGCCTGTTTGGCACCGACCCGATCAAAGTCCCGCCGGGCCCTGGCCCGGACGGTCGACATCATTGACGCATCGGGCGATCAGCCGGCCCAGATCCGCAGGTGGTTGATCGCGAAGTTCATGCGCGCCATGCACTCACGATACTCCGGGTGGCGGAGGATCATGAATCCGTCCGACAGCAGCGTCTGCTTCCAATCGCGGCGTGGGTGGCCGATCGGCAGGATGTCCGACACGACCAAGCTGTCGCCGAGGCGGCTGCGGATCTCGTCGACGCCCTCGACGCGACGAATGCGGCCCTGGCCCTCCGCGCGCTTGAAGAGGGCGGCGACGTGGTAGCGGCGGTGCGGCCGTGCATCGAAGCTGCGCCAACAGACCGTGCGGGCCCACTCTCGGTAGAGATCGAAGTCGTTCGCAAAGTTCATCTGGTCGACGAGCTTGCCGCCTGGCGAGCGCGCGCCGATCTCCCCGAAGACCACTTCGCCGTCTGGCTTGCGGTACCACTCCATGTGGGTGAAGCCGGTGTCCATCCCGAGCGCCTTGAGCACGCCGCGACCGAGTTCGATCCCGTCGCGCAGGGCCGGCTGGTACGGGTCACGAAACACGATCTGTGCTGGCGTGATCCACTCGTTGTTGCGGCCTTCAAGCGGCTTCGGGTGGTATTGGGCGACGCTCTCAAACACTGGCGCGCCGTCGATGCACACCGTGTCGTAGGTGAATTCTTCGCCGTCGATAAACTCCTCGAGGTTCATCTCGGCGTGGTGTCCGACCGCGCCGAGGACGCCGCGTAGCTCCGCTGGATCGTCGGCTCGATAGGTGTCCGCCGTGCCGGCGCCAGCGATCGGCTTGACGATCACTGGGTACCCGATCGCCTCAGCGGCTGCGAGGGCCTCGGCGGCCGTGCTCACGCGCGCGAAGCGTGGCACTCGCAGCCCGGCCGCTGCGACTCGCTCCTTCATGATCGGTTTATCGCGGAAGCCGATCGCCACGTCTGGCAACATTCCTGGCAGGCCCAGGGCCTCGCGTACGCGCGCCGCCAGCACGATGCATGGCTCCCACAGGCACTCGACGCGGTCGATCTGCAGCCTACGCGCCGCCGCGACGATGCGGGCAAGCGCGTCGTCCTCTTGAAACAGGCCCGGTACTTGAAGGTAGTCGCGGATGTGCCGCTGCACTTTGGCCGGGAGGCTGCCGCGCGGCGTGTCGCCGACGCCGTACACCTGCGCGCCGACCTCGGCGAGGCCGCGCGTGAAGTCTTGCATCTCTTCCGGGTAGTGCGGGGAGATAAAGAGGACTTTCATGGGGCTTGCTCCTGGGTGGCTCTCAGGCCAGGTACTTCGGGACATGTGCTTCGAGACAGGCGTCAACCGGCGCGCACGCGGACGGTGCGCGCGATGATCTCGAAGATCTCTCGCATGGTGTCGTAGTCGGGGTGACGCATCTGGATCCACGCGTTGGCCATGTACCCGGCCTCGATCGGCTGCGTCGGCGTGCCCGCGGGCGGGAGGTGGGCCTTGGTGACGTACTCGCCGAAGCGGCGCTGAACCTCCTCGACGCCCTCATAGCCGACGATGCGGCCGTCGCGGTCGGGTCGCAGGGCGATGATGCCGGAGGCGAAGCGGCGCGAGGGTCGACGCTCGATGCGGCCGTGCACGATCGCGTTGGCCCATTCACGGTAGATATCGATGTCGTTGCCCGAGGCGTACACGTCCCACTGTCCGACGCCGGGCGGGCGAGCCCCGATCTCCGAGAACTTGAGCCCCTTGGGCCCGTAGAACCACTCCATGTGGGTCGCCGTGGTCCCGAGTCCCATCGTGGTGATCACCCGACGGCCGAGCTCCTTGAGCGCGTCGTAGCCGGATGCATCCAGGCGGTTGGTCGACACGATGTACGGCGAGATCCAGCGGTTGCGCATCGCGTCGAGGACGTTCGGGTAGTAGTGCGACACGAACTCCATCACCGGCGTGCCGTCGACCGACATGGTGTCGTAGAAGCCCTCGTGGCCCTCGATGAACTCCTCGATCGCCACCGACTGACCCTTGTCGACCCCGGCCTCCTTGAGCGCTGCGGCCAGCTGTCCGTCGTTGTCACAGCGGCTCGTGCCCGACGCCCCGGCGCCGGCCCGCGGCTTGATGATGATCGGGTAGCCGACTTTGCGCACGAAGGCGATCGCTTCATCGACGGAGGCGATGCCGTCCGAGGCTGCGCAGGGGATCCCATGTGTGCGCAGGTGTTCCTTCATCTGCGGCTTGTCCCGGCACAGCACCGCGGCTTTGACCGACAGGCCGGGGATCCCCGTGGCCTCGCGGACCGCGGCGGTCGGCAGGATGTGGGCCTCGATCGTCGTCTCGAGGCGGTCGACGTAGCGGCGTCGCTGCACCCGTCGCACCGCGTCGAGCATCGCCTGCTCGTCGCACACCGATGGCACCTGCTCGTAGCCCACCATCCAGCTCTTGAGTTCGCTGTCGATGTGTGCAAGCGATGCTTCACCGATGCCCGTCACCTTGGCGCCGACGGAGTGCATGGCGCGGACAAAGTGCCTCTGGTAAGAGGGGAAGTGCGGGGCGACGAACAAGATATGCATGATGCGTTTCCTACCCTCGGGGCAGCCTATTGCGCTCCTACCACGGCTGCACGGGAAGGGACAGATCCATGACCGTGGGCATGCTGCTGGGCCCCCAGCGCCTGCATCCCATCGTCGGCGAGGCCTTGGAGATCCTCAAGGTCGACGCCGCCGACGGCCGCAAGATCGCCGCCATCACTGCTGGCTGGCAGGAGCGCGAGGCCGAGGACCAGGAGTTGTGCGCCGCCCTGGGCAACCGCTCTGTCAACCTCATGTTGCACGCCCGCGGCGAGGCGGTGTTCCGCGACGACCCGGATTTCTTCGCTGCGCACCGGGCGAAACAGGATCGCCTCCGCAGCCTGCAAGACCTCTACCGCCTGCGCCTCGCCAGCACCCTCAAGGCGGCACGCCGGGTCCAGCAGGCCACAGCCCCGCGAGATCTCATCGAGTCGGAGCTTGAGGAGGCGCTACAGGCCTTGCGCCTCCTCGATGCCCACCATGTCAGCAAGGTCCGCCAGATCGAGGAGGAATTCGAACACAGAACCAAGCCGCTGCAGCGCCTGGCGGTACGTCGCCAACTGGCCGAGATCGACGCGATCCTTGCGGAGTGCAGCGCTGTGGCGATCGCCGGCGGCCACGTAGCAGTGCTCTACAATCGCATGCGCATGTTCGACTTCCGTGGCCGCCTCGCCGCCCGCCCCGAGGTCCCGATCATGGCCTGGTCGGCCGGCGCGATGGTTGTCTCTGATCGCATCGTCCTGTTCCACGACAGCCCGCCACAGGGCCGCGGTAATGCCGAGATGCTTGGGCCTGGCCTCGGCCTGTTCCCGAACGTCGTCGTCCTCCCCCACGCCCGCCGACGTCTGCTCCTCAACGACCACGCGCGCATCTCCGTATTTGCCCGTCGCCACGCCACTGCCGCCTGCTACGCCCTCGACGACCGCAACTGGATCCGCTTCGACGGCGCGCGCTGGTTCAGCGGCCCGGGCACCTACCAGCTGTGCAGCGACGGCCACCTCGTCACCGCGTCCATCCCATGAAGTCCGCGATCCAGACCTTCCTGTCCAAGGGTCCCCCCGACGAGGCTGCGATCGCCGCCTTCATCGCGGCCCACGCCTTCCCCATCGTCGAGGGCCGCCAGGCCACCTTCGTCTACCACGGCCCCGCTGACGCCGTGAACCTGCGCCACTGGGTGTTCGGCCTCGCCTCGTCGCAACCCTTCGAGCGCGTCGTGGGCACCGACCTCTGGCACCACACGCTCGAGATCCCGCCGCAGTCTCGCGTCGAGTACAAGTTGGAGATCGTCCAGGCCGACCGGCGCCAGTGGATTCGCGATCCTCTGAACCCAAATCTCGCCCACGACCCCTTTGGCGCCAACTCGGTGGCTCACGGCAAGGGCTACGAGCGGCCCGACTGGACCGAGCCAGATGCCGACGCCCGCAAGGGTACGATCAAGGAGATGTTGTTCGCCGAGACGACCCTCGGTGGGCCCCGCCGCGTCTCCGTCTACCTGCCGGCGCGATTCCGCGAGTCTCGCCGCTATCCTCTCCTTATCGTGCACGACGGCGGGGACTACATGCGCTACGCCAGCCTGCAGACGGTGCTCGACAACCTCATCCACCGCCTCGAGGTCGCCCCGCTGATCGTCGCGCTGACCCACCCTGGTGACCGGCTCAGCGAGTACCCCAACAACGCCGCCCACTCCGCCTTCATCGCGGAGCAACTCCTCCCGGAGATGCAGGCCAAGTTCCCGCTTTACGAGGCGCCCGCGTCTCGTTGTCTCATGGGCGCGAGCTTCGGCGGCGTCGCAGCGCTGGCGACCGCCTGGCGATACCCTGGCACCTTCGGACGCCTGCTCCTCCAGTCGGGGAGCTTCGCCTTCACCGACATCGGCGAGAGCAAGCGCGGGCCGACCTTCGCCAAGGTCGTGAATTTCGTCAACGCCTTCCGCGACAGCCCTGGCAAGCCCTCGGAGAAGGTCTACCTGTCGTGCGGCACCTACGAGTCGCTGATCTACGAGAACCGGACCATGGTGCCGGTGCTACAGGGCACCGGCATGGATGTCCGCTACGAAGAGGCCCGCGACGGACACAACTGGGAGAACTGGCGTGACCGCCTGCGCAGCGGGCTGTCCTGGCTATTCCCCGGGCCGCTGTGGATGGTTTACGAGTGATCCGGCTTGCACGGCTTTCACTTGCCAAATTGAGCCCACTTCGCCGATAGTCCCGGCGGGAAGGACCCCATTCTTCATGGCGAACGTCACGCGCAACATCGGTCTGTCGCTCGGCGCCGACATCTGCTGGCCCGGCTGCTTCGAGGAGATCGTCAAGCGGCTGAACCTCAGCCTCCCCATCGGCGGGGACGCCGTCGACTTCCACGTCGAACGGGTCACCATCGACCCGTACTACCTGCGTCAGCCGGTCCGCTACGACGTCGTCCTCGACCGTCTCACCCACTGGTTCCACACCAGCCGCGAGTGGATCAAGAAGGCCGTCATCATGGACGGCCTCTACGTCCTCAACAACCCGTGGTCGTTGCAGTCGATGGAGAAGCACTCCACGTACTGCGCCATGATGAAGCTGGGGATGCCGATCCCGGAGACGTGGATGATCCCGCCCAAAGAGCGGATCACCGACAACCCCGATGTCCACCCCACGATGGAGCGTTATGGCCGCAAGTGGGAGCTCGAGGAGATCGGCGAGCGCCTCGGCTACCCGTTCTTCATGAAGCCTTACGACGGCGGCGCCTGGGTCGGCGTCTCTCGCATCGACAATCCGCAGCAGCTGCGCCGCGCCTACGAGGAGTCCGGCAAGCGGGTCATGCACCTGCAAAAGGCCGTCGACCCCTTCGATCTCTTCGTTCGCGCCATCGGCATCGGCCCGCAGGTCCACATCGTCAAGTACGACCCCGCCGCCCCGCTGCACGACCGCTACAAAGTCGACTTCTTCTTCGTCGACGGCGAGGAGTGGTCGGTCCTCACCGACACCTGTCTCACGATCAACGCGTTCTTCGGCTGGGAGTTCAACTCCTGCGAGTCCCTGCGCAAGGACGGCGTCTTCCACCCGATCGACTTCGCCAACGCCTGTCCCGACTTCCAGGTGACCTCGCTGCACTACCACTTCCCGGACCTGGTCAAGAACATGGTCCGCTGGGCCATCTTCTGCGCGGCCACCAAGCGCGAGAAGTCGCCGAACCTCAGCTGGGACCCCTTCTTCGCCATCGCCAAGAAGGATCTCCCCTACCGCGAGCGCCTCAAGGGTTACGCGAAGATCGCCAACGAGCGCATGGACACCGAGCGCTTCAACGAGTTCTGCGCCAAGCACCTGTCGCACCTCGATGAGGTCGCCCTCGAGTTCTTCGGCACCGATGTCGCCAAGGGCTACGTCCGTCAGAAGGTCACCGCCCTGTTCCCGCAGCACGAGATCCATCGCTTCACCGAGCACTTTTGGGGGCTGGTGCAGTTTTGGCGCAAGACCGAGACCGATCGCCTCAACAGCCTCAAGCCCGCCGAGCCCGAGGCCGCCGCGCCACCAGCCGACTCGCTCGACGCCACCATCCCGGAGGCCATCTTCACCCTGGTCCCCGAACCGGTCGCCCCTGAGCCCGTCACCGCTCCGGCGCCCGCTGCAACCCCCGTCGCGGTCAAGCCTGCGGGCAAGCCCGCGAACAACAACAAAAAGTCCGGTCGGGCCAAGAACTAAGCGACATGGAGAAGGTGCGCGCAACCTGGTACTCCCCGCGTCTCCGCCAGGAGGTCAGCTACGCCCGCTTCGGGCACTACGGCGCGCCGCTGCTGCTGTTCCCGACAGCGGGCGGCGACGCCGAGGAGTGCGAACGGATGCTGATGATCCGCGCCCTGAGTCCGCTGATCGACGCCGGCAGGCTCAAGGTCTACTCGCCGGACTCGATCGCCGGCCAGGCGTGGATCGACAAGGGGCTCAGCGCCCGTCACAAAGCCTGGGTTCAGAACCAGTTCGACGGCTATGTCTTCAACGAGCTGTTGCCGGCGATCCGCAGCGACTGCCGCAGCCCCAACATCGAGCTCTACACGGCGGGCGCTTCGCTCGGGGCCTTCAACGCGTTGATGTCGATCTGCCGCCACCCTGAGGCTTTCAAGGTAGCGATCTGCATGAGCGGCACCTTCGATCTCACCGGCTGGATGGACGGCCACCACCCGGTCGACTTCCATCACGCCTCGCCAGTCCATTTCCTCCCGTATCTCGGAGATGGCCCTCAGCTCGAGCGCCTGCGCCAGCGTTTTGTCGTCTTCGCCTGTGGCGAGGGCCGCTGGGAGACCCCGCGCAACTCGTGGGGAGCCGCCTCTGCCCTTGGCAAGCGTGGCATCCCCAACCGCGTTGACCTCTGGGGCCTCCATCACGATCACGACTGGCCCACCTGGCGTGAGATGCTCCCCAAGTACCTCTCTAAGATGCTGTAGCCGTCACGCTCTAACCCCGACGCCCCCGGCGTTCACACGCCGCGCGCATGGACGGCGCGCGAGAAGCCCCGAGAGCCGCCCATGGTCCGCGTCGTCTTCATCGCCCCCTTCAACATGACCGCCACCGCGCGCTTCATCAGCGCCGTGGCCGAGCTCCCCGAAGTCCAACTCGGACTCATCACGCAGGAGGCATCCGACTCCTTGCCGGCCGAGCTGCGTCAGCGGCTCGCAGCTCACTACCGGGTCGCCGACGCCCTCGACGTGCAGCAACTCGCGCCCGCGGTCGCCTCGGTGGGCAAGCAGCTCGGCGGTATCGACCGCATCCTCGGCACTCTCGAGCAATTGCAGGTCCAGCTCGGCCAGCTGCGCGACCATTTTGGCGTCGATGGCATCGGTGAGTCCGTCGCTCGCAACTTCCGCGACAAGGCGCGGATGAAGGACGTGCTGCGCGCAGCCGGGGTCCCCTGCGCCCGCCATAAGCGCCTCAATTCGGCCGCGGAGGGCTGGGTGTTCGCCCGCGAGGTCGGCTTCCCGATGATCGTCAAGCCGCCAGACGCCGCTGCTGCCAAGGGCACCTTCCGCGTCACCGATGCCCACACCCTCGAGGAGGCACTCCGAGCCCTGCGTCCTTCCCCGGAGCACCCGGCCGTCGCCGAGGAGTTTGTCACCGGCCTCGAGCGCTCCTTCGAGACCGTCAGCATCCGCGGCCGTGCCGTATGGGACTCGTCCACGCGCTACAACCCGGCGCCGCTGCACGTGCTCGAGAACCCGTGGATCCAGTGGACCGTTCTCCTGCCGCGTGAGGCCGAGACCAGCGACACCCAGGCCGTGCGTCCCTACGCCCACGCCGCGCTCGAGGCCCTTGGTATGCGCACCGGCATCAGCCACATGGAATGGTTTCGCCGCGATCGCGCCGACACCGGTCCGGTCGCTATCTCCGAGGTCGGTGCTCGTCCACCGGGCGCGCAGATCATGTCGATCAACTCCTACGCGCACGACGTAGATTTCTACCGCCTGTGGGCACGGCTGGTCGTTCACGAGGTCTTCGATCCGCCGCGGCGCAAGTTCGCCGCCGGCGCTGCGTTCTTCCGCGGCCAGGGCGGCGATCCGCGGGCCATGCGTCGGGTGGTCAAGATCCATGGCCTCGAGCAGGCGCAGAAGGAGCTCGGCCCGCTCGTTGTCGAGGCCAAGCTCCCGCAAGTCGGCCAGGCGCGCGCCGAGTCCTACGAGGGCGAGGGATACGCGATCCTCCGTCACGCTGACACGGAGGTCATCGAACGAGCCCTGGCACGTCTCGTCGCGCTCGTCCGCATCGAGCTCGGGTGAGCGCCAGAAGAGCCTGGCTCTAAGGACATGCCTGTGCGGTCATGTCCTAACAGGCAGCAAGGGAACGCGCCTCCCGCCTGATCGTGTGCGCCCCCCAGGTCCGCGCCCGCGCCACCGGCCCGCGGGCCCAGTCCAATCCGATAAAATTTGATGCGTACTTGCGCGCATCCCTGTGCGGCCGCAACCATGTTCGGGATCCTGTCCACAGACGCGAAGCCCGGCGCTGCGGCGCTGCTTGTGCCCGCGGAGCACTGTTCTCCCGCGAGCGCGCGCAGGTTATCCACAGTCTGCGCCCAGTCCTGCGCGCGCGCGCAGCCTGGAGATCCGCGCTTGACCTGACCGGCCGACCCGCCGCTTTAATGGAGTTTGTAGTCGGAGGAGGGGTATCGATGCGCGCACACGACGGCAACGAGCGTCAGCTCGAGATCAGAGAGTTCGCCAGGTTCGAGCAGGCCCAGGGTGTACGCCACAAGCCGAAGCCTCGGTCGCTCACCGGCGACGCCAACGTCTACGGGGATGACTTCGCACTCGTCACCGTGCGCGACGGCTTCTATGCTGACGAACTGCGCGTCTACTACGCCTCACGCGGCCGCGTGTACGTGGTTCGTTCGCCGCGTATGCGCTCGGGCCAGGGCTATCGCCGCATCGCCCTCCTGCCCGAGGACGCCCAGGCGCTGGACGAGTCCGCGTTCGACCCCGATGACCTCGAGGACCAGGCGATCTTCGCCGTGGCCGACTGCATCGACGGCATCGAGTGACACACGTTAAAAAGAGCCGCCTCGTCCAGGGCACGGCGCCCTGCCGACGAGGCGGTCGAAGCCGCGAGACCATGCTCTGGGCTTCTGTTTTGGGATGGAGGCGCCGGGAGTTGAACCCGGGTCCGAAAGCCATCAGGTGGGACCACTACGTGCGTAGCCGATGAATTTGTCCCAAACCATCTCAGGTTCAGGTTTAGGTCCTGGGTATGCCCATCGACAGGCCCTCCCTCAACCGATCCCCTTGATTCTCGCCGGCGCGCCCGAGGCGTACGCACCTGCTAGCTTCTGTGATTACACCCCTGTCCCTACTGAAGCGCCTTGGGCAGAGATGT
Source organism: Nannocystis sp. (assembly GCA_044228605.1). Lineage (GTDB taxonomy): Bacteria > Myxococcota_A > Polyangia > Nannocystales > Nannocystaceae > Nannocystis. The sequence continues at coordinate 19,194 of JBGAUO010000001.1, read as the reverse complement.
CACCGCGGGTTAGGCGGCGATGGCCATACGGCCGTAGTTGCCATCGTTGGCAGCTGTGATTCCCACATATTTTGGCGTGGCTATGTGAGCAGCCCCGGCACGCGATCCTCACGTTCAGAACCCCCGTCGAAACCGTGACACCCCCGTTGGCGCCCTCGCGGGCGGGAAAGACTGCGAGTAGCAGACTCGTCCAGGGAGCGACGGGCTCCCAAGGCGAAGGGCCACTATGGACCAGGGCCTCGCGCCGCGCAAGTCCAGGGATCCGCGCCAGGCCGAGCGCTCACTGGCGCCCGCAACACGTCTGCGCGGCAATGTTGCATGGCCTGACCGGCCGGGGTTACATGACCAGGCATCGCCGCCAACAGCCACGATACCGTGACCTCGTCACTCCCAAAGCTCCCCTCGGAAGGCAGCGGGGGGCCAAGCCGAGCTTTTGTCGTTGTGCTCGCGGGCGATCGCATGGGCGAGATGGTCGAGCTCGATCCGCACTACACGACCATCGGGCGTGGCCTCACCGCGACGGTGCGCATCAACGATGAGGGAATCTCCCGCACCCATGCCGCCGTTACGGTCGACAGGGGCGTGTACTACCTCTCTGACGCCGGCTCGACCAACGGAACCTTCGCCAACGGCGAGCGGGTCGACCGCTATCCGTTGCGTGAGGGCGACAAGATCCAACTCGGCGCCGCCAGCGTCCTGCGCTTCACCTTCAACGAGGACAGCGACGACGACCTCCAGCGCGACCTGTACGAGTCGACGCTGCGCGATCGCCTGACCGGTCTGTTTAGCCGCAACTACCTCGAGAACCGCCTGGAGAGCGACGTCGCGATGGCCCTTCGCCATGGCAAGCCGCTCGCGCTCACGATGTTCGCCATCGATCACTCGCAGGCGATCGTCGACGCCCATGGTCAGGGCACGCTCGACCAGGTCCACCGCGAGCTCGCTCGCCGCGTCCTCGAGATCACCCGCAGCGACGACCTCGTCGCTCGCAACGGCGACGAGTTCGTCCATGTGTGCCGCGATGTCGACGTGATGCGGGCGGCGAGAGCCGCCCTGCGCGTCCACGCCACCCTCGCCGACCACAACTTCAGCTCCGCCTCCGGCCCACTGCGGATCACCGTCAGTATCGGCGTCGCCGACCTGGCTCTCCTGCATGAGCCAACCGCCAGCGCCTTGCTCATGGCCTCCGCCTCGGCGCTCGTGGTGGCTCGACGCAGCGGCAACCGGGTCGAGATCTACGACCCAGAGAACGAGCCGACCCGCCTGGTCTGAGCTGTTCTCGTCTCTGCCTTCGCATTTTCGGGAGATCTCCATGTCTGCTCGCTGCGCCTCGGTCTACCTCGTCTTGCTCGCAGCGGCGGCCGCTGCCTGTCGTGGCGAGACCCCGCCGCTCTACACCGCCGCCGTGGAGTCGCCCGCGACACCCGCGGCCGAGGACGCACCGATCGCCGAACCTGGCCGCCGTCTCTGGTTTGCCCGTGGCCCCGGGCGCGACGCCATCCTCGCCCGCGAGCGCCAGGATCACGTCGCCGCCGTCGCCCTCCTCGATGAACTGCTCGCTCGCACGGACCTGAGCCCCGACGACCGCGGCGCGGCCCAGTGGTTGCGCGGCCTCGAGGATGTTCGCCTGCAACGCTACGCGGATGCAGCCGCCCGCTTTGCCGAGGCCCGCGGCGCCCCCGCGCTCGCCGGCGTGGGCGCCCGCCTGCGCTTGCTCGAGGCCCAGGCCTGGCTCGACGCGAGCGATCCGGCGCGCGCCCTCGCGGCCGTGGGTGACCTGGCGCAGAACGCCGACAACACTGCGCTCGCTGGCGCCGCGATCATCATCACCGCCGACGCGATGGCCCGGGGCGACGACCCCACCGGCGCCGTCGCACTCTACGATCGCTTCCTTCAGCGCCCCGGTGACTCCCCGCGGCGCCATGAGGTCCGCGCCAAGCTGGCCCGTTTGCTGGTCGCCTCCGACGCGCGCGAGGATCTGCAGAAGGCGCTGGGATTGTACGAGCGTCTCGCCCTCGACGTCCCGCTCAGCGACTACGGTGAAGAGGCGGCCCAGCGGATCGGCCCGCTCGAGCAGCGCCTCGGCGTGCACAAGTCCTTCGCCGAGGCGCGTGAGGCCGTGCGCCAGCGCAGCCTCGCGCGCATGCGCGACGCCCTGGCCCGCAGCCGCTTCACCGGGGTGATCCACGACGCCGACGACTTCCTCGGCTTGCCCGCGCTCGCCGACGGCGACCGCTGCGAGGCCCTCTTCCTCAAGGGCAGCGCGATCTTCAAGCAGCGCAAGCGACCCAAGTCGCGACCGGTCTTCGATCAAGCCGCGACCGCCTGCCGCCGCGCCGGGTCGGGCCACCAGGACACCCTCGTCAAGTCGCTCTACCAGGCCGGCCGCGGCCGCTACGCCGAGGCCCACTACGAGGACGCCGCCAAACAGTTCTCCGCGATCGCCGACGAGTTCGGCGGCCACTCCTACGCCGACGACGCCCTCGTCCTCGCCGGCGAGTCCTGGGCCGAGCGCGAGGATCACCCCCGCGAGCGCGCCGCCTACGAACGTGTCCTCAAGGACATCCCCGCCGGCGACATGGCTGGCGAGGCCCGCCGCCGCCTCGTCGTCCTCGCATTCACGCAGGACCGCGTCGTCGACGCCCTCACTCTCACCGACGAGGGCCTCGCCAGCGGCGCCAAGCTGGACCTGCGCGAGCGCGCCAAGCTGCACTACTTCCGCGGCCGCGCCCTCCAGCGCCAGGGTCACACCGAAGCCGCCGTCGCCGCCTGGCTCGACGCCCTCAGCGTCGGCCCGCTCAGCTACGCCGGCCTGCAGACCCTCTCGCGCCTGCGCGACGTCGGCGACGACGCGCTGGCGAAGGGCGTCGCTGTGCTCGAGCGCGAGTCGGCCGGCGTCGCGGTCCAGCTCGAGCTGCCGGCGACCCCGGCGGCCCAGCGGGCCCAGCTGCTCGCGCGCCTCGGGCTCGGCGAGGCCGCCGGCGAGGAGCTCGGTGAGGCTGGAATCGCCGGCTGGCCCGCGGCCGCCGTGCTCGTGCAGGCGGGTCTCTACGCCGAGTCGCAGCGCCTGCTCGGCGGCCTCGGCACCGGCTGGCGGAGCAACCCGCCGGTCGGTCAGCTGCGCGAGCTGTGGCAGATCGCCCACCCGCTGGCCTTCGGCGAGCTCGTCCGCGCCGACGAGGCCAAACATCAGGTCCCGCCCTTCCTCGCCTTCGCGATCATGCAGACCGAGAGCGTGTTCGACCCCGGCGTCACCTCCAAGGCCGGCGCCCGCGGCCTCATCCAGCTCATGCCGGCCACCGCGGCGGACCTCGCCCGCCAGGTCGGCCTCGCCGACTTCAACCCCGAGAACCTCTACCAGCCCGCCCTCAACCTCGACCTCGGCACCCGTTATCTCGGCAACCTCGTGCGCCGCTACGGGGGCGAGGACGCCGCGGTCCCGCTGGCGATCCCCAGCTACAACGCCGGCGCTGGCGCGGTCGACCGCTGGCTCGAGCGCCGCAAGTCGTGGGACTTCGACCTCTTCATCGAGGCCATCCCCTTCGACGAGACCCGCGCCTACACCCAGTCCGTGCTCGAGCGCTGGCTGACCTACCGCTGGGTGCACGGCGGCCAGCTCCCCGCCGAGCAGCGCATCCCCTACATCCCGCTGGCGATCCCCGGCCGCAGCACCGGCGTGTAGCGAGCTCCGGCTGTTGCGGTCGCCGGCCGCAGCACCGGCGTGTCGTTGGCCTCACGTGGGGCGCCGCGAGCGGTCGTACGGCAGCTGTCCCGAGGGACAGCCCAGGAATCGCTCGAGCTGCTCCGCGTGCAGCGTGGCCTCGGCGCGACCCATCGCCACCGTGGCCTCGACCCGCTCGCTGCTCGTGTAGTCCCAGCAGCTCACCGGCGTGGTCCGGCTCGGCGCGAGGTACAGCCTGGCCCCGCGCGGGCCGAGGCTCTGCGGCGGGTAGGGCCGGGTCAGCAGCACCAGGTTGCGCGTGACCCCGGTGACTTGCTCGGCGGCGAAGGCCGGCACGTTGTCGACCATGCCGCCGTCGAGGTAGCGCTCGCCGCGGAAGCGCCCGAACGGCGTGAACGGCGGCGTCGCCGACGACGCGAGGATCAGGTCGGCCACCTCCTCGGCGCTCTCGCAGCGGCGCGCGTCGAAGACCTTCGGCACGAAGCCGATCCGGCGTCCCACGCTCGGATGCAGCATGCCCGGCCGCAGCTGCTTCTCGGCCATGTAGGCGCCGTAGCCGATCAACATGCTCGCCAGCGGGGAGATCCTCCGTGGCGGCTCGGCGACCACCATCAGCACGGGCACCTCGCAGGCGCGCAGCGCCTCGAGCCCGCCCTCGCGGAACGCGTGCACCATGCTGTCGCGGTACACCGGACCCTGGGGCGTCGGCCGCTCGCCTCGCAGCAGCCGCCGCCACTCGAAGTTCGAGTGCACGTCGCGCCGCCGCCAGTGCCAATAGGCTCGTGTCGCCTCGGTTCGCCCCGCCAGCCATACCGCCGCCGTGCAGGCCCCCGCGCTCACACCTGCGACCGCGACCAGCCGCGAACGCAGCCGCTCGCCCCAACGGTCGAGCAGCCCCACCTGATAAAACGATCGGCTGCCCCCGCCCGCGAAGGTGATCGCCAGGTCGCGCGCGACGACGGGCAAATCAACATGTCCCTCAGGACAGCTCGTCCCACGGTCCATCATGGCAGCTCCACTGGCACCCGTGTGCATCCTCGCAGCGACGGCGCCGGGTCGCTGCGCTGCAGCTCGTCACCTCGAAGCGTGTAGACACCCGCCGCGTTCAGCAGGCCGGCCACCGGCTCCTCCGCTTCGCTGGTCGGCAGGCGTCCTTCGACTGCCAGCACCAGAGCTTCGCCACACACCCACGGCGCCAGCGTGTGGCTCGGTCCCAGCGTCGTGCTGTCGCCCCGCGCCGCCAGGCCAAACCACAGCGGTGCGAAGCGCACCACCTCACCACCCAGCGCGGCGCCCACGAAGGCCGCGTCGACCTGCTCGCTCCCCGGCTCGCGGTGCGTCGCCAGCAGCACCGGCCCGAGCGTGCTGCCGGTGCCCGTGAAGTCGCAGCGACCGGCACACGCCTCCGGCACCACCACGCTCAGGCTGCGGCTGTCCGCCGAGTTGCCGCTGCGCAGCCACAGCGTCGGCCCTTCGCCGGGGACGAGCGCCCACGGACAGGGCAGGCCGGCGACCTGCGCCACGGCGGTGTCCGGCGTCGCCACGCAGGTCGGGCCAGGCGCGTGCTCGGGCGCTGCCGGCACACCGACCGACTCGCGGACCGGCGGGTTGCAGGCCGCGAGCAGGACGCCCACGAGCACGGTCAGTTGACCGGCTTGGCTTGAACCTGAATGCACCCGCCGCCGGTCAGCTTCATGATGCCCGTCTCGTCGCTGAAGGACTGCGCCTGCCACAGCGACTTGCCGGTCTTGTCCTGCCCGACGATGCCCGACTGCGTGGTGAGCTTGGCAAACGGCTGGTCGCCGGCCTCGCACTCGGCGAAGTCGGGCAGCGGCCCCGGTCCCCACAAGATCTTGCGACCCTCGAGCCCGCCCGGATCGGGCGTGATGTACGTGACGGTCATCGTGTACGCGGTCGTGCCGGACTCCATGAGCGTCTGCTCGAAGCCCTCGACCTCGCACTCGATGCGGCGATCGATCGCCTCGCTGCACAGGCGATCCTTCCACTCGGCGAACACGGCGGGCCCGTCCTTGCCGTTGAGGCGCTGCTCCGGGTGCAGGTTCAGGTAGTAGTTCTGCAGGCACGGCAGGTAGTCGAGCTTGAGGATGATCTTGTAGGTCCCGGCGAAGGGATCGACATCGACACTCTCGCCCCGGCTCAGCTCGACGCAGGTGAAGCCGAACTCCTCGACCTCCTCTTCCTTGCAGCTCGTCATCGACAGTCCGCTGGCTAGACAGCCAGCCATCAGCAGCAGCACGCGCACGTTTGCGTTCATTGTCGCCCGAGCATCGCAAAACGAGGCCGACTCCCGCAAGTTCCCTCTCTCGCTTCATCTCAGGTGGCGACCCCGCGCGCCGCCAGGACTGCGCCCGTTTGTGCCCGGCAGGGGGCTCGGAGTTCGCCAGATAACGACGTTCTGAGCGCAGATGGGGGTACCTGGACCCGGCCTGATTGTGACGGCCGTCACCCAGGGCGGACCAGGCCGCATGTTAGCCTCGAAACCCGTCAAAAGCCCACCCTTGGGCCGATCTCCGCGATATGCCGCCAGCACTCTCTCCCATTCGGGTGACCCCGCCGGGCCAGGACCGCCTCTCCGCGGCGATCGCCCGGGCCACCGCAGCCGCCACCTGGTGGCGCGAGCAGACCCCCGTTTCCACCGCTCGCTGTGACACGCCGCCCTACCTGCTCAGCGTCCCCGACATCGGGCTCGCCTGCGAGGTCCTGCTCGCCGACCGCCTGTTCCACGACCTCAGCAGCGCCGAGCGCGATGGCCTCGCCGGGTGGATCCGGGCCACCCAGCAGCCATCCGGGGCCTGGCACGACGCCGCCGGTCGACCCGACCCCTCCCGCACCGCCCTCGGCTGGTGGGCCCTCGTCGAGTCCGGCGACGACCCGGACGCCGAGCACCTGGTCCGCGCGCGCCGCATCGTCCACGAACTCGGCGGGGCCCAGCGCGGCAGCATCGAGGTCCGCCTGTGGCTGGCGATGGCCGGGCACATCCCGTGGGCCTGGTTGCCGACCATGCCGGCCGAGCTGTGGCTGCTGCCCACCGTCGCCTGGCTCTCACCGAGCCGTGTCTCGCCGTGGGCCCGCGGCGTGATGACCCCCTACCTGTTGCTCTCGCGCGCGCCAGCGCGCGTCCACGTCAGCAGCGCAGCGACCCTGCTGCTGCTGCGCCCCGATGGTGAGCCGATCCTCCCGCGCCTGGTCCAGCCCGGTCTGCTCGGCGATCTCCTCCAGGCCTTCGACCAGGGCGTCAAGCTGGTCCGCAAGCTCCCGCGCGGGCCGGTCCTGCGGGCTGCCCTGGCCCGTGTGCAGCGCTGGATGGTCACCGCGCAGCAGGCCCACGGTGGCTGGTTCGCGGCCCACCCGACCCTGCTGAGCCTGATCGCCCTGCGGGTCCTCGGCGCCAACTTCGATGACCCGCGGATCGTCCGCGGCCTCGCGTACCTCCGGCGCGCCCGTGGCCTCGTGCACACGCCGAGCGGCCCGCAGATGGCCCAGGGCCTCAGCTGTACCCCCCTCACCACCCTCGCTCGCATGGTCCGCCTCGCCCTCGTCGGCGCGACGACAAGTTCTCCCGCCGCTGCGGAGGCTGCGCTGCCATTCCTCCTCGGCGAGGAGATCCGCCAGGTCGGCGAGTGGCAGCTTCGCACCAACGCACCCGCCGGCGGCTGGCCCTGCGAGGCCGGGGCCGACAAATACGTCGATACCCTCTCCACCTGCGCCGTCCTCGACGCCCTCCACGCCCTCCCCAAATCGTCCCGTCACCAGAGCCAGGCCCGCGCCGCCATGCGCCGCGCCGTCGAGGTCCTGCTCGCGATGCAGGAGCCCGACGGCGGCTTCGCCCGCTTCGAACGCGGCGAGTCCGAGGTCTTCATGACCCGCTTCCCGCTGCGCGACGCCCGGCTGCTCGCCGCCGGTAACCCCACCGACAACGCCCGCGTCCGCGTCTCCGCGGCCGCCCTGCGCCAGCTCGGCCGGCTCGGCTTCCAGGCCGACGACGACCGCATCGCCCGCGGCGTGCAGTGGTTGTGGCAGCGCGTCACCGTCGACATGGCCGGCTTCGACCTCACCACGCTCGGCGAGCTCGGGCTGTGCAGCGCGACCCTGTGTCCGCCGACCCACCCGTTGCGACAGACGATCGAACGCCAGCTGCGCGGTCGCCAGCGCGAAGACGGCAGCTTCGGCAGCGCGGTCGACACAGCGGCGGCGATGCACGCCCTCATGGCGCTCGAGGGCGCGGTGTGCATCCAGACCCAGCGGGCCGCACGGCACCTGGTCCACTTGTTGGACAGCGCCCCACCCGAGCTGGCAGAAGCAGCGTTGTCCGAGCGCCTCGGCGGCGAATGGACCCCGGGCCTCGGCTTGACTCCGCTGTGCCATGACCCGAGCGCCGGCGTCCGCGAAGTCGCGCTCGCACTCGCCGTGTTCGCCGAGCGCGGCGGACAGCTCTAGCGATCCGAACCACCGCGTCCTCTCGTAGCGCAGGAGATCCATGACCACCACGACTGCAGCCACCACGCCCGCCCATCGCTACGACGTCGTGATCATCGGCGCCGGTATCGCCGGCTGTGCCGCTGCGCAGGCGCTCGCACAGGCCGATGATGGACGGCGCCGCAAGATCTTGCTCATCGATCGCCACCCCGGATCTTCGCCGCGCTTCGCCGGCGAATTTATCCATCCTCGCGGCGCCCAGATCCTCGAGGACCTCGGTTTTTACGGCGCGCTCAAGGCCGCCGGCGCGATCGACGTCGACGGCTTCACCGTGCTCGAGCGCGCCGACGGCCGCTACGTCGAGCTGCCCTACGGCGAGATCCCCGATCAGCGCCCGCATGGCCTCGCCGCCCACCACAAGACGCTCGTGCGGACGATGCGACAGGTCGTCGCCCGGACCCCGCAGGTCGAACTCTTCGAGGGCTGGAGCATCGTCGACTTGCTGCGCAGCGGCGATCGCATCAACGGCGTCGTGATTTCCGGCCCCGGCGGCGCGCAGGTCAAGATCCACGCCGACCTCGTCGTCGGCGCGGACGGTAAGGCCAGTCAGGTGCGCAAGCTCGCCGGCATCCCCGACCAGCGCCAGACCGTCGGCTTCACCGTCGGCCTCGAGCTACGCAACGCCCGGCTGCCGGCGCCCACGTGGGGCAACATCATCCTCGGCGCCTGGGGCCCGGTGCTCGTCTACCCGATCTCCCGCGATCCGAGCGGCGACATCGTCTATCGCGTCACGCTCGACCTCCCGGCCAACCTTCCGGCCAAGGGCGCGCGCCTGGCCGAGTTCCTGCTCGAGACCTTCGTGCCCTTCCTGCCGCACCCGCTCGCCGACCAGATCGCCGACGCGATCGTCAGCCACAAGGGCCCGTTCGAGATGGCCCCCACCGTCAACTTGCCCGCGCCCACCGCGGTGCAGCCCGGTCTGGCGCTGATCGGCGACGCTGGCGGCTGTTCGCACCCGATCACCGCCAGCGGCATGACCATGGGCCTGCGCGACGCCGAGTGCCTCGGTGAGGAGGCCCGCCGTCGCCACGACGCGCCGGCGCACGAGGCCTGGCTCGACGACTCGAGCCTGCGCCGCTACCGGGCCGAACACGACCGCTACGTGCCGACCCGCCAGGCCCTCGCCGACGCGATCTACGAGGTCTTCCGCGGCGGCAACGAGGGCGCGCGCGCCATCCAACGCGCCCTGTTCGACTACTGGGCCTCCGGCGCGGTCGCCCGCGTCCGCTCGATGGCCCTGCTGTCGTGCGCCGAGGGCCGGCCTGCCGTCTTCCTCAGCGAGTACCTCAAGGCCGCCCGCTACGCGATCGAGTCGAGCCTCGTCGCGCGCCACGCCGCTCACCTGCCCACCCGCGACCGCCTGCGTCAGGTCAGCGGCGCCATGCAGCTCGCCAGCAACAAGCTCGGGCTCGTCGCCCAGGTCATGTGGGCCCAGGTCCGTCCGACCTGGTTGCCGCACGAGCGCACCTTCATCTGAGGTGCGCCGCGTCGCGGCCATGGTTTACCCTCGAGCCCGTGCCCGTCGACCCACTCCCAGGCAACACGCGCGACGAGCCCGCGAGCGACCCCCTCGCCGGCGAGCTCCGCAACCCCGGGCCGCCGCCACCCCGCGAGCGTGACGACGAGCTGATGGCCGACCCGCCGGTCGGCGTGCACCACCTCGGCCGCCTCGAAGGCTACCGCCAGGGCGGCCGCATGCGCCTGCTACTCACAGCGATGGTGGCGGTCTTCATCGCCGTCGGGGTCGCGCTGTTCGTCTGGTTCGTACGCACCAGGCCGCCGGAGCACGCGCGACAGTTCGAGCTGCCGGCCGGCAGCGACCTCGAGGCGCGCCCGCGGACGATGACCTGGAGCGGCGGCAAGGCCCGCCTCGGCCTCGACCGCACCCCGCCCGGTGTCCTCCAGATCGACCTGCCCGACCGCAGCCTGCGGCTCGCCGACGGCTGCGACCAGGCGCAGATGAAGATCGACGTCGAGGACGGCAAGACCACCGAGCTGCGGGTGATCTTCGGCGAGGTCGTCGAGGATCTGCAGCCCGGCGCCCGCCCCAAGCTCGCGCGTTGACACCTGTCCCTACGGACAGCTCACTCCGGCGCCGGCATGATCGCCGCCAGGTCCGCCGGCCAGGGCGCCGTGAAGCGGACCGGGCGGCCGTCAGCCGGGTGCGGGAAGCCCAGCGACACCGCGTGCAGCGCGTGGCGGCCGAGGCCGAGCTCCGCCTCGAGCTCGGCCAGCGCGCGCGCCGGCGCGGTGCTCTGGCCGTCTCGCTCGCCGTCGACGACCGCGAGGAACCTCGCCTCGTCGAGCCCGTACAGCTTGTCGCCGAGCAGCGGGTGCCCGATCTCCGTCAGGTGCACGCGGATCTGGTGCTGGCGACCGGTCTCCGGGCGGGCCTCGACGAGGGTGATCGGCGCGCCGCGAAAGCTGCCATGCGCGAGCGGCACGACCTCCGTGATCGCCACCATGCCGCCGTCGTCCAGCGCCCGGGGGCCCATCTTGATCCGGATCGCCGAGTCTTTGGCTGGCCCAAGGGGCATGTCGATTCGGACATGTCCTTCGATACAGCCAGTGACCAGGGCCCAGTAGCGCTTCTCCACCGCGCGCGCGAAGAAGGCGCGCTTGAGCGCGGTCGCCGAGCCGCCGTGCCGGCCGAAGATCAGCACCCCCGAGGTCTCGCGGTCGAGGCGGTGCGCCATCTCCCATCCGTGGCCCACGCCGAGCCGCTCGCGCATCAGCGCCGTCAGCGTATGCCGGTGGTAGCGGGCCGACGGGTGCACCGGCAGCCCGGCGGGCTTGTCGAGCACCAACAGCTCGGGGTCGCGGTGCAGCTCGCGGTAATCGAGGACGACGCGGGGCTCACGGGGCGCCGGGCGCTCGATGACCAGCGCCTCGCCGGTGTGCATGCGCTGGCCTGGCCGCAGCAGCAGCTCGCCCGTGTCGGCCCGGCGGACCCGGCCGGCGGCCACGATCTCCTGGATCCGCGTGCGCGACAGGCGAACGATGCGGCTCGCCAGAAAGCGGTCGAGGCGAAACCCGTCACGGGCGCTGTCGACGACCAGCGGGATGTGGATGAGCTCGCCGGCCTGCTCCATGTCGCCGTCTTCCGTGCTCACGGACGCATGTTATAACCTGCGGGCGATGGCTGACGCGCCCAACTCCAAGCTCCCTCCGAACGCCCCCGCGGACGAGCCCCAGGGCTCGCTTGGCACCGTGCTCATCGGCGGCGCGATCCTCCTCATCGCAGCGTTGCTGATCTTCTGGCCTGACGGCGACACTGCGGGCAAGGGCGACGCCGCGGGCAAGGGCGGCGCCGCCGGGCAGCAGGGCAGCAACATGGCCGGCGGCGGGGGGCCTGGTGGTGTCGCACGCGGCATCCAGCCGCGGGCGATCGACCCGGCCGAGGGGCGCAGCACGCCGCAAGTCACGCCCGGCCTGATGGCCCCGACCAACGGCCTGGCGATGGCCCCCGAACCCAAACCAGAGCCCACCAGCTTCCCGAGCGCCGCCGCCGAGATCGCCCACTTCGAGAAGAAGCTCGAGGAGGCCCGCGCCAACCTCGTCGCCCGCACCACCTTCCTCGAGCGCATGAAGAAGCAAAAAGAGGACGCGCCGATCAGCGAGCTCGATCGCATCAACCAGCGCGGCAAGGTCGTGCAAGAGAACTACGACAAGGCCGTCACCAGGGTCGACGACCTCGAGAAGAAGGTCGCCGAGCTCAAGCGCAAGCAGGCCGGCGGCTGAAGACGCGTGATGGCTGACCCGTGGGACATGTCCCTCAGGCCAGCTCAACAGGGCCGCGCGAGCCCGAGCGCCGCGGCTCGTTCGGCCCGCAGCGCCGCCGAGGGTCGTCGCCAGTTCGCCGTCGCGTTGGGGTCCCACGCCGCCACCGGGACCAGGCCACGCACCGCGAGCTCACGGTGCAGGCGCAGCTCGTCGGCGGGCTCGCGGGAGAAGGGGAAGGGGTTGCGGCTGCACCCGGGGTCGATCTGCCCGTACACGTCGTCATCGTCGGCGATCAGCAGCGTCAACTCGCGCGCGCGACGCTCGAGCTGCCCCAGGAACTCCGGATCGAAGGGCCCGACGTGGCTCCGCAGATCAGGGTCACGCCCGACCCACTTGGCCCAGTCGAAGCCGTAGAGGAAGTCGTGCACGTAGCGGAAGCGGATCGCCGTGTCCTCGCCGTACAGGCGCTGCAGGCGGCTCATCTGGGCGAAGTGCTCGCGCACCGCGACCGCCGGATCGATGCAGGCCCGGGCTCGTCGCAGCGCCTGCGCCACCACCAGGTCGAGGTCGCAGCACAGGTTGTCGGGGAAGCTGTGCATCATCGCCGCGCACAGCTCGGCGACGCCGTCGGCGAGGGCCAGCAGCGTGGCGTCGGCGTCGCCAGGCCGGGCCGCGGCGCCACAGACCTCGACCAGCTCCCGCGCCAACTCCCGACCGGGGGCCAGCGAGCGCCGCACCCAGCCCGCGCTCCGATGCCGCGCCAGCGCGCGCTCGCAGGCCGCGAGACGAGCCAGCGCCGGCCCGGGTAGCGACCTCATCCGACCCCGAGGAGACGCAGCAGCAGCAGCGCGAGGGCGAGGGTCGATACGCTGCCCCAGATCGTTCGGTGCAACTGTTGCTTGTAGCGGGCGATCGCCGGGAACGCGTTGGTGAGCGCGTAGGGGCTCGCAGCCGCGAGCCCGCGCCACAACCACAGCAGGACCACGAGCGCCGCGCTGAACGCGAAGGGCGAGACCAGTCCGTGACCGACGCGGGCGGCCAGCGCCCACATCACCGCGCCGGCCATCACCGAATGCTCGACGGCGCTGCGGGCCCCAGCGTTGCCGAGCTGGGTCGTGATCGTCGACTTGGCGCCGGCGCGGTCGCTCTCCTCGTCGGCCAGGCCGCTGGCGATCGCCGAGGCCAGCGCCAGCGCCACCATCCCTGGCAGCACCAGCAGCAGCTCCGGCGCCGCGACCCGACCGCTCTGCGCGTACGCGTTGAACCACGGCAGCAGCGCACCGACGCCGATCGCCTCGACAACCTCACCGAGCCCACGCTCGTTGAAGCGCAGCGGCGGGGCGCTGTAGAGCAGCAACAGCCCGAGGCACAGCACCCCCGCGAGCCCGAGCCCGACCCGCCCGAGCATGAGCTCGCCACACAGCCCCGTGGCGGCCGCACACAGCCCCGCGCCGATGCCCGCGAGCAGCACCGTCTGCGGGTGCAAGATCGCGTCGGGGATCGTCTTCGGCGCACCCGCGTCGGGGAACATCTGCCGCTTGATCGCGTCGACGCGGACGTCGAACCAGTCGTTGAGCAGCACCGTATAGGCCAGCGCCAGGGCCGTGAAGCCGAGCCCGATCGCGGCCCCGCCCCACGACCACGCATCCACGCTGAGCACCCCGAGCACCTGGCCCAGTCCCGCCGGGATCAGCAGCTTGGGCCAGCTCGCCGGCTTCAGCGCATACAGGAAGCGGCGGGGCAGCGGGAGGAAGGCAGGGTGCATGCGCCGCGCTGCTCGTCCTAACCCTGAAGCTTGCTCAGCTCGGCGTCGATCGCCTGGCTGAGGCCCTCAACCGTGGGGTTGCCGCCGAAGGTCTGACCGTTGACGAAGAAGCTCGGCGTGCCGCCGACCCCGACCTCCTGGGCCTTCTGCATGTCCTCCTCGATCTGCTGCTTCACCGCACCACCCGCGAGGCACGCCTCGAGCTTGCCGGCGTCGAGGCCCACCAGCGTGGAGACCTCCTTCAACACATCGGCCGACAGCTCGCGCTGGCGCGCGAAGATGCCGTCGTGCATCGCCCAGAACTTGCCCTGCTCCTGTGCGCACTGGGCGTACTCGGCCGCGGGGCGGGCGTTCGGGTGGAAGCTCAGCGGGAAGTTGCGGAACACAAACTGCACCGGCTTGCCAGCGTACTTGGCCTTCAGCCCGTTCAAGGTCTCGGCGGCGCGCGAGCAGTACGGGCACTCGAAGTCCGAGAACTCGGTGACCTGCACGATCGCGTCCGCGGGGCCGGCGAAGGCCGAGTGCGGCGGGCGGGGCAGGTCCATCGCCGGCGGGCTCACGTCCGGGAGCATGCGCTCGACCTTGGCCTTGGCCTTCAGATCGTCCAGCAGCTTGGTCAGCACCTTCTCGCCGCCCTCGCCCTTCATCGCCTGGATGACCTGGTCCTTGACCGCGTCGAGCGGCGGAGCCGTCGGCGACTTGTTGGCCTCGTAGAACGCGGCGATCGCCGCGTCGTCCGGCGTCGGCACCTCGGCCTCCACCTTGGCCTGCACAAAGGCGCTCACTTCCTTGCCTTCGGCCGCAGCGGCGGCCGTGAGCAGCTTCTGCTGCAGCAGGTTGTCGAGCACCGACTGCCGCGCGTTGCTCACCTCCTGGCAGTAGGTCCGCAGCGCGCTCTTCTCGGCCCGCTCGAGATCGGCGCCGAGCTCGTCCACCGTGATGTCCTTGCCGTCGATGCGCGCGACCACCGTGCCCTTGGGCAGGGTCAGCGCCGCTCCGCTGCAGCCGCTCGCCGAACCGGCCGGGGGCGGACCGACGGGCTTGACCACTGCGGCGGTCGTCGCGGTCGCGGCCGTCGCCGAGGGGTCTGCGGGCTTCGCCGCGTCGGCCTTGGTCGCGTCGGCGTTCGGGTCCGGCTTCTTGCCGGAATCACAGGCGACCGTGAGGAGGAGGGCGACGCACAGGGAACGGACGGACAGGACAGACATGCGGGCGCGAAGGATATCCGCCCGCGCCGCGACCTGCGAGCTGTAAAAACTTCCAAGCTGCGCGAGGTTTGGCGTAGCGTGCTGGCGTGATGAAGCGCCGCCTCCCGCTGCTCCTCGGCCTCGCGCTCGTGCCGGCCCACCTGGCCTGCGGCAAGCGGCCGCAAACCCCGGCTCCGAGCCCGCCCACGGTCGCGGCCAGCGAAAACACGCCGGCCGCGAAGCCCAGCGGCCCGCGCCAGAAGACCCTGCTCCGCGGCGGCGCCGTGATGACCGCCGCCGGCAAGTTCTACGAACGCGCCGACGTGCTGGTCGAGGGCAACCAGATCGTCGCCGTCGGGCCCGACCTCGCAGCGCCTCCCGACGCCAAGATCGTCGACCTCGCCGGCAAGACGCTGACCCCCGGCATCATCGACACCCACTCACACATCGGCGTCTATGCGGCTCCCGGCCTCACCGGCCACAGCGACGGCAACGAGGCCACGGCCCCGAACACCGCCGGAGTGCGGGCCGCCGACGGCTACTTTCCCCAAGATCCGCAGCTCGACCGCGCCCGCGCCGGCGGCATCACGACCATGCAGATCCTCCCGGGCTCGGCCAACCTGTTCGGCGGGAGATCTGTCACCGTGCGCCTCCATCCCGGCGCTCGTTCGGTCGCCGAGGCCCGCTTCGTCGGCGCCCCCGAGGGCCTCAAGATCGCCTGCGGCGAGAACCCCAAGCGCGTCTACGGCCAGAAGTCCGGCCCCTCCACCCGCATGGGCAACGTCGCCGGCTTTCGCGACGCCTTCCAGAAGGCCAGCGAGTATCAGCGCACCTGGGTCCGCTACCGCAAGGACCTGGCCGAGTGGAAGGCCAAGAAGGATGACCCGGCACCTGTCGACGACCGCGACGACGACGACAACAACAGCGACGGCAAGGACCCCAAGGACCACAAGAAGCAGGAGCCGCAGCCGCCCGCCGTCGACTTCGCGCTCGAGACGATCGCCGCCGTGCTGCGCGGCGAGATCTTGGTGCACAACCACTGTTATCGCGCCGACGAGATGGCGATCATGCTCGACCTCGCGGCCACCTACGGCTTCAAGATCCGCAGCTTTCACCACGCCACCGACGCCTACAAGATCGCCGACAAGCTCGCGGCCGCCGGCACCGCCGCGTCGGTGTGGGCCGATTGGTGGGGCTTCAAGGCCGAGTCCTTCGACGGCATCCGCGAGAACGCGGCCCTGCTCACCCAGGCCGGCGCGCGCGCGATCATTCACTCTGACAGCCCGGTCGGGATCCAACGCCTGAACCAGGAGGCCGCCAAGGCGATGTACGCCGGCCGCCGCGCGGGCATCCCCGTCAGCGACGACCAGGCCCTGCGCTGGATCACCGCCAACCCGGCGTGGGCGCTCGGCGTCGACGAGAAGACCGGGACCCTCGAACCCGGCAAGCTCGCCGACATCGTGGTCTGGAGCGGCAGTCCCTTCAGCGTCTACACCGTCGCCGAGCAGGTCTGGATCTCCGGCGAGCAGGTCTACGTCCGCGGCAAGCTCGAGCCTCGCACCGACTTCGAGCTCGGCTATCGCCCCGGCGATCTTGAAACTACCCCGTCCCCCGCCATCGTGAACGGCAAGGGCGCACCATGAAGAGCCTCAAGTACCTCGCCCTCGCCTGCATCCTCACGTCGTCGGCCGTCGCCCACGCGGCCCCGCCAGCCAGCGCGGCTCGCAGCCCGGCCCGCGCTGGCCCCGTCTATCTGGTCGGCGGCGAGCTGCACGTCGGCGACGGGACCGTCATCAAGGAGGCGGTGATCGCGATGGACGGCGGCCTGTTTACGATCGTCGGCGGGCCCGAGGCGCGCGCCAAGCTGCTCGACGAGTCGATGGCGATCGATCTCAAAGGTAAGGTGATCACGCCGGGCCTGTTCGCCGCGGAGACCCAGCTCGGCATCGTCGAGATCGACCTCGAGGGCAGCACCCGCGACGACGGCAAGGCCAGCGAGCACCCGATCCGCGCCGCCCACGAGGCCGCCACGTCGCTCAACGCCGAGTCGGCAGTCCTCCCGATCCAGGCGATCGAGGGTGTCACCTCCGCGGCCGTGGTCCCGACCGGCGGCATGATCTCTGGCCAGGTGGCGATCATCGACCTCGTCTTCGGCGACCATCGCGGCCTCGCAGCGCAGCCGCGCGCGGCGATCTCCGCTCACCTCGGGCAGGCCTACGCCGGCTCGCGCGCGGCCACCCTCGCCAAGATGCGTGAGGTCCTGAGCGACGCCCGCGGCTGGCCTGCGCGCCGCGCGGCCCACGATCGCGCCCAGTCGCGCGAGCTGTCCGCCCACCCGCTCGACTTCGAGGCGCTGCAGCCGATCTTCAAGCAGCAGATGGTGCTGACCCTGTCGGCGAACCGCGCCTCCGACATCCTCGCCGCCCTCGACCTCGCTCGCGACTTCGGCCTCAAGATCGCGATCGTCGGCGGCGCCGAGGGGTGGAAGGTCGCCGACGAGCTGGCCCGCGCGAAGGTCCCGGTGATCGTCGAGCCGACCCTCAACATCCCCGGCGACTTCGACAGCATGGGCGCTCGCCTCGACAACGCCGCCCTGCTCCACAAGGCCGGCGTCAGCGTCGTGCTGGTCGCTCCCGGCGGCACCCACAACCTGCGCAGCCTCCCGCAAGGGGCCGGCATCGCCGTCGCCCACGGCCTCCCCTGGGAGGCGGCCCTCACCGCCATCACCCTCGCCCCGGCGCGTGCCTACGGCGTCGAGCGCAGTCACGGCAGCGTCGCGGTCGGCAAGGTCGCCAACCTCGTGGTCTGGAGCGGCGACCCCTTCGAACTATCGAGCGCGCCCACCGATGTCTACGTACGCGGCGTGAAGCTCCGCGGCACCACCCGGCAAAATCTCCTGCGCGACCGCTACCGGGATCTGCAACAAGTTAAACGCGAAGTTAAATAGAATTCGCGGCGCACCGCCGCGATCGTTGCTCTCGTGACGAGGGCCTCGGGTGCGGGTTATAGATCGATGGCGTATGTCTTCTCGCCCCAGCACCTCCAAGCTCGAGCACGGGCCGATCTTCTCGTGGCACCGCGACCACAACGGCTTCATCTTCACGTCGGGTCACGCCTCGGTCGACATCGAAGGTCTGGGCATCACCCTCGGAGACCTGGCCAGCGAGACACACGCGACGCTCAGCAACCTGCGACGCACGCTCGAGAAGGCTGGTTCGGGGCTCGACAAGGTCCTGAAGGTGACGGCGTACATCACCGATATGGGTCAGTTCGCGGTGTTCAATAGCGTGTACGGGAAGTTCTTCCCGGGCCCCGTGGTGCCGGCACGCACCTGTGTCGAGGTCTCGCGGCTGCCCTTCAACTTCAAGGTCGAGATCGAGGCCGTCGCGCACACCTGAGGCCCAGGCCCGCGATCGGCGGGCCTGTACGAGCGAGCACGTCAGCGCGACAGGTACGGGTAGCTCTGCAGGAGCCCCATGGCCCACGACTCGCCGAGCGTCGTCTCGACCGCGAGGTGGCGGTCGCGCAGCCACTTGTTGATGCGCTCGACGTCGAAGTCCATCGCCGAGAGGGTGTCCTCGCAGGTGGCGCCCATCTTGATCTCGAAGGTGAGCGTGGGGCTCAGCTCGACGCGCTCGGAGCCCGGGAGGACCATGTCGTCGTCGGGGTTGCGGAGGATGACCTCGTGGCAGCGGCCGAACAGGTTGTGCACGTTGGCCAGGCTGTCCTGGTAGGCGCCGGTCATGAAGAAGCCGAGGTAGTAGCGCTCGTCGGGCCCGCCGGGGGCGTGCAGCGGCAGGTAGGGGAGGTTCTCGTCGGGGTGGGCGAAGGTCTCGACGCAGCCGTCGCTGTCGCAGGTGATGTCGACGATCTGCGCGTGCAGGGTCGGCTTCTCGGCGTGGCGCGACAGCGGCGCGGCCGGGAACACCTGGTCGATGCTCCACGCGTCCGGGATCGACTGGAAGATCGAGAAGTTCACGAGGTACTTCTGCTGCGCCTTGCTGAGGAAGTCGGTGATCTCCTCGGACGGGTGCGAAAGGGACTCGACGATCTTCTCGACCTTGGCGCGGATGCGGTGGAACAGGCCCTCCGCGGCGGCGCGCTCGGCCAGCGACAGGTAGCCGCGTGAGAACAGCTGCAGGCACTCGTCGCGGAAGTCGATCGCGTCGTGGAAGTACTCGTCGACGTTCTTGGTGTTGATGTTCTCCAGCGTCTCGCGCAGCTCGTCGACCAGGCGGTGCTCGTCCTCGGTGGCCTCGGGGACCGGCAGCAGCTCGCCCTGGACCTCGCGCAGGTCGGCGATCGTGACCGCGTGGTTGGCGACGACGACACGACCGCTC